>DBYR01000021.1 GCA_002310215.1 Bacteroidales bacterium UBA1181
TTTGCACTTCTAATTTGAACTTAGGAAATGTTCAGAAGCGGATGGAGAGTAACAAGCATGAATCCTTTTGCAGGGAGATTTCGAAGAGGGGGGGACAAAAAAGAACATCATTGCGGGGAATCCCCACAATGATGTTCACAAAAATTCACTCTATATCTCAGCAATCACCGACTAAGCGGTAATTAGCGGAAAAGCTCATTAGAATGGATAAGCGGATGTTGGAATAGCGCCATAGTACTTCGTGAAACGAACGCCACCGTTGTCATCAGGGACGATACGGAAGTTATCGAATGCACAGAAGAGCTTACCACCGAAAGCTGGAGCGGCTTCAGCTTGGAAACCATTGTTCACGTCGCAGTGGATGAAGAAATTTCCGAAGTCTCTATCCTTCTTCAAGTCTCCACAAGAGATGTAATTCTCGTTCGTTACTAATCCCCATGAACTAACATCCTGTTTGAATACTGAAGACTTCAACGGGATAGCCACAGTCATCCACTTTCCGCCAGTGTTAAATGATTTTGCCAAAGTAGCAGATGGAGAATCCTTCGTGTCATCAACAGACAACGTAGTCATGTTAAGCCAAGCGGCAGGGACACCCTCACCGACTTTATCGCAAGAATTAGTCTCCTTATTGAAATCCATAACCTTAGTCAAGTCACGGCTATAGAAACCGCAGTTACCCAACTCATAGAGCTCCGGACAAAGGTTCTTCCAATCTTCTGCGCCATAAGCGGAGAATACAACATAAAACCATGCGCCCAAAGGAACCTGAGAAGGAACGAGTACCTCGAACTTCAGAACTAAATTCTCCAAGTCCTGATCCTTGAAACTACCCAACAAGTTCACATATTCTTGTCCCTGATCTTTTGGCGTAAGATAAATCATCTCATCCTGATTGAACATCCAGCCATCAGCAGTGGATGTGATTACAGCGTAGTACCCATTACATGGGGCAGGCATTTTACCTCCGATAGCTGTTAACATCTCATCATAAACAGAAGCCTTCGAACTAGTAGTCACATAGTCATTCCAATCAAACGTAAATGGCTCGAGTGCACCATGTTGGTTGGAAGCGACCTTCTCGTCAAAGTCCAAGAAAATGTTTCTCGTATCGCGGAACAACATCGTACTGGTAGCCTTACCGAACTTGTTCTCTACAGTGACAGGCTTAGAGTCAGCCACACCAGATGGCACGATGACCAAAAGCTCACTGTCTCCATGAGACTTCTTATACTCAGCTTTAATCGGATTGTCATTCTTGTCATAGAAGTATACCTTCAACTCGTCACCAGGGACAGACAAGAAAGCATTACCAGCGATCCTCAACGTATCACCATCCGGAACGAACTCCGAATAGAACATCTTGATGGAAGGAGAAGGAACTGGTTTAGCCAATTCAACATATTTTTCACATCCACCGCTGGAAGTAACGAGGAGACGTTCAGTACGAACATTGTTCGCATCACAATCCAACGTAACGACAAGTGCCTCATCCGTCACAAAGGAAGGATTCAAATTAACCGAATAACGATTATTGTCAGCGTCAACCAAATATACTCCATTCGCAGTAGAAAGGCCAGATCCGATAATCACCACAGTGGTTTTCGCATCCAATTGGGTCAAGGCCACATCCATAGAGTCCGCGTTAACTACATGGTCAACGACGAACGAATCACATTGGCAACCAACACACTTGTCCTCGCAAGAAGAAAGAAATCCTGCGGTTCCAAGCGCCAAGGAGGCTACCGATGCAAAGAAACCATATTTTTTTCTCATTTTATAAATAATTTTAATCATTAATAAGGATAAGTTTGATCAGCCACCTGACTTGCAAGATCTTGAACAGTAGATGACAGATAAGCTTTTGCGGAAGTTGGTATTGGCAAATACCAACGGTGGTTGTCAATGAAGCTCTTGACAAAGATTTCTGGCTCGTTATCTCCCGCAGTGAAGCCCTCATATTGCTGGTTCGTGATCTCCTCATTCAAATCATGAACGAGTTGACGACGCAAGTAACCAGTCTCCGTTTCGAAGAGAGACTCATCCTGAACCTCAGGGTTCTTAGAGAACTGGATACCACGATCCATCTGATACATGAACTTCTCCGCATTTATCGGGTCACGATAGAAGAAACGCTTCAAATCCAACCATGCTTGACCCTCCATAGCGAACTCCTTACGACGTTGCTGAACGAAGTCCGTACGAACCAAGTTGTGGTACATCGCGACTTTACCGAGAACAGTAAATGCCTTCGGAGCACCATCATCAACCTTCACATTAAAGGTATATGAAGTAGGTTGCACCTCCATGTCGTCGAAATAAGCGATAGGGGAAGTGATTTGAGGTGCGCCATGAGCCTCCAACACCGCATTGATATCGGAAAGACCAACAGACGACTTAGCAGTTACTGACATGTTTTCAAGAGCCATCTTAGCCTCAGCACGCATCATATAGACGTCCGAAATACGAATGATATCCGCACGACGGTCAATAGACATGCCGACACTGTTCACAGATGTACCATCAACACCCCAAATATACTTCTTCACATTATTCAGGACACATTGACCAGAGTTCAAGAACTCAGTTCCAGTTTTTACATGATCCACCTTAATGTCATAATTTGAATAATTAGGACCATTGTAATACTTCTCGCCTTTAACCGTCAAATACTCACGGTCATTGACGATACACAACTCATACAAACGTGGGTCGTTCTTCGCGAATGAATTGTACAACGTATAAGAGATACCCTTACCAGATCCCCAACCGGAACCTGGACTCCATACAGCATCATTTGCCATCTGGGCCTGATAAGCGGAACCTTCGCCATATTCACCCATTCTATAATAGAGGGCCAAGACAGTCTCTGCCGAAGGAGCAGTACGTCCCTCCGCCGAGAAGATATTCTTGTGAGAATCCAAGGAAGCCACCTTGCTGTTTATCACCTCAGTAGTCAAACTAACCACCTTGTTCATGTATTCCTGAGATTCAGCTGGAGAAACCTTGAATGGATACGTAGCTCCCGGAAGGTCTGCCACACAAGAACCCATCGTCAAATAGAGCTTAGCCAACAACGCTTTAGCTGCATATTTGGTAGCTCTCCAATTGTCGTTAGAAGACTTCGGCAAATACTCCTCCGCAAACTTGAAGTCGTTCTCGATAGCGGTGTACAAAGTCTTACGGGAAACACAAGGAAGAGCAATATTCTTAGAAATGTCCTCCGTACTATGCAAAACCAAAGGAACCTCACCGAAATACTCCGTCGCAAGGAAATGAGCATAGCCTCTGAACAAACGAGCCTCAGCAATGATTTGGTTCTTCTGCGCTTCTGTCAAGGAAGCGTTCGTCTCCAAAGCGCTTACCGTCTCAATAACCTGGTTACTAATTGAAATCACGTCTGAATACAAGGAACGATATCCCTCCAATAAAATCGGGTTATCCTCACCGATAGAGAGCAGGAACAATGCACCCTCTTCCTGATACACATTGAACAGGACTCCAGGAATACCCTCGTTCACGCACCAAGAGAACTTGCTATCATACTCCGCCCATGTACGAGCACCATACAATGGCTTTGTCAAAGAGAGACAGTCATTGTAAGAGTTTACAGACGCAGTACTATACTGGTCATAAACATCCACATCAAGGAAATCCTTGCACGAAGTCGTGCAGAAAGCCAAAGCTCCCAGGCCCCACAACAAGGATTTATATTTTAAATTATTCAATTTCATACCGAAAATTCTTTATTAATTAGAAATCAAAATTCAAACCAATCACATAAGATCTGGACAAAGGATAGCTACCCGTGTCAACACCTTGATTGATTGCACTGATGTTTGGAACCTCTGGGTTCAAACCAGAATAGTTGGTGAAAGTAGCCACATTTTGAACGTTGAACGATACCCTCATGTTATGCAAACCAATCTTCTTCACTGCCTCATAAGGAACAGTATATGAAAGTCCGATTGATTGGATACGAACGTACGAAGCATCCTCTACATAACGGTCGGAAATAACATTCGCAACATTACGACCCTCTGCCACTGAGTTAGGACGAGGAATGTTCGTGGATGAGTTGGAGATGTACTTGTTTCCGTCAGCATCAGTCTCTACGCGAGCGCAGTTAAGAACGGTCTTCAACTGGTTGATACCACCACGGTCCATACCTTCCAACTTGGAACGAAGCAAGTTGTATACATCGTTGCCGTATGATCCGGTCAAGAAGATATTCAAAGACCAAGGTCCCCAATTGAGTGTGTTTCCGAAACCGAAAGTGAAATCAGGGTTAGGGTCACCGATGTAAGTCTTATCGTTCTCGTCGATCTTACCATCAGAGTTGATGTCGACGAAGTTAAAGTCACCCACATCCGTAGCATCCGCACGTTTCACTTGATTCAATTGCGCCGTGTTCTGGATCAGACCATCCGTCTTATAACCCCAGAACAAACCAGGAGCATGACCTACGCGGCTAACGCAATAGGTACGAGTAGCGGTCTTAAACTTTTGTTTACCCTCAAGCACGATTGAGTCGTTCTGCAACTCAACCACCTCATTGCGAACAAATGAGAAGTTGAAGTCGGTGTTCCAAGAGAACGGTTGTCCACCCAAGTTATCCTTTTGGATGTTCGTGGAAGTAAGCGTGATATCGAAACCGACGTTCTTGATAGAACCAGCATTGATATCAGGGACAGAAGTATAGAGGTAAGCCTCAGCGGTACTTGCCAATGTCGGACCAGGCTCAGCCTTCACGATCAAATCGTTGTTCTTCTTGTAGAATGCATCGAACGTGAGGTTCAATCTGTTCTTGAAGAAACTTGCGTCGATACCAGCGTTAACCTGCCAGTTTGTCTCCCAAATCAAATCAGGGTTCAACCAAGTGTTATATATCTTACCGGCACCGTACTGCGTATTCACAGATCTGTAGGAACCGATATAACCCATGTTGTTTCCTGCGTTACCAGTTTGTCCCCAACCAGCACGGAGCTTCAATTGAGTGATCTTCTTCTTCGCTGTGATCTTCTTCATGAAGAGCTCTTGGTCAGCGTTCCATGCCAATGAGAATGAAGGGAAGAATCCCCAACGATTCTCAGGAGCCAATGTGGAGGAACCATCGAAACGGCCCGTAGCGGTAAGCAAATAACGTCTGTTGAACGTGTAGTTCACACGAGCGAATGTGGACATCATTGACTGCGCGCCCTTGTAACCGGAGATAGGACCTTCCGGATCTCCCAAATTAGGGTTTTGGTATTGCTTGTCGATGAACTTCAAGTTATCCAAATAGTTGCTCTTCTTAACGGAAGTACCTTCCCAAGTCGCCTTCCATGCCTCATATCCCAACAAAGCGTTCAACTTGTGCTTGCTATCCTTTGGCTGAGGCAATGTGTAATTCAACGTAGAGCAGAAACGATAGTACATGTTGTCACGGTCGATGAACTCTTGTTGGTTCGTCTCGTCAAGCTTTGCCGGCGTGTAACGGCTCTCTCCTGAGTTGGAATAATCAACACCGAATGAGTTTCTCCAGTTCAAATCCTTCGTGAAGTCGATGGCGAAGAACGCTTGTCCCGTCACATTATCCTTATTCAAATTGATTGGAGAATAGTATGCCTCACGAAGTGGGTTGATCTTGATTTCCTGGCTCGCAGCACCCAACTCGGTATAACCACCGTTAAAGTCGAGAGGTGAAGTGGCAGGGCTCGAAATCAAAGACTGCACATAAACAGCCTCCTCGTTTGCGCTACCTGAACCGATACCTGACAACTTGTTGTCGTCCGCGAAATCGAAACCATTCTGCTTGGTTTGAGTCATGTGGGTGTATGCCATGTTAAGACCTACCCTCAACCAAGATTTTGCTTGGTGCTCAATGTTCAAACGAGAGTTGTAACGCTCGAAGTCCGTATTCACGAGGATACCGTCCTGGTTCATATAACCCAAGGAGAGTGCGTACTGTGTCTTGTCTGTACCACCCGTCAAAGAAACCTGATGGCTATGGCTGATTGCCGTACGGAACAACTCGTCCTGCCAATCCGTTCCCTGACCTCCACATTTTGCGAGAGCAACCAACTCCTTATCCACCGTCTGGTTGTATGCTGAAGCAACATACGGATCAGTGTAGTAAGAAGCGAACTCCTGCAAGTTCATCAAGTCGAGCTTGTCTGTGATAGAAGCCACAGAGAACTGACCTGCATAAGAAATTGAGGAACTCTCTTGGTTCTCCTCTTTCGTGTTTTTACCCCTCTTGGTCGTAATCATCACGACACCATTCGCAGCACGGGCACCATAGATGGCCGTTGCGGAAGCATCCTTCAAGACATCGATCGTGAGGATATCATTTTGGTTGATGGAAGCCAACGGGTTATCGTTGGAAGCCGTCTTACCTCCACCGTTGATAGGCATACCATCAACGACATACAACGGCTCGTTACTTCCCGTCAAAGATCCCAGACCACGAATCTGGACGGTTGAAGCCTGACCTGGTTGTCCTGAACTTGCAGACACACGCAAACCAGACACCTTACCTGCCAAAGCGTTCTCCACTGAAGGAGTCGGCGCACTCGTCAACTTGGCAGCATCGACCTGGGCTGTCGCACCCGTTTGGTCATCCTTTCTCACTTTTCCGTAATCGGCTTTCACCGTCACCTCCTCAAGTTCCTTGGACTCAGTCACCAACTTGATCGAATACTTGTCCTTAGAGTCAATTTTCACTGTTTTGGTAATATATCCCATAGAGGAGATTTCCAAAACGTCACCAGTCTCCACGGAAATGGTAAACTCTCCGTTCTCATCAGTGATCTCATAATTGGTATCAGATCCCTGAACTACGACGTCGGCTCCTGGCAATGGACCCTGAGAGTCTGTGACAACACCTGTGATGTCACGTCCCATAAGTCCCCCCGCCGTGCAGAGCAACGTCAAAGACAATAAAACCTTTCTCATCTTTTTTCTTAAATAACTATTATTAATACAAATTGAAATATTCTTCAGAACTATTCACATTAAACGTAAAGCAACGCAAATATAAGTTAAATATCGTTATTTTACTCTTTTTTTTGCAAAAAAGTCTAAAAGATTTTTTCACCCAACCCTATAATTCCTTCAATAAAAAACAATTCTCCCCTCGGCAATCACCCAAAACTTCATCAAACGCCCTTCCCGACTCGTCCCATTGGTTTTTCGCCACTGAGGATAAAAAACGAAAGAGATGCCGTGAAACACAGCATCCCTTTCCGTTTGTGGGCTTCATGGCGGATAATGCCTCAAGACCACAAAGCTATTTCAACAAAAAAGACAACAACTATCAATCCCACTTCGTGTTACGCATGTCGCCTGTCTCCTCGAAGGCGATATGCATCCTCAATGCTTTGGAAAGCGTCATCGGCGTATGGCACTTGCCAGCCGCCAACTTGAGGTAATCCCACAAAAGTTCCTTGTAATCAGGATGTACACAATTCTCTATGATAGCCTCCGCCTTCTGCAAAGGCGATTTCGCGCGCAAGTCTGCGACACCCTGCTCGGTGACGATTACCTTCACAGAGTGCTCCGAGCTGTCGATGTGGCTCGCCATCGGCACAATCGCTGAGATAACACCACCCTTGGCAACGGACGGACAGGTGAAGATTGACAAGAAAGCGTTACGGGCGAAGTCCGCGGAACCTCCCAAACCATTCATCATCTTCTGACCCAACACATTCGTGCTGTTCACGTTTCCGAAGATATCCAACTCAAGGGCCGTATTGATGGCGATGACACCCAAACGACGAACCAACTCCGGATTGTTCGTGAGCTCCTGAGGACGGAGCATCAACTTGTCCTTAAAGAAGTCATAATTAGCATATACATCCAACAACACATCGTCCGACAACGTCAGGGAACTACCACTGGCGAAAGTGATGCGACCGCGTTTCATCAAATCAATCACCGAGTTCTGAATCACCTCGGTGAACATGGTGAACGATGGTATATCGTCACAATTGCCAAGAGAGCTCAACACTGCATTGGCGATGTTTCCAACACCAGACTGCAACGGCAAGAACTCCTTCGGGATAATACCCTTGCGGAGCTCGCTCAACAGGAAGTTGGCCACGTTCTCTCCAATCTTAGCGGTCACCGCATCCACTGGCGTGAACTGAGCGATGCCATCCTTCATGTCCGTCTTGACTACGCCAATCACCTTGGCTGGATCCACCTTCAACGTGGCAGTACCAATACGGTCTGATGGTGTATAGATAGGGATTTCACGACGGTAAGGCGGATTGACTGGCTCATACAAGTCGTGCATTCCATTTATCTTCGCCGGATGATGCGCGTTCAACTCTATGATAACCTTCTTGGCCTTATCCACCAAGGTAGGCGTGATGCCCACAGAGGTTGTCAACACGATTTCTCCCTTATCCGTGATATCCGCAGCCTCAATAAGCGCATAATCGACAGGACCAAGGAATCCATATCGTAAATCTTGTGCGACATGGGACAAGTGCATATCGAAGTACTGTACCTCACACTTGTTGATCGCTTCCCTCATATATTTGCTGGACTGGAATGGAGTACGGAATTTTACCGCCTTCGCACGCGACAACGCACCATCAATCTCGTCGCCCGTCGAACCTCCTGTAATCATTCCAACCTTGAATTCATTTCCTTTCGCATGCTCCGCTTCCGCTTTTGCCGCAAGAGCCTTCGTTACTGCCTTGACTGTACCCACCGATGAGAATCCACCGATACCGATCACATCATTGTTCTTAATGTACGATGCCGCCTCTTCGGCAGTGATAAAGTTAAATGCCATTGTTCCTTACTATCTTTATTCTGTTACTAACTACTTTTCCAAATGACAGCGCGAAAGTACAACAAAAAAAACAAACCACGATACTTTTTTTATTAAAAATTGCATAAATATCAAACAGAAGTGTTAAGAAGGAATATTTATACGATATATATACAAAAAAGAGAGGCAATCGATGACCCCTCTCCTTTGTAATGTTCTTTTCTATTAGATATCCCATGCCAATGCGGAAGCGCCTAATACAGCTGCATCCGCATCCTTCATCTGGGAGAACAAGACCTTTACCTTGCCCTTAAATACTGGCATTAAGTTATCGTCCATCGCTTTCTTCACCGGATCGAACAACAAGTCGCCAGCCTTAGCCAAACCGCCGAAAAGCACGAAAGCCTCCGGACTGCTGAATTTGACGAAGTCGGCCAAAGCTTCACCCAGAATCTGACCCGTGTAGGCGAATATATCCTTAGCGATCTGATCGCCCGCCTTAGCAGCGTCGAACACATCCTTGGATGTTATCTTATCCAAATCAATCTTTCGGAGTAGGGAATCCTCACTACGATTCAGAAGGAATTCCTTAGCGGTCCTTGCCACACCCGTCGCTGAAGTGTAGGTTTCCAAACATCCTTTGTTACCACATCCGCAAGGACGTCCTTCACGGCGAACAATCACATGTCCTAACTCTCCCGCATTACCGTCATGGCCGTAGATCAGCTGCCCATTGGCGACCACGCCACTACCGACTCCCGTACCCAATGTGATCATGATGAAATCACGCATACCACGCGCGGCGCCATACTTCATCTCTCCGATTGCGGCGGCATTCGCATCATTGGTCAGGGAAACGGGGAGACCCACCTTGTCGGAAAGCATCTTGGCGAATGGCACAATACCCTTCCAAGGCAAGTTGGCGGCATGTTCGATGTTACCAGTGTAATAGTTCGCATTAGGCGCACCAACACCGATGCCATTGATTTTCTCCGCACCACCATTTTTTGCGATCAGCTTCAACAACCCATCGCCCAAAGCGTTGATGTAATCCTCCAATTCAGGATAGGCCTGCGTTTTAATCGAGTCGGACGCCAAGACATTACCATTCGCATCCACAATTCCGAACACCGTGTTGGTACCGCCGATATCGATGCCAACCACATTTGGTTTCAATTCAGACTTCATATCTATTTGTTTATTAGTTAATATATTCCAAAAACCTGCACCATGCGTTCATGCTTTCTTTCTCTTCCTGCAACCGACATAGCCATACCACACGAGGTAGACATAACATGCTAAAGGCAAGACAAACGCCACATGGGCATTTAAGCAGTCGGAAAGCAAGCCCTGCAACGGAGGGACCACCGCCCCACCCAATATCATCATCACCAACAAGGACGACCCCTGCGAGGTGTACTTTCCAAGTCCGTCAATCGCCAACGTGACCAAGTTAGGGAACATGATGGAGTTGAAGAGTCCAACCGCCAAGATAGCCCACAAGGAAACCTCATTGCTCATTATCAGCATCAAGGATATCAAAAGGATATTCATAACCGCAAACAGGCCCAATGTCCGGGATGGCAACGATTTGGCCATCATGAAAACGGTGAAATTCAACGCCAAGAAGATGAGGAAGTAATAAACCTTCATATCAAAGCAGAAATCGACAAACTGCCCGAACGTCATATCAGCAGAGAAACCGATCACCCAGAAGATAAGAGCCAAGGAGATAAGGGCAGACAAAATCATCAAAAGGCACTTGTCCTGGAAGCGGAGTTTGCTCATGGAGATGGAGCCCATGAATCTGCCTATCATCGCACCACCCCAATAAAAAGTCAGTAATTTACTTGCGTTCAACTCCGTCATGGAATGGAAATTTTTCATGTACTCGACAAGGTTACTTCCTATCGCCACCTCTGCCCCGACATAGCAGAATATACCGATCATGCCATAGCGCAGGTGAGGGTGCCGCAATGCGCCCAACTTATCCAATCCCTTTTGGTCGTCAGGCATGTCGACGGTCGGTATCTCCGCAAAAAATATGACACCGAAAAGGATCAGCAACAGGCTGGCCAACACCAAATAGGGAATACGCACGGAAGAGGCTCCCTGTCCATCCACTAAGAAGTAATCAAAAATCAGCACACCACCGATTATCGGAGCCAAAGTCGTACCCAAAGAGTTGAAAGCCTGAGACAGGTTCAACCTACTGGAAGCGGTCTCCGGAGATCCCAAAACGGCCACCAAAGGATTGGCCGCAATCTGCAAGAAAGTAAAGCCGGCCCCCAAGAGGAAAAGAGCCAACAGGAAAACTGCGAACACCGGGTTCTCGGAATCCGCCTCTATAAAAAAGAGGAAACACGCCACCGCGGAGATAATCAATCCTATGGCTATCGTGTTCTTATACCCTATCTTCAATATCGGGTCCCCAAACGTGGCGGAAACCACGAAGTAGATGAGCGAAACCACGAAATAGGCGAAGAAGAACGCCAACTGCACCAAGGTGGCCTCGAACTGCATTAAGTTGAAAACCCCCTTTAAATAAGGGATCAAAATATCATTCAAACAGGTGATAAATCCCCACATGAAAAACAACGTGGTCAAAGTAACCAACGAAAAGGAATAATTCTTTAACTTATTTTCTTCCATCATAATATTTTTTATCAAGAGGGTTCCTTCCCCCAGAAATCAAACATTTTATTTACATCGATTTAAAAGCCAATCATCAGTCTCAAGTTGAAAAGCCTGCCCGTCAGATAATTCGGCACAGCCATTTCGCCCCCACCCGCCACAGGAATCCAGTAATATGAATTAACATTCGGGATATCCAACAAATTGAAAACATCCAAATTAAAGGAAAGGGTCTTCATCCATGAGAAGAACCTCTTCGACATGATGGAGTCTACCCCTCTCTCCAACTGGTATACGGCACCGATATCAAACCTGAAGTAATTCTTCATGCGAGGGATATTGTTCGCATTCGTCGAAGAATATGGTGACCAAAACGGATAGCCGTCCGCACATACCAACTTAATGTTGAATTTCAGGCTCTCATACCCAGGGAAATAGTCCTGGAAAAACAGGGAGACATTAAACCGTTGGTCTGTCGGACGGGGCAAATACCCGCATCCATCCCCATAAATATTCTCCTTCGTGTTTAACAAAGAGACCGAAACCCAAGAGTCCGTACCTGGCACAAACTCCCCGAACAACTTGACATCTCCACCGAAGGCAAAACCATCCGCACAATTCTCGCCTCGGTAGGTGACTTTCATATTATCCACCTGATAAGGGATAATCCGATCGATATACTTGTAATACAATTCACCCGTCAACTTGAACGGACGACCCCATTTCTTAAAGTAGTAATCCGAAGCGAAAATAATCTGAGCGGAGCGTGGAGATTTGACATCCCTATTCAAGTAGGTAATATAATTACCTTCCTCGAGGACCACCTTCTTCACCTCCTTGAACAACAAAGCCTGATGATAGATGCCGGTAGCAAGCCGGAACGTCCACGAGCTCTTAGGAGGGAACCACGCTATAGAAGCACGCGGGCTAAGCGTCAATTGATCGTTGAAATCCCAATAGGAGAAACGAAGTCCTCCCAAGAAGACATAACGGCCCGAAGCCGTCCGCAACGTATACGAATCCTGGGCGAAGCCCAACATACGATGGGAAAAACGACTCACATCCGCATTCAGGTTCTTATATAGCGACATATAATCAGGATTCAACGGGATGGAAAAACCAGCGGAATCACGGTATTCCCACTCATTCGTAACCTCCCTCATATCCTCCAATTGGAAAGAAAGCCCCCATTTGACAGCATTGTGCCTTAGTTTCAGGCTACCTGTATGGGAGATATTCGAGACGGTGCCGTCAAACGCATTCCGAGCATGTTCATGGAAACATCCGGAACCCAAATTCACCCCATGCGATCCATCCATATTCAGTCTGTCAAGCTGATATGAACTGGTTATGTCATACGTCACACTTTCCGAAGAGTGGAACGAGGAGCCCATGAAATCCAATGTCAAGGACGGGTTAGGATTAAACGTCAGAGTGAATGCTCCGAAATAGGTGGAGAACAAATCCTTCTCCCGCCCGGAAAATCCGAAATGTACATTGTACGACTCACTCATCGTCCCGATATTGGTACTGCGTGATTTAGGGATAAAGTTGTACGTATTTCTGGAAATGTTTCCTAAGAAAGAGAGTTTCCACTTGCCCGAAAGGCGGCAGGTCATATACGTCTGATAATCCAAGTACTTCGGATCATATTCCCCTTTTGTCTCCAGAGAATTCAGCAAATAGGAAGAAGTCTTATACCTAAAACCATGGACTTGGGAGAAACGGTCGGAAGAACTGCCGACATACGCCGTCGCGCCCAAGAAACTGATGGATGCGGAACCCTCAAAAGAAGTTGGCGTCTTATATTTTATATCCAGCACGGAAGACATCTTATCCCCGTACTCCGGAGAAAAACCGCCAGAAGAGAAAGAGACAGACTCCACCAAGTCCGGGTTTACGAAACTAAGCCCCTCCTGTTCTCCGCTACGGATCAACAAAGGGCGATAGACCTCTATGGAGTTCACATAGACACAATTCTCGTCATAGTTGCCACCCCGCACAGAGTACTGCGAACTCAGCTCATTGTTGGACGACACACCCGGTTGCGTGGCAATAATTCCAGCGATCCCATCCCCATTCGCATTAGGGACAGACTTGGAGACATCCACATTGAGTCGCTCCGAAGTCGTCTCTTGCTTGGCCTGACCCACCACATCCACCTGACCGATTTCATCAGCCATCTCCTGCATGGAGACACGGATGGTCGTTGTATCACCGACCAAACGAACAATCTTGTTTTGGTCTTGATAACCAATAAGCGAGAACTGGAGCTCAACCACCTGAATCGTATCAGAAGGAATATCCAACAGGAAACGGCCCTTAGCGTCACAATACGTGCCGATCCCCATATTTACTTCCGTCACATCAACTAAATCCAACGGTTCCCCCAAAGCGTTTTTCACATAACCGGTGACTACCCTACTTGCGGGGAAACACGCAAGGGGCAGGAAAGACAACAACACCGATACAAAGAAAAAACGCCTCATGTCCGCAACCAACTACTTGATGAAAATATCATTTTTAGACTTCGGACGCTGATCCTCGAGCCACTTAAACTTGCTCAAGCGCTTCTCTCCCTCCGGAACACTCAGCGGAGGATACAAGATTCCTTCGGAGTCCGGAGTCATCACAATCTTATCGACTTTCTTATTGCTTTTCATAAATATGGACATGGCGTTGCCCTTCGCCTTGTTCACACCGACCAAAGCGTCTCTCTCATCCTTGGAATAATATATCGAGATAGCATCGCCTAACATATCGACACGTTTCAACTTGTTATTTTTGAGGTATGCCTTCGATTCCTTTCCCGACAATTGGTTATACATATCCTCCCCCTCAAATTGGACGATCATCGCATTCTTTGTGATATGGATAAGGTCTGCCTTCTGGTCTTTCATGTAAATGTTGATTTGTTCGCCCGTCAACTGACTCTCCTCGCTCCATAGAATCGGGGTACCATACATCGACAAGATGGAATCATCCGAAGAATAGACCATGGAATCACATTTTCCTTGCATATCATCCCTATAGAACTTCACATGGCGGTAGGCGCGGACCTCACTCCTCGAAGAATCCAACTCCAACGCATAAATCGTATCGCCAGCCAAAAAGAGGGTGTCCTGCTCGGAATAGTCTATCACATACGAATGATCTGTAATATAGCCCCTTGAAGGCGACTTCTTCCAAAACTCCGCAAAGTTTCCCCTACCGATAGCTTTTTGCGAAGAGTCTTGCATTTCTATATTATGGTATGCCTTCGCATACTCCGTGTTCATATCGTAGAAGATAGAGTCTGCCGTCAAACGCTGACCATCCTTAGAAACGATGACAGAATAATCATAAAGCTTCCCTATCTTCGTTTGCTTATTCATCCATGCATTCGACGTATATACTGTATAATCCTTTTCCTTTACGACGGACGGACCAATCAGAACCATTTTGCCGGTTTCGTTATTGAATTGCAAAGAGTCGCTTTGAATGGAATAATCCGGGCTGGTCAGCACAACATCCGTCTTGAAGAAATAGGTCTTCGTGTCAGGATAATAATATCCCTTTTGCGACACAAGCTCATACTCCGGGTCCACGATTTTGCCTCCGCCCACATAATACCCATAGTTTTTGTTACGAATGAAATCCAAAGAATTAGTGGTCAACATCGTTCCCTCGTTATTCACCACAACATTATTACGGATTTTCATCAAAGTAGAGTTTCCGTCATAGAACATCTTGTCGGAAGTCATCGTCGAATTCTTATCGATCACCTTCACATGACCAAACGCATCGAACGAATTATTCGAGTCGTAGAAATAAGCGCTGTCGCAAAACATCAAGGCGCTTTCGTGCCGGAAACGCACATTACCTTTCAGCACCTGGTATTGGGCACCCGTGGATTTGTCGAACGAAAGCACATCGCACTGTTCCAGGACGACATTCTTCGATTCCGAATAGACTGGAAGGAAGAGAATTGTCCACAATAAGGCTATGAGATAACGTTTCATATCACAAAACTTACTTAATCCAACCAGGATATTGGAAGTCACAATTGCGCCACTTCGGGTCGATCCTCACATAAATGGATTTCTGTTTCTCAAGCACCCAAGCCTTCAGCAATTCAGCATTCTTCTGTTCCTGGTATGCCGCCTTTATCGCCATGAAATCATCCTCCACATTAGCCTTGTGCGCCTTCAACAAGGTCTTCACCTTAGCGATAGCATAAACTTCGTTACCTTTCGAGTCAACCATCATAAATGGTTTCGTGATCTCACCCTGATTGAGTCGATAGACAGCCTTAGCGATATCCTGAGGCAATTCGCTCATCTGGAACTTAGACGAACCCGTCTTAGGATTTGTCAGCAGACCAAGGCTATTCTTACTTCCCTTGTCCACGGAATAGAGTGCGACAGCTTGCTCAAAAGACATCACACTACTGTCCAAAACAGCGACAATACTATCGAGACGTTTCATCGCATCATTCTTTTCCGACAAGGTGGATTTCGGCTTCATCAAAATATGGCGCACATTCACCTTGTCCCCGCTCTTCTCTATCAGTTGCATGATATGGAAGCCAAATTCCGTCTCGACCACCTTGGAAACCCTGGAAGGATCCCGCAACGAGAAGGCCACATCCGCAAATTCAGAAACGAGTTGTCCCCTGCCCATAAAGCCTAACTCACCACCATGTTTCGCCGACTCCTTGTCCTCCGAGTAGAGAATCGCCAACGTGGAGAATTCAGTTTCCTTGGCATCCACACGATCTTTGAAGCCTCTCAACTTAGCCTTGACATCTTCTATCGCCTTCACACTAACCGCAGGAGCGACAGTCAACAATTGCACCTCTATCTGAGTAGGTATCTCCGGTATACTATCATCGGGCAAGCTTTTGAAGAACTCCTTCACCTCAGCGGGCGTGACCTTAGTGTCGCCGACGATTTTCCGCTGCATCTGCTGGATAATCTGCTGATTAGTGACCATTTCCGTAAGTTCCTCGCGTAACGAAGCAATATCCTGATTAAAATACTCCTCCAATTTCTCCTTCGAACCAACCTGAGAAATCAGATAAGTGATACGCATCTCCACCTGATTGGAAACGACCTTTTCGTCCGCGGTGATACTATCTATCTTGGCTTGATCCAAATAAAGTTTCTGCAAAGCCAATTGTTCAGGGATATAGCAATAGGGATCCCCCTCGACCGACGAACCCTCGTATCTCATCCGTTGTCTGTATTCCTCGACATCGGACAACAATATCGACTCGTCTCCAACAACCCATGCGACCTCATCGATCACATTAACGGCTCTCGCCGACGATAAAAAAGAAATGGCGAATAATAACGCAAAAAATCTATTGTTCATAATCATCATTAATATCGTTTCACGGAGCCATTCGACAATCCGTTCTCATACAACTCATTGCGATAGGAGCGAAGATAGCCGGTTTTTCTCTGCTCAGTCAAGATGGAACGGATTCTACTTTTGGCGAATTCAAACGGTTGCATGTCACCCGCCGAAACACATTTCGTCACATACAGGAAAACCGTCCGAACGGAATCCGTCTCCGTATAAAGCGTACCGTTTTTAAAATCCACCTCATGAATCGGCAAAGGGCAACGTTTCTGCACCTCTGAAAAAAGGGTCCAACTATTGTTGAAATAGTCGAACTTAGCAGCATTCTTCACACTATACGACTCGATCATGTCCATATTCCCGTCACTCGGAGACTCCATCAGCAACTTAATCACCTCATAGTCCGGTGACTTATTTAGAACCGTCATGGTAACGCCCATCAGGAGTGGCTCCTGCAAATAAAACAAAGAAGAGTTCTCCTTATAGTAGGAGAAGATCTGCTCATCAGTTATTTGCGTGGACAAATGTTCTTTTATCAGGCGCAACTCATACTCGTAGACATACAACGATTGTCTATAACTCTCCACCAACGAGTCTATCTCCCGGTTGCCCGAAAACTCGTCGCGGGCCAACTCATACATCAAATTACTCGACGCCCAATCCCTCACATATAGGTCTATGGCATCTGCGCTATCGGAAGAACTCAAGCCCGACAAATCCAGATTCCGATAGAGGTCATCCTCCGTCAGGCGTTTGCCTACCACTTCCGCCACCACCTTGTCGTGCCGCACCAACGAAGACACGAAATCGCATGATGTAAAGACGCACAAAGCCATTAGGAAAGCGGAAACACCACCTAAAATCACCCGAACAGGGATGATGTGCGACGAATTTGTCCTCACCCCACTATTCATGAATCATATTCAATACATTATTGAAGACATGGATCTCATGGCGTTCCCGGAGATCCTCCACCCATTTTTTCTCCAAGTAGTTTTGGTAGTCGGCTGTGATAGGTCCCTTCACATCCACGTATGATTCCGGTGCAGTGAGTAGCTTCCCCTTCACCGTAGTGAACGAGAACTCTCCTTGAGGCTTTTTCCCTTGTTTCTTGAACACGGTGCGGTCCACTACATCATTCGCTCCTTCCTGAAACAAACCGCGCTCCATTTTAACAAGTTTCTTTCCGTCTTTGTTAAATTCCCGGTTCAACACGGCAGGGACTGAATCCACCGCCAACTTAGGCAAAATTTTATTCACCTTATCCAATGTCTGCTTATCCAAGCAATAAATCACGACTCCCTTATACTTAGGCGCAGACCACACATATTTCGACTTGTTTTCCTCGAAGAATTGGGAGATGCCCTCCTTGTCCTTCGCCGCCTTGTTCCACACTTTTCTCGAGCTGGCCTCGAAAAGCAATAAGCCATCGCTATATTCCTTCAACAAATTACGGTAATCCGAATTACGAGCTTTCAGTTCCTCCTTCTCCGTGTTCCAGCACAGTTCCTTGAGATATTCGGCCAAATGTCTGTCAACATACTGTTTTGCGCTGAGCGTATCACTTTTTTTGTATGAGCGACGGCTTTCCTTGAATGAAGGGAGATACGCCTCCTGAGAATAGACGTTTCCATTAAACTCATACAAAGGTTCCGTCAACTTCCGATACTCTAATTGAAGGTCTTCCCCACCCCCCATTTCAAGAAGTTTGTAGAAAGGCTCGACATTCGATTCGAACACACGGAGTCCATATTTCTGCTTCATCCGATCAACCACGTCACCCACCAATAGGTCGCCGCGGTCGCTCTTTGAAACCCGAGTCCTGTAATCGTTCCTAACCTCATCATATGGCTTATTTCCCACCGCATCCGTCAGAACGACGATATAGGTGGTCACAAAAGACTTCAGCACAACATACTTGCCGACCTTCCCGATTTGGCGCAATTGATCAGCAAAAAAAGGAGGGATATACGGTTGATTGGACAAATAACCCACATCACCATTTTTATCCACGGATGCGGTATCAATCGAATATTTCTTCACAGCATCGGCAAATTTCACCTTTTTCGTATTCAATTGCTCGCATAATTTATTCGCGAAATCATCCTTCACAGCCACGGAATCATCCAAAACGAGTTGGGAATAGCGGACATCCCTAAAATGAGGTTTCTTATCTGTCACCAGCACTATATGGTATCCGAATTTTGTTCTAAAAGGCTGGCTAAATGAGCCCACCTCCGTAGAATAAACCGCATTTTCGAAAGGATATACCGTTGCGAACGGTCTGACAATGCCCAAATTCCCGCCATCTCTTTTTGATGGGCAATCGGAATACTTCATCGCCAAGTCACGGAAAGAAGCGCCCATCTTCAGTTGATCATATATTTCATTTATTTTCGCATAAGCGGCTGCTGTATCTTTCTCCTTCCCCTCCAACGACACTAAAATGTGGGAGGCGGAGATATCATAAGCATCCCTGTCATACGCCTCGCGGGCCAATTCCTCTTCCCTCAACGTGTCACGCAAGTACGGCAAGGTCAGTTGCGCCTCATAAGTCGCCAACTCCCTTTTATACGACTCCGACTTGTCAATCCACATCAGTTTCGCATCCAACACCTTCAGCTTGAAATCAATGAACAACTGCAAATACTCGTCCAAAGATTTCTTCTCTGAAGAAAAGCTATTGTTGTTCTTCCTGTATATATACTCGAATTCAGACTTAGTCACCTCCTCCAGATGCTCATCTCCGAGGCTCTTCATGGTCAAAAGCACCGGGTCCACATTTTGCGCAACCACAAGCTGCGAAAAAACGGCCCACATTAAAACCACACCTACGCAACGTTTCATGTCTCTCATTTTATTTCAACATTATATATGACAGGCAAATTTACATAAAATATCCATTAAAAAACAAAAAAGAGAGACCTTTTGGGTCTCTCTTCCCTTAATATAGAGATAATTTAACTTTCTTTTTCTTTAATCATCTTTCTCTCCTTGATTCTAGCCTTCTTACCTGTAAGATCACGCAAGTAGTACAACTTAGCTCTACGAACCTTACCCACCTTGTTCACAACGATGCTCTCGATGAACGGAGAATCCATAGGGAAAATTCTCTCCACACCTACGCCGCCGGAAATCTTACGTACAGTGAAACGCTTTTTCTCTTGATGTCCGCAGATACGGATAACATCACCGCGGAACTGTTGGATACGCTCCTTGTTACCTTCCACAATTTTGTAGGCGACAGTGATCGTATCACCGCTCTTAAACTGAGGGAACTCCTTCGACGTTGAGAAAGCCCCTTCTACAACTTTAATTAAATCCATTTTAGTTTTTAATTATAACTTTAAACATGACGCAATGTAACGGATACCTTTGCCCCGACAGAGATTGCGCAAAAACTTCGCAAAATTAGTAAAACATTTTTTAATGGCAAAACAGTTTGGCCATCAAAAGACTATATTTACGATTTTACCCGGCACCACAATCACTTTCCTTATCGTTTTGCCAGCCAAAATCTTCGCCACAGACTCAGAGGATATAACAGTTTTCTCAACCGTTTCCTTATCCATGTCGACAGGGAGTTCCATGGTTTGCTTCACTTTCCCGTTGAAAGATATCGCATACTTACAATTCGACTCCTTCAGATACTTCTCATCATACTTCGGCCATTGAGCGTCACAAATTGTGCCCTCATGACCTAACGCATGGTACAATTCTTCCGAAATATGAGGCGCAAACGGAGCCAAGAGGATACACAAAGTCTCCAGAGCCGACTTCTTGCAACACTTCAGGGCGGAAAGTTCATTCAAACATATCATAAAGGCTGCGACAGATGTGTTGAAAGAGAAATTTTCAACATCAGACGTAACCTTCTTTATCAGTTTATGGAGAGACTTCAACTCCTCAGGAGTCAACGGAGAGTCGCACACCTTCAGTTCATCCTTCTCGTAGAACATTCCCCAGAATTTCTTCAGGAAACGGTGCACGCCATCAATTCCATTGGTATCCCATGGCTTCGAAGCCTCCAACGGGCCAAGGAACATCTCATACAGACGCAACGTGTCCGCACCATATTTTTCGACGACGACATCCGGATTGACAACATTGAACATGGACTTAGACATCTTTTCGACTGCCCATCCGCAGATATATTTGCCATCCTCCAAAATGAACTCCGCATTCTTGAAATCCGGCATCCAATTTTTGAACGCCTCGATGTCAAGCACATCATTGCTAACAATGTTCACATCCACATGTATAGGCGTCACCTCATACTTGCCCTTCAAATTCAAGGATACGAACGTATTGGTATCTTTGATTCGGTAGACGAAGTTCGATCTACCTTGAATCATACCTTGGTTAATCAACTTCTTAAACGGCTCATCCTCACAAATAACGCCCAAGTCATACAAGAACTTGTTCCAGAAACGGCTATAGATCAAATGGCCCGTGGCATGTTCCGTACCGCCCAAATAGAGGTCGACATTCTTCCAATAGTCGTTTGCCTCACGGCTCACCAAAGCTTTGTCGTTATGAGGGTCCATGTAACGGAGGAAGTAAGCGGAAGAGCCAGCGAAACCCGGCATCGTATTCAACTCATACGGATAGCCCTCGGACGTACACCAGTTCTTCGCATGCCCCAATGGAGGTTCACCGGTTGCCGTCGGCAAGAAGTTCTCAACTTCAGGGAGCTCCAATGGCAACTTGCTCTCGTCCAAGACATAAGGTATGCCGTCCTTATAATAAACAGGGAATGGCTCACCCCAATAACGTTGACGACTGAAAATCGCATCACGCAAACGATAGTTGACCTTCACTCTACCAAGGTGATGTTCCTTCACATACACCTTCGTTGCGGCAATAGCCTCCTTCACCGTCATCCCATTCAAGAATCCCGAATTAGTCATGACACCGTCCTTCGCATCAAAGCTCTGTTCGCTCACGTCACAACCCTCAATCACAGGGATGATTGGCAAATTAAAATGCTTAGCGAAGGCATAATCGCGCGAATCATGCGCTGGCACAGCCATAATAGCGCCTGTACCATAGCCGGAAAGCACATAATCACTGATCCATACAGGTATTTCCTTCCCCGTGACCGGATTAATCGCATACGCTCCGGAAAAGACACCCGTCACACGGCGATCCGCCAAACGCTCACGTTCCGTTCTACGTTTCACAGCCGCAAGATATTCATCCACCGCCTGACGTTGTTCTGGAGTCGTCACCATGTCCACATAAGCCGATTCCGGAGCCAACACCATGAACGTCACACCAAAGATTGTATCCGCGCGAGTAGTGAAGATTTCGAAGTCCAGATCCTGATCTTTTATCTTAAACTTCATCTCCGTACCCTCACTTCTGCCGATCCAATTACGTTGAGTCTCCTTCAGCGAGTCTGTCCAATCCAAACGGTCGAGCCCATCCAAGAGACGTTGCGCATAGGCAGAGACGCGGAGGCTCCATTGACGCATGACACGCTGCTCCACAGGATATCCTCCACGAATAGAAAGGCCCTCACTGATTTCATCATTGGCGAGCACACACCCCAGTTTCGGGCAGAAATTCACCTTCGTATCCGCCAAATAGGCTATACGATAATTCATCAGAACCGATTGCTTCTTTTCCTGAGACATCCCCGCCCAATCAGATGCGGAGAAAGAAAGTTCCTCAGAACAAGCGGCATGGACAGACGCAGTTCCATTCCCCTCGAACTTGGAGACAAGCTCAGAGATAGGTTTCGCCTTATCGCAGTCATTATCATAGTATGAATTGAACATTTGGATGAACGCCCACTGTGTCCACTTATAATACTTTGGATCACAGGTACGCACCTCACGCGACCAATCGTAACAGAAACCAATCTTGTCAAGTTGTTCACGGTAACGATTAATGTTCTTAGTTGTCGTGACAGCAGGATGCTGACCCGTCTGTATCGCATATTGTTCGGCGGGCAAACCATAAGAGTCATAGCCCATAGGATGCAAGACATTGAAGCCGCAGAGGCGTTTGTATCTGCTGTATATATCAGATGCGATATATCCAAGAGGATGTCCCACATGAAGACCCGCACCAGAAGGATACGGGAACATATCCAAAACATAGCACTTAGGCTTTGACTGATCGATGTCGACCTTATAGGTGGAATGGTTCTTCCAATAGTCCTGCCATTTCCTTTCTATTTCTCTGAAGTTATAATCCATATCGACGAATTTTTCCGCGAATTTACATAAAATAAAAAAACCACACAAAAGAAAAGAGTGGCACAAAAAAAGGGTGACGAAACCGCCACCCTTTCTTTAGAATCTTGTAAGATTAATATTCCCACAAATCAGTTTCGAAGTTGAGCAACAAAGTCTTAACCTTCTGTTGTTCCTTTCTAACATCCTCAGCGGAAACGTTGTACTCCAACAAGTTTCTGTTATAGATGTTAGACTCCTTATAAATGTAGCTGGAGAAACGTCTCTTAATAAAGATATCATCAAGAGAAGGTCTCGCACCATTATTCTTATCAGTTATAAGGATTTCCTGCTGTGCCAAGTATGGACGCAAGGTCTCGAAAGGCACCCAGAAAAGAGGGTACTTCTGAACACCCAACTCTCCATCCTTCACCATGATAGGGCAGAAAGCGATGATGCGCGCATTGAACGTGGAAGTGATCTTGTCAAAATACCAAACCTCTTTCACGTAAATCTTAACGACATCACGGTTAGGAACATCAGACTCCTCAACGACGATAATAGAATCGTTGGTCAAAGAATCCGCCTTCTTTGTGGCGAAGATTTCGAACTTGTTCACAATTTCGCTAAACGGAAGTTCGTGCTCCTTTGTGAAGATCTCACGAGTATCAAGATACTCATAAGCCTTAATCTTATCTTCTTGAATAAGTCTAAACATCAGAGTAAAGAAACTTTGTCTGTTGTCTACAGCTTCTTCAGGATAATACAAAGGATAATTCATCTTCTCACGCAAGTCGATAGTCCTATACACGACCTTTTGCCAATAGATATCATCCGCACGCGGATTAACCAATTCAATTGGCTCAAGATTTTCCTTAGGACCACTTGTTGGCATGTTAGAAGCGACTTCCACTGACACGTCACCTGACTCATCGAAGAAAGAATTCTCCTCGAACTGAGCGAAAACGGCAGAAGTGGAGAATGCCGCAAAACCAACACACAATAATTTAACTAGATTACTCATAACGTTAAACTTTTATACTACTTATTTAATTTTCACTTCCAATGGAGGCAAAGTACGAGAGATACCATCCTGACCGAGAGCCTTCGTGTTAGAAATGTAAACGGTCTTTCTGTTGGTCATTTCTCTAAAAATCTTCAACTGTTTCTCGTTCAATTGGTCACCTGAAGCTTTCTCAATCAAAGTGTTACCCATTGAGTCGAAGTAGTTCAAAGAGAACTCCAAAACCTTATACTTAACATCCAAATCGGAATCGTTCAACTCAGCGACGATACGACGAGCGGTGATCAACAGCGGCTTAGCGATAGCCTTATCGAAGCTATTACCTCTATATCTGCTCTTGATACCCTGAGCGTTCGTGTACTCGATCATTGCCAATGGATCTGGCAACTTCTTCACACGGAACGTCTTCGTAGCGATGTGCTGAGACTTGCCATCAATCTTAGCGCTCACAGAGATGTTACATGGAGTACCCACCTTAGCAGGAACAACCACCCATCCAGTGCTCGTTCTAGAAGAAGACTTAATGTTAGAAGGACTGATCTCGATGCTGTTTTGTGCGACACCTGGTACAGATACACTGATTGGGTTCTTGAAACCGGCGTAGAGCACGTTCATCAAGTCAGCTGACACCGTAGCAGTAGGCTCACCTACAGTATACTCGCTCTCGAAGTTGTAAGTTTGAGTTTCACCGTTCTTCTTGGTCAAAACCATGGAACCAGAATATTTCTTAGTACCAACGGAAGAACAAACGAACTCATAACGGTCCTTCTCCAAAGGAGTACCATTGATAGTGATAACTGGCTTCTTAGTAGAGTCAGTAGCAGCCAAGATGATTTGAGCTGAATACTTACCACCACGCATGATATAACTTGAATTAGGAATTGCAAGAGCTTGGATCTTGTTCACACGGAAGTCACCGGCATCCATAGATCCGATCAAGTAAGCGAGAGCCTCAGACTGAGTAATCTTAACATCGTTCTTAATCTTGTTAAGCACCGTCAAAGTTGCGATAGCAGGCATGTCCTCGAACACACCAGACTCCCAAGGTCTAGCCTTACCACCCTTCTCTGTAGCACTGAGGTCATCAGTAGAGAAGGTGCTTTGGATAGACTTAGCCTTCGCAGTATCAATCGTAGCCATGAAGTCACGATACTCGATCATTTTCTGCTTCAAAATAGCCGCATTGGTGTTCTTGCCATCAGGTTTATCAACCAAACCGATTTGACTAGCCACATTCAAGTCACCGTTCATAGAAGGATCCAACTCGGTAGCATTCTTGTCACCCATAATAGTAGTGATAATCTTGCTCTCGAGTTCGGTAATGTAGTCACAGAAAGCGTCGGATTGTGCGATTACGCTGTCAACCCTTGGCTTCACCTTATTAGCCTTGATGGAATCTGAATGAAGCAAGCCGTCGAACTCGTTACCCAAGTTCTCCAATTTACCATCACTAATTTGGATGTTCTTCTTCATTGAATCATTCACCAAAGCGTATCCATTCAAGATCTGGGCAGACACGTTCAATGCAAGCATTGCGGTCAACACCAAATACATCATGGATATCATCTTCTGTCTCGGGGTTTCCGGACAATTTTTAGCGCCACCCATAATTAAACTTCTTTAGATAAATTCAAAATCAAAAACTAAATTATTTAATAGTCATAGCGCTAAGCATACCGCCATAGATAGAGTTCAAGCTCTTCATTTGGGATGCCAACAAAGCAACTTGTCTCTTGTATTCCTCAGCCTCAGCAGCAGAGCCATTCAAAGAAGACTCGATTGTCTTAACTGCAGTAGCCAAAGTCTTCATAGCCTCGTTCTGCTCGTTTACAGACTTAACTTGAAGTTCAAATACAGAGTTGATAGTTGAAATGTTCTTGTTGATGCCGTCCATCTGAGCAGCGAAGCTTTGAGAACCCTGAGAAGCTGAGCTAATACTAGCAGCGATATTCTTATAAGAAGAATCCAAAGACTCAGAAGCCTCTTTCAAGCTCTGTTGAGAAGAAGCGAATGCGCTAGCTGCGCTAGAAGCTTGTCTCAAAGTGTTAGTATACTCGCCAGAAGCAGCTGCAGCGCTTGACAAGTCAGTCAATTGACCTGCAGTTACGTTCAAGCTGTGGATGCCATCCTTCAAGTTCTGCATCTCGCCGTCTACCATTTCACGGATCTTCTGAAGCTCAAGTCTCTTCTCCTCAGCTGCATTAGTATTAGCATTCACAAGTCCGGTAGCAGTACCACCTTCCTCGTCTTCGTTCAATTGAGGATATACTCTATCCCACTTGTACTCTACGTGAGGTTTATCGAATGCGGACAATGCAAACAAGAAAGCCTCCGTACACATACCGATTGTCAACACGATACCTGCACCTGGCCAGTGCATGATCTTAAACAACGCTCCAATAATAACGACACTCGCACCCAAACCATACGCAAGGGCAGTGAATTTCTGATAACCTGCGGTATCACGCAATTCTGAAAAACTCATTTTAATAAATATTTTAAGGTTAATAATATGTTATCTCATCAAACTAAATTACTCTCCGATATAACTACGAACACATCTGAAACCTAAGAAAGAGCGGTTCTCATTTTGGTACTCGTATGTGCGGACACCGCACTGCAAGAAGATACCTACATCCTTCCATGAACCACCACGGATTACCTTACGTCTCATCACGTCTGGGTCAGAACTCTTCGCATTGTAATCATAACTTGGGTTCAAGTCATGTACGAAAGAGTAGTTAGACTCATGATAAGCGGAAGAAGTCCACTCTGCAACGTTACCAGCCATATCATACAAACCGTACTCATTCGGCGGATAAGAAGCAACCTTAGAAGCGATCAAATAACCATCATCCGTGTAGTTACCTCTTTGAGGCTTGAAGTTAGCCAAGAAACAACCTTTAGCGGTACGGATATAATTACCTCCCCAAGGGTACATAGACAAATCCTTGCCACCACGAGCGGCATATTCCCACTCAGCCTCGGTCGGGAGACGATAATCCTGAACCCTCACGCCCTTGTTAGCAACCTGATAAGAGTTGAACAAGAAAGTTCTCCAATGGCAGAACGCCTGGGCTTGTTCCCATGACACACCGACAACAGGATACTCACCATATCCAGGGTGAGCGAAATACATCTTCATGTATGGCTCGTTGTAAGCATACGTATAGTCACGGATCCAACACAATGTATCCGGATAGATGTTCACACGTTTCACAGAGATAAAGTCGGAACGGTGTTTCAACTCACGATATACAGTCACGTTTTGGATCTCACCATTCTCATTGTAAATTGTAGTATCCTTCTTCACCATCACATCCGCACTATCCTTCGTTTTTCCAAGGCCGGCGATGCTACGGTTGTAACGTCCCAACAATGGGTCAAACTTGTTTTCCTTCTTAGCAGCCTGAATGTAGTCTACCCAAGCATACTTGTACATATAGATGGCTGCATTCGCCTCAGGAGCGAAATCAATCTTATCCGCTCCCTGATAGTACATGCTATCCAATGCGGCCTTCTGGTCCTCCGTAGGCTTATTCCACGGAATTTTCTTCTTATAATTTAGGACAGGAGTCTCCAATTCGTTACCATTCTTGTCTTGGTAAATCTTGTAAGACTCGTCGACATCAGCCAACTTCTCCCTTGCGATTGAGTCACGCACCCAATGCACAAACTGACGATACTCACCATTGGTGATCTCCGTCTCATCCATCCAGAACGCGTCAAGAGAAACCGTACGGGATTGGGACGACATCGCCCAGTTCGCATCTTGGTCATTCTGACCCATCGTGAAAGAACCACGTCTGATGTACAGCATACCGTACGGAACCGGCTCCTTCCAAGATTTGTTGTAAACTCCCACCAATTCTCCATTTTCTCCACTGCAAGCAGCGAGAAGGACGGCGACTAATGAAATAATTAACAGCTTTTTCATGATATAAACTACTTTATTGTCTTTGTCATTTGTTATTATTTACTACTTTACTACAATATTCGATCACTCTTATATTTGTTCTTTTTAGTGAACTGAGGCTTGAAACTATAACGCAAATAGACTTCATGACTTCCCCCCGACCTAATCAATTTCGATGTGGGCAAATCATAAGAATAACCTACTTGGAGTCCACTTATCACATCCATTCCAAAAATGAATACGAAAGCATCCCCAAAACGATATGAAATTCCTCCTCTCACTCTTTTAGAATATTCCAATAAACCCGAAACTTCCGCTTGCCAAGAACAGAAATCTGTTTTTATTAGCGAAGACGGTGTCAAAGTAACCAACGGATTAGAGGTCGAAAAATTGTATCCACCCGTCAAATATAATGAACGTGGCACATACATTCCGTACAACTCGTTTCCTAAATCAATGGTTCCAGAGTTCAAATGTAATACCGATAGCCCAATGTAATAATGATCCTGCGTATATAAACAACCGAACGAGGCATCAAACAACACGTCGCTATTCCCTTCAACATTGAAACTCGAAACGAATGGATCACTCTCTTTGTGGAAATCATCACCGCTCAACACTTTCTCACCACCGCCTGTCAAATCAACACTCTCCTTGTCAAAAGTGTGGTTCAAAAAACCAACACCCAATCCAAGACTCAACCTTCCACCCCAAAGTTTCGTTTTATACGAATATTGTAAAAGAACGCTTTGGTTTTTAAACAAACCTATCTCATCACTTGAAAAGACTAATCCAGCCCCGTGTTTAGTTTCTCCGACCTTAAATGGTACAGTCATCGAAAAATAAACATCCTGCGGCCCTCCACTGAACCCTGCCCATTGTCTCCTATAGACGCCGAACACACTTATCATCTCCTCCTCCGCTACTGCGGCGGGGTTCGTGGTCGTTGGGACTTCCATATACTGACTGAACTGAGGACTCATCTGAGCCGACAAATTCAAAATTGAAATACACAGAAAAAAAACGACTAATATGAACTGCCTTTCCCTCATATTTCAACTGCCAGTCACAAGAAAA
Organism: Bacteroidales bacterium UBA1181; assembly: GCA_002310215.1. Taxonomy (GTDB): domain Bacteria; phylum Bacteroidota; class Bacteroidia; order Bacteroidales; family Paludibacteraceae; genus UBA1181. Next base: position 28,944 of record DBYR01000021.1, read on the forward strand.
TCGACAACAATATTACAAGTTTTTACATTAATTCACAAATTATCGACCTCATTTTTTTCACCGAACAACGGTTCCAAAAACTCATGTCACTTAAATTCAATGAATTAGTATTTCATTTTTTTAATATTTTTTAATACTCCTCTTCGTTAAAAAGGAAGTCCTCCTTACTCGGATAATCGGGCCAAATATCCTCGATACTCTCGTATATCTCTCCCTCGTCCTCCATCTCCTGCAAGTTTTCCAAAACTTCAAGAGGGGCACCCGAGCGCACTGCATAATCCACCAGCTCGTCTTTTGTCGCGGGCCATGGCGCATCTTCCAACTTTGAAGCTAACTCTAATGTCCAATACATAACGAAAAAAGAATTTAAACGTATCCTCATATTGAGGTGTGCAAAAATATACCTTTTTTCAGTACGAACAACAGTTTGAGCGAAAAAATATATGGATTTTTTTAAATTCTTTTTCCCGCCCGCCCCATTAGATATGGAAATCAGGGAAATAACGGAGATAATAATCTTCCTTCTGTAGCTTGCCGTCAAACACGGCTATCCCGTATTTGAAGAGATCCAACGTGACCCGAACCTTATCCAGCGCCTGGATTCGCCTCCAGGCCTCCGTCATCGATTCGTTTTCATAGATCCCGCACACGACGAGCACAGATTGCTCCCCCATCTTCGGCAAACAAATGTCCAGCCGCTTTTCGACATCCTCCGCCTCCCGGCAATCTCCCATATAGAGAAAATCCAAACTCTCCATCGCATCCAAAACTTTCGGCAAGCGCTCCAAAGGGTCTCCCTCCTCCACTTTCACATTACGAAATCCGGCCTTCCTCACATATGAGGAGGCGAATTCCGCCAACACCTTCCGTCGCTCTATCGTGACGACATTGAGCTTGGAATCGGGCGCCGCCAGGTACATCGTGGTGATGCCTAGCCCCATCCCTGTCTCCACCACATTCTTCGGCTTGAACTTGTTGACCAGGCGGAACATCACCTGGGCATGGGAGGGATCCATGGAGAGCCGCTTGACAAGGCTGGAGACCTTCACCTCCTCGCCATCCAAGGATAGGCTCTTGGAGGATGTCTGGTATATCTTCCGCACCTTCTCCACCAACCCGTACTTATAATACGGCAGCTTCTCCTCGATCACCTTGGTGACCAATTCGAAGACAAAGGGCGAATGGATGCCGTATCCCCGCCAATGACGGGAACAGAACAGATACCTTACGTAATTTTTGAGATAATGGATCGTCATGTCAAATAAAAGAGGTGGAGACCCGAGAGTCCCCACCTCATGTATTAAGGTTACTTAGAGACTACGCTTTCACACGCTCGATGTAAGAACCGTCGCGCGTATCCACCAAGATGGTCTCGCCCTCGTTGATGAAAAGAGGCACTCGTACCGTGGCACCCGTCTCGACCGTAGCTGGCTTCAAGGTGTTCGTGGCGGTGTCGCCCTTCAGACCTGGCTCCGTGTATGTGATCTTCAACGGAGTCTTCACCGGCATCTCGGCGAAAAGAACGGATTCCGTGGAGGCGTCGAACACTACCTGTACAATATCGCCTTCCTTCATGAACTCAACACCTGTGATCAAGTCATGCGCGATAGGCACCTGCTCGAAAGTCTCCTGGTTCATGAAGATGTAATCCTCACCCTCTTGATACAAATATTGGTGCTCGCGGCGCTCTACACGAACGTCCTCCAATTTCTCACCGATGTTGAAACGTTTCTCCACAACGAGTCCGTTGACAACGTTTTTCAACTTGGTACGCATAAAGGTGTTTCCCTTACCTGGCTTTACATGCAGGAACTCAATACAAAAATAGAGTTTTCCATCCATACGGATGCAAGTTCCGTTCTTGATGTCTTGTGCATTTATCATACTGATACAAAATTTTGATTACGACTTATAAATCACCGCGAATTTAGTTTAAAATCTGAAAAACACACAATAAAAGTTCACAAAAAGAGACAAAGTGGCTCTCGCTGGAAAAAGAATTGCTAACTTTGCACCCCATAACAATTCGTATCAAAAAACTATTAGAATCATATAAAATGAATTTTGTCGAAGAACTTAAATGGCGTGGGATGATTCAGGACATGACCCCAGGCACTGAAGAACAACTGAAGAAAGAGATGACAACCGCTTACCTGGGCATCGACCCGACGGCAGACTCCCTGCACATCGGTCACCTGGTCGGAGTGATGATGCTTCGTCACTTCCAACGCAGCGGTCACAAGCCTATCGCCCTCATCGGCGGTGCCACGGGTATGATCGGAGACCCTTCCGGAAAGTCGCAGGAGCGTGTCCTCATCGACGAGCCTAGGCTGCGCCACAACCAAGAGTGCATCAAAAAACAGTTGGAGAAATTCCTCGACTTCAACAGCAAGGCGGAGAACGCGGCCGAGCTGGTGAACAACTACGACTGGATGAAGGACTTCACCTTCCTCGATTTCATCAGGAACGTGGGCAAGCTCATCACGGTCAACTACATGATGTCGAAAGACTCCGTCAAGAGACGCTTCACGGGCGAGAACGGTGCGGACGGCATGTCCTTCACCGAGTTCTCCTACCAATTGCTCCAAGGATATGACTTCGTATACCTGAACAGCCACAAGAACTGCAAGCTGCAGTTGGGTGGCGCGGACCAATGGGGTAACATCACCACCGGAACGGAGATGATCCGCAAGGTGACCGGCAACGAGGCGTTCGCCCTCACCTGCCCGCTCATCACGAAGGCCGACGGCAAGAAGTTCGGAAAGACGGAGTCGGGCAACGTATGGTTGGACAAGCGATACACCTCGCCTTACAAGTTCTACCAATTCTGGCTGAACGTATCCGACGAGGACGCCGAGAAATACATCAAGATCTTCACTAGCCTCCCTCACGAGGAGATCGACGCTCTCATCCAAGAGCAGAAAGAGGCTCCGCACCTGCGTCCGCTCCAGAAGAGACTGGCGAAGGAAATCACCATCATGGTGCACTCCGAGGAGGACTACAACGCTGCGGTAGAGGCCTCCAACATTCTGTTCGGAAACGCCACATCCGACGCACTGAAGAAATTGGACGAGGAGACGCTCCTCTCCGTGTTCGAGGGCGTTCCGCAATTCGAGGTGTCGCTGGAGGAGATCAAGCAAGGCGTGAAAGTAGCCGAGCTCTTCACCGAGAAGGCAGCCATCTTCCCTTCGAAGGGTGAACTCAGGAAACTGGTTCAGGGCGGCGGCGTCTCCGTGAACAAAGAGAAGTTGGCGGATTTCGACACCACCATCGACAGCGCATCCCTTCTGAACAACAAGTACATATTGGTTCAAAAAGGCAAGAAGAATTATTTCTTGTTGATCTGCAAATAACAGAAGAGAAAGCCTAATCACAAGAATGGCTGAGCCTCAAGGAGACTCAGCCATTCTTCGTATACAAAGGTGGTCTATGACCAACTATAATTCATTTCACCTCGCCACCACCTTGCACGGCGCGCCATTCACCACCAGCAAATAGGCGCCTGCGTCACGAACCGGAATCTCCGCACACGAGGAGGTTCCCTCCTTCTGCACCTTCTGGGAGAAGAGGATCCGCCCGTTCATGTCGGAAAGGAGCACACGTCCCTCCACATTGCAGACATATATGGTGCGGTCCACCACATAGACCAAAGGATTCGAAAGGTCATCGGAGGTTTGTTCGATACCCACATTCGTCTTGTAGTTGAAGTAAGTGTCTCCGTCGGTGTAGACGGTGAGGTGCGTGTTATCCAACACCGGATATGGGTCCACCGTGACAGGGGCAGGACGCATCGGGACAGGGCGCACCCGCACTTCGTTCAGGTTCTGGTAGAACGGTTGCGTGCCATCCGTCACACCCTTGTTCAACCGATAGCATACTTCACCATTGGCGAACTGCTCGGCGGACATGGCATGCACATCTACAGAGCCTGGATATGGCTCGAAAAAGCGTCCCTTCGCCACACAGCTGTCCAGATAATAACAATTGCTGAGATAAATGAACCTACCGTCGTTACAGTCGTAAGCTATAGGATCTACGCCCATCCCAGCAAGAACTCCCACGTTATAGCAATTATCCACATAAATAACATCACTCATAACACCATTATTCGAAAGGTATGTGGCAATACCGACACCTCCTCCTTTACCTGTCCCCTCAATTTCCCCCAGATTATAGCTATTTGAGATAAAGCAGGTATCCTGTTCCCAAGTACTACTATAGAACGTGACCAATCCTGAAGCGACATTCAGTGCAATAACATCACCCGCATTCCAGCATCTATTCACTGAAACATTATCATCTTGGGCACAAGTAATACCTGAGCCCCAGTCATAACCCACAATCTTCGCCATATTATAACATCCTTCAAACGAGCAAGAATGTGAATAACTTGCCAAAGAGGCAGCATCCTGAGACGAAAGCACATTCCCCGAGACATAGCAATTGGAGAATTTTGTGTTCGTCGCAGACCTCACAAAAGCAGCTGATATACATGAGTAAAGAAAGATATCCTCAATTCCAACATTCCTTAATTCACCTCCGACCATATATTCTATAAAACCACCTCCTTCAAGGGCACCACACAGCCCTCTTATCACGTGATTCTGTCCGTCAAAAATACCGGAATAACTGTCGATGAAACCATTTACAATCCACGTCAATGAATCTCCCCCTGGCCAAGGCACCGTACAATCTTGGTATCGCCTATCTCTCACTTCGTACCAAGTAACCGTAAATTGGTGACCCTCATTCAATACGATATCGTTCATCAACCGCGCATTCAGCATCGGATGGCCGTCATTCACTATTCTAGCAAACTCGTAAAGATCATCAACCGTGTAGATCTCAAACCAATCATTGATGAAACAAGTTGTGTCAATGAACCCACACTCTTTACAAACACAATGGTCAAAGACGTGTTGCAAAGTATCCGAAATCAAGTCGTTCGCAAAGTATTTTGAGCAAGGGAACGACGCATAGACCGTGTCGCCACCGAAAACAGGGTGTTTATCGACCCCTATCTTCTGGCCCCAGACATGCTCCGTCTGCCCATCCTGCAACTTATATGCCACTTCGCCATTCTCAAAAGAGACTCTCTTCTTAGAACCTACGGCTTCCGTGAAAGGCATGGAGTAACAATTATCGATTTCCGCATCCTCTCTAACCGAGCAGATACCATCTATTTTACCAGCAGAACTTATCTTATAAATGCTAAAGCAGTTGATGACAGAACTAGCGTTACACAAGGAACAGATTCCGCCTACTTCTCTTCCCCCACAATTGAGAGAACCGATATAGTAACAGTTACGGATCGTCGACGAAGCCCTGGAATGACCGCAAATACCGCCACACCTTCCTGACTCGGATGTCAAATAGGAATCTTCAAAGCCCAAGTTCCTCACCTCCGCTCCGACCATGTGCATAATGAAACCAGCCTTATCCGCCCCACTCACATATAATCCCCTGATCACATGATTCTTTCCATCAAGCACACCTTCGAACCTATCAATGATGGTCCACGACCTGAATGACCCATCACTTCTCAGGTTACCCACACTGTCCAGAACATTCTCGTTAATGACAATGTCATTCATTATGACCGCACATGCAGCCACATTAGCCTCGATGCTTGCATGAGAACCGTTGACGATGGATGCGAACTCATATAGCTCGTCCGCAGTGCTAATCTGGTAAGGATCTTCCGCCGTACCCGTTCCGTTCATGGCAAGCATCTTGCATCCAATACCCAGCATCAGACATAAAAGCGTAATAACTCGTCTCATATTTCTAATAATTTGTAGTTTATAAACATGGCACATTCGACAAATATAACAACTATTGTAAAAAAAACAAAAAATTAATGAAATCATCCCTATGGGAGGACATGTGGCAGCAGGTCACATGGTGCGGAAAGGGCGCAAACACACGGCTCTTCCCCTAAAATCATCAGAACAGAAATAAAAAAATCGTTTCAACGCTTGCAGGTTCAGAAAAATGGCGTATCTTTGCACCGCTTTCGAAAAGAAGGCAAATGAGGATTGTCTCATGGTGTAATGGTAGCACTACAGTTTTTGGTACTGTCTGTCGAGGTTCGAATCCTCGTGAGACAACCAATCCCAAAGGAGATTCTGAGTTTTCAGAGTCTCCTTTTTCTTTTGGACGACAATTGGCAAATAACCAAATAGTAAATCGCAAATAACTAAATAGTAAATCAGCAAACGGTCAAATAGTAAATCGTAAATAGCTAAATAGTAAATATCTCACATGACAAGTGAATTTTCCAAGAAATAAAATCCCCACACATTGCCCTATTTCAAAAATATTACTACCTTTGTGTCACCAAAAAACGAGGGGATTGCAATAGGTTCCCGGTTTTGCGGTAATAGCTCAGTTGGTAGAGCACTAGCTTCCCAAGCTGGGGGTCGCGGGTTCGAGTCCCGTTTACCGCTCGAAGAGGATATATCGGCAGGATGTATCCTCTTTTTTTGCCATCATATCCGACGTCAAATCCGTCTTGCCTCAAAAAACGAGACAATTGCTTTTACTGGCTTTTTGCTTCACCGACTTGATTAAATTCTTCTCCCTTTTCACACAATCGAGCACATAGAACTTCAGTTCATCGTCATGGAACTCCGTGATAAGGATCAACCCCTTACCGATAGGCTTCGAATCGAAAACGGACGATGACATCTCCATTAGGTTCTTCCCATCGTAATCAGAGACATAAAGAGAAGCATCGTCTGAAAAATCGAGCACCTTATCACCGTTTGTATCATGCTTGATAACAATATAGATGGCACAACTATCACGGAAAGAATGCTTGATTATATATTGCGAATTTGTCGGAAACAACTTATGTTCCTCCTTATTACTGTTCACAAACAAGAAATTAGCATGTACACTTTTATTCCTGGCTTCAGTCGACCTAGAATATCTTGAGCGAGTCACATCCTTTTTCACACATAGAGATGAATCCAGCACATCAAACACATATACATCCTTGAGCATACGGTTAAATTCAATATACTCTTTCTCTTCCTCTTCCTTTACCCCACCCTCATTCTCCGCATTATTTTCAGCCTCAACGTCACTTGGCGACGACACATCGGCAGCATCCGTTTTCACAAACACAGCAGATTCGTCACGGGACGAAGACGAGGAGATAGCGTCAAAGATCGCACAACCAACTAACACACAAATAAATACAATCCCTGCGCATGCGCCCAAAAAGATTAACACATGATTTATCTTCCTAATAAATTCAAAATTCAGCTTTCCCATATTATAACATTTGAGGACATTCAAAAATCAGCAGAATCCATGTATGAGTTGACCCGTCCTTCCTATTCCTTATTTATCTTCCAAGCATCCGCCTTCGAGGTTCTGTGTGCCGAACACCCCATCTTCATGTCCAGCACCTCCTCCACGGAAGGGTCCAGTTCGATGATCTCCCCTAAAGAGAGTACGAGTGCATCTGCCTCCGTCACCTCCTCGTCACCCAGGAATTGCCAGTCACCATCAGCGTCATGGCACACATTTGTAATGACAGAATGTTTGCGGACGACATAGGTCGTCGTTATGACAGCCGCTTTCAGATCCAATGTTTGCTGCGGTTTGCGATGAAACAAGCTTGAAAATATTCCCATATCGATTAAAGGTTAAAGATTTAAAATGAATAGTGACCTGACGAAGCATGGTTGCAGTACACATACGGCAAGAAAGGCCGCCTCACGGCAGCCTTTCATTTGTTCTTCATCCCTTTCACTTCACATCTTGCACAAGACGGACAGAGTATCCAGTACCGCACGCAGCCTCATAATAAGGTTCTAATCCGTAGCTATAGAAGAATGCTATGTGAGCTTTTTTATTACTCACCGTACTCGTCCAATAATAACCGCCATCTCCCACATCTTTTACTTGTGTTCCTTTGCGAAGACCAGAAGCAGGAAGGAACACCGCACCGTGCGCCTCCATCTTACGCCAATCCTCCAAAGAATATTTGTTTACTTTCGCATAAGACTCGTTAGAGAATCCGCTTGTGAACTTGAGGCCCTTAGGCAATGTCCAGTCGTCAGGAAGGATTACAACACCATTAACACCATTAACGTTCGCAGCACCCATTTTTTCTTTAGCATTCGGACGTTTTTGCATCAAAAATATCCACTCACCACCAGTAAGCGTTCGCCACACACCCGCTTCATTTCCTCCATTCGATATCTTATTATACAAACCCCAATCCAAATTTTCATACCCCTTTACAAGGGGAAAGAGTACGTAGCCATCGATGTAATAATCACTTTCAGTCACACTCGTAGAATATGGTTGATAAGCAATTGCTCCACTAGGCCAACCACTTGTCCCATAGCAAAACAAATCAATCCAACCGCCATACGTGCTTGAAATGAATTGGTTATCAGCCCCAATCACATCATACTGGTTTTCCGCAAAACGCCAAGTATTAGTGCTTGCTTGATACTGCAGGTTCCCCGTGGAGAAATACGCCTGGTCGCCGGCAGAAGAAATAGTGAACTTTGCCTTTATGACACCATTTTCGATAGGCACGGCTACTCCATCGGCGCCATCATCTTCAAGTTCATTTTCATCTGAATCCTTGCCACACGCTGTGAACATCGCAGCCGCAATGCTAATCAGCAAAAAATTTTTAAAAATACGTTTCATACAAAAACTGATTTTATTTATTAATAATTTAGCCTTTAAACCATATCACGACGAAGCCATCAAGCCACAAAAGCCTCATTAAAAACGTCGACTAACTCAATCATTCCCAAAGGATTTTCATGCATATTTTGCATTATCTTCAATCAAAACAATAACAAGAATACTCATTTTGCTTATCAGCGACCAAGATAATATTTATCATATACTTATCAAAAATAATTCAAGATTTTTTTCTCACATGAACATAATACGCCCATTTAAACAAAGCAAAAGATGATTAGCCTTTCACGTCTCCATAACAGAAACAGAAACAGAAACAGTAAATACACAAACGGTAAATAGCTAAATAGTAAATGGGTAAATAGCAATGGCTAATGCGGTAAATAAATCCTATCTTTGCAAAAAATTTAACGGCAACATGAAGTTCGACTTAAAGAAAGAATTAAGCTCCCGAATACTCGTCCTCGACGGAGGTATGGGAACCATGATACAACAATACGGACTAACGGAAGAGGATTACCGCGGGAACTTCGTGCCGGACAGCGAGGTGCAGCAAAAGGGGAACAATGACCTGCTCTGCATCACCCGAAGCGACGTCATCTCCGACATCCACACCAAATACCTGGAGGCGGGTGCGGACATCATCGAGACCTGCTCGTTCAACTCCCAACGGATTTCGATGGCCGACTATAAAATGGAGGACCATATCCACGAGCTCAACTTCGCCGCCGCCCAATTGGCTCGTAAGGCCGCAGATATCTATACGGCCAAAGACCCGAGCAAGCCAAGATTCGTGGCCGGGTCCGTCGGTCCCACCAACAAGACTTGCTCCATATCGCCTGACGTCAACAATCCCGCCTTCCGCAACGTCTCCTTCCAAGAGATGAAAGAGGCTTACATCGAACAGATGGACGCCCTCATCGAAGGGGGTGTCGACGCCTTGCTCATAGAGACCATATTCGACACGCTCAATGCGAAAGCGGCCATCTCGGCGGCCAACGAATGTATCGCCCGCAGCGGGCGGACCGTCTATATCATGCTCTCCGCGACAGTGGCGGACATCAGCGGCAGAACACTCTCCGGCCAGACCATGCAGGCCTTCATGAATTCCGTCATGCACGCCAACCCATTGTCCATCGGTCTGAACTGTTCCTTCGGCGCCAGAGACCTGAAGAAATACCTGAAGGAGATCAGCGACGTCGCCACCTGCTACGTCAGCGCCTATCCGAACGCGGGACTTCCCAACCAATTCGGGCAATACGACGAGACGCCTGAAATGATGGCGGAGCAAGTGGTCGAGTATGTGGAGGAGGGGTTGGTCAATATCTTAGGCGGCTGCTGCGGTACGACCCCCGCGCACATCGCCAAATACCAGGAGTTCGTCAACGGTGCGAAGCCCCGCGTTCCGAAAGTGGCCAACCACCATCTGAGGCTATCGGGCTTAGAGCCGTTGGAGATCAAATCCATCAACGCAAGCCTCAACGAGCCCCAGGAACGCTCCCTCTACGTGAATATCGGTGAGCGGTGTAACGTCGCGGGATCCCGCAAGTTCCTTCGCCTCATCAACGAAAAGAATTACGACGAGGCCCTTTCCATCGCGCGCAAACAGGTGGAAGACGGTGCGCAAGTAGTGGACGTCAACATGGACGACGCCATGCTGGATGCGAAAAAAGAGATGGTCACTTTCCTGAACCTGATCGCGTCGGACCCCGATGTGGCGAAGGTGCCGATCATGATCGACTCATCCAAATGGGAGGTCATCGAGGCGGGTCTGCAATGTGTGCAAGGCAAGAGCATCGTCAACTCCATATCCCTCAAGGAAGGGGAAGAGAAGTTCCTGGCAAAGGCGAAAAAGATCCAGCAATACGGAGCGGCCACCGTCGTGATGGCTTTCGACGAGCAAGGACAGGCCGCCACCTACGAGCGGCGTATCGAGATATGCAAACGGGCGTACGACCTGCTGACGAATATCGGCTTCCCTCCTGAAGACATCATCTTCGACCCCAACGTGCTATCGGTGGCCACAGGTATCGAAGAGCACAACAACTACGGTGTCGATTTCATCAACGCCACAGGATGGATCCGCCAGAACCTGCCGTACGCCAAGATCAGCGGTGGAGTCAGCAACCTCTCCTTTTCATTCAGGGGGAACAACCCCATACGTGAGGCCATGCACTCCGTATTCCTCTACCATGCCATCAAGAAAGGAATGGACATGGGCATCGTAAATGCGGGAATGCTGCAAGTCTACGAAGAGATACCCGCTGACCTGCTCGAACTGGTGGAGGATGTGGTTTTGAACCGTCGCAAGGACGCCACCGAGCGATTGATCGAGAAAGCGGACGAAATCAAGAACTCCCAAAGCGCAGAGGCTGCGCAGAACAAAATAGAATGGAGGACCTACCCGCTTGAGAAAAGGATATCCTACAGCCTCGTGAAAGGCATCGGGGACTATCTCGAAGAGGATATGGAAGAAGCCTTAAAGACCTACTCCTCCGCCGTCGAAATCATCGAGAAACCACTGATGGCGGGCATGAACGAGGTGGGAGAACTATTCGGTGCGGGCAAGATGTTCCTGCCACAGGTGGTCAAGACCGCCAGAACGATGAAGAAGGCGGTATCGATCCTGCAGCCCCACATAGAGGAGCAGAACAAAGGGACGGGCAAGAAATCCGGGAAGGTGCTCATCGCCACCGTCAAGGGAGACGTGCACGACATCGGCAAGAACATCGTCGCCGTCATCCTCGCATGCAACAACTACGAGGTGATCGACCTTGGGGTGATGGTGCCGACCGAACAGATCATCGAGACAGCCATCAAGGAACAGGTGGACGTGGTTTGCCTCAGCGGACTCATCACACCATCGCTCGAAGAGATGTGCCACGTGGCGGAAGCGATGGAGAAGGCGCACCTGAAGATACCTTTGCTTGTCGGAGGAGCCACCACATCAGACATACACACCGCCGTGAAGATCGCCCCAAGCTACAGCGGAACGGTCATGCACATGCGCGACGCCTCACAAAACACCTATGCCATCTCAATGCTTCTGAACAAGAAGACACAAAAGGAGTACGAGGCACAAAACAGAGCGGCGCAAGCGGAGTGCAGAGCCACTCACCAGCAAAAAGAGGAGAAACTGGTCGACTTGGAAGAGGCTAAAAAGAAAAAATTAAATTTGTTCTAAAAAGCGACGTCAAACAAGCTATCATGGCTCTTTCATTTAGACGAGGCAACAGGCAACTACACACGGAGAAAAGCGTACACGGAATTTGATGCGGAATTATCGCATCCGCACTTTTCCCTGCCTTATTTCCCTACTTGAATATCCACAACAAAATCTTTTTATTGGTGGAGGCTTTTATCTTAGAATCAATATAATTCATCACGTCATCACACACTACCGGACATCCCGCACTTGCAGTGGTTGGCCAGTCACACTCCGCATATTCGTACGAGTGGAGCACCACCAACCGTTTGAACGCATTGCTGTTGGTCTTTTCCAGCCCATGCATTTTATAATGGAAATGCACGCCCCAGTTGCTATAAGAGCGGATTCCTATCCGATACTTCCCTTCCGAGGAGCAATAACTGTTTGGCACATTGCTAAACACCACATGATCAATCGTGTTGCCTGGACCAAAGCCATGGCTCACCAATGCCGTCTTTATAATCTTGCCCGCTTTCAAATCGTATATGAACATTCTTTTGGTGTATAGATCATGGGAAAAATCGATCAGAATGCACCAATCGGAGTTCATACCATTCGCCTTAACGAACGCCTGCGCCTCTTTGCCCTTTCGATGGATCTTCGACACATCCGCAACCTCCTTCACATGCCTTGGCTCTTCAGCCAATGCTTCATCTGTCCCTTCCGCATTGAGCGACATGGAGAATGAGGCAAACAGAAATAATATGGCTATCGGTTTTAACATATTCCTAAAATGCGACTTCAGACGTATATACGGCCTTCAGCGGTGTACTTGACTTAAGTTGGATAAGATACTTGTACCTTTTGCCTTTGAACACATTGTCGTCAAAGAAACTTGTTCTCTCAGGAAGGAAAGATCCAACCAACTTCGGCGCAGAGCCATCCTCAATCTTAAAGACATGGATTGCATCAATAAGGTTTGAGGCATTCTTCCATGAGATGAGAATTCCGCCTTTTTTATAATTCTTCTCAACCCGAACATCCGTAATGCCATCAGTCCTCACAACATGAGATTTCACTGGAGCGCCCTCTGTTATGCTTTGGTTGTTTGACGCATCATAGGATACAAGATTATAAAACACCTTCTCCCCCTTGAATGTGGTTGTTGTATCCGTGAACTCCTCTACAAGATTAGGCCTACTCCATGACATTAACCTTTTCCACTCACCTTGCGATGTTGTCTTTCTGTACAGTTCAACCCTCTGGAGATCGGAACTGGAACTGTTGATCCATTTAAGGACAAAAAGATTTTTCTCATTTTGTTTGATGTTCGTAAACACCGCCTTTGCGGGGGCTATGGTGTCCGGTTTTACCAGATGAGACATTCCCGAGAGAGATGACTGGTTGTAATTAAGATCGATAGCCATAACCTTGTAATAGACATCGTTGGTAAGAGTACCAAGGGACAACGTATCCGAGAAACTATTTTTAGGCAAAATGGTGTCCGAGCAAGAGAGGAAGTCAACGTTTGGATTGTTTGCCCTGAACACACGGTATCCCATGATATCAGGTTCAGGATTTTTATTCCATGTCAAACGGACGACGCCAGTTGAATCAATTGTTCCCGACAGACCTGTAGGAGCGGAAGGAGGAATGCTGTCCACTTGGTGACGGAACACCACGTTGGATACGCTTCTCTGACCCTCTTTCTCTCCATACGCCACAACCCTATAGTAGTTGGTCAGATGTGTGTTTTTATCCTTGTAAGAGCGTGTTTTACCAGACAGCATCTTCGGTGTAATATTTTGGAATATAGGAGATTTCGTTTTTGCGTCGAAGTTCATCTTATCCACCCTTTGGACATGGAATCCACGTATGGCTTGGTTCTTAGGATTAGCAACTGTCCATTTGATTTCTCCGACATTTTTTTCATTGACATTTACATCATCGATCTTCACTTCTACCAAGTATTCACATTCGTTCGACACTTTCACCACATTTGAGTAAGGTCCATTTACGCCGAATGGTGTAATACCGCATATTCTATAATGATAAGTTTTGTCGCATTCCGGAAGGGAATCTCCCGCCAAGCAGAGGTCTTTGGATGATTCTCCCGTATAAGTGTAGACGATTGGGTCTTCGTTTATTCTTGAGTATTTCACACCATCGGCACTACGCTCCAGGATATATCCCGAGTAACTTCTTTTATTATCAGCCACGCTCCATTTGAAGCGAACCATCTCACCTGCTGTTTCGGATTCGAATCCCTTAAGGGGAGGAAGTTGGGAAAGATTGTCCATGTCGACACGCACTACCTTTGCTTTTTCAGCATATTTGCCATCACCTAATAGAACACGGTAGTCATACGTGGTATGGGGAGTAACTTTCTCGTCCTTATAGTATAGACATACAGCTTGGGCAATCTCCAAGTCAAATTCACAAGTGACGAGACCCAGCTTATACAAGTAATCCTGTATTTTGGGATCCTTATATTTGCTCATATCGAAATAGATGGAGTCAGCCTTCATTTGGGACTTTATGGAATCGGTGCTGAATTTCTTCTCTAATTCCTCTTGGTATAGGATAAAACCAATCATCATATATTGGTCATTATTCTCCGACATGGCATCGAATTTCTCATACGGAGCAGGCTTCCCGCTAAATATATCAGACCACACTGATGATCCGGCCGTCCTCCTTTGTACTACGAAACCGCTTTCTTTCGCATGACGTAAGATGTCCGCATTTTGTGGATACCATCGAAGAGCGACATAACTGCCAGCATTGTAAGTGTAAAGATCGATGGAGTAATCTCCCGACTGAGCCACTGCACTACCCACACATAGTGAACAGAGGAAGAATATTATGAATTTTATTCGTTTCATATAATGTGACTAATTATTTTACATGTTAAAATGATACTGACACGTCAATCGAAGGCAGGTCGATGCAGAAGATCGAGCATGAGAAGTTTAATTTTCCCCTACCTGTAAACGGAGTTGGTCCGGAACCTTGAAGAGTTGCGAAGGTCATTCCTTTAAAGATGCTGAACTTCTTCTTCCTAATACAAGGATGCCATTTGCACCATCTTAGCCAAGGGATCGATGCGCCTACGCTTCCATCGGCATATACATAGATGTCGCCGCTTCCAATCCAATTATTTTGCGTATGTACCACCATAAGATCGGATCCTCCGGAAAGATTGAATCCCGCATAGAGTATATCCAAAGGAAGAGAGATCTTAGCTCCTACTGACATGTCGACACCGAAGGCAAAACCTTTCCCTTGAGAAATTTCCCCTTCTTTTCCTTGCGCTGGGGAAAGTGTAATCCCTGCTTTTGCGGCCACAGTCTCATTCAATGGGAGGAGTGGAGTCTCGATCTCACCCATCATAAAGTATGACTGCGACTTGGCGAACCCAGCAAATTTTAGGTAATTTGGTTGATTCCTTGTTCCCAACCAGAAATGCCATCTGTCAGGATCTGCATGCAAAAGCACATTCGCTTCTCCCGTCAATATGTCTTTATAATTGATACTTCCCTGCAGTTGAGCCTCAAAGGTCCGATTTGGACGGTCATATATCGAATTTAGGGCTACACCTATATTTGCCTTTTTCGGGTCATCGTCAAGTTTCATTTCCGACAAGAAGGATGCGAATCCGTACAATCGAATAAAGTTAAGTCCCCAATGGGAGTTCAAACTCAATTCAAGATTGGCATTAGCAGAAACCAAAGACTTCTGCGCAACATAAATACCCATTCCTGCCATAAACCCAAAACCTGCTTTAGGATCATAGCTATAGTTGTCTTTCTCCGCAAATTTAATCGGTGGGAAATCCTCTTCTGTTTTGGGGTTTCTTGGCGTACTCATCTTATAGTACAAGCCTCCCATGAAAGATTTCGCGAAAACACATGGTGGGAAAAGCATTATTCCAGCAGGCAACTCTACCGCAGCTTTTGTATAGAAATATGTTTCATCTTTCTTAGTACGTCCAAAGATCACATCACCACTCACACCAAAACTAAGCGCACTGATTTCCAGCAACAAACCACCTCTAAACTCTGACAGAATCACAGTATCTTCCACCTTACGAAAGTTTCTGTATCCTATATCTCCCTTAAAGCGGAAGGCTGAGAAGTCCAAATCAAGTTTGATTGAGTCAACTTCAAAATCTTTATATTCCCATTCCCGATTTTCAAAAGTTGAATAAATATCGAAACCTCCACCAACTGCGATGCCCCAACTACCCTCTTGAGCCAAACTAAGTTGTGCCGCAATTCGAAGATCTAATAATGATTCTGCGCTTGCTGTGGAATTTTTCCTTAGGCCGAGTTCGTTAAGCGATATTCCAAAACCTGCGAATGAGAAACCGACAGTTCCGTCCAATCCAAAATAATCGAAATCCACGTGAGGAGAACTTGTCGAGAACTTCAATCCCTCAAATTTCACACCTTTCAATCGGAAGTCTGACTCAACAGTCATACTTCCGTTCATACATAGTGATGCTTCGAATCCATCGCCTCCCTTTTTGTCTCCGATATCGAGGTAAGAACCTTTATTGATAGTAACTTTTGCCTCCTCTGTAAAAGGTATTCCAAAGGTTGAATTTTCCTTTATGCCAGCATTAATATTATAGTAGAACCTATCACTGTAACCGAATGACCCCCTAAAGGATAACTTGAGTGGGTTTTCGTTCTCTTTAAGGAAAGGCACTTGGGCACTTCCTGAGATCATACCATCCGACAACTCATTCTGCCAAATGGAAACACCAATGGTGTCCACTGAGAATGCGAGACCCGGATTCTGGTCCGTGGTTGTGGAGTTGTCTTGCTGGAACGTCATCATGAAGTTACCCGTCAAACCGTAATCATCAATAAGGAGGTTATTCACCTTCACTTCCTTTGGAGCCCCATTGAAGGATAGTTCCTCAGGAATAGCAACTACAAGACTCTTTAGGAAGAAGCCGCTCCATGTCTCTGGAGCACCAGCGGTTTCGTCCCAATAGTCTAGCGGGAAAACAAAGCCCGCCGCATTCTTTGACGAACTTAGGTCAACTATTGCATCCGTAACATCAAATACAAAATCACCGCAGTTGGCCACCTTGAATTTTTTATCGAACTTCACTTTCGATATAAATCCGTCACCCAGGTTAAATGAGAATGAGGCCTTCACAGGATCATCACCTTCAGCTGGTGACACAAATGACTTATCGAATACGAAGTCTCCGCTTATCTGTCCATTCCGAACGCCTTTACAATCGAAACTGACCCAGCATCTTTCATCCTCAGATGGAGATTTCCCATTTAACACAAGTTTTATCTTGTTGTCTAGGAACGTAAATTCAACTTTTTCCCCTAAATATAATTTAGCCTCCTCGGTCATGCTACCATCCATTGATATATCTTTCCCTTCAAAGCGAATAATATTATCCCCACTCGAAGAAATAGAGAATGGAAGCGCCAACGCCGCCTTCGCATCCAATAGAACACTGGCGCCTTCGGATCCGATGTTTTTCCTATTCATTTTCAGTTTGTCGATCGTCAACTCGACACCGACATCACCCACCTCACATCGCACCACAGCGGGAAGTTCATAACCGTCTTCCATATCCTGAAGCACGGAGTACGTCTCGGGGAACTCTTCCTTGACTGAAGAAAGGACATCATCACCTATATTGCCAACAACATCCGAGGTTTCATTCGCGAATGATGCGGTAATGAAGAATAAGTATGCGCACAATAACGTGCAGGGTTTTAATATTTTCATTTTGTTATAAAGCCTATTTTATTTTCTTTATAGTAAACTTATATTCTTTGTTTGTACCTTCTCTTCTAATACTGTATTCTTTTAAGTATTGTTTAAAATGATATTTTAACATTACGAATCGTTCACTGTCTGCTGCTTTATCAAATCTCCAATTAAATATATCCCAAACATCTGCAAAATTAGAATACAGAATATTTAATACTACACCTTTCTTGATCTCTTTAGGTAGACTTTTGATCGGAATACTAAAGGTAGCAGAATCTACATTTTCTTCCTTTATTCTCAGGCTCTCAATAAGGAACAGGAAAACACCATCAAATTTTGCGTTTAATTCAAGATTATCCGTTCCCCAGTCCAGTATTTCCTTGATCAATGTATAAGGATTCTGCCGAGTATCAAGTTTTGCTTCGGAGGTCAACATTGGATATAGTTCCACAGTGCGATTTACATATTGAAGAAATAAATCCTTTCTTCTAAGAATATCATCAGGTTTCCCGTCATCCTTGGAATGTCCTGAAGTAAAAAGATAAACACATGAAACTTGATCTCCATACATTTTGTTATCGTTTTGTCGAGCGTTACAGTCACTTGATTTTAACTTTTCTAAGAAGAAATCGTATAATTCCATAGTAGTAATATATTCTCGGAATTGTATCGATAGAATTAGGTCGGAATATTTAGAACTATTAGATACGCTTTCGAGAAAATCTTTATCTTTTTCATAACGATTAATAAGAGATTGAAGCTTCTCTTCGGTAATGCTGGCACATCTTAATATACCTGAACGACTAGTTAAAATTGATCTAACAATGATCTTTTTAGTTTCTTGTACATCATATGTAGAATAGAACTTTGAACCATTAAAATATATCCCCGCTTTTTTCCCCTTTATTTCATCTATATTAGTTTGTTTTGTATTAACATTGCATTCTAATCTGGATTTATCTCCAAAAAAAGATTCTACCCAATTTATATATTTAGTCAATGGCACATTATCAAAACCTTTGGAATCATTACTCATATCGAAATGCGCAAATACATCTCCGAATCTATGCAACAAATATGATTTAACATCTTCCTGCATACCCAATTCATTCGCATGTTTAATCGCATATGTCGTAAACGCCAATTCAACGCCATGGAATCCCCCAGTTAATGCGTGGTAAAGTTGTTGTAAATATCCGATAGCCCATGTTGTATTCTCCAACATGTCACCGACTTTTTTACCACTAACATCTACTTTTTCGTTATCACCCATATTTACATAACCATTCTTAATATCTTCTTCTGACAACACATATGTATCCGGTCTTTCTGCCCAGCGTCCAAACTCCTCAGCTTTCGCATAGGGCACTCCCATAAGCATACCAATGTATGTAAACAAATAATAATGACCATCAGTAGTCCATTGCGAATCCTCCGCATCCTCCAAAAAAGGAAGTGTGTACGATGGATGGTTGTCCATAACAGTCCATTGCCATACCTTGGTATCTGTTCCTTGGCTATAGTCCATGAGGTTCTTGGTTGTATTCTTATTAACACCGAAATCAAACGTGTGCTCCAAATCGAAGATACCATGTCCTAACTCATGGGCTATCGTCCAGGCATCCGAATCAGTTCCGTACGTTGCTGCACTGCTAAACACATAGCCTACACTCTTATTCCTTGGCATGTCTCCTTTCACATTTTTGTCCTTTGCGCTTGGACAAATGAAGATGTAGGCATCTTTACTATCCTCAATCCCCGAATGCGCATCAACATATGCTTGTGTAAGCTCCTTCATCTCTTTACTCTCCAAGCTTAGAAGACTTGTCTCAGAGACATCCAATCCATCGTCAAGAAAACCCAATTCCTTTTTTTCATCAAATTGATCCTCCACCTCTACAGTAAAATGCTTGCCTAGTGGATTATAGATGGCATTTAGTCTTCCCGAAATTACATCTGTTTTAATCGAACCAGGATCTCTTCTGACAGGCACCAAATGAAGTGTGATCTCTTCCCTTTTCATTGATTGTATGAATGCTCTGCCAAGTATATTAAGCGAGCCTTTGCTCTTATCCACCGCAATCAGGTTCAAATGCTCGGTTTCTTTGCCAGCAAAGATTGTGAACTCACATTCGTTTGTTGCGCTCCATTTAAGATTCTCTATTTTCACGGCATCCTCTTCCGCTTGGATATAGAAGAAAACGCTGTCTAGATTAATATCGCCATCACCTTTCGTGAATTTAGCGACCAATTTAGTCGACATGCCTGCCTCAAGGGCAATCCACTGACCGGGAACTTCATAATAACTACTAATTTGTAGACCATTGAACGGTGACATGCCTTCGTCAATCACAGGATTACCATACACCTTGGCGGCAAATGTTATTTTGCCATTCTCACCCACTTTGTCCTCATCGGCAATATTACCCACTTCTTCTTTCTCGACGATTGTGCCTATTGCATTACCAGAAACAGAGACTTTTTTACCCTCCACTTTTATTGCTACTTGCGAACTTTCGGATTTTGAATCAGCTATCTTCTTCTGGAGATTTGTCTTTGTACCTGCGTTTTGTTTATTGGCGACACCGTTGATATTCAATGTCAAAGGGGAACTTCCCGTGGTGCTCTCAATGTGACCGGAGGTCATCTCTTTGGAGGAGTTGACCTTAATACCCTCAAACTTAACCCTAATTCCTGTCCAATCCGATAGAATTGGCAAAAGTGCGATACCTTGACCAGAGAAAGTGCCATTAGCGTTGCGTTCAACGTTTGTCACCTTTACACTCTTACCACACGCATCAATGATATCACCCGCCTTTAATTCTCCAATATTATCGTTAAGTGAGAGGGCAGGAATATTACTCTTACAATCGTTGTTCGCCTTATACTGCACTTTGAAATCCTTTTTATTAGACTTTGTATATGCAGTATCCGGGCAGTCCGTTATACCCTCAATCTTAGCTACATAATCAACTCCTGGCGTAATGTTTTTCGAGATCACCCAACTAGATTCGTTTTGGGCAAATGTCTGAGTTGTCCATTCGATGACAGAATCTTGTCCTTTAACATTATAACCAACTCGATATCCGCAATACTTATCAGGGTCGGTCTCCCAAGATATAGTCACAGCGTCAGACACTTCCACCTCTAGACTAGGAGCTTCCGTATCAGATTTTTTCTCTTGTTTCACTGTCTCTTGCGACCACGGATCACAATTGCGGTATCGAAGGGTAAAGGGCTCGCTCCAACCCCCATTCTTATAGTAACCAGAAGTGGTGTATTTACCATCCGGGTTTGTCCCATCTTTATAAATCTGAACCCTCCACAAATAGGTGTGATTCTTCTGCAACTTACCTGTTGTGTTAATAAACGAATAGAAAGGAACGTTGGTCTCATCCATGAATATTGGGACTTGCGTTTCAACAAGCGAGTTCAATCGAGACTTTCTTTGTCTTGTTGAATAATCGGCTCCCTCATCAAAAAGACCGTCAGGCATCTCATAGATGGCTATTCTGAACTTTCTGCTCGGATCTGGCACTGCCGCAAAGGATTCAGTCCATGAGAAATTGATTACCCCTCCGATAGTAGGGGAAACACAGTCGTTGTCATTGGGGTAAATGCATACAGGAGGTTCACTTTTGCTCAAATAGGCTAAAAGATAAGCCGGTTCACTAACTGCAATATTTAGATTGTTGGCATCAAAAGCCTGGAAAATGAATTCGTAGGCTCCCTCTTCGTAACAGAACCCTTCATTCGATTGATTATCCACACGATCCAGCAAGGAAGTGATATCCACAATTTTTGGCACACCACTTACCACTGTGAATCTAACATCATACACCGTCTCGTCAATTAAATAAGAGTTACCATGCTTCATCTTTATGTTCAGACAAAACGTGTAATTAGCATGGTTCATATCCCTACTTAGAGCAAACACATTGAATCGCTTGCTTGCCGCATAGTCCAAAAGGCAATTACTGTATGGAGGTAAAATCTGTGGATTCAATACTATAGGATAAACAACAGCAGCTGAAAGCTTCATACTAATAAGAAGCATCACAAAAAGTAGTTGAACCTTGAGAAAACGAGTTTTCATATATTTTGTATGATATTATCAATTAAAATGTTACGCCATATCTAATAGTTGCCAAGAATTCATAGTTCCTCGCCATCTCTGTCTTTAGACGATTGGTCAAACCAGCCGATGCGGAAAAAGTATGGTGACCATATTTCTCCTTGATGCCATGGAGCAAATAGGAGGCGGAAAGGGACGAGTTCAGCAACGAATTTGTTTTTTTGTCATTGAGAATATTCTCGTTGAAAGCGAAGGATAGTCCTGTCGTAAGATGTTTATCAAAAAACTGCTTCGTACAGGAAACACCCGGACCATAGTATAAAGACTTGTAGAGGTCCGCTGTGGCATGATTGATGGAAAAGAAAGTCGCGAACGAGAAATTTTGGGGTAAAAGGGACTGACCATAAGAGACCGAAGCGGAGACGATATCACTAATCGATTCCTTCACGTCATCGTTTTTTGAGTCGCTTGCTTGATATGAGGCCATCACGTTGATATTATGTCTAAGAGTAGTATCCTTACCAAAATTGTACGAGGCCATCGCATTCAACGACTGGTTAATTTGGTAAAAGTTCAAACTGTCCAAGTCATCTACATAGTAAGGATAGGCTGTCTTCCTATAACGTGTATAGGTGGAGAAATTAGAGTACGACACAGATGTCGTGAACCCCTTTGAAGAGAAGGAAACATTGGCGGAACCCACCATTCGTCGGGTATCGTCCGCCTTAAGATCGTTCAGGTTATTCCTTTCAAGTCCAAACTTTCCCGACATTGATAGCTTCCCTCCAATCAACTTTAAATATGGGGCAAGAGTAAACGTCTCAACATCATTGGTGAAGTAATACCCGCCAAGGGTTTGATAATCCGGAGCGACTCGTTCATAGCAGAACGACAACCCCCATATTGCACCCTCATAACCAAGCGATGCGTTAAGCGCATCTACAAACCGATCGTTACCCTTCCTTCCGAATACTCTGTCAATGAAGTTAGCAGACTCTATTTCTTCTCCATTGGAAGCACGGAGTTCCGAGTTATACAGAGAGAGTGCGTACTCTCCCTGAACGAAGAAGTGTTTCAGGAATTTTTGACGAAAATATGCAGATACCGCCATGTTTTTTTGTGGATGCAGATCAGCCTCCGCTGGTATAGGCATTTCCAATGACTCTTTATCATCTTTTGCAGAGAATAAAATCACATTAGCGTCAGTACCCTTATTGCAATAGCCCACCTTCAATCCATATCCCATACGTTTGTAAGCCACATCATAGATGTTGTTTGCTTCAGGATTATACTCTATGGCTTTTTTAAAACGTCCATACATCGCACTAACATTCCAATGGCCCGGTGTAAGCTCGACACCCACACCTCGCGCATCATGACCAGCCAACGTATACTGAGAAAAATGCATGTTAGTCGTTCCCAAATATAGTTTTACCCATTTATACTTTGGGGCGAACTGAAAACGATTGAATGGCTGCGTATAGGTTTTACTTGTATTGGAAACCGCAAAGGAGAACGGAGCGTCTATTATCCCCAAGAGATTGAAGTTAAGATTTCCCGACAAAGTATACATGTAAGGATCTCTATGAATTAAACTGTCGCTACCCGAGTAAAAAGTGTTATTGAAGCTTAGCCCGCCAGAAACCTTCAAGCCTTTCTTCACATCAAACTGCTCCAAGTCCTGAGCCATCGAAAAGAGGGCCCCATGAACCATTAACAGTAATAAAATTATCTTTTTCACAACTTCTACAATTATCTATTCATTCAGTTACGATCATCTCTCGCTTGGGTTTACCAGTACGACTACACTGGCAGCATCTGTTGCAGTACGAACACGCACAATGGACGTCTCGGTAAGATTAACATTGAACTTACACATGTAGTTCGAGTCTGACGACTCCCATTCATCCGAATTCGCTGTAATAGGCGAAACGGAAATGGCTGATACACTTCCATTCAAACCATACACATCACAATAGACATCCTTTTTTGACTTCAATGTGACAAAAATCGTACATTCATCTCCTACGTTAGCCGGATTCGGAGACGCGATCAACTCCAAGATGTCCTTTGTGTTCAAATTAGCGAAGTGTTGTCCTTCATTCTCTACATTGTTAGGTTTCCTACCATTCTCACCATTATATTCGACGGTTATATCGCAACCTCCAACATATAATGTGTGGGTAAATGGATACGAGAACAACGTATCTCCCGAATTCTGGATCAGGGAATCTGTCACCAAACGAATAAACTTCATTCGTTCGATTGAGTTCTTAGAGAAAAGCTCAGCGGTGAATTTTTCAAGAGCCATCTCCTTGGTACAGATTGATTTCTTCTTCTCCGTTTGAGACGCTATATTTTGTTTTATCACCTTTTTTTCCTCACTATTAGCAGAATTGAGTGACTTTTCCAGTTCCTCGACCACTTGCTCCAAACGTTTGTATTCCCTGTCATATTCATTTTCCGGAAGTATACTTGAGACAACTTCATCCGGAATACCCCAAAGAGGACCATAATAGGTCTTGCCATTGATCCACTCAACCGTATCTCCCGGCATCAATCCATATCGGAAATAATCAGGGTCAATGACTTCATAGGTGACACCTTGAGGCAAGTCCTCAGGCTTAATTGAGAAGGAGACACTGTCATAAGCAAAACCGCCAGTTGATGAGATATCCACAAAAACCACGATATCATCGAGACTATGCCAGTTCGTCACCATACAATCGACATTGACATTTGACATCTTTTCAGTGTTTGGCGGAATCACTCCACTCTTCTTAACACATCCGTTCGCATCCTTGACAGCGATGGAATGTGAGGTACCCGAAGAGACCTTCTTGAATGAATCATCATTAAAGTCATAGGAATCGTCCAACGCGTATAGATATGGCGCCGTGCCACCAGAGACTGATTCCACATATACTCTAGAGAACTCCTCTCCAGGGCAAACAGGAGAGGCTGCCGCACTGATTACAATAGGAGAAGAGACCCCGAAATTGTAGTCGACATTTTTCTTACATCCCTCTCTGTCCACAATCACTAAGGTATGGGCGCCTCCCGGCAAACCGCGCAAGCGCAACTTGTCATTAACAGTCGATTCAAATGAAGATGGCTCACTGATCTGCGCATACTCTTTTTTGATCGTATCATACAAATCAATATTCCTCAACAAGGATGCATCGGAAAAATCGTCCAGGTACATTTGATATGGAGGGTATGAACCATAAACCTTGATCTCCAATTCGCCCGTAGCGGCATCTGGACAAGGCTTTATTGAATCAAGTTTTACAGCCACATAAGGGATATACGACAAAGATGTATCACCTGCGATATCCACAGTGGAGTATCCAGAACATCCATCCGCATACGCAAACACACCAACCCGACCTGAAGGAAGGCCACTGATGATGTCATTACCCTCTTCATCAGTTTGGAAATCCTTTATCTCTAAGAAATCACCTTTCTTCGCAAGACGTATTTTGTAAGTATGAGGTTTTTGGGAGATTTCAGGGCCAAGATTAACCTTGATGGAGTGATTCTTTGGTTGAGCACATTTATCAAAAACCTCTTCTCCGACAACCTTAATATTGGCATCAACAATCATATTTTTACCTATTGTATCGGCACAGCCTTTTTTATCCATCACCATAATGTTAATCTTGCCTACAGGAAGGATATCGGACGTATAAACATAGCTGTCTCCTTCCTTAACAAGCATGGTATCAGGTTCGAAGTCTTGCCCTACTGTCACACTTCCCTGATTTCCACTCAAGTCTTTGGGGTCATTATCATCAGGATCACCCCACTCATGCGAGTCTACGACAATGAACTGATAAGGAGCCCATCCTCCTGTTGCTGTTAACTTCACACGTCTCTTATCGGCATCACATGCGTCAATTGCATGTTCCATCTCGACAGAGAGAGGATTCTTTGGATTCTTAATCTCATAACTTTGTTCAAAATAGCATCCCTTGGAATCTCTGACTTCAATCCTATAAATACCAGGATACATGGCAGTGTAACCCAGCCAACTCTGAGGATACTGGAATTTGGTATATAATGAATCATGCAGGGACAATGAATCCATCGGGAATCCTAAGTCAACAGCGTCCTGTAGGGCATCATTGAAGAATTGGTCTTGTGTTTTTCCATACATGTACACATCAGGATCAAGCGAAACAAGAGAAAATCCAATCGAATCTATGTCACCAAATTTGCCAAGATAACCCTTATCAGTTCTATTATTTTCAAACACGTCTCTAGCGTAATTAACCGACTTGTTTTCATCAACAAAATGTATGTCCTCGCCATTTCGAAGGGGAACGATGTCCAACTCTCCCGACGCAACGCCATAGCAGGTCGCATCCGCCACACAATTTTTAAAGACAATCGGTTCTGGAGCATTGATCTTATGACTGGCGATCACCTCGTCCGAACAACCATCCACAGTAGAATGATATGAGAAGGTATAAATGCCCGAGCCTAAATTGTCAACAATGAATGTTTCCGGACTCGGAGAAACGTTCTTTCTCGCAATGGCCACACCACCTCTCATAGAGAATTCTGACAACTCATGACCGCCCGAAATCATAACCTCTATAAAACCATCTTTCGAGTAACTACATCTCAGATCTGTGGTGCTATTTTCAGAGATGGAGATTGAATAATTAGGGATAGCGTCAAGTTCATACTTCTCCACAATCTTGCTTCCACATTTATTCTCCACATACAGAGTGAAAGATTTATCCTTCAGATTATTGATGCGGAACTTAGCTGCCGCATCAATCACCTCAAATGGTAATAATACGTTGGCTTCTTCTCCCTCGTAGGACATATAAGCAATCGATTCAATCCATCCTTCCACACCAAAGGATAGCTCACCATTCGGATTATTGATACAGGTGGAAGGAGTAATCTTCACATCAACGAATTCAGGTTGAGGCTTAACGGTCAAAGCTAATTGATAGAATGTATCAACTCGACCTGTCGTCACCACTCTATCAAAGTCAAACACACCTGAGATTGAATTCTCCAGAACGATATCAAAACCATGCTTTTGATAAGCGGTCACACCAAAGCAAATCGAGTCGCTGAGCTTTACAACCACAGGAGAAAGGTACTCGTAAGCACCCATGCATGTCTTGTCTGGTCTGTTCTCACCTCTTTGGTCTACTTCTATGCCAAAATTTTTCAGACGAATGCTTTTCCCATTCTCTATCGTATCAGCTCTCAGCGCCACAACAGGTGTAAATCCACCTCTGTTTGTAAGGAGGAACTTACCCTCTTCCTTATAGAATAACAAATCCAATTGCTCCACAGAAAGCAAACGTTCATCCACATTTTGAGAGAGTCCTCCCTTCGTCAAACCAACAATATTATCGGGCAATATTTCAGAAACTTCAGAAGGTAAAGAGTCATATCCAAAGATATTGCCGACAAAAGTGAAGGCAGGATCTGAATTCGCATACATACCACCCACTAATCCTTTGATGCCTAACAACGTGTTATGGTACATGGTCAATGAGTCCGCCTTTATCCAATCCCCACCTTGTTCGTTGTCAACAAACGTATTATTCACCAACTTCACAATACTACTTTGAATTATAGGTTCATCTTCCCCTTGAGAAATTGAATTTGAGAAGGTAGATGAAGTGATGGTAACATCCGAAGTGTTACATTGGACAATTGGGAGACTTAGATTTTCATCGAAGATGGAGTTCGTGACAGACACCTTACCACTTGACATAATCCATAATGGAGCACCTGTGTGGTGTACAAAACTTGAGTTTTTGATAGTTGTATTGCTGATAGAACCAGAAGAGACAGCATGTACATTCGAGTCAAATTTCACATTATCCAATTCCAGCGAAGAAAGCACAAGTGTAACCCTTACCGCCGCATCACAATTATTCATCCTCGAATGACTAACAACGATGCTTGATTGAGGTGCAAGATCAGTACATATACCATTCCTTGAATGGGCGATATCAACACCATCGAATCTAACCTTTTCTGCGTTCTTGTCAATATAGAACAGATAAGTTGTGTTATCATCCGTATTTCCCTTGGAATCATTATCCAGGATATCTCCGGAGAAGATGGTAAGATTATTATCCGGATCCGACACATCTCCAGTTTTTGCATCGATTGGATATCCACCTATAATGGAGACGTCATTCCTAACAAAGAAGAATCTTGACGCGGCATTTTCATTTTTTTGAAGGTTGAGATCCAATGTCGGATAATATGTTCCAGCCGCAACATGGAAAGTAGATGCTGTTGGTGCGTATGGCAAATAAGCGGCAAAGACCTCCGCACTCATTGCATTCTCCCAAGACGAGCCATCCCCAGAGCCATTTGTTTTCACGTAATAATCTGTCAGTGTCGAATCTAGAGGCAAAACTGTAAAGGATTCAACACGCATCTTTTGACAACCGTCTACCACGGCAAAGATGGTATCACGAACAGTTCCAATGATAAATGGATCATATTTATCTCCAAAAATTTCCGAATAAACACCTATAGGCACTGTATCCTCTATAACTTCGGGGACAAGTTCACAAAGGCAATATGGATCGCTAAGTTCTGATGAATACTTATCGTCCTTTGCATTAGACTCAGCATTATAAATAGCGATAGCGACCAAACATGAAGCTTCTTCTAATGATTCAGGAACTTCTATTGAGAACTTCCCATCAACGACATTCGATGTTGACGCAATATATTTTAGAGCCGACTGATGTTCGTTATATGTAGCAAACAATTCAACAGACGCCCCATCCTTGATCTTATCTAATCCACTTACAATTTCACCATTTACAACATATTTATCATTCCCCAATATCACTGAGGTTATAATTGGGCTCTCTATGACACTTTCAATAGCCAGTTTTTTGTTGCCATAGAAAACATTTTGAGAGATAATCGAAGAAGCGTCACCTACCTTGATATCGCTTTCCTCATTTCCTCCGATATGATTCTTACTAATGTTCAAGAAGTCCTTTCTGTTTCCACCCATAACCTCTATTCCATATCCTCCATTAGGAGATAATGATCCATCTCTCCTTACACCGATATAGTTCTTTTCTATTATAGATTGCGTAGTAGGTATTGTCAAATTTGATATCTGAATACCAGAAGAGTTGTTCCCTGATATAAGATTACCTACTGCAATAAAGGTATCAGCACTTACGTATGCACCTACTCCATTCGCCAGCACATCACTCTCATCCTTTGTTAATCCAATAATGTTATCATATAGTTCAATCTTGTTCAAAGTGCCATATGATTTTATACCATACTCCGAATTACCAGAAATGACTGAATTTTCAATTTTTAAATTCTCACCTGCCACTTCAATGCCTCGTTTACAATTGCTAATGTGAGAGTTAGAGACAATAACATCGGAAGAATGAACAGCATATAAGCAATACCCCCCTTGATCTCCTTTTATTGTAACATTATCCAAGCAAACCTTAGGCACGTATGACACAACACCATCATTATAACCTTCTATTGTAACATCTTTTATAGATAAAGACATATCCTCTAAAGCCATACGCTCCTTAGCATCGACAAACAAACCAAGAGACGCACTGTCGGACGATGAGATTTTTCCTCCTTCAAATAATATACTATCATTTACCATTACCTTTATTCCTCGGGATACAATATCAAAGTTTCTTACAACAGCGCTATTAATCCATCCCATATCATAAAGACCGCCAATGGACATATTGACATTATCAATACTAATTGTATTTATATGAGAAGGCGAAATATACGTGCAAAAGCCATCATAAATGTTATTAATTGATGTCGACGATATTACCATACTATTCAGGCTATCAAGCACTATCGGAGAAGTTCTTTCGGATGATTCTGATATATCCTTAATAGTACAGTTAATAAGTGACAAAGAATCGGACTTTGATAATACAATCGGTGCATTGCTAAACTCACAATTCCTAGCAATTACCACACTACCTGCTCCTCCTTCGATGGCACTCATCACATTTCTCATGTATATGCCCTCTAACTCAATATTAAGAGCCTCACCATAGCTATTAAACAGATAGGTTTTAATTGGCATTGGATCACCATCCATCACTGTGAAATTTTCTTTAGGGTTACTCTTGGCCCCTGTTTTTGCATCTGACGGATATCCTCCCATCACCTTAATGGATGATCTTACATTATAACTTCCATATCCATACGTAAGCAAAGGAGTATAATTACCTGCCGCCATGTGGAATGTGACACCATCAATTGCATACGGGATATATGTGGCGAATTGTTTTGCGCTCATCGCATTTTCCCACGAACTACCCGTCGAGTCACCTGAACCATTTTCTTTTACGTAATAATCTCTTAACTCAAGCGGTTTAACAAATGTGTATGGAGAGCTAAGCTCGGTTGTGAACTGGTTTCCAGTATAATACGCCGTTGCGACAAAATAGTTGTAATCACCCTCTTCAAGATCCGAAACAGATACTGCGAATGTGACGGAACCTCCTTCGTTATAATTCACGAAAGACTTAGCGAGAAGTTTTTTTGCGGATTGAGGATCTCGGTCCGTCTCATACAGTTCCACGTCAGCGTCAAAATGATCTTTCACCTGCACATCCACATACACACTGTCTCCGACCTTTCTGGCTTCTTTAATAACCGGAATATTGCCCTCCCATGTTTTATAACCAGTATTGTTTTCTATCGCTTTGCCGTTTTTATTCCCCCAGAATACATTTTGAGATATGCTGGAGCCTATCTCTTCGGACACATCTCCTTTTTCATTATATCCGATATGGTTATTTATTATTGAGACTGGCAGATTAAAAGATCCGGAAACAATACGTATTCCATAACCTTTATTAGGAATAGGAGTACCTTTTCTCGAAACGCCAATGTAGTTGTTGCATATTTTTGCCGATAAGGCAGGATTTCCAGGGTTTATAATTACGCCATCTTCTCCATTAAACCCTATCACATTAGCGTCTTCAATTGATTCCGGAGCCATAGGTATACCGCTCAGAGTAGACATGCCACGCAGGTCTATTCCACATCCTCCGTTACCCAAGTCCCTATACGATTCGTCAGTTCCTATATAATTTCTTTCGATGATTGAGGCATGATTGGGCCCTATTTTTACACCATATCCTGTATTCCCAGAAATGATATTGTCTTTTGCCACAAAAGCATCGGCATTAACATATACTCCATTCCCATTCGCATCTATTTCTCCTGAAGAGCCTACGCCAATATGATTCCCTATCAACTCGAGAGAGGAACTCAGAGTATGATAATCTGCAGAGGAATTAATTCCATCCGATGTATTCCCTATAATATAACAATTTTTGATGGTATGGTTCCCCAATTTATATGAATAACCAACGGTTCCGTTCTTAAGAGTCGATCCGCTAACCGTCACATCCGTCGTCAGTGAAGAAAGACAGGTTCCCTTACCTTGATTGTCAATTGTCGTGTTCTCAATTGTCGCTTTTTTAACGGAAGCCAAATCAACACCCGACCCCAATATCGTAGAATTCTTTAATACAAAAGAATTACCTGTAACAAGTTCTATATGGGAAAGCTTGGAGTCCTCAATGCTAAGTTTAGAAGATATGTCCTCAACTCTTATGGAAGCATTGTCTGCCTTAACGTCAGACAGATTGCCTTCTCCCAGGTTTCCATTATACAACATGCCTCCGACTTTATTCAGTGTGACATCTTCCATTATCAAATTATCGATATATGGAGTCGGCTTAAATAAATCGTCAGCAATATCTGTGAATTGCACTTTTTTGAAACTTACAACTCCCGCCGAGTTTATTGAAATCGGGTACTGAGACTCCGAATCCTCGCTGATGTTGGTTATTTCCGAATTTGAAATACTGAAACTCTCTACTTCGCTGAGTACAATCGGAGCATTGTCAAAAACACAGTCAAAGACCTCTATTTTACCACCTTCCGTCGCTTCTATCGCACTCATGACATTCATCATCTTTAACCCTTCAAGATAAATGTTCAACGTATCACCATTGGTCATTCTTCTGAAAAGGTATGATTTAACACCCATGTCAGATGCGTCTATGGTTGAATAAGTTCCTTCCGTTCTCTCCGCACCAGTCTCAGCGTCTGCCGGATAACCTCCAATTACACGGATATCGGAGCTCAAGTAGAATCCGCTATAACCATATATTTTCCTCGGTTCATAATTGCCCTCTGCCAAGTGGAATGTAGTACCATCCGGAACAGATCCGCAGATGGAAGCGAATTGTTTTGCGCTCATCGCATTTTCCCACGAAGCACCCGTTGAGTCACCTGAACCATTTTCTTTCACGTAATAATCCCCTAATTCAAGCGGCTTAACAAATGTGTATGGAGAACTAAGTTCGGTTGTGAACTTGTTTCCCGTGTAATACGCCGTTGCGACAAAATAGTTGTATAAACCCCCTTCAAGATCTGAAACAGGTACTGCGAATGTGACGGAACCTCCTTCGTCATAATTCACAAAAGACTTTGCGAGAAGCTTTTTTGCGGATTGAGGATCTAGGCCCGTCTCATACAGTTCCACGTCAGCGTCAAAATGATCTTTCACCTGCACATCCACATACACACTGTCTCCGACCTTTCCAACTTCTTTAATAACTGGGATATTGTCTTCCAACGTTTTATAACCAGTATTGTTTTCTATCGCTTTCCCGTTTTTATTCCCCCAGAATACATTTTGAGATATACAGGAGCCTATCTCTTCGGACACATCTCCTTTTTCATTATATCCTATATGGTTATTTATTATTGAGACAGGATAATTGAAAGATCCAGAAACAATACTTATACCATAACCTCTATTAGGAATAGGATCACCTTTCCTCGAAACGCCAATGTAATTGTTGCTTATTTTAGCCGACAAGGCAGAATTCCCGGGGCTTATAATTACGCCATCTCCTCCATTAAACCCTATCACATTAGCGTCTTCAATTGATTCCGGAGCCATAGATATACCGCCCATAGTAGACATACCATGCAGGTCTATTCCACATCCTCCGTTACCTAAGTCTCTATGGAATTCGTCAGTTCCTATATAATTTCTTTCAATGATTGAGGTCTCGTTGGGCCCTATTTTTACACCATAATCTGTATTTCCAGAGATGATGTTGTCTTTTGCCACAAAAGCACTGGCATTAACATATACTCCATTCCCATTCGCATCTATTTTTCCTGAAGGGCCTACGCCAATATAATTCCCTATCAACTCAAGAGATTGAGAATGTGTACGATAATCAGCAGAGGAATTAATTCCATCCGATGTGTTTCCTATAATATAACAATTTTTAATGGTATGGCTTCCCAACTTATATGAATAGCCAACGGTTCCATTCTTAAGAGTCGATCCGCTAATCGTCACATCCGTCGTCAGTGAAGAAAGACAGGTTCCCTTACCTTGATTGTCAATTGTCGTGTTCTCAATTGTCGCTTTTTTAACGGAAGCCAAATCAACACCCGACCCCAATATCGTAGAATTCTTTAATACAAAAGAATTACCTATAACAAGTTCTATATGGGAAAGCTTGGAATCCTCAATGTTAAGTTTAGAAGATATGTCCTCAACTCTTATGGAAGCATTGGCTGCCTCCACGTCAGACAGATTAGCTTCTCCCAGTTTACCTCTATACAACATGCCTCCAACTTTATTCAGTGTGACATCTTCCATTATCAATTTATCGATATATGGAGTCGGCTTAAATAAACCGTCAGCAATATCTGTGAATTGTATATGCCTGAAGCTTATAACCCCCGCCGAGTCTATTGAAATCGGGAACGGAGACTCTGAATCCTCGCTAATGTTGGTTATTTCTGAATTTGAAATACTGAAACTATCTACTTTGCTGAGTACAATCGGAGCATTGTCAAAAACACAGTCAAAGACCTCTATTTTGCTACCATCCGTCGCTTCTATCGCATTCATGACATTCATCATCTTTAACCCTTCAAGATAAATGTTCAATGTGTCACCATTGTTCATTCTTCTGAAAAGGTATGACTTAACACCCATGTCAGATGCGTCTATGGTTGAATAAGTTTTTTCCGTTCTCTTCGCACCAGTCTTAGCGTCTGCAGGATAACCTCCAATTATACGGATATCGGAGCTCAAGTAGAATCCGCTATAACCATATATTCTCCTCGGTTCATAATTGCCTTCTGCCAAGAAAAACGTGGTACCATCCGGAACAGATCCACAAATGGAAGTGAATTGTTCCCTGCTCATCGCATTTTCCCACGAACTACCCGTCGAGTCACCTGAACTCTTTTCCTTTACATAATATGCGTTTGGAATCTCGCCAGGGATAACAGTTATTTTGGCAATAGTTTTCTTTACACATCCATCCTCTCCTTCTGAAGTCACCATCTCCTCAAAATATCCTTCTTCTTTAGGATAGAATCTCCGGTTATCAATGGTAAATGGAGTTCCTACTGTCACACTCTTCTCGACCACAACTGGAGCAGGAGTACAAAGACAATACGGATCACTCAATTTTGTAGTATATGAGTGGTTCTCAGCAACTGGATCTTCATTGTAAATTGCTATCGCAACAAGACACGACACTTCACTATCCATTTCTGGCATATCATCTATCAAGAATGAAAAATGATCGTTTTCATCCACATTTACAGATGCGATATATATTAATGCAGACTCATTTTCTTTATTTGTGCAGTACAATTCCACAGTGACACCTGCAGAACTATTACGAGGATCGGGAGACACTGTTCCATACACAACATATTTTCCATCCTCCTCCTTCACCTCATAAATTCTAGGCGAAGGGAATGATCTTGAATCCATGTCAATTGCATTTACGCTATTCCCATGAAAAACATTCTTAGATATAACAGCATAAGCTCCTTTTTCCTTTATATCCCCAAGCTCATTGAACCCAATATGATTGTGGTCAATGTATAATTCACTCGACACTGTTGTATATGGGATAGAGTACCAACCAATTGAAATTCCATACCCTTTATTCGGCATTTTAGCTCCCGCTGGAGTAACTCCGATATAGTTATTTCTTATTATGGAACTAAAAGAATGCAAATCTCCTGTACTTGTATATACCCCATCACCTCTATTATAACCAATATAATTAGCGGAAGCCAAAGTGCTTGGCGCCATATCCAATGCAGTAACATTCGCAGCCTGCAGTTTTATTCCAGTTGACCCATTCCCAAAATCTTCAAATTTTCTATTTGTACCGATATAATTCCCGCTCAATTCAAACTTATTTCGCACAACATAGAAACACATACCAATAGAGTCGTTGCCTGAAACAACATTATTCTTAGCCACGAAATTGTTCGCACTAACGAAAACACCAACCTTATTCGGATATCTCTCATCGGCATTTCTTGTTAATCCAATAACATTATTTTCAAGATTGATGTTGGCATTAGAATTTGGTATAGCATAAACTCCATACTCCGAATTCCCTGAAATCATTGAATTTTTCACCGTCAAACTATTGGCATTAACCAATTCCACTCCATATCTTGCATCTACAAGGTTGGAATTGTTAACAACAACATCTGATTCCCCATTTATCAAATATAGTGCGATACTCGAATTCCCTTTGTTGCAAGATATCGTCACATCATCCAATGAAATTAGGCTCTCCGCATTTGAATAATAGTCTAAAATTCCGTAAGGATAACCGATGATTGAGGAATGACTCACAGACAATTTTTTTCCGTTAGCGAAGTAGATACCATAATTTACTTCCGGCAAATTTGTTGACACAAGTTTTGAATCCTTTATTATAATCTCATCCGAGGAATTGAATATATACATTCCATTGGTCTCGGCATCCAATCCTTCAAACAAACCATAATTAACGTCACCTGCGAACAGATAGCCACTTGCGTTTCTAACGGTAACATCTTTCATGATAAGAGAATCACAGACAAAATTTGTTTTTTTACTATTAGAATAAATGATATCACCTTCAATGTCACTAAATGAAACATTAGATAGCCGTACTTTCTCTGCCTTTTCAATAATCAGCGGATACGTATAGGTACTTGCTCCTTTCCTGACATTACTAAATTTTGTGTTTGAAATTTCAACTGTTTCCACATTAGGAGTAATGATTGAGGAGCTATCAACAATACAATTATTCATATAAAGCTTCCCATTTCTACTGAGAAGCACAGCAATTGTAGCATATTTCATTGTGAGTCCCTCAAGAGAAAGAGTAATAGGTTCATCTCCATCCTTAAAAAGGTATTGCGAACTACCATTATAAGATGCATTCATAATAGTAGGATGTTTCTCCGGATCGTTATCATCTCCCATCTTCGCATCATTTGCAAATCCACCGATAATCTTCACAGAAGAATTTAAGTCATACAACGATTTGGCACCACATTTTTCATAATCACCACAGTAACAAGGTTGATATGACCCTTCTGCCAAATAGAATGTTGACCCATCATACACAGTAGGCAACACTTTGGCAAAATCGTCTGAAGACATCGCATTTCCCCAAGATGAGCCATCTTTTGTTCCTGAACCATCTACCTTAACATAGTATTCTTTCCCTTGATACTTAGATAGATCTATGGAACTTTTTTGGGGTCCGTAAAACTTACTTTTAATACTATCTTCTATTATAACCCATGAATAGTAAGGGGTCCCTTTAAGATTATGCAGTGGAAACCTTATCGAAAAAGTCTTATGGTTTGCATCTGTTTCAGCAACACCCAATAAAGACAGAGCACTATGTTTTTTTCCATCTGAAAAATACAATTCGACATCTGTCGGATTATTAGACTTCACTTCTCCTTCAACCACAACATAGAAGCCATCCGTTTCTTCTTTGGTAATTTTCATTGTAGGAACATCATTCGTAGTTTTTATCGCATATTTTTCATTGCCATGAAAGATGTTGTGTGATATAACAGAATAATCGGAGTTGATGTCTCCTTCCCCATTATATCCTAAATGATTATTATTTATGTTTAACGTAGCACGTCCATCAATCACATTAATTCCATAGTTGCCATTCGGCATTGGGCGGCCATCCGGAGTTACGCCAATGTAATTATTGCTGATTTCAGATTCATAAGAATATGCTACAACTCCATCCTCCCCATTAAATCCAATATAGTTAGCCTCCTTTAACGAAGATGGATTCATACTTGTCGAGTAAGAGGCGCCCTTATATACTAGATTAATACCACTTCCACCATTACCCAGGTTTTCATAAAATTTATTTGTACCAATATAATTATTCTTTATTTCACAAAATCGACCCTTACAATTAAACTCCACACCCAATCCTTTGTTCCCGGAAATAATATTTCCATCAATACATATAGAATCTGCTTTGACAAAGACACCAGTTCCATTCCCGTACTTGTCAGTCGCATCGGCATTTAATCCTATTATATTATTCCTTAAAACTAATTTGCGCAATACGGAAGAAGTTCCGATACCATATAAAGAATTCCCGGAAATAACAGAATTCTCAACTTCCAAACTTCCCGAATAGACTTTCACGCCTTCATTAGCATCGTATAGTTGGGACCTGTTAATATACACGGAACCCTCAGATTCATAAAAACAACACCCATCTGTTCCACCATAAATCTCAACATCATCTAAAGAAGATTTTTTTGCACTAGAGTAGACTCCCGTACCATATCCTTTCA
This sequence comes from Bacteroidales bacterium UBA1181, assembly GCA_002310215.1. Lineage (GTDB taxonomy): Bacteria > Bacteroidota > Bacteroidia > Bacteroidales > Paludibacteraceae > UBA1181. Next base: position 66,308 of record DBYR01000021.1, read on the forward strand.
CCAAAGACTTAGATAATCTAAAGTCAGGACATTCTAATATATGAATTCCTTCCGGATTGGCTCCATTGGATATAAACTCACTTTCCGAAATATTAATTGAACAGGTAGAAAAAGGACTAGAGGACATCCATAATCCCCCTGAATGTGCTTTTAATCTTGATATATTGGCATAACATACCCTCCCTTCAAAAAATTTGCCAGGCACAGTAGCAACAACATCTTCTATATTTAGATTTTCAACAATCTTACTGACTCTAAACACAGCATCTATATCACTTATAACAGACCCCTTTATAGAAACCATTTGTACTGAATCAATAGTAAACTGTGAGATAGAGGTTGTTTCTGCTGATAGATTTTTGAAACTAGAGTTTTCTATAAAAACTTCATTTGAACGACTGACTATTATGGGCGCATTATCAAACACACAATCAGACAAGAAGATTCTATTGATTCCTCTCGGATAGAGACCGATATAAGCATCTTTAATTGTAACACCTTTTAACTTAAATACAGTGTACTTATCATTAACATCAAATATTGGTGATGCTGTATTTTTCTCAGCTGAAAAGGTTGTAATATTCTCATTTGGATTCGCCACATCTCCTCGTTTCGGATTTTTAGGGAATCCACCAATAATCGTAACACTATTATTTACCAAAAACGTTTTATTCCGAGATGCTGAGGCGTTATAATTTCCAGCTGCTATATAAAAGACAGATTGGGAAGAAATATCAGGCAATAATTGCGCAAAATCATCTCCGCTCATCGCTTTCTCCCACGACGAACCATCTCCTGTTCCATCAACTTTCACATAATAATCTTTCGCGTATGATAAACTAAATAATACAGTCTGTACTAAACAAATAAGTGTTGCTATAAATCTTTTTGTTTTCATCGAGAGTTTATATTAAAAAACCTTGCAAAGTTATGTATTTTTATTCAATCCATCTGCATTTTTTGCACAAAATACACGCAAAGATGTCAAGATATCTTGTCAAAAAAAGCATATATAATACTATCTAAAATTAGATCCAGCCACTGAATTAAGAAAATAAAGCTTAGAAGCATCATGTAAAAAAATAAATTTATTCCAAAAAATTTCACACCACAAAAATCATCCGAACGCCCATCAAATCGAAGCGGAGACAATCGTGCGCACCCGATTCTTGCCCTACGGGGACAGATGCGTCGGGTAAAATTACACACCCATATTCCATCATTCTATTGGATAATCCAAATTATTATTATAAATTTACAAAGTGTTAATTATTAATCATCAAAAGGAGATTTATGATAGACATTAGAATCATCGATGGGGAATTCGAAATCGGCGGAGATTTCGATCTTGGATATATGGGAGTATATGATGATGATATGATATCCATAGAAAGCACTCCCGGGGAAGTGAGAGAATGGGCCATTGTGGCGGACAGCAACAAGGCGGACAGCACAGATGAGGAATTGGCTAAATTCCTGACAAAATACTTCAACGATTTCGAAAAAAAGGTAAAAAAGAACCGCAAGCAGGTAAACAACAACTTCCTCCGCAACATATACTTGGACATGAACAATTCCGGGACAGAGTTCTGGAACATAGATAAGATATTCGACCCGAACGCTGTGCCAAAGGGAGAGAAGATGGACGACACGCTTTATGACCTACACGAAGAGGAGTTAGGGAAGGCGGCGGATGAATACGAAGGTTCACCCAACGATGGTTCCATCGAGAAAGTGGACTTCGAAGCCCTGCTGAAGGAGTATTTCCCCATGTTCAGGTGGGATGCGCTCATCGAGGAGGTCGTTCCCGAGACATTGCAGTTAGGTGACGGCGTGATTTCCTTCCAGTGTTCCGACGACTACAACAACACATTCCTATGCGGCGCATACGATGAGCTGGACGAGGACCTGATATTCAGCGATTGGCACAACTTCTGATTGTAACGAATGATAATAACTACTTTTTACGCCAAAGGGGCGAGGAGCGAATGTTTCTCGGCCCCTTCGCATATTTCCGCCCACTGATCCCTCAAGATGTTTCAGCGTCGCTCCTGATGAGAGGGACAAACAACGCCAACGCTTCAGAAAAACGCATCAAATAAAGCGATTCGGCAAGAACAGAAGTTTTTTTGTTATAAATTTGCAAAAGTAACAAAGACATAACATGAAAGTCAGAAGTAAAGCACCATTGCGATTAGGTTTGGCTGGAGGAGGAAGCGACGTTTCCCCTTACAGTGACCTCTACGGAGGACTGATACTCAACGCCACAATCGATTTATACGCACACTGCACCATCGAGGAGAAAATGGGGGGTGGCATAGAGATATACGCCGCCGACCTGAACCAATCCCTTTCCTACGAGATGCAAGACCAGTTGCCCATCGATGGCCAACTAGACCTTCACAAAGGGGTATACAACCGAATCGTAAAGGACTTCCACATAACGCCAAAGCCATTCCGCATCACCACCTACTCTGATGCGCCCGCGGGTAGCGGACTAGGTTCATCCTCCACCATGGTCGTATGCATCCTCCAGGCCTTCGCAGAATGGTATAACCTTCCCCTCGGAGACTACGAGATCGCCCGCCTCGCCTATGAAATAGAGAGAATAGACATTGGCCTGAGCGGAGGGAAGCAAGACCAATATGCGGCGACATTCGGAGGATTCAACTTCATGGAGTTCCTACAAGACGGGCATGTCATCGTCAATCCCTTGCGCATCAAACCTTGGGTCGTGGAAGAGTTGGAAGCATCACTTCTGCTCTTCTTCACGGGAGCCTCCCGCTCGTCCGCCAAGATCATCGATGAACAGAGGAAGAACACCCAGGAAAAAAATGCGACGGCCATAGAGGCCATGCATAAAATCAAGCAAAGCGCCATCGACATGAAAACCGCCATCCTGAGGGGAGAGATAGACACCTTCGCCACCATACTAGGGCAAGCATGGGAAGACAAGAAGAAGATGGCCACGTCCATCACCAACCCGACGATACAGCAAGCGTTCGACAAAGCGCTGGGAGCTGGCGCCATCGCAGGAAAAGTCAGCGGTGCGGGAGGTGGCGGATTCATCATGTTTGTGGTCGAGCCCACCAAAAGAAAAAACGTGGAAAGAGCATTGTCCGGATTGGAAGGACGCGTAGTGGAGTTCCAATTCAGTGATAAGGGAACCCAAAGCTGGAAAATAATTGACTAACAGAATTCATCATGAACCATATAGATAAAATCCGGAGACACATAGAAGAGTCCGTGCAGACGAAGCGACTCATCCTAAGCGACGAACAGATGCTGAGCCAAATAGGACAAGCCGCCGACCTGATCATCAAGGCATACCGGTCGGGCAAGAAGACCCTACTGGCTGGCAACGGCGGATCAGCGGCGGATGCGCAACACATCGCCGGCGAGTTCGTCAGCAAATTCTACTTCGACCGTCCGGGCATTCCATCCATAGCCCTCACCACCGACACCTCCATCCTCACCGCCATCGGAAACGATTACGGATTTGAACGATTGTTCGCCAGACAAGTGGAGGCTCAAGGGGTAGAAGGAGACGTCTTCATCGGCATATCCACCTCGGGCAACTCCAAGAACATCGTCGCCGCACTACGCGCCTGCAAGGAGAAAGGCATCCACACCATCGGACTGACGGGAAGCAAGCCATGCGAGATGGACGGTCTCTGCGACATCACCCTGAAAGTACCTTCCGACCAAACGCCACGCATACAAGAGGCACACATCATGATAGGGCATATCCTATGCGGCTTGGTTGAAGCGGATTTATTCGAGAAAAAATAGAGAACATCATGGATGCAATCATATTGGCTGGAGGATTGGGCACTCGGCTCCGATCGGTAGTGAACGAAGTACCCAAATGCATGGCACCCGTCTGCGGTCGGCCTTTCCTGCACTATCTTTTACGATATGTCTCCCAATTCAAGGAGATAGACCACGTGATACTCTCCGTAGGATATCTCAGGGAATGCATCTTCGAATGGATGAAGGGGCAGGACCTTCCCTTCGACGTCTCCTACGCCATCGAAGAGACCCCTCTCGGAACAGGAGGCGGCATAAAACTCGCCCTACAACAGGTCAGAAGCAACCAGGCGGTCATCCTAAACGGAGACACACTCTTCAACGTCGACCTATCCGAGCTGGCGAAGAGAGGAAGAGAGAGCGCGCAAGCAATCACCATCGCATTGAAGGAGATGGAACACTTCGACCGATACGGCACAGTCTCCCTTTCGAGCGACTCCGTCATCGAGCGATTCAACGAGAAACAACCCTGCGAAAAGGGGCTCATCAACGGAGGCATATACTTCATCGACCTAGAGAGATTCCCGCTCGACAGATTCCCGGACAAGGGGTCATTCGAGAAGGAGGTGCTGGAAGCGAGCGTCTCCAGCAAGATCCTTTCAGGATATATAAGCGACGGCTACTTCATCGACATCGGAATCCCTTCAGACTACAGGAAAGCGAACGTAGACTTCCAAGAACTATTTGATTGACCGGCAATGAATTACACCGACATCACCTTCATCCTCGAATTGGGTATTTATGACACGCTCCTGCTGGACAGGGACGGCGTCATCAACCAGTACCGTCCGAACGATTACGTAAAAACATGGGATGAATTCGCCTTTATCCCCGAATTCCTCGAGGCCATTCCCCAATGGAGCAAATTGGTGAAAAGGATCGTGATCGTGACCAACCAGAGAGGCATTTCAAAAGGGCTATTCACAGAAGAAGACCTTCAGGAAATCCACCAACGGATGATCCAAGAAATAGAAAGGAACGGAGGCAGGATAGACAAGATATACCATTGCACCGCCCTGAGCAACAGCGATCCTAACCGCAAGCCCCAGACAGGCATGTTCCGACAAATGCTGAAAGATTTTCCGGAGGTTATTCCAGGCCGATGTTTGATGGTCGGGGATGCGATGTCCGACATGCAGTTCGCCAGCAACTGCGGCATCGCTGGCATACTCATCAACGAGCACCCAACGACTTGATTGTCTCCGTCATGCGAGACCAAGCATATTTTTTCTTTTCCTCCTTCACATTGACGACAAACTGTCCGGCTCTATCATTGTCATAGAAGTCGCACAAGGCATCCGCCACCGAGGTCGCATCCGGTGCCACGACATACCCCACTTCGCCATCAGGCACAATTTCCGCCAAACCACCCACATTCGTCACCAACATCGGTTTCTCGAAATGGTAGGCAATCTGCGTCACGCCACTCTGCGTGGCGGATTTATATGGTTGCGCCACAATGTCCGAGACGGCGAAATAGGTGGACACCACGCTATCAGGAATAAAATCATTACGCCAAATCACCTTGTCCCCAAGATCAAGTCTCCTCTCCAATTCGAAATACTTCTCGGAGTTATTATAGAATTCACCCGCCACGATCAATTTGACATCACGTTTCCGCATACGCTCGTCCGCCATCGCCTCCAGAAGGATGTCGAGGCCCTTATAATCACGGATAAAGCCGAAGAACAGGACATACGAAAGAGAAGGGTCCAAGCCCAAATCAGCGCAAGCACGCTCCCGATCCATCTTCTCTCCGAAATTATCATACAACGGATGGGCGCAGAAGAGTTGAGGTTTCTTATCGTCAAAGGAGGTCAGGTCATGGAGGACGGATCTCGACATGGCCACGAAAGCGTCCACGGAGCCGACGAAATAGTTCGACAGAAGGCGATCGGCGAGCCTCTTCTCATGAGGGATGATATTGTCCAGGATGGAGACCACCTTGGTCACCCCATTACGTCGTGCCAGTCTAGCGATCGTACCGAAGCAAGGAGCCATAAAAGGGATCCAATATTTTATGATCAGCAAATCAGGCGCATCCTTCGCAATTTTCCGCCCTATCTTCACCCAATTGAACGGATTGACCGAGCTGACGGAGCGAGTGATGTCCAGACCTTGAGGAGCCTGTTCCGTGGAGTATTGGGTCTTCCCTGGAAAAAGGAAATTCGGGTACTGCAACGTGAATGTTTCAATCTTCACCTCGTCACCCTCTTTCTTGAACTCATTGGCCAACCGTTCATTAAACGCAGCCAACCCGCCTCTATAAGGGTAGGCGGTCCCCACAATCGTCACCTTCATATTTCTGAAATTATCTACAAGACAAGCCCTGGTCCTCTGGTTTCACATATTTAGGAAGCAGATTCTTCGCCAGGAAATAAGCCGCCACCGATCCCAAGGCATCGGCCACCCAATCGGACCAATCTCCCGTGCGAGGCGGGAAGAAATTCTCCTGCAACAACTCGATGACACCGCCATAGACGATAGGATAGATAAGTCCCCACAAACGCATCTGACGATCGCTGAAGTCATAACGTTGGCGGTACAACTCGAAACAAACCACACCAGACAGCACAAAATACATAATGAAATGGGCGACCTTATCCATCCAACGGAATTGCAAATCAGGGAACTCCGGAACCGTGCGAATAATGCTCACATACAGAACAGCAAGCGACAACACGATGGACATGCCATAAACTCTGAAAAAACGCATATTGAAAATTATTTACATTAACGATCCAAATCGCTCAAAACCGAATCTAAATCACATTTTTTTCTTACCTTTGCAAAGGTATATAAAAATAAAGCAATTATAAAATGAAAACTGTCGTAAGCGGCATCCGTTCGACCGGGAACCTGCATTTGGGCAATTATTACGGAGCCCTAAAGAATTTTATACGCATGCAAGAGAACAACCGTTGTTTCTTCTTCATAGCAGACTACCACTCCCTGACAACGCATCCAGACCCCAACATCCTCTATCCGAACGTGAAGAGCGTTCTGACAGAGTATCTTGCCTGCGGGTTGGACCCAGAGAAGTCGGCCATCTTCATCCAAAGCGATGTGCCGGAAGTGGTGGAGCTCTATCTGATGCTCAACATGCACGCTTACCTCGGAGAACTGACGAAAACAGTTTCTTTCAAAGATAAGGCAAGAAAACAACCCGAGAACGTGAACGCAGGACTCCTCACCTACCCTACCCTGATGGCGGCGGATATCCTCATCCACAATGCGGACCAGGTGCCAGTGGGCAAGGACCAACTGCAGCACTTGGAGATGACCCGCAACTTCGCCAAACGATTCAACAACTTCTACAAGGTGGAATACTTCAAGGAGCCAGTCGCCTACAATGACGGCACCGAGCCTATCAAGATCCCCGGATTGGACGGAAGCGGCAAGATGGGCAAGTCGGAAGGCAACTGCATCTATTTGGCGGACGATCCGAAGACCATCGAGAAGAAGGTGAAGAAAGCGTTGACCGACCAAGGTCCAACAGCGCCGAACTCTCCGAAGCCAGACTATATCGAGAACCTATTCACCATCATGAAGGTCGTGTCAACTCCTGACACGGTAGCTTACTTCGATGAGCAGTGGAACAAATGCGAAATACGCTACGGAGACCTCAAGAAACAATTGGCTGCCGACATCATCGCAGCCACGGATCCTATCCGCGAACGCATCGCCTACATCGACGCCCATCCGGAGATTCTGCACAACGCAGTCACCCGAGGCAAGGAATTGGCGAGGGAAAGCGCCTCGAAAACCATCAGAGAGGTGCGAGAGATCATGGGATTCAGGAATTTCTGACATAAAAGTCCCAAACTCCCTATCCCAACACCAAATAGGGTAAGGATAAAACAAAAACACGAGTAAACAAAAAAGGCTGAATCGAAAGGATTCAGCCTTTTTCATAATCGTTTCCTATCAAAGATTAGTCAATCCATTCTCTTCGCTGTCACGACGCTTACGGACCAAGCCGTATATCCAGCCGCCCAACGCAAAGAAAACCAAACCATATAATATCGCATAACAGATATATGCAATAGGTCTGGCATTTCTGACGCTATCCGGATCGAAAACAAACTCGATGGAATGCTTGCCGGAAGGAACATTCAACGCCCTCAACAGATAGTTCACCCTAAAATGAGGGGTTTCCTGACCATCAATATAAGCCTTCCATCCATACGGATAATAAACCTCAGAGAATACAATCGTACCATCCCTTTCCGATTGAGACTCATACACCAACTTGTTCGGGGCATAAGTCAATTCCTTGACAACCGCAGAACTATCATGAGACAAATTACTGTTCACGAATTCGGAGAACTTCACGTCAGTAACAGCAGTATTCTTCACATTGATTGTTTTAAGAGCATCAGACTCCTCGTTTGGAGTGTTAGCCACAACGATAGAGTCTACGAACCAAGCGTTCCCCATCGCATCCGGGTTACGTTGAGGGATAGTTTGGCCATCTTGTCCCTTTGTAATCACATACTTTGTGTTCAACATATTCAGTACAGACATGTTAAACTTCGAAATATGCTCTTCAATCAAATCCTGATAGCGACGTAACTTCGCCGCATGGTATCCACCTATCGACTTGAAATAATAGGAAGTGCGGGATTCGTTGAAGGTATTTGTCGTCAAGTTCAAGACACGATAGTTCATATCCGTCTCCGAAGAAAGCAATTGTTCCTCCCAAGGCAACTTCTTGAAATAGTTCTTTTCCTCCTTCACCGTAACAAAATTGTCGTTGTTAAAATAGCGTTTACAGATCGGCCACATGTCTAACAAAATGAACACTCCCAACAACAACACGAAGAGATTCGCCTTCAGTTTATCCTTCACATACAACCACAACAGAACAAACGCCGCCGCGATGAACAAAAAGGAACGGAAAGCATCCGACCTCAACATAGACTCACGCTCATCCATGATCGAAGAAACCAACCAATCAGGCAGGTTCTTGAAGTTTTGCACATCATTCACCGAAGAGAAGTCAAATAAGGCGCCACCCAACAAAGAGGAAAGAAGGCAAAGGCCACCCGTCACGCCCGCTGAGATATACATCTTCTTCAGCAGGTCTTTCTTTTCCATCTCCCCATCCATTATTCTCTTCAGAGCCAAGAAACCCAGAAGAGGCATTGTCACTTCAGCCACGACCAACATAGAGGAGACCGCACGGAACCTATTGTACATTGGGAAATATTTGAAGAAGAAATCCGTAAGAGGCATGAAGTTATGGCCCCAAGAAAGCATGACAGACATCACCGTAGCAGCCAGCAACGCCCATTTGTATGGGCCCTCAATTATGCAGAGACCCAAGACAAACAAGAAGCACACGATCGCACCCACATAGACAGGGCCAGCGGTAAACGGCTGATCTCCCCAATAAGTTGGCATATGCTTAGCATACTGAGCAGCCTCACGGCGAGAAACCCCATGGTCGACAAAGCTTTTATAGACTTCAGAGTCCGTCCCCACATCATAGCCAGACGCATTCCCCATAAATCCAGGGACCAACAAGGTAAACGTCTCACCCACTCCATAACTCCATGCGGTCGCATAATCCAAATTCAAACCCTCCGTCTTATTTTGCTCGTCAGATTCCTTCACCAACTCCGAATGTCCGCCACGCATAGTTTCAGACATATACTCCAAGTTGGCTTTGTACTTCGGATACCATGCTCCGACCCCCACTAGGAAGGCACCCAAGAACACCAAACAAGCCAATCCCAGATCCTTATATCGTTTTTCCTTAATATGGATATACAACTCAGCGCACCCTAAAATTCCAATCAACATACAGTAATAGTATGCGATTTGAGGATGCTTCATCACTCCTAACATCACATAGACAGCCGTCAGCAATGCGCCCCAAAGATAACGTTTCCGGAAAATCAGGAAAAAACCGCCAACAACAGGAGCAAGCAATGCGATTGATTCCACCTTCGTGTTGTGTCCCGCCGCAATAATGATAAAGAAATACGACGAGAAGGTTATCGCGATGGAACCGACGATGGCAAGATTGGTTTTCAATCGGAAACACTTGAGCATAAGGAAAAAGCAAAAGAAGTAGCCCATCAAATAGAATAGTGTTTCATTGCCCAAAAAGAAACGAGATATCTTCGTGAAAGGCAAAGCCAGATCCACAGGGAGGTAGCTACCTCCACCTATCTGGTAAGAAGGCATTCCAGAAAACATAGATCCTGTCCACCAAGTAGGGTTTCCACTATCTTTTGACATCATCGCCTCATGCACCATACCTTGCCAACTCACGTGATCACCAGCTTGCACGACTTTCCCCATCAGCACAGGAGATGCGTACACCAATGTCAACAAGAAGAAGATGGCTATCGCGATCAACCAGCCATACCCCCTCTTCCATAAAGAATGAACTATCGAATTTTTCATTTACTTATCAATTTATAAAACAATTACACATTCACTATAACCTATCCGCCAACATCTGTGCATCGTATATATTATCCTCCAAGGAGCAATACTTCCATGCACCATAACGTCCAATAGAATATATATCAGAGCTCTTCAACAGATTCATTTTCGACACCTTGTCAATTTCAGACGATTTTGTAATATGCACATAAGCAGGATTCATCATCACCGAACAATACGAAACCAGTTTCTCATCATTAACGATGCCGACCTTTTTCAAGTCTGAAAGGACACGATCAAGGAGGCAAGACATATCAACATTCCCCTGAGACTCCTTATTGAACCCAATCTCCACATACAGAGACATCCTATTTTGTCCGATTATATTGTCATAAAATCCAACCCTATAAAAAGAAAGATTCTTGTCAGGAAAGTAGATCCAATTGTTCCTCTTTTGGTTCCCTTTTTTATCAAAGCCGAGATTAAACACCAAGACCTTATTCCAAGAATAAACACTCTTGTCATATTCCACCCCCGATTTTTCCAACAAATCCGGGAACGGTATCGTTGAAATCAAATTATCATAATGGATCTCCCTCTTATCCGTTCTGGCAATTTTCCTTTCCCTATCAACAGATACAAGTTTTTCATTCAATGATATCTTATCCTTCTCCAACCTGGAAGCGATTGATTCCACGATCTGGAACGCACCCTTCTTAGGATATAAGAAAAACGAATTGTAGGATTGGTCCTTGGCATTTCTGAAGTTCAATACGATTTGCTCCTTATCCGCATACGGGAAAAAACGTCCCATAGCATCCACATCCAACTTGTCCAGATCAACGGCATATAGCTTCTCGTTATAAGGTATCAGGAATTTCTCCGCAATAGATTTCCCGAATTTAGCATAAAGCATAGCCTTAAAGGAAGATACGCATGTATCCTCCTTCTTCGAGAAGAGGTCGTACAAGCAATCAATGAACTCCTCCTTTTCCAACTGATGGATATTCATTTGGAATGGGTAATCCACCAGAAGGCCTTTATAATAGATTTGGGTGTGCTTAAAAACCTTAAGCATATCTTCCTCTTTCAGGTTTTTCATCACATAGTCCTTGATTTCCGGCCTTTGGAAATGGAAGAAATGGCCGGAATAATCCCATGTGAAACCATCCTGATTTATAGTTTTACAATAACCACCAATACTATCAGATTGTTCAATGATTAAGTAGTCGTTTTTTGTGGCGGCCGCATACGAGATACCACTAATTCCCGCTCCGATTATCAAATCCATATTATATCATCATTTCTTTTTTAGACACATATACCCGGATCAACTTCTCCGCCAAAGAAGGCAAATGTCGAATCAAAAACGTCAGTATCCTTAACGGCATATTCTTTTTATAATAGACGTTATTGCTATAATTAGGCACCAAACGGATTAATTCAGCGTATATTTCAGAAATGGTAGAGGGCTTAGGCTCCAAGGAATTCACAACATAATTGAAGACAGACCCCATATAGCCTTTTTTGACATATATATAATCCACCTCTTCTGGAAATTCGTCATAGATGCCATGTTTTTTCGCATAGTCGAGCAAGTCCTTGAATACATTCAGACGTTTCTGATATTTGGAACTGTCTTTTGTCGTACATACAGAGCCAGGACGGATTAGATATTTATAGAAATTCTTATGGACATAGGCAATGGACTTCGCTGTCATCCACACACACGAGACGAAGAAACTATCATCTGCGCAACGATCCCCATGAAAGCGGATCTCGTTTTCCTCAATAAAAGAACGTTTGTATATGAACGTGGCGAAAAGGGAGACATAATTCGACAAAATCTCCTTTCTCTTATCGTGAGTGATATCTCCATTCCCCACATACGGATTCTTTATGACTTCGCCCACACTACCATCCGGATAAACCTTCTGGATTTGGCAACAACATAAATCGCTATTATTTTTACAAGCCTCCGCATACATTTCCTCAAACATTGTCGGTTCGACCCAATCATCAGAATCCACGAAGGAGATGTATTCGCCTTTCGCATAAGAAAGCGCATAATTGCGAGCCATTCCTGCGCCTAGATTCTTCTCTGGTCTTAAAATGACGAACTGATCCTTCCGGGGATGATTATCTATCAGCTTATGAACAATTTCGATACTATTATCCGGGCCATGATCATCAACGAAAATGAATTCCATTTCAGGCAAAGTCTGAGACAATAGGCTCTGCGTACATTTCTCTATAAATTGCGCCACCCCATATACGGGGAGTATGACTGACACTTTAGGCATTTTTCTCGGGTACTAATTCATTAAACAATTCTATCCATTTTTTGACGGTTTTCTCCACAGAGAATTTTTGACAATCACGCACCGCCGCATACGCCATACGGTTTCTCATTGAGTCATCCGTCATCAAACGGATCATACTATCCACATAAGAAGCATCATCACATGGCGGAACTAAAATTCCGTCAACAGAATGGCTGACAATCGTCGAAGCGGAAGCAAACGAGTTGAAAACAATAGGGACACAACCAAACTGCATTGCCTCCAACAATGCCATAGGCCAACCTTCCGTATCAGAGGTCATGAGAAAAATAGATGATTTCTCATAAAACGAGCGTGGCTGTTGTTGTCCCCAAAAAGACACTCTACGCAACTTCAGCTCCCTTGCCATAGACTCATACACCTTCTTGTCCATTCCATCGCCAACAATCTCCAGATTCCAGGTTTCATCCACATCCTGTACCTGTTTCCAATATTTCAACACCTTCGACAACCGCTTTGTCTCCTCCTCCATACGTGAAACGACCAAAAATGTTTTACTTTTTTTCTCTATTCCCGGGTCCAAAACATCATCATACGGCAATGGATTTCCAATTGACCGAAACCTTTCCCTGCACGATACGTCAATCAAAGATTCATATGACTGTATATACGCTTCATTTAATACGACTAAAATATCAGAAGAGTCATACAAAAGTCGGCACTTAGGGATTATGAAACTTTTATAATTTTTTTCCCCGACCAACCGCAACATCATTTGCTTAACCATATAAGCAAAATTCTCTTTTACCCGAACTCCTTTAAGAATACGACGCATATATACAGCCAACGGGAAAGTCATCAACTCAACACCCGGTTGACTATGGTATAAAACAACATGTTTAATATTCGGGAAATCCTTCTTGAGTTGGTTAATCGCAGGCAAGACCACATAACGATTAGACTTCGTCATAAAATGGCTAAAAAGCACATCGATTTTTTCCTGCTCCACCACTGATCGGATCTGACTATATGCATTGTTCCGATCCAACTGATATTTCGCCTCAAACGCACCCTCACCCGAGATAAAAGGTTCACCTGCGAACAGCAAGAAACAAGCCATTCCCTCCCGAGAAAAGCCGTTAGACAAAACCGAGGTCACTCTTTCAATGCCTCCATTTTGGGGAGCACAATCTTTATCGGTCATAAATAAGATTCTCATATTCCCATCAGTCGTAAAAAATCACATTCTCCAAATGGACTTTCCTTTTATTTTCAGGAGGAATCTCCATATAATTTCCGTAAATACTAGTCAGATATCTGTCGTATTTATTAGGCACAAAAAACTTATGTCCCTCGAAGTCCAACTCTCGCAAAGGGAACACATCATCCTCCTCGAAAAAGCATTTAAACGCAAAAGCACCAAAAACATGCATTCTCTTTTTCACATGGATTAAATTAGAAAAGATTCTGAATAGTTTCACCAAACACCATATAAAGGGCCATATTAAATGAGCCAATAGGATGTCCGATTTGGTATAGGCGAGAAAATGTCTTCTGCTGCGGAAACACCTTCCGTACACCTCATCCAATTTTCTTTTCAGATACGGAGAAAAGCATCTCTCATGAGGGAATATATCAACATATAATCCATGGGGTTTTTCAAAATTGTCAGATTCACCCTCTTCCAACACTAAAGATTTACAACTCCTAACCTTTGAAAAAGGCCAACAATATTGTCTGTCAGTCTCCACATCCTGATAAAACAAGTCTGAAGGAAGGGATTTGGGCATCACAGATTTTAGTTTATCCATATCTTCATAACGAACAGCGATGTCCACGTCATCATCCCACGGGATAAAGCCTCCGTGACGCACTGCGCCTAGTAATGTTCCAAAATCCAACCAATACTCTATGTTATTTTCTCTGCATACCTTATCCACTTCAATTAGGATATCCAAAATACCCAATTGAACCCTTCTCAATTTAGTTCCTTCACCATTATATCTCGAGAAATCCTCCATAACACCTCCTGTTTTCACATCGCACTATAAATACGATAGGTAAAGATACACTTTTCTTAATGAATCATACTTCCCAAGGATTTACCCCAGTTTTAAATAATTCATAAAATTAACCTTATTTTCTAATGCGGTAGTTGTCGGTCTGCCCAAATCCTCCCGGGCGCCAATCGAACATTTCACCTCAACAAACGTCAACTCATCATTGCACTTCGCCATATTCAGTGCGGCATCCAATGCGGCGAAAGTATCGACACAGACAGCCTTCCCGTACCCGCATGCCTTAGCAATGGCCACCAAGTCTATTTTACCGGCCACGGTAGGCTGGCCACCAACGGTCTCGTGCGCGGAATTGTTTATCACGACATGCACAAAGTTCTTAGGCGCATTCGCACCAATCACAGCCATGGCACCCATATGCATCAAAACTGCGCCATCACCATCCACGCACCATATCTTCGCTTCCGGTTTGTTTATGGCAACACCCAGAGCGATGGAAGAGCTATGGCCCATCGAACCGACCGTCAAGAAATCGTATTTATGGCTTTGATGGTTCGCTTCGCGGATTTCAAAGAGTTCGCGGCTCGCCTTACCCGTCGTGGAAACGATCGGATCCTCGCCAGAGACACTCACTATATGTCGGATGATCTCCTCCCGCAACATCGTGTTCGGGTTTTGGTACTTCACATGACCATCATACGAAAGGGCACCCTTCCTCACGACAAACGCCACATCCTTACCCTGTTCCAAGAGTTTTCTAAAACCTTCCATCGCCTTCCGCACCTCCTCCACAGATGTTTCCTTGCCAATAACGAAGGATGCGATATCCATATCCTCAAGCAGTTTCAACGTGACCTCACCTTGATAAATGTGCTGAGGTTCGTCATGGACACCAGGCTCCCCTCGCCAACCGACGACAAAGACCATCGGTATGGCATAAACCTTTTCACTCAAAAGGGATGCGACAGGATTAATGACATTGCCCTCGCCGGAATTTTGCATATATACGACCGGCACTTTACCTGTCGCAAGGTGGTAACCCGCCGCAAGTGCGGTACAATTACCTTCGTTCGCCGCGATGACATGATGCTTCGGGTCTATGCCGTATTTGTTCATCAAGAAGTTGCACAAAGCCTTCAATTGGGAATCAGGGACACCCGCATAAAAGTCAGCCCCGATTATATCCACTAAATCTTCTACCTTCATTTCCTATCAAATATTTTTCGATAAAGGGCATTGATTGTTTGTTCGTCAAGCCTTATTGGATTATTTTTCAATCTATCAAGATTAACCGATTTGCTCAACAACTCAAGATCACCTTCGCCATCGGGCTCAGGAGTCTGTAACTGCAAACCCGCGAAAATCCGCAGGAATTTATCCGCTCCAGCTAATGCGTCGGGGCATCCCATCACGGAAGCAAGATCATGGAACATTCCGTCCAAATATTTCTCGCCTCTTGGATCGACACATAAAGCTGTGTTTTCAACCATGAAACGCCACAATACCGAGACACAGAGCGCAGCGGCATGACCATGGGAAATGCCGTATAACTTTGTTATTTTATAACACATGGCATGTCCTGCCGTCGTCTGAGTTATGTTTATTGCTTTTCCAGCTAAGTTCGCCGCCTTCAGCATTGTGGCATTCCCTGATTCTTCATTCGCAAGATACGAATCCATATTATTCAGGATCAAAGAGATAGCACTCTTCGAATACGTTTTGCTCTCATCCGTCGAATTGACAGACCAAAAGGACTCAACAGCGTGACAGAAAGCGTCAAGCATAGTCGCCTTTCGCTGATAGTCAGGCAAAAAATGTAGCACGGAAGCGTCAAACAAAACGGTTTGAGGGATACAACTATCATCGGAGACAGACTGTTTCTCGCCCTTATAATAAATGACCGCGAATTTCGTGGCTTCACTTCCCGTACCCGCTGTAGTTGGAACAGCAAGGAAAGGGATCTCATTAGGGACTATCCGCTCTCGCAGGTAATTAACACCTTCAGGCATATTCGCATACAGTTTAATACACTTTGCGACGTCCATCGCGGACCCGCCACCTATAGCAAAGAGAGAATCACAATTGCTATTCCTAAACAATTCCACGCCCTTGACAACCGACTCGTAATCCGGATTAGGGCGGAAATCAGAAAAAAAGACTGGGGAAATCACGCCTCGGCTTATCAATCCGTCAACAAATTCCCTCAATCTGAAATTTTTAAAAGACGAGCCACAGACGATTAGGACCTTCCTCAATCCATTCCGCAAGAAATAGTCCGTCAATAACGCATAATTATTGTCAGGAGAAAGAATTATTTGTTGTGGTTTCATTTAGTGCCGGGAATTAATTCCAGAATTTCGTTCACGCCCATACACATATCATTTGCTTCAAGCGAACGGTGATGGGTAAGAATTGTTTTTGCGGTATTCACCATGGCAGGATAAGCGCTACGCAACATGTGGTTCGCATATATGACGACATTAGCACCCCAACTTGCAAGTTCCTCCTCCGTCACATGGTTGTATGTTGTGGGGACGACTACAATCGGAACGGAACTATGTCTAGCCCTGAATCTTTGGCAAAAATCCTTTATGTCCTCGCCGGATTTATCTTTGGAATGGATCATGATTCCGTCAGCACCTGCTTCCACATAAGCGAGACAACGCTCTAACGCATCATCCACTGTTTTCCCCGCAATGAGACTTTCACAACGGGCAATTATCATAAAATCGCTTGCGATTTGCGCTCTCTTCCCAGCCCTAATCTTCTCCGAGAAATCCTCGATCGTATCCTGCGTTTGAACCGCATTTGTACCAAGGAGTGAGTTCTTCTTCAAACCAACTTTATCCTCTATGATAACGGCAGACACGCCTAATCGTTCCAACGTCCTGACAGTAAACACAAAATGCTCTATTTTCCCACCCGTGTCACCATCAAAAATAATAGGTTTCGTAGTACACTCCAAAGCATCGTTAACGCCATGAAGCCTTGTGGTCAAATCAACAGCCTCGATATCCGGTTTGCCTTTGCTTGTCGAATCCGTCAAGGAACTTGCCCACATACCATCGAACTCCTCGGTCTTGTTATTAACCTTCACCTTCGTCTTTTCGATGATAAGGCCCGTCAAGCCCGAATGGCTTTCCATGATACGCACAATCGGTTTCGCCTTGATCAGACGACGAAGCATTTTTTGCCTGATTTCAGGAGTAGTACCCACTTCACGGACTTCCGCATTAAGAGCCGTCGAAGAAATACCAGGAGTATACGGAATGTCTACAACCTTTCCCCCCCACCGAGAGATACAATCAATCACACGCTGTCTCGTCTCTTTTTGCACGCCCGTGAGCCAATCATCGCCATGGACAACATAATCAGGTCTTATCTTTTCAAGATTTGGGACATAATCCAAAGTAGTTTGCGGGACTACCCTAGCGACTCCCTTTATATTAGAGACGATTTCCGCACGTTGCTCGTACGTCAAGTATGGAAGCCTTTTATAACTAGCGATCGCCTCGTCCGTAAGAACCCCAATGGTAACTTCCCCAAGTTTCATCGCCTCATGAATAATATTCAAATGTCCATGATGTATCAAATCGGCACTCATGCCACAATAAACGACAGCCATACTACAAAGATATTCTTTAGTATATTTTATTCGTATTTATTCAAAAACACTCGCATCACTGCCTACTATTAGGAATAGCCATCACCCAAAGCGACACATTGGAAAGAGAAAACAATGACACTAATCCATTCCTATCCCTTCGACTCATTCCCCGAAGGCAGCAATAGGGGCACCAATTCCCCCAAAAGCTTCGCTCCGTCAGTAACATACGCCACCAACGAATAACTCACAAATGTAAGACAAAAATCTCAATCTGCAAAGAAACGAACTTGTAGAAAATAAAGAGATTTCAATATAGCGCCGTAAACAAATTTTTTCTCAAAACAGGGAATCTCACCTCACTCCGTCACAATTACATTAAACTTCTTCTCCAATCGATTTCCTTCCTCGTCCACCACTGTGACCGTATGTTCACCCGCCGCGGTGCTAATACCCTTTTGATGGAAGCGCTTCGTTTCACCCAGATAGGTGTCGTCTATGTGCCAATATAGGGTCATGTCCGCCTGACGATGCGCCACCTCGAAGATGACCTCACCCCGCTTCCCATCCATTTCCTTCGGAATATACAGCGTCCGTGAATCTTTCGGGTAGATGAAATCCATCATGGAGGTGGACTCATCCTCGCACCCTGCCTGAAACGGCGGCAACGGCTGATAGGAGGTGTTGTGCATACGATAGAAACTCTCTATTGTGGGAGGAAGAATAAACCAAGGCTTATGCACCATATCCAACGGTGACATACATTTCTCGGAAACTCTATACCTCTCATCCTTAGACAGATGGACAATCTGATGGTACGGACATGGTTCACTCTTTGCGCAAGGCGCATACAACATCACAGACTCGCCCTGCGGGCAATCCTTTCCTCGCAGAAATCCGCTTTGTGGGCATATTTCCATGGCAGAGAAATCCTTCGACGGACAAGCGAACCAAGTGGTATTCGGTAAAATATTATAAACGGCGAACATCACCGGGGCCGCATAGCCTACACCCGTCAACTCGGGGCGCCCCTCTCCGTCCGCATTACCGACCCATACGCCCACCACATACTCAGGCGTGGCGCCCACCGCCCATGCGTCCCTGTTGCCGAAACTGGTACCCGTCTTCCACCCCACTTTGCGGGATGAGGAGAAGATGCGCCAATCCGTCACGTCCGGCCTGTTCAACTCCTTAATAGCATCCATCGTATGCCAAACAGAACCCGCATGGAATAAGACCGGCTTATCGACCACCTTATGTCTTTCCTCCTGTTGATAGAGTCTGGGAGCGTGGATATCCCCTTCGTCGTACAAGAAATCACGGTTATACCGGTTCAGCACGCGAGCCATGGAGGCATAGACTCCCGAGACATCCCAAAGCGTAGCCTCCGCACCGCCCAAGATCAGGGAGAGCCCATAATGCTCCGGCGGGAAATTAATCGTTGTGATGCCTGCCCGCTGCAAATAGTTCTGGAACTGAGGGATACCGTACTTCCGCAGCATGAGCACAGCAGGGATATTCAGCGAACGGGCCAACGCCTCATTGGCGGGGACAGCGCCATCAAAAGTCCTGTTGAAATTTTGCGGCTTATATCCAGCGATCTGAATCGGCACGTCAGGCACTAACATGCGAGGAGTGACCCGGCCATCCTCCACCATCGCGCAATAGAGGAATGGTTTCAGGATACTACCCGTGCTGCGAGGGGCGGTGACCACATCCACCTGATTGTCGTCCTTGTTGTCGTAACCGGAATTGCCGCAATAGCACAGGACATTGCCCGTAGAGACCTCCATCACCAACACGGATAGGTTTTGCACCCCGTTTTGGGAATAAGTGCTTTGAAAACGGGAGATCAGATCCTCCACATTCCGTTGGAGCAGTGCATCCAGAGATACCCGAACAATCTTTCCGTGGCTCTCCCTATTCAGGCGATCCACTAAATGGGGCGCCATTATCTGTAGAGGGAAAACCCGCTCCGGCAATGGTTCGTCAATTGAAAGACGTAACATCTCCTCGTCAAATTCGCCAGCCCCACACATGGCCCGCAATAGGTTATCACGCTTGCGTTTCAGCACTTCACGGTTTTTCTCCACATGGATCATGGAGGGTGCGTTCGGAAGCACCGCCAGCAGAGCCGCCTCCGCCCACGACAGTTCCTCTCCCGCCCGTTGGTAGTAGCGCCACGAGGCGGTCTGAACACCCACCGTATTGCCACCATACGGAGCATTGGAGACATACATCGAAAGGATCTCCTCTTTCGAGTAATGTAATTCGAGCCACAAGGCACCGAAAGCCTCAATTATTTTTTCGGAAATCACACGTTTCTTTTGCTTACGGCTCATACGGATCACCTGCATGGACAAGGTGCTACCTCCGCAAACCACCCTACCCGCAGACAGATTCAGCCTCAACGCGCGGAAAATGGAGACAGGGTTCACACCCGGATGGTGGTAAAAATGCCTATCCTCGAAACACAACGTGGCTCTTTTCAGTTTATACGGCACCGTATCCATTGGAGGGAAGCGCCATTGACCGTCATTCGCCAGTCGGGCGCCCACCAATTCACCATTCCTGGCGAAAACAACCGTGGAATAGTCGTCCTGGAAGAGCTTGAAACGAAGCAAACAAGTGGTTACAAAACACAGGAAAAGGATGAAAAAGATTCTCGCCTTCCAACTACGAAAAAACCTTTCCATCCTCTTAATCCTTTATGATTTAAGGGTATTACCCCCTATTCGCACGTTTCCTCTCGGTCTCGTCCAAGATGATCTTACGAAGGCGCATGCTCTTCGGAGTCACCTCGACATACTCATCCTCCTTGATATACTCAAGCGCCTCCTCCAAAGAGAAGATGATAGGAGGGATGATACGGGCTTTTTCGTCCGAACTCTTCGAACGCATGTTGGTCAACTGCTTGGACTTCGTCACGTTGATGACGATATCATTGTCCTTGCAGTGTTCGCCGACCACCTGGCCCGCATAGACCTCGTCCTGCGGACTGATGAAGAAACGGCCTCTATCCTGCAACTTATCCAAAGCGTATGCGAAGACCGTACCCGTCTCCATGGCGATCAGGGAACCATTGGTCCTACGCTCGATATCGCCCTTGTAAGGCTGGTATTCCAAGAAGCGGTGGGCAATGACACCCTCTCCGGCAGTGGCGGTCAGGACATTCGTACGAAGCCCGATGATACCACGGGAAGGGATGACGAACTCCAGATGTACACGGTCGCCCTTGCGTTCCATGGATACCAAATCGCCCTTTCTGACGGAAACCATCTCGATGACCTTACCGGACACCTCATCCGGCAAGTCGATGGTCAACTGCTCGACCGGTTCGCACTTCACGCCATCGATCTCCTTGATGATAACCTGAGGCTGGCCCACCTGCAGCTCATAGCCCTCACGGCGCATCGTCTCGATCAAGACAGACAAGTGGAGCACACCACGACCATAGACGATCCATTTATCAGAATCAGGGTTTTTCACGACACGGAGAGCCAAGTTGCGGTCCAACTCCTTCTCCAGTCGGTCATTGATATGTCTTGAGGTGACGAACTTACCCTCCTTGCCAAAGAACGGCGAGTCGTTGATGGCGAAGACCATACTCATGGTAGGCTCATCGATCGCGATAGGCGGCAACGGCTCCGGATTCTCGAAGTCGCAGATAGTGTCACCGATCTCGAAGCCCTCGATACCCACAAGGGCACAAATCTCACCGCAATGCGCCTCACGCACTGTCGCCTGTCCGAATCCCTCGAACACGCGCAACTCCTTGATGCGCACCTTCTTCACGGAACCGTCACGTTTCACGAGCGAGAGGTTCTGGGACTCCTGCAAAGTACCACGGTGGATACGACCAATGGCGATACGTCCCACGTAGGAGGAAAAATCCAAAGAAGTGATTAGCATCTGAGGCGTACCCTGATTCATACGAGGCTCAGGGATATATTTGATGATGGCGTCCAAGACTGGGGTGATATCGTTCTCACGAGGCTTCTTCCAGTCGTCCGACATCCAGTTATTCTTAGCCGAACCATAGATCGTAGGGAAATCAAGCTGTTCCTCCGTGGCGTCCAAGTTGAACATCAGGTCGAAGACCTCCTCCTGCACCTCCTCTGGGCGGCAGTTCGGTTTATCCACCTTGTTGATCACCACGATAGGCTTCAAGCCCAATTGGATGGCCTTCTGCAAGACGAAACGCGTCTGCGGCATCGGGCCCTCGAAAGCGTCCACCAGAAGCAACACGCCATCGGCCATGTTGAGCACACGCTCCACCTCGCCACCGAAGTCGGAGTGTCCCGGAGTATCTATGATATTGATTTTGTAGTCCTTATAACGGATAGAGACATTCTTAGAAACGATGGTTATACCTCGCTCACGCTCCAAATCATTATTGTCCAGAATCAGGTCAGTCGGTTTCTCGTGATCCTTGAACAGGTTTCCAGCCAACAACATTTTATCCACCAACGTTGTTTTACCATGGTCAACGTGAGCGATAATCGCAACATTTCTAATCTTTTGCATCTCTGTATTACTTAAAAATTTTCAAGTCGCGAAGTTATAAAAAAACATCAAAAAGATGTTATCCAACATAAAAGTATTTTTTGGAGAGGCAATTTCTTTGTCGAGTCCCGCATAAACCGCCCAATTCATCTGCCGACAGCTCGGATAGGACAACCCATGATACGGTCTCGTGTAGTCAAATAAATACTATTCTCTTTCGCTATCAAGTAGATCGCATTCCACGGATCATCATCAAGAATGGAAGAGGACCAATAAAAGCAGTAAGTTCCATTTTGATTCACGTATGTCTGATTATCGTAAGTGGAAGCCATTTGGCCCACTGCCGGGAAGAAAATAGTGTTGCCGTTCGTCAGGGAGGTTCCCATGCAACCTGCCTGTCCGCGCACGCTCGTCCATTTCCACTCACAACCATCGATCAACTCCTGTTGCTCCTGATAGGTCGGCATACGCCACTTCTCCCCCATCAGCACAGTAGCCGCATCATCCTGAGGCAAAAGCGTATTCAAACCATCCACATCTCCCCATTCACTATTCGTGCAGTACTTTATCAGATACGTCATGTCATCATCATCCGCCCATTTATATGATTTCCTTGTATAGAGTGATTTTCTGGAAGTCTCCCCCCATGCGATGTAATAGCCATGTTCGCAAGGATTATCAGTACCGACATTGCAGGTCGCCCACATCAATCCGCTTTCCAGACCAAGATCAACGTATGAGTAGTCATCCTCCTGACCACTGTAGGTCAAGCCATTAACAGTCTTACTGGAGGTTTCCTTTAACTTATACTGCGCATAGGCAACAACATCACCCTTCACATTCACGAATGATGAATCACTCCATCCGGAAAACTCATAACCGACCTTTTGTGGAACGGATGGCTCAACCGCCGATTCTCCATTTTTCACCTCCTGTATACTTAGCAATGTGGAATCGAAGGCAATACCAACATAAAAGGAGACGGTAAATGGCCCATCAACGGAATCTTCAGGCGTACGTTCCCAAAACACCTGCTTTATGTTTTCAGACTCAACGCATTCAACCGTTCCATCCTTCATTTCCACACAGACGCTTTTCCCGGAAGATTCGCTTTCAATTTTATGAGTCACTTGTTTCAGCGTATTCACATCATAACGCACAATGGTTCCATCCTGCATTTCCACAAGCATTTCGGTCATCGCATTAGCGACAAAACACAATGAGCCCGCAAGGACTGTCAACAAAAGTATCTTTTTCATCTTACTATCTTATAATCAAATTATTCAACAAGCAATCTCACATCTTAAACATGCACAATATCCCAACCATCGATACCGCGAACACCAGCATATTCCTAGACGTTTCCCCGATCAACGCATTCAGCATAGCTGGTTGGTCGATTCTACGGATCTTACCCCACGTCAGGGAATGCAAAAGAAGATAGGGTACCATCCACAAGAGCGCATAGGGTTTTAGCCCGAGCCAATAGCAAGAGACGCCTGCAAGGAGCACGGCGGCCAAGCCTGAACACAGGTACAAGTAAAGTCCGAACTTCTTGCCGAGCAACACCACGACCGTACGTTTCCCGGACTTCGCGTCATTCTCCACGTCACGATAATTATTCAGGACGAGCAACACATTGACCGCCAAACCCGTGGCGATGCCCGCCAACGTCAGCGCCACGGGCCACGAAAGGATCTGCACGTAAGCTGTGAAACCGACGGCGACCAATCCGAAGAAAGCCACCACCGCCACATCGCCCAAGCCATTGTAGGCCAAAGGGAACGGACCGGAGGTGTAGAAGTAGGCGAACAACACGCAAAAGATACCCACAGCGACGAGCCACCAGCCCACATAGAGCATCAGCACCGAGCCGAAGAGGCAACCCATCGCCACCACCACAAGGATACCAATCTTCATGCGGTCAGGCGTAATCCATCCCTGCGCCGTAGCCCGAGGCGGTCCTAAGCGGTCCTCCCCGTCACTTCCCTTCAGGAAATCATACAAGTCGTTGATCAGGTTCGCCGCAATCTGCATGGCGACAGCGAACAGAAGGCAACACAAAGCCGGCACCCACTGAAAAGCGTTGAAATAGTATGCCAAGGCGCAACCCACGGCCACCGGCGCCACCGCCGCGGCCAATGTCTTCGGACGGGCAGCTAAAAGCCACGCCCGCACAGAGTTCTGTCTAACTTCTTCCATAGGATAGAGTCTATTGGTTCCGCGAATATACAAAAAGAGGGATGAACGACGCACGTCCATCCCTCCTCATATTATCACAAAAAACAATTACTCCTTCACAATTCTTTCCGTATAGATCGAATCGCCAGCGATGACACGCACCACATAGATACCCGTAGGCAATGAACGCAGATCCAGCGTCATATCGGAAGAGTTCAACTGTTTCTCTGCCACAACCGTACCCATAAGGTCGAAGACTTGAGCGGAAGCAGACCGAACCGTATTCAGTCTGACGGTCAAAAGATCAGACACTGGGTTAGGATAGAATGTACAGAGAGAGTTCTCCACATCATCCACACCGGAGGTCTTGCCATACTTAGCCAACACCACGGCGCGGGCACATCCCGAACCTGTCGTCACGCTCCAATCAGCGATGCCAGGGAAGCCCTGCTTGCCATCGCCCGCACTGGTGAACGTGAGCGGTTCACCCTGATGCGCGAAGGAGGAATATTTGTTCATGTTCTCATAATAGGAGACCGCGAATGCACCGGAAGAGAAGGTCAACGTATAGTCTCCCTCCGCAGGGATTTCGATTGGGTTTGAGAAAGTGACCTTCACGAACTGGTTACCCTTGGATACCTGGATTGGGTCAGAAGTGAACGTCGCCTTCTTCGCACCACCCAGCTCAGCCTTCACGGTAGTCTCGCCTTGGTTGTAAGGGTTGCCTTCGATATGGACATAGACACTTGTGATGCTACATGCCTTGGAGGCCTTGAAGTTAGCGGAGATATTACCCCAGTTCACACCCGTGGAGGTGAAGTCCTTCTGGGTCGGGCCAACCACGATGTCCATGGCGCCGGCGTCCTGCACGTAGAAGGTCTTGTCAGCGGAGATCGTAGTCTTGTAGGAAGAGCCCGTGGCAAGCGGCGAACCACCCTCCAATTGATCATACCACTCGTACTCTCCATCCCCCTTCACCGTCAGGGTCACATTGCCATTCATATCAGAAACGGCATCCTCAGCCTCCGGCAACAAGGAAGTCACCTTGAAAGAGACACCCGTCGATTTACAATTAGAAGCGGAGATTTCGCAAACGTACTCGCCACCCTTCGTGATGAGGTACGTAGGAGAAGTAGCGCCTTTCAACGCCTCGCCATTCCTGTACCATTGGTAGGAGGCCGGCACATCCTGCAATTCGAAGTTCATTTCTATCTGTGAAGGGTTACAGAGCTCCATGTCCGGTATAGGTTCGAACTCAGGCAAGGAAGCCATCACCACGACGCTACCACTGGTAGTCCATTCGCCGGCGGAATCAATCTCGCAGACATACTCGCCAGATACGGTAACCGTAAATGAAGAAGCCGAAGTCGACGATTCCACCTTCTGTCCATCCTTATACCAAGTGAAAGTCTTCTTTCCGTCGGCAGGCACCTTAGAGTCCAAAGTAACAGACCTCATGCCACAAAGAGAAATCGCATTGCCAAGATCTGGAGATGGATGACCAAACTTATTGACATTGACAGGGTTAACGACAGAGTTGATATAACCTAAGGCGCATACCAGACCCGCATTGTAGTCGATACCGCCCTCAGATATCTGGTAATTGTCCAACGACTCCGAATAGGAGGCAGACTCCAAAGTAGCGCCACTACCGCCCACCATGAAACCCAACTGTATGAACTTATAATTCTTGTCAGGTATAGGCACCATGCTCATATTATTGCCATCATAGCGGAAGAAATTACGATGATGCGGGATCACCGGATATTTATTGCCGAATCCCACGATGAAAGACATGTTAGATGAATTCTTACCCATGATAAATTCGATGGTGGCCAACGAATAAGGATTCAGTTCCTTGTCACTCACCAGTTTAGAATACAAGCCATACGTGAAGGCTTGGTTAGCAGGGTAACGAAGAGAGCCCCACTGAGCGTCATAATGGCCAGGTTTTCTCAGGATATAGCCAGAGGAAGGCTTGTACATCGAATTCACATAGAAATCCATCACGGCCATCGCCTTCTCGCTATAGGAGGATTCCTTGATGGAAGCCATCAGGTATGCGGCCAAGTCCTCCGTGTTGTTATAGCACAACGTGTAATTGTAATTATAGTCTCTCTGAGCATCCATCCAGATACAATTCGATTCCGCATTATTCAGGTATTTGGAATCATTCGTGGCGCGGTATAACTCCGCCGCGAGGATGACCATGTCCGGCACATACTTAGGCTTCGCCCCATAGAACGTTCCCCCACCCGTATTGCCCTTCGAGGTCCCATTAACAAATTCATAAGCGACCTTAGCCTTCTCCAGACACTTTTGCGCATAAACCGGGTCGAACTTCTTATACACACGGGACATCACAGCCAATGCGGCACCTCCGAGAGCAGCCATGGAGGTCACGTTACCACTCGCCTTTTTGATTTCTCTGGATCCGTCCGACTCACCTCCCTGCGACTTTGGCATAGCGGATTTCACAGGAGAGGTACACCACACCATGTGGTCGGCGTCGCCATCGCCCTTCTGGTAATAGAATGTATTATCATCACGAACAGCCTTCAGGATAAAATCGGTTGCGTACTTCACCTCGTCCAAGATATCAGGGATACCATTCGGCACACCCTTCTTGCCTTCCCACGTGTAATCACCGGAAGAGACATATCCATTATAATCAAAAGAATAATAGTCGTCATATCCTTCAGGGAACTCCGAATAACCCAACGCCAGCATATAGGCGGAATAGAAGAAGGTCTGACCGAAGAGGACAAAATCACCGCAATCGAACCAGCCACCCGTCAGATCATAAGAGCCATCAGCATCCTTCAAGTAAGATTTCCCTTTGACAAAATTCCTCTCAGAGAAAGACATACCATTAGCGACACCGTTCGGCTCGTGGTCCGCCACCAGCCAATTCACGCCCTCGCCCATGCGTTGAGCGCCATAAAACCTTGCGGTCATCCACAAAGCCTTTTGATACTGTTCCTTGTCGAACGACAAATCCGCAGCAGAGACCCACGAGACATTGCCCAGGAAACATATCAATGTCAAAATTGTAAGTTTTAACTTCATCATACAATAGTTATTAAATTATATACTCAATCCGTCTATTCCTTTTCTCGAATAGAACCACATTCCCTCATAAAAGGGGTTACAATCGGCAAATATAAGAAAAAAACAATACAGAAACACATTTCTTTTTACGAAGTGGGAAGTGGAACTCATAAATATAATGATTAAATTCGCGCCTGAATCAGTAATCAGTTAATGTGTAGCGATGCGTCGGAAGTTATTCCATTTCAAGGCAATAACCATTTTCATCTTTCTTTTCTCCTTCATCTCAGCGAAGGCGGACAAGGAAGCGTCGCCTTTTCAACTGGACTGGGAGGATTCCACCGCTAATAATTCATTCAACACTTACTCCGATTTCCTGCCAGTGTTAGTGTTCGACTCTCTGCAGACGACAGACCTGCTCCCATTCACACTTCCATACACGATATCCTATCAAAAGGAACCGGAAAGCCGACCATTGTTGGATTTGGAGAAGAAATACGACAGTTTAATGATAAAAAACCAAATCGAGCGAAGGTCTGTCCACTACATCTCCATCACCCGCCCGGAGCTAATCGACTTCTACGATCTGCACCAATTCGACAACACCCTGAACTACGTACAGGAAGAAGAGAAGATGATTCATGTGGAGGGGGTAGAAGAGCCTCAATTACTTCCCACGCCTTTCATTTTGGAAACACCGAAAAGGAACAAGGATAATGAACCATGGAAGTTAAACGGAGACCTTTTCCTTCAGTTATCTCAATACTTTGTGACGGACAACTGGCACAAAGGAGGAACGCCCAACACCACCCTCCTCTCGATCCTCAAATATGACATCGATTACAAAAAAAATAGATGGCTATTGGAAAACGACTTCGACACAAAAATTGGTTTCTACCATACATTCGAAGACTCCAACCATGTCATCCGCATCAACAACGACATATTCAAAATCAACTCACGCATTGGATATCAAACATCCATGACCCCAAAATTATACTATAGCGCCACCATCGATTTCAGCACTTCATTCTTCAAAGGATATAAGAAATCCAATTCGAATGAGGTAATCACATACTTCCTCTCCCCAACCCGCTGTTTTTTCGGATTAGGCATGGACTATCGGCACAACAAAAACACGGCAGTAAAAGTATATCCCCTTTCCTATAAAATCATTTGCCTTCTCCCCAACTCGGGAATAGACCCGTTATCCGTAGGAATTGACAGCTTCCATTGCCACAAAAGCTATCCAGGCTACATGATCCAAACGGAACTCAACTGGAAATTCTCCAAAGAAATAAAAATCACTTCCGATTTTGACTTATTCAGTTCTTATAACTGCAGGAACATCGAGTTGGATTGGGAAACCGTCGGGTTATTCACCATCAACCGATTCCTGAGCACTCGTCTATCCCTTATAATGCGTTTTGACAATACGCCCCTCAACGAAAAGGCGAAAGTACAAATACAGGAACAACTTTCTTTCGGCTTCAGCTACCATTTCCAGTAAATTCCGCGACCATAGTGGGCCACCCCGGAGCCCGACAGACCGCATCATGCCTCTATTCCACCCCTCCCACCCCTTTGCCTGAGAAGGTTAAGAAATCAATTGGGAGAAACACAACGCACCATAAACACGGCTTCCTTTCTGCCAAAGCACCTTTTGTTTGAGTCGATTATTCATGCATTTGAACCGAATTTCATACTCTAAGACAATGCGGGGCGCTATTTTTGCTCCCGTGAGAGAGGGGGTAGGGACGCGCATGAATCAGGTGACGGAGAATCCACCCTGCCTTATCATGATGAAGAGCATATAGAAGATTAATTGTATTAATGTATTTAAACCATACCTACAATGAAAACACAGACTATTACTAAAATGGCCGCAGTGTTCGCACTGGGCATCCTGACAAGCAGTTCATCCTTTGCCCAATTGGCGAAGGACAATCCGTGCAAATTCTTAGGTAACATCACGACTACCAAAGATTGGAGCACGGGAGAGCAATGCGACTACAGTGATTGCAACCTTGTTTTCGCAGACTACTGGAACCAAATCACGTGCGAGAACGCCACCAAGTGGGGCTCCGTGCACAGTGGTTGGGGAAGATTCAACTGGTCAAGTCCTGACAGGACCTACAAGTATTGTCAGGATCATGGAATCATCTTCAAATTCCACGCCCTCATCTGGGGAAGCCAACATCCTAACTGGATCGAGAGCCTAAGCGTCGACGACACCAAGAAGGCCATCATCGAATGGTACGACGAGTGCAAGAAGCACTTCCCGAACCTCGAAATCATCGACGTGGTGAACGAGGCCATCTATTCCGGCGGAGATTACCACTCCCCTTACAAGTCCACAAAGATTATCCAGGCGTTAGGTTCTCTTGCGGAGGATAGGGCACAAAAGGAGACCGGCACAAGGCCTAGCTACAACTGCAACACGAATGGCTACCCTAACACCAACTCCTACCAATGGATCGCGGAAGCGTTCCGTCTGGCGCGTGACCGTTGGCCGAACGCCATCCTCATCTACAACGACTACAACACGTTCCAGTGGCAAAAGACCGAGTTCATCAACCTCGTCAACGGATTGAAGGCTTGCGGCGCACCTATCGATGCGGCGGGTAACCAAGCGCACGACTTGAACGACATGAGCGGCAGCCAGTTCAGGAGCGCATTGGAGGAGATCCACAACAAGACCCAAATACCTCAGTACA
This sequence comes from Bacteroidales bacterium UBA1181, assembly GCA_002310215.1. Classification (GTDB taxonomy): domain Bacteria; phylum Bacteroidota; class Bacteroidia; order Bacteroidales; family Paludibacteraceae; genus UBA1181. Next base: position 96,876 of record DBYR01000021.1, read on the forward strand.
TCACCGAGTACGATATCGCCAAAAGCGACGACGCAACATTCGAGACGCGTTACAAGGAGCAGTTCCCGATCATGTGGGAGGCCGACTATGTGGCCGGCGTCACCCTCTGGGGTTGGATCTACGGACACACATGGGTTAGCAACGGATGCTCCGGATTGGTTAGGGATTGCAAGAAACGTTCAGCATTCACATGGTTGGAGAACTACATGAAGAGCGATGCCGCCAAGAACGCACAAAGCCCGTTCTGCGGCACGGCATCCAAACTCAAGGCCAATGTGGAACTCTCGGCGAACGCTATTTCCGTAGGTGACAAGTTGACCATCAACGTAGAGGCTTCAACCACCGAAGGAAGCATCAGCAACATCACAGTGAAGGTGGATGGGAATACCGTGAACAACGAAAACGGGGAATGGATATACGTGGCGGACAAGGCCGGCGATCTGGAGATCCTCGTAACGGTACAAAGCACCAATGGGGATAGCAAAGAGATCAAGAAATCCATCACCGTATGCGAGGCAAGGGCTCCATTCTCAGGATCAGCCTTACAAATCCCAGGGACAATCGAGGCGGAAGACTTCGACAAGGGATGTAACGGTGTGGCATCATACGACTCCGACGGCACCGACGAGGGAGACAGCAAAGGCTACCGCTCCGACAATGGAGGTGTGGACATCGTAAAAGGAAACGGAGGCTACGCCATCGGCTACACGAAGAGCGACGAGTGGTTGGAATATACTGTGAACATCGAGCAAGCCGGCACATACACCGTCTCGGCGACCGTATCTTCCGGATCAAGCAACTCAGGCTTCAAGATCAGCTGCGGGAACTCCTCCGCAAAGATCAGCGTACCTGCAGGGGAAGATTGGGACACTTACACCGACGTGAAGACCGAAATAGACCTCTACGATGAAGGTGAGCAAACCATCAGATTCACCATCACGGGCGACTATGTCAACATCGATAAGGTCAAATTCGCTTGCCCGAACTGTTCCACCACAGGTATCGAAATCACGCCAAACGACATCGAATCCGGAACATACACCGTGATCTCCATGATAGGAGAAATCCTCGGCGAGGTGACTTACGATGGAGGCGACATGAATGAGAAAATAAAAGGAATCACAGGGAATAAGGGAGTTTTCGCCCTGCGGAATAACAACACAGGTATGACTTCTAAATTCATCTGCAAATAAGCTCGAAATTTGAGAACAAACGAAGGGGGTGTGTCGATTTCTCGGCACACCCCTATTTTTTTGAATAAAGCCAAATCGATTATAACTATCCTATGCGCACTCCTTCTTCACCCGGTAGCGGTATACCAACGTGGCAAGCAGGAAGTATACGCATATCTGCACGATCAAACCGATGCACTCCGTCCGCAAGTCCGGAATCGTCGCACCCATCGTGTTGATCTTCACAAAGCCCTGCAACCCGAAAGTAGACGGGAAGAAGTAGCTGAGCGCCTTCCAATACCAAGGCACGGAGGCGGCCGGCCAGGAGAGTCCGGAGATGAACAAGAAGATGAGCGACGACGCCACAATCAACACGTAGGCAGTCTCCTTCTCCCTGATGAAGGCGCTGATGGACATTCCGAAGAAGATGCAAGCCGCAAGATACGGGAGCATGAAGGCGACGATGTTCCAAGGGTCACCCATACGTGGCAGGTTGAACATCCAAGGAATCACCCACAACAAGTATGCGCACATGACTCCGTAGAACATCATGTAGCACAGCGCCTTCCCGAAGATAATCCGGAACGAGCCACGTCTATGCCGCATAATAGGCTCCAGCACATGGTACATCTTCTTGTCATAGATGCTACCCGCCAAGGCGCAAATACCGATGATCAACGTCTGCTGGATCAGAAGCATCAAGAAGCCGGGTATCAAGAAGCTGGCGAAACCGCTCTTAGGGTTAAAGAAGGCGACATCCTCATACTCTATCGGAGTCGTGGAGACCTCCGCCTCCCGTTCGGTAGCGTTGCTCATATCACGCACCTGTATATTCTTGTTCATCTTCAAGGAGACCTCCGTCACATTGAGGAGGAAGCATTTATAGTAGAGCAGACTGCTCATGTCGGAGTAGAGTTGCACGTACGCATGCTCTTTATGCGCCAAGGCTTTGGAGAAGTTTCGGGGGAAAACCAGTATGCCGAACGCCTCGCGCCTACGTAACGCCTCCTGCGCCTCCTGCATGTTGGCGCACAGACCCACCACTTCGATGTCCGGCGTGGCGTCACACATGCGGCGGAACTCACGCGTTTCAGGAGAATTGCACTGGTCCACCACCACCATCTTGGCCTCACGAGCCACCTCGTGACTATAGATTAAACTATAAACAATAGGATAGAGCAAAGGAGCCGCAAGGAAAAGCATCAATATGGCCGCGTCATGGATGACAAGGGAAAACTCATCCCTCCAGACGACGAATATATCCGCCAATCCCTCCTTCACTTGTTTCCAAAACATATGAATTATCTTCATCTTAACTACTCTTTGATAGGTTCTATAAAACGACTCATTCAACCCACATGCGCTTACGGTTTATACGTATCCGTTCGATAGACATTACGCAACCTGCGGGAAAGCAAGATGGGCAGGAACAAGTATATCAGCATGGCGATATACGAGGACCACACATAATGGCATGGATAGCCGTTCAGCCCATTATTCGCATACAAGAGGAAATAATGTCGGAGCGGGAAGACATTGGCCCATGTCTGAAGCAGACTAGGCATCTCCCCCACAGGGAACGTGAAGCCGCTGATGGAGAAGGACAACATCGTGATGAAGGCCGAAAGGCTCAACGATATGCTCATGATCGGAACCAATGAGTAGAGGAACACGCCCAACGCTTGGGAAGCCAACACCAATAGATAGCTATTGAGCAACATGTTCGGCAACCCGTTGTTACAAGGGAAGCCCATGTAGCGGTAGAGGACAACGTCATAGAGCGTCGCCATCAACATGAAGGTCAACGTATACGGCAGGAGTTTGCCCACAAGCACAGAAATTATGTCATCATCCACCGCATCCAACAATTTCCGCGAACGCATCGTTTTCACCTCCACGCCAAACGCATAGACGGTCAGCAAGACAATCATCACGCTCAGGAGGCCCGGCAACAGCACATTGCACAGATATACCGCATAATTGAGTTGCGGGTTGCCCAACGGATGCGTGTCCACCACGATCGGTTGCAGCTCTATCATCGCCTGCTCCATCGTCTGTCCCTTCGCGAGCCTCAACTCACGCCCCACAGCGGCGGAGCCCAGAATAGAGATTGTCTTCATGTCTCGGAAGAGCATGGAGCCCGCCACGATGAAAGCGTTGTTCGTGTAAAAAGAGACCCGAGGCTGCCGGAAAGAGAGCAAATCGTGCTCAAAACCCTCCGGCACGTAATAGACGCCATAGATCTTGCCCTTCTGCATCATCTCCCTCGCCTCGCTGAAATCCTTGGCATGTACGACCACCTGCGTCTGCTTGAAGGCATCCAATTGGCGCACGAGGCGGCGGGAGGTGGAAGATTGGTCCATGTCGACCACAGCCGTCGGGAGTTCCTGAGGCAATCCGTCCCGCATCAGTGTAAGGAAAAAGACGAGGAAGAATATGGGCATGATGACCATGGCGACAATATACACCTTACGGGAGAAAATAGTTCTCCACTCCCGCAACATGACCATCCAAATCTTATTTGACGCTAACTTATTGTTCATCGTTTCACGATTACTGACATGCCAGAAACCAATCCTTCGATTTTTTCCGTAGGGATAGCACGGATCTCAAATGTTTTGGAGTCAAATTCGCCCGTCACCTTCGTGGCCTTCCATGCGGCGAAAGAGCCCATGTCCTTCACGTAATTCACCACCAGGGAGACTTCTTTGTCACCCAACGCAGGGATGAAAGCCTTGAACTCCTTCCCCTCCGGGAACTCTGACATATCCTTTTCCCTTAGATTAAAAGTGACCCACACGTCCGACGTGTCGATCACATTCATGATAGGCGCACCCGAACCGACCAATTCTCCCCTTTGTGGAAATATCTCGCTAATTTTACCGGAGATAGGGGAAGTCAATACGGTCTCCTCCACATAAGAGCGCACCTCAGCCACAGCACCTTTAGCCCGCTTCAATTGCGCCAATGCGGCATCCTTATCCTCCTGGTCCGCACCACGTAGGGCCATATCGTATTGTGACTTGGCGGCCTGTTCCGTCGCCAACATGGCCTTGTAGTTGGCTTCAGCCTCGTCCCGTTTTTGGGCAGGGACCACCTCTTTCTCGTAAAGTGCCTGCACACGGTCGAACGACTTCTTCGCGACATCCAGACCTGCCTGTGCCTTTTGCCACAGCTCGTAGGCCGCCTTGATTTGCTCCTCGCTCGCTCCGCGGAGAGCCTTTTGGTTCACTGCGGAAGCCGCCTTCTCAGCCGCGCGGGCTTGGGAAAGCTTCGCCTCGATCTCCGGGCTATTCAGCAACACGAGCGTATCACCTTCCGAGACATACTGTCCATCCTTCACGAGGAATTTCTCGATTCTCGCAGGTATCTTGCCCGATATGCGCAACTCCGTAAACTCCACCTCACCCTGGATAATGTCCTTCTCCGGCTCCATCATGAAGATACCGATTAGGGTCACAATAGCCACAATGGCCAACAACACGACAAATGCGATCAGCATATTGACGTCTTTCTCTGACTTGTTCAAACTATTCATATAATTATTCTTTTTTTAATTCCTAAACCAAATACGTATCACTATCAACGACCGATCACTTCCCGATCTTTCCGACCGCCTTCTGGTAATTGATCTCGCTGATCTTCGCTTCTATCTCAGCGTCGATCTTATCAGAGTGTGCCGCCAACCAAGCCGTCTGCGCCTCCAACAGATTAGAGGCAGGTATAACACCCTCCGTGAACCCCAGCGAGGCGTAACGCAGGTTCTCCTCCGCACGCTCCAAGTTCCTTTTAGCCACTTCCCACTTACGGATCGCCTCAGAGTGTTTAAAGGAAGATTGGCTGACCTGAAGTTCGATCTTCTCCTTAGCCTCCTCCTCTTTGTATCGGGCGATGTTCGCCTCACATTTGGCCGCCTTCATGGTATATATGTTCTCGCCCCAATGCAGTAGCGGGATGTTCACCATCACGCCGACGTGCCAATCGAATCCGAACTCCTTTTCGAAGCCATGCTTCGTCGATGGATTAGTCCCCGCATACGTGCCGAACAAAGCCACATTAGGCATTAAGGCCGCCCGCTCCACCTTCACCTTCTGATCGTAGATGGATTGGGCGATTTCTAAGCTCTTAATCTCGCTTCGGTTATTATACACCTCATTGATGTCGTAAAGCTCAGGCTCCACGATAGCGATCTCCTCTCCATTTTCGTCCGCCAAGGAATATTCCTCCTCCAACGGTAACCCGCAGTATTGAGCCAGCAACATTTTGGACAGCCGAATACCATTGTCCACCTTGAACAGCGTCATCTCCGCCTCGTTTTTCTTCACCGAGACAGAGAGCTCGTCCGCTTTCGTGGCGATTCCCGACTCTATCAATGCCTGAACATCCCCCTGCATCTTCTCCAGCAATTTCACCAAGGCCCCGACCGCCATACGCTTATTATTGAGCGATACGATCTGCCAATAAGCCGCATCCACCTCGACGATGACATCCTCGTTCAAGGTTTGCAACTTGCTGTACGCTAAATTCTTCTTTAGTTCAGTTATTTTATTATATGCGACAATCTTACCACCCATGAAGAGAGGCTGAGTCAGGTTAAGGGAGGCCAAGAAGATATTCCTCGTGTCGAACTCAAGCTCTTCCTTCGGGATGATGGTATATTCTTTCCACTGCAATTTCTCAGGATTTTTCCTTGGATCGAATGGTTTCCCTTTGTCATCAAGCGGGGCGACCGACCCGTTGTAGAATGTCCATTTGTTATTCAATTGCCTACTGGCGATGGTACCATCAGCCTGAAGCGTAGGCAGCTCGAATCCAAAACTACCGTTCAGCAGCGTTCCAATAGGGAGATACATGTCTTCGGATACCAATGACAGTTGGTCACCATTGCGCACATAAGCGCCACGTAGACTCAAATCAGGGAAGTACTTTGTCCGCGCAGCCTTCCGTTCGTAAGTCGCTTTTTCCACCTCCTCACGGGCGATTTTCTGTTCCTTGTTATTCCTCAGCGCCAACTCCCGGCACTCCTCCAACGAGTACACCTTCTGCTCAGACCATACGGAAGAAGCAGTCAGGCACAACATTGCCACAAGCAATAATCTCTTTTTCATATCGATAGTTTATTTATTTTTTCACTTTCAGCTTGCTCGACCTCGCGCAAATTGCGGAACACTCGGCCCAACATCTCAATGGCGGTCTTCACATCCGCCTCGCTCATGCCCTTGAAACACGTCTTCATCGCGTTCAGCGTGGCATCCTTGACAATCTTATGGCAGGCAAGTCCCTTCTCCGTCAGCCGGATACGATTCGACCGTCTATCCGAGTCCCTCATCTCGCGGGTCACCAAGTCTTGTTTCTCCATGTTATGGATAAGGCGGGTCACACTCGGGCGATCCCTGAACGTAGCCTCCGCCAACGCATTCTGTGTAGGGCTTTCCCCACCCATCCTAAGCCATAGACACATCAGGATCGACCACTGTTCGGGCGTGATATCCAGACCCGACTTCTTGAAACTGCGAGACAAATTACGATTGATAGCATTCGACACCTTACCGCTTATCACGGCAAAGGCCAACTCTATGTCCTGAATGAACTCTTCCATTTCCTTATAAATTAACACCACAAATATAGTTGTTTAAACAACAACTTTATCTTAACGAATCTTAAAAATGTTGCATAGACAATAAAAATTCGCATTAGGCAATAAAAAACAGAATATAGGCAAAAATCAAAGAGCGGCTGCGGAAAGTGCGGTCAAACGCGAAAAAAGAGATGAAAAAACTTTTTTATATGGGGGAAAAGCAGTATATTGAAGACAAGAAAGTTGCGAAATCCAAAGGATGGCAAAAGTAAAAGTTTACGGAAGAGTCCGTGACCGCATCGTTTTGGGGATAGCGCACGCGTATTTGGCGAAGCACCCCGACGCCTCGTTGGACGAATTGAACGAAGCGTTTCCGAACGAACTGAACTCAACCTTAAAAGATGGGGAGATTTTCAGGCTTGCGGGAGAGACAAATGGTATGGTCTCATGCGGCAAAGAAGTGCCGAGCCCAGGCATACTCACCTTGGCAAACGGCAAAAGAATTGAAATGGTTGTACAATGGTCGGACGAGGACTACTCCAAGCTGAAGGAGTGGGTAAAAAAGGATGACATTGAAGTGGAAGAACCTCCGAAGAGCATGGAAATTCCAGGAGAAGGATTCTCAATCGAACGGATGGAGCCAACCCTGAACGAAACAGAAGGGAAAGCAATCCGCGGGAATAGGGAAATGACCAACAGACAGAAGTATCTATTGTACCTTCTCTTGACGCTACTGCTCTTGTTCTCAATCCTTTTATTCTCAAGAGGGAATTCGAACGACGTAGATGAGATTACCCGATACAGGAACATAAAGCAAACAGAGCAAAAAATAGACCTGCATCGGATCGCCGTTGAACAAAAGAGACGAGAGAAGGAGATCTGCGACCTCTGCCAAGACGAAGAGGTCAGACTCGCGGAAGAAATGACAAAGAGTGCCGAAGAGGCGCTCAACACACTGATAGAACAGTGATGTTTTAGATGAACCATTTTCGGAATGGTCGCCTACATTGGAGTATAACCATGTACGCAACAATATGCGTTCTCAGATTCGCCCGGAAACAACCGGGCGAATCTTTTTTTGCTGTCACAGAAGATAATGCGGCAAATTTGATTATATTTGTGGCAAAGAAAAACATTGATTCAGATGAAAAGGAAACTGACATTCATTTTTGCGACCATCACATTCGGAGTTCTGTTTTCCGGATGTAAAAGCGCCTACGAAAAATACTCCAACGATGAATTCACCATCGAGTATCCAAGGAAATGGGAGAAGGAGATCGACATGTTCCCAGTCATGCCATTCGTCACCTTCAGCGAATACCAAACAGCTATGGTCAGCACAAAAGTGATGGACAGTGTCACCGTTGAGGAGTTCGCGAAAATGCGCATCAAAGCATTTTCGGAAGAGCAAATCGGATTCAAACTGATCAACTTATCCATGGAAAACGACTACGCCCTCATCCGCTATTCGAACGAGGACGAGGACGACCCAAGCTACCACTTGGAAACGCTAATGAAGATTGGAAAGAAGGGAGACAAACTATTCGGCGTCACCTGCGCATACGAAAACAATGCGCAAAGGGACACGGTAGAGCATATCATCAACTCTTTCCAACTGAAATAATCAGTCGGACGCCCAAGATACCGACGTAAGTAATCAATCCGTTCAACAACAACAATTCGTACCCCATGTCGTAACCGCATGAGGCATGTAGCATTTTTGCCGTCAGGAAAGACAGCAAGGGAGAAATAATCGCAGCCACCGCAATCCAAGGAGAGTCTACCCCACCCTTACGCTTGTGGGACAAGCAATAGGCGAACATGCCCAACAGAGGACCGTACAAATACGAAACCAATTGGTATATCACATCGATGGCATGGTCACTCCGCACGAAGTCCAAGAGCATGACCACACAACATACCGCCACGGCGACACCCAAATGAACCCGGTGGCGGAAACGCGACGAAACCAGTTCCGCATCCCGGTCGAGGATATCCGAAAGGAACGAAGTGGTCATAGCCGCCATGGCGGAATCCACGCTCGAAAACGAAGAGGCCAGCATCCCAACGGAAAAGCACACCAACACAGCGGTTCCAGACTCCTTCACGAAATACGGCAGAAGAGCGTCCCCCGTCGCAGGCAAAGCATCAGCTCCGTAGTAGACGGTCACCAAAAGCCCCAACGACAGGAAGAGCAGGTTCACGGGAATGAAGAGCACACCATACGACAACATATTGCGCCGCGCCTCCCGCAACGAACGACACGAGAGGTTCTTTTGGATCATATCCTGATCCAAACCCGTCATCACCACGACGACAAATGCGCCGCTGATAAAATGTTTCCAGAAATAAGTGCGTCCACCCCAATCCTCAAAGAAGAAAATACGGGACATCTCGGACTCGGAGATGAGGCGGATTCCTCCACACAAGTCCAAATCCATAAGGGAAAGCGCCTTATGAAGCAGAAGAGACAGAGAAACCACCATAAGGACTGTCTGCAACAAATCCGTCCACACGATGGACTTAATCCCCCCTCTGTACGTGTAAAAATAGACGAACATGACACATAACAAAGCGAACATGGGGAAAGGCACAAGATTGACATCAGCCAAACTATACAAGACAAAAGCCGCCACGTAAAATTTAACAGCAGCCCCCATCAGTTTGTTCAACAGGAAAAAACAAGCCCCCGTTTTTCTGCCGGAAACGCCCAAACAGGAGGACAAGGTGGCATAGATGGAGACACTGCCGGAGTTATAGTAGATGGGGAGCAATAGACAGGCGACAACAACATAGCCGACCAAGAAACCAAGCACCATCTGCATATACGAGAAGGAGGAGGAAGGTACCCAACCCGGCACAGACACGAAAGAAACTCCAGAGACGGAAGCGCCCACCATACCAATCGAGACCGCCCACCAAGGAGAGTGCCGATTCCCCAAAAAGAAATCGGCACCACTATCATTTCTGCCCGTACGTCTAGAGACGTACGCAAGCATACAAAAGTACAATATAAGGACAACGACGAGCATTAAGCACCGCCCTTCCTGTCATTCGAATCAGAGGAATTATTTCCCTGCCCATTACGTTTCTTTTGCTCCTCCGCCATCTGCTTCTGAGCCTCTTCCATCTGAGCCTGAAAATCCGCCATTTTTTTCTTGAATGAACCAAACAAACCACCATTGGAGGAATCTTTTCCCGCAGAGATGTCATTGATGGCGCCAATCACGTCACCGCCAACCGATTTCCTCATGCGGTCAGACTTATCCTTCTGTTGCTTCAGTTCAGATCTCTTCTGACGATGTTCCTCGATCTCCGCCAATAATTTCTCCTCGTTAATGGACTTACGGATGGCATACGTCTGGATCACCGTGATAAGCAAAGAGAGGAAATAGTAATAACACAATCCCGAAGCGATTTTGTTGAACCAGAAGAAGAAATAGATAGGCATACCGTACATCATGTATTTCATGAACTTCATCTGATCCATCTGGGCCGAATTGCTGTTCATCTGCATGTTATACTTAGTATAGACGATATTCACGATCGTCATCAACAAACAGAAGAGACTGATGTGGTTACCGATCAAAGGGAGATCCGCATTCCAGGAAATGATGGCATCATACGAGGAGAGGTCTTCCGCCCACAAAAACGGCACATGCCTCAACTCAATGGCTACCGGTATGAAGAAATACACCGCAGTCAAGAACGGGAAGGAAAGCAACAGCGGCAAGCAACCGCCAGCCGGATTCACACCCGCATCCTTGTAGAAATCCTGCGTCCTCTGCTGACGCTCCATAGGCGACTCGGAGGCATACTTCTCATTGAGTGCGTCCAACTGAGGTTTCAGCACACGCATCTTGGACGATGATAAATATGATTTATACGTCAATGGCGTAAGTATCAATTTCACCGAGAGAGTCAACAACAAAATAACGATTCCATAATTGCTGAAGATAGAGCCGAACAGATCGAACAACGGGATGATGATGAATTGGTTCACCCAGCGGATCAGGGAGAAGCCAAGCGTGAGAAGCCGATTTAGGTTCAACTTATCCTTACCGCTCGTTCCCTCGTTGAATGACTTCAATAGTTTATAACTGTTCGGACCGAAGAAGAAACGGAAGTCCGCCTTCCCCTCCGAGAAAGGGACAGAAGCCTCCATCTCATATTTTTTCAGATAGAGGGAATCCGTCAATTGCGTCGATTTCAAAGTGTTCTTCTCCATTAAAGCATTGTCCACGATGAGGATGCTGGAGAAATACTGGTCCTTGAAAGCCACCCAACGCAACTTCTCATTCACAGTACGTTCGTCATTGGAATGCTCGCTCAAATAATCCCTGCCATCATTTGGATCATAATAATAGAGTTGCGCGTACCTATCCTCGAACTCACGTCCGACTTCCTGCTGCGGAATGCGGAGCGACCAAGACGTGCGAAGTTCGCTTGTGCCCGCAGCAAACATCGAAGCCATATTTTGCGCCTCGACATGAAACTGGAGCATATAACTTCCCTTTGGCAACACATAGGAGAAAAGCAAAGCCCCCCCATTCTCGGCAGGCAACGAGAAGACGACGGACGTGTCACTCTTAGAAGCGACCTTGAAATTCATGTCGTTTGTCGACAACGTACGATTACTCAACGTATTCAGCGTAAAGCCGAAACTGCCGTCCTTCGGGTGAAACAAAGTCAGCACTTCCTTGTTCCTATCCAAATATTTCTTCAGCACAGCACTGGAGACCTGCGCTCCCTTCGTGGAGAAATCCACCTTGATTAAATCGTTTTCCAATGAAACGGTCGACTCTTCCCCAAAAGCGCCAGCGGCAAACTCACCATAAATGAGGGAAGCCCTCGCCGTCCTTGCGGAATCATTCTCCGCACCCAAGAACAACGGATTTTCCTGCGCCGTTTCTCTCTCAAGTTGCTCCAATTCCTTCATCTTCTGGACCTGCGCAATCGAATCCTGATAACGATTGCGGGCCTCTATCTGCTCTGGAGTGGGCCTATTCCAGATAGAAAAACCGATAAACACAGCGATAATCAACAAGATACCCGTAATAGTATTCTTATCCATCTTTTCTCAACAACAATTATATTTTTTTTATAACCAAATGATTAAACTCCATGCATTTTCAACCCGCTCGACATGGATATCCAAATACACAAATTTTTTGCAAAGGTAAAAAAAAAATGTAAATTTGCGGTATTATGAATTTGATACAATTATTCAAAAGCATCAAACCGTTTGTGATGCCATATAAGTGGCTGGTATTGGCGACATTACTACTAACACTTGTGGGGTCATTCATGGCGCAGGTCAACGCCATTGTCTTGGATTGGACGGTAGACTCCATCAATGCGCACATCCAAGCGGGAGGGAAATGGGGGAAACAAGCCATTGAGATCGTCTCCTTCATCGCCATTGTACTTCTGGGCAAGGAGGCGCTCTCCGCCATCATCACATTCGCCCAAAGGTATTTTGGCGAAAAGATGAGAATACTTGTATCCAAAGATCTGGCGCAGTCCGTCATCGAGAAGGTGCTCACCTTCCGAATCGCATTCTTCTCGGCGAACGACAACGAGGCGGGCAAGCTGCAGACCCGTATCGACCAAGGCGTGAGCAGTCTGTCCCGGACGGTGCAGAACTTCTTCATCGACCTATTGCCGCTCTTCACAAGCGCCATCTTGGCTCTCATCCTCATGTTCAAGGCAAACGTATGGGTGGGACTCACCGCACTGTGTATCGTCCCGATATATTTCTTCATCACCTATCGCCAAGCGAAGCGTCTGAAGGGGTGGAGACGGGACATGCGCCATTTCCGCGAGTTGAAGAGCCATGGCATCATGAACATCATCGAGTCCATCAACGTCATCAAGTCCTTCAACAGGGAAAGGATCGAAGGCGACAAACAGCTCGACATACAGAACCAGGTGACGAACAACCAGATGGAGACCCGCAAAGTGAGTTTCTTCTTCGACGGACTGAAGAGTTTCATGCAGCAGATCGGCACTGTGCTCATCATCATCCTCACCGCCTATCTGGTCTTGGACGACTATCCGGGCATGAGCATCGGTAAGATCATGTACCACGTCATGCTATTCAACAACGTGGCGGCGCCAATCAACCAGCTGCAACGCATCTTCGACGATATGAACGACGCACTCATCTATGCGGAGGGCTTCTTCGGCATCTTGGATTCCGACCACGAAATCGAGCCGACAGGCACCTACAAGCCAGAGAAAGTGCATGGTAATTTCGAGATATCAGGGGTAGACTTCACTTACCCGAACGGCACGAAGGCGCTCCACAATATCAACATGAAGATCGACAGCGGAAAGATAACCGCTTTCGTCGGATTGTCCGGTGCGGGAAAGAGCACAATCGTCAACCTCCTCGACAAGTTCTACGAGCCAGACTGCGGAAGCATCAAATTGGATGGCGTGGATCTGAAGGAGTATGACACGAAATTCCTGCGCGACAACATCGGTCTGGTATTGCAGAAAAACCACATCTTCGACGGGACCATCACCGAGAACATCATGTACGGCAACCCGAACGCCAGCATGGAGGAGGTCTATGACGCCGCAAAGAAAGCCTATCTCTACGACCAAGTGATGGCGCTCCCCGACAAGTTCGACAGCAAGGCGACCCTCTTGTCCGGCGGACAGCAACAACGCATCGCCATCGCCCGCATGTTCCTCAAGAATCCGCCGATTATCTTCCTCGACGAGCCGACAGCCAGTCTGGACGCCATCGCGACGGAACAAATCAAAAACAGCATCGATGCCATCAAGCAGAACCGGACTGTCATCATCATATCCCACAGCATTTCGCAAATCATCGATAGCGACACGATATATGCCCTGCAAAACGGACGTGTGGAACAAGGCGGAGATCCGGACGAGGTGTACAAACAGGGAGGCATCTACAAAGACATCGTGGACGCTTCCGCCCGTAGCTTGAACATAGAGAAAATAGCCAAGGCTATCGAAGGAGATGCGAATGTGAACTCGTAAAAAGTTAAGCGTTATGATAGATATTAGGGAACTTCGGAATGGAAACATCATTTACCTGAACGGACAAAAAAGGGTAATTAGCGCGGAAGAGATAGCGTTCATCGAGAAATGCCAGCTCTTAGGCATAAATGTAGACGCGACCGCGGTGAAAATCACAGAAGAGGCCATCAAAGGATTGGGCTTCGAATTCGACTTCGAAAATGTCTCCAACAGAGTCTACACCAAAGATGGAATCAAGATCCAAATCCATCCTACGGAAGGTGTCGCCTTATACGGCAATGGCAACAGAATAGGGAAAAGTTTTTTCTATATACACCAACTTCAGAACCTCTGGTTCTTCCTACAAGGGAAAGAATTATAACAACACACTAACGAACCATACTAACGAAATAATAATATACACATGCAAGAAAAAGTAGACAAGACAATTGTGGACAGCACGAGCAAGGTTGCCACAAGCGAGAATGAGAAGAAGGATGAGCGAGTGTATACCTACAAACACCCTCACCCCTCAGTGACGACAGACTGCGTAATTTTCTGTTTTGACAAAAAAGATCTGAATGTCCTCCTGATCCAAAGAGGCGTGGAGCCATACAAAGACGCATGGGCATTCCCTGGAGGATTCGTAAGAATGGACGAGACGGCGGAGGAATGCGCACTAAGAGAACTCAAGGAAGAGACCAATCTCATCCCGGAGCACATCGAACAATTCCACACCTTCACTGAAGTAGACAGGGACCCAAGAGAGAGAGTCATCTCAATCGCCTATTTCGCTTTGATAAAAAAATCCGATGTGGAAGGCGGCGACGACGCATCTGATGCCCGATGGTTCAAGGTGAAGGATCTTCCTCCTTTGGCATTCGACCATGACTATATCTTCAAGAAAGCACTGACTGCCTTGAAACAGAAAATACACTTCGAACCCATCGGTTTCGATTTGCTGGAAGAGGAATTCTCCATTCCTGAACTCCAACGCCTCTATGAAGGCATTCTGAACGCACATTTTGACCGCAGGAATTTCCAAAAGAAAATGCTCCAATTAGGTCTACTGAAAGAGTCGGAACACAATGTGAAGAGAAAGCCGAACGCAAAGGGAAGATCAAAGAACAAGAAGTGGCGGTTCATCATGGAAAAGTACGAAGAGATGAAAACCAACCATCAATTCCGCCTCGAATTCTGACATTGCGCTTCCCCTTCGGGAGAAAAACATACATGCACAACGTTTTTTTTTGACAGCATATCTGTCAATTTGTTGATTTAGAATCAACTATTTAAATAAAAAAACTAAATTTGCACAATTTCTAGTAATTCAAAGACAAAGAGATGAAATGTAAAGTATTACTTGCGGCCTTATTGATTGGCACATCCGCCTTCGCAGGGACAAGAGCTGACATAGTGAACGCTCCCTGCACCACAATCGACGCCATGATGGCCATCGTGTTGCGCCAACAACAAAAACCTTTCGCGCCAGGCGCGAGCGGAAACGACGCTTTCGACAACCCGGGATTGGTCAGTTTCGCCTATCGTCAACTTGGGCTCGATATCCCAGCCGATTTGACCGCAATCAGCACACAAGGCAAGAAAATCACCGTTCCGAAAAAAATGCGAAGAGGTGATATCGTCTTCTTCTCCAACTCATTAAACCCTAAGGAGGTTTATCACGTGGGCATCGTGCAACACATCAACGAGGACGGCACATTCAATTTCGTATGCGTATTCCCTGATAGGGGTGTCCTCATCGCCAGCAGCACCGACCCCGGCTTCAACGGAAACTTCATGTATGCGACGCGCATCACGTCAGATGAGCAAATCAAGGAGATCCGAGCTGACTACCAAAGAGATTTAGCCGCCATCGAAAAGGCTAAAGCAGACTTGGAAAAAGCCAAACAAGCCGTCATCAACGCTGAGAACAGGGTGCATGACTTGGAAAACGAATTTGCGAAAAACAACACCGCCCCGCTGAAGACAAAATAAGCGACCGTCGGACCAACAAAAAAGAGGAATCCGTTGTGGACTCCTCTTTTTTTTACCCCTAAAAATCAACTGCCATCATCAACGAACATTCTTCGCAGCCCGCGCGATGAAGTGGAGACGGTTCAAGACATTCACCTCACTCACGCCTCCATCAAAATCCAGGAACAGAAGGTTCATGTCCGGATAGATATCCTTCACTTTCTTTTCTATACCCTTGGAAATGACGTGGTTGGCGATACATCCAAAAGGCTGTAAACTGATGGCGGCATTGATGCCATGTTCTGCGAATGATGCAAATTCAGCAGGAATCAACCACCCTTCGCCAAATTGGGCGGCCAGACTGGTGATCTTTTCCGCGCGTTTCGCCTCATCGTGGATGTTCACAATCTTTTCATAATAACGGAAAGCGGAAGCCGCCTTGTCTATCTTCTTCGCCACGTGGTTCAAATACTTCTCTCCTAAGCTGGAAAGCAACCTGGCCACGAACTTACGTTTCTTCTCCAAATAATGCGCCTCGTTGAACTTGGCGTTCGGGAAATACTGCACGAAGAACTCGTTCAGAGAAGGAATCACAGGCTCGATGCCCTCCTTCACCAACCAATCCACAACGTGCTGGTGTCCGAAAGAATTATACTTAATGAAAATCTCTCCCACGATACCGACACGAGGCACATCCTTCGTCTCCGTTATCTCCTCGAACTTCTTCGCAGCCTCGGAAAGAT
The DNA here is from genome assembly GCA_002310215.1 of Bacteroidales bacterium UBA1181. Classification (GTDB taxonomy): domain Bacteria; phylum Bacteroidota; class Bacteroidia; order Bacteroidales; family Paludibacteraceae; genus UBA1181. The sequence goes on from DBYR01000021.1 coordinate 113,339, forward strand.
AGCTGATCATCAACTTAGACTTCTTCTGTCGTACCGCCTCAACGCCCAAAGCGATGTACTCGTCCAGGATCTTACGGGCGGCACCCGGTACCTTCTCCCTGACCACCGCCGAGTAATACATCTTCGACATCGCATCGGAGAAGTAGAGGAGATACATGGTTATCTTGATGATTTTCTTTACATTAGGCGTAAAACCAGACTGTTCATTGATCGTATCCATGATGGAGACGGAGATGACAGGGATATTCCCGTAACCCGCCGCCAAAAGGGCTTTCTTAATCAAGGCGATGTAGTTCGTCGCACGACACTGACCGCCCGTCTGGGTGATGGCAAAGACAATGTTATTCAAGTCATATTTGCCAGACTCCAAGGCACGTATGCAATCACCGACCACCAATGTGGCAGGGTAACAGATCTCGTTGTTCGCATACTTCAAACCGTATTGGACAGAAGCCTCGTCGCTCGGTGGCATGTTCTCGAACTCATAGCCCATCAACTCGAACAAGGCTGGCACGAAAGGCGAATGGAAATCCGAGAAGAACGGCACGAGGATCTTCTTCCCCGCATCCTTCTTCAGGAACTCAGGCGTGCTCTGGAACGCATGGGCCACCGGCTCCGCCTCCTCGCTCTTATATTTCAGCGACTCGATGAGCGAACGGATACGCAAGCGGAGCGACCCCGCATTGTTCACATCGTCCACCTTCAGCAAGGTAACATTCTTGCCGTAACGCTTCATCATATCGATGATCTCATCCACGATGAACGCATCAGGTCCGCAACCGAAGGAGGTCAGCTGCACATAGTGCACGTTCTCATTCGTTTGAGCAACCCATTTAGCCACTTTCATGATCCTATTCATGTAAGACCACTGCGGGATGATGTGGGAATCCTTCAGGTCAGAGTCCATGCCACGCACCAAATCCTCCGTGACCACATCCACCCCGAACGAGGTGATGATCTCGGAAACCTTATGCTGCACGAGCGGATCGTTGTGATACGGTCTGCCAGCGAGGATAATCACCAAACGGTTTTCCTCCCTCGCCTTCGCAAGTAGGCTCACCGCCTTTTTGCGCACCGTATCCGAGAATACGTCACGCGCCTTCAGCGCCTCGGCGAAGGCCGCCTCGAAACGCTTCTTCTCATATTTGTCCTTGAGGATACTCTTCATGTAGGTCGCACACGACTTCTTCAGCAAGGCGTCATCCTTGAAATTGATGACCGGCGAGTCGAGCGGAATATTAAAGCGGGCCTCCACATTGATGGAGCTCTTTAGCACATCCGAATAGCCTGCCACCACAGGGCAGTTGTAACTATTGTTGGAGTTAGGCTCCATGCGCTCATAGATGACATACGGATAGAAGATGCGGTCCACCTTCTTCTCCGCCAAATCGAACACATGTCCGTGCAACAACTTGGCCGGGAAACAGATGTTGTCCGCCATCACCGTGTTCAAGCCCTTCTCGTAAAGCGAGAAAGTGGAACGAGCGGACGATTTAACAGCTATATTGCAACGCGTGAAGAGCGTGTACCAAAACGGGAAGTTCTCGTACATGTTCAGCGCACGCGGGATACCCATCGTGAAATAAGGCTTCTCCAACATGCCGGCCTTATCCTTCTTGAAGGCCAACTCATTCTTGTAGAAGCTCATGTTGAAGGCAGTCCTGCCCTTCTCTCCCTTATTGGTGTAGACCTTCTCGCACTTATTTCCCGAATAATACACCTTGCCGTTGGCGAAGACATTCTTCAGGATCTGGCAATTATTCTCACACCCCACGCAACGGAGAGGCTCGGATGTATACTCCTTCAAGTCAACCAATTGAGTGAGAGCCACAGGCTCTGTTCCTGCACCGATCCGTTTCTTGGAGAAGAGGGCGGCGCCATACGCACCCATCAACTCAGGATAGTTGGAGACGATGACCTCCTTATCCACGGACAACTCGAAAGCGCGGACCACCGCCAGGTTCCGCATCGTACCGCCCTGCAGCACGATATGGTCACCCAAATCCTTCGTGTCCTTCAGTTTCAACACCTTGTAGAGGCAGTTCTTGATAACCGAATAGGCTAAGCCAGCGGAGATATCATCCAACGGAGAGCCCTCGCGCAGACACTGTTTCACCTTAGAGTTCATGAAGACAGTGCAACGCGTGCCAAGGTCACAAGGATGCTGGCTTTCGCAAGCCCTACGGACGAAGTCAGAGATCGGGCATTCCAGAGACTGTGCGAAACTATCAATGAAAGAGCCGCAACCAGAAGAGCATGCCTCATTGATCTCCAAGCGGTTGATGGCACCCTTTTCGACAAAGATCGCCTTCATGTCCTGTCCGCCGATGTCCAGGATGAACGATACTTTAGGGTTCAGTTTATAGGCCGCCGTATAGTGGGCGATAGTCTCGACCATACCGAAGTTCAGTCCGAAAGCCGTTTTGATGAGCTCCTCTCCATAACCGGTCGAGCAGCTGCCCGCCACCTTCAGGTCACGTCCACACCTGCTCGCCTCATCCCGCAAAAGGGAAAGGCCCTCCTTCACCGTCTCTAACGGCCTACCGCCATTTTTCTTATAGAAGGTGAAGAAGATACGTTCCTGCTCATCCATCGCCACCACTTTCGTGGTCGTGGATCCGGAGTCGATACCAATATAGCAAATGTCGGAGGATAGGTCAGACATCGCCACCTTCTCAATTTTATTCTTTTCCTTACTCAGTTTCCATTTCTCGAAAGCACTCTTATTCTCAAACAAGGGAGGAAGAGAAGAAGCCGACACACCGACGTTTTTACTTTTCGTTTGGAACAAAGAAATGAATTCGCCAAGGTTTTTCACCTCCGCATGCTCGCTCATGGCGAGGCTTGCGCCCCAAGCCGGAACGACGGAAGCGTGTTCGGTCAAGACAATATCATCGGACGAAACGCCGATTCTCTCTTGCATGATTTTCCGCAAAGCGGGGATATGGGCGAACGGGCCGCCACACAAGAATACCTTAGGCAGAATATCGCACCCACGGGAGAGGGCGGAGACCACTTGCGTCGCCACCGCATTGAAAATGGAGGCTGCTATATTCTCGCGCCTCACATTGAGGGCGATAAGGTTCTGGATATCCGTTTTGGAGAAGACACCGCAGCGGGAAGCGATCGGATAGACCGAATCGGCGTTGAGCGCCATATCACTCAGTTCACCCACCTCGACGCCCAATATTACCGCCATCTGGTCAATGAACGCACCCGTACCACCGGCACAGTTACCGTTCATGCGGATATCGGGCTGCATCTTCTTGTTGAAGAAGATCATCTTACTATCCTCGCCACCTATATCGACCAAAGTACGCACATCAGGGAAACGCTTCTCAATCACCTGCGTCGCCGCCACCACCTCCTGAATGAAAGGCAAACCAAAACGTTCGGAGATTCCCATACCAGCGGATCCGGTCACTTGTATACGGACAGGCACATCCGACAATTTTTCCTTCAGAGCAGACAGTGAAGAGAGCAAAGTGCCCTGTATATCAGCATGATGCCTTGCATAATTAGTATAAACGATTTCACCGTTTCCATCCGTCACAACCACTTTCAGCGTGGTAGAACCGGCATCCAAGCCTATGTGATATATGTTATTCAACATAAAATAAATCGATTTGGCGCGAAAGTACGAAAACTTTTCCCTTAAAAAAATTATATACATACTCGTTTTGTCCCATTCGTCAATAAATGCAAAATTGGGGAGGAAAACCATGGCGTCTTCAAGGCAACACACATACCACGGTATAGAATAAAAGATTAAAAAACATCAAGAAATAAACACCAAAAACAAAAAGCTGGCAAAAAAAATTTGTCGCAGAAATGAACAAGCACTAAATTTGGGGAATCGTTCCGCACGAACGACCTCTCCGAAGTCGGGTAATGGGTTCTTCCGATGAGGAGGGAGAGTTTTTTAGAACCCGCCTTTTATTTTTATAGATTTTACTATATGAAAAAAGTAGGTTTACTCTTTTTAGCGCTTGCTTCATGCTGCGCAGGTGCGTTCGCGGGTGACGCATTCTACATCATTAAAGATGGAAAGTTCCAGAATGGGGTCCAATTCTCGCCTTATGAGGATGCGGAAAAAACAGACACCGAAATCACGGAAGGAGACGGATTTGCCACCATCACACACAAGGGAGATTACACGAAAGCCCTTGAAGCAAGATTGGTTGTTCCTGATGGATTATCTCTCAGCACCAAATCCATCATCGTTGAGTATCAAGTTGACGCACTCGACATTTACAATGATGACAACGAATCCACAGCCGCAGGAATCTCAAAACCAACAATCATAATTGAGTGTTTGGATGTAGAGAACGGCGCTTGGGTGGATAACTTCGACACTGAAGCCGGTGAAGCAAGAAATTACTTGCTCAATAAAATCTTCATCGACGGAAAAGGAGAAGGTTGCGACAAAGAATGGAATACATTCAAGAGTTACTCATTCCCTGTTAGAGATGCGTTCGTAAAAACCCTCCTCATCGCTTACAAAAGAGAGGTTGCTGCTGTAACGGAGAGCGTTTTAAAGATCAAGAACCTCTATTTCGAGACAGATGAGGATAATATTCCAATCTTTGGTTGTCAATTCATGTCATTAAATGACTACGAGGAAACAAAATCCCTGAACACCTTCAACAACGAGAACCACATCAAATGGATGTACCAAAACGGAATCAAATTGAATTGGACCGAAGGAAACAACTACGCGAAGTTAAAGGACGCAACGCTTTTCATCTCTTACGAAGGAGTATTAGCTGACGCATCTGGTTTCCCTGCATCTGAATTCAATTCAAGCTTGTTGGTTTTGGCACCACCGTCAACAACCAAGGGAGACAACGAATTCTCCATTTGGTTTGACACAATTCCTTTGCCAGAGGCAGCTATCGAGGCAGGAAAGATTAAACTCGAGTGCTTCGCAAAACACTACGGAAAAGAGAAAGTTACCATGGTCGGAAATGTAGACGGCGTCAACCAAGACGAGCTTCTCCCTATATACGTATCATTTGACAATAGCGAAGAAGCTGTGCCTGCATTCAAGGACTCTATCATCAACGGACAATGGACCAAAGAAGTAGGCGAGATCACTGTACCTGCAGGCGCAAAATCCGTATTCGTCGAATTCCGCCAAAACAAGCAGTTCTCATACATCGTTGACAAGTTCGTCGTATCTTACAAAGGCAAGGTAGGCGTCGCTACCATTGACGGAGAAAGCAAGACGTTGACTGTATATCCTAACCCTGTAGAGGACGCAATCGCTTTCACTGGCGTTGAGGATATCCAAAGTGTAGAGATCGTCTCTTTGAACGGTGCTGTTAATGCATGCAAAGTAGTGAACAACATAGTTGAAGTTTCTAACTTGGCAGCTGGTGAGTATGTCATCATCGTCAACAAGAACATCACTGGCAAGTTCATCAAGAAATAATCTCTGAGATTATAACATACGGAAGCGGGAAGGCTCATGAGCTTTCCCGCTTTTTTTATACGCAATGGCGAAGTATCGCACCTTCCTTCCATACAAGCCATCAATAATAGTTAAGAATTAAAAATTAAGAATTAAGAGTTGTTTGTTGTGTGTGCACGTGCGCGGAGACGGGTTGGTCCAGCCAACACCACTCAACTAATTCAAAATTGACTTTGTCGAACTATCGTTTCTTAATTCTTAATTCAAAATTTTTATGGTCTTCAGAGCCTCAAATTCAATCGCAAACACACGAGGTGGTCACTTACACGTCAGAAGGGGAATGGTGCGACCAGAAGGCAAAAATAAGCCCCAAAAACCGCAACGGGTCTTCCTGCCCCACAACTAATTCTTAATTCATAATTGGCTTCGTCGAACTATCGTTTCAAAATTCTCCTCATCTTAGTTTCCAGAAGTGAGAGGTGAAGAGCAACAAAATAGTATAAATCTCCAGACGGCCTATCAGCATCAGCACAGAAAGGATCCACTTACCAACAACCGGCACATCCGCGAAATTAGCAGCCGGGCCCGTATAACCAAAGCCAGGTCCATTATTCGAGATAGCAGTGAGGCAAGAGCCAAGAGCCGTATCAAAATCCATGCCCGTCAATGTCAATGCGAACGTTCCAGCCAGGAACAAGAGCGCAAACACAAAGAAAAAGGCCAAGACACGGACCACCAATTCCATCGACATCAGACGGGAGGAGACCTTCAACGGCAGAATTGCATTAGGGTGAGAATGCAGACGCAACTCATTTCCCGCATTCTTCAAGGCGATGATGACACGAATCAGTTTGGCTCCTCCACTGGAAGAACCCGCACAAGCCCCGCTGAACATCATGATGGCGGTAGGAATCCAAAAGGGTGCCCCCCACCCCACATAATCGCAATAAGTGCCCTGATAGCCGCAGGAAGAGAAGATACTCGTCACATGGAAAAGCGAAGCCCTAAAAGCCGCCTCATAATCGGAAGGCATCTGCGCCGTGAGAACATGACATGGATTCTCCGTTATCATCACATAAAAAATGACAACGAACACAAGCATCGACACCCCATACCAGCGGAACTCCTCATTGGTGCGGAACACGCTCCAATCCCCCGTGCTCGCCAAGAAATACAGCGCGAAGTTCACCCCCGCCAAGAACATAAAGAGACAAGCCACATATTCCAGATAGGGAGAATTGAAGTAGGCGAAATTAGCCTGGTGCGTACTGAAACCACCCGTTCCGACCGTCGTCATGGCATGGCACACCGCATCATAGAAAGACATCGGGCCGATAAAATAGAACAAAGCACAGACTGCTGTCAGGATCGCATAGATCAAAAAAATTCCCCTTGCGGTCTCTTGTGTCTTCGGACGCAACTTACGCATGGCGACGCTGGTCGCCTCCGTGGAGAACAATTGCGTGTTGTTTCGGTTATACGAGGGAAGCAAAGCGATGGAGAACAACATGATGCCCAATCCGCCCATCCATTGCTGCACACTACGCCAGAAGAGGATGCCATGAGGCTGTTCCTCGATGTTATTCAAGACCGATGCACCCGTTGTCGTAAAACCGGACATCGTCTCGAAGAATGCGTCCGCCACATTCTCCGTTGTCCCATAAATCAGGAAAGGAAGCATACCGAATAGGGAAAAAACCACCCAGGCGCCGGATATAATCATATAACAATCCTTCCTCGTCAAAGCCCCCTTATTCCTCTTGTTGGAGAGGAAAAGGATTCCCCCACAGACACCCGCCAAGCATGCAGGCACCAGCAAAGCAAACAAATCCGACTCGCCATAACAGAACGAGACCATTGTGGAGAGAGCCATGAACATCGCCTCCATCAGAAGGAGGACCCCGAAAATCTTCTTTTTCATTTTAATAACAACTCAACTTAAACCGTACCCGACAAACATATCGACGCACTAAGGCTGAGACGTTTCCCGCCCCAGATACTTCGTCGGAAACCAAGAAATAAGCAGACCAATCAGCAAGGAGGAGAGGAGCACGATCAACACGTCAGACCAGTTGACGCAAATAGGATATGCGTCGACGACAAAACCACCCTCATCCCCACTAGTAAGTTTAATGATGCCCAACCATTTTTGCAGGCCACAGAGGATTAGGCCTATGGAGACACCGACAATCGAACCGAACACAGAAATGAGCCATCCCTCCAGCAAGAAAACCTGACGGACAAACCCATTGGAGGCGCCCATATTACGCAATGTTTCGATATCCGATTTCTTCTCCAAGATAAGCATTGAGAGTGAGCCCACCAGATTGAAGACCGCAACCAGCAAGATAAAGACAAGGATAAGGAAGGAAATCCACTTCTCCACCTTCATCATACGATAAAAATCCGCATGTTGCCGTTGTTTGTCCTGTACCCTAAACGAAGGCCCCATTACCTCGGTAATCTTTTTCAACGCATCCTCCACGTCAACATTCGGAGAGAGCCTAAGCTCCAACGATGTCACCTCATCCTCAGCATACCCCAATAATCGTCGTGCGAGGGAAATATCCACAAACGCATATTTGGAATCTATTTCCAACTGATTCGTCGCATAAATGCCCACAACGAATAGTTGTTGCGCCTCGAAAGCCCGTTCAGGATTCGCCAGGTTGATTTTCACATCATGCTTAGGCACAAACAGGGACAATGGCCGGGAAAAGCCCAACGACACATCGATTTGATTCGCCAATGCGCCCCCGACAACCAAGGCATAATCGTCCCCCTCTCTCAAAACGAACTGGCCCACCTGCATCACGTCGTTCACGTTCGTCAGCCTAACGTATGAGTCGGAGACACCCTTCACCGTGACCATCGTCTGGCGCTCCTCATTGCGGATCAAGGCATTCTCTTCCATGACATCACAGGCGACTTCCACAAAATCGAGCGCCTTAACCCGTTGCACTCGCTCATCCGACAGGCTGAAGCTCTTCCCCTCCACCAACGTGATCTTCACATCAGGATCAAACGCATTGAAGAGGCCCTGTATTAATTCCTGGAACCCATTGTAGCCAGAAAGCACACAGACAAGCGCCATCGTCGCCACACAGATACCTCCAGCGCAAATAGCGGAGATGATATTGATGGCATTGTGGTCCTTACGGGAGAAAAGATACCTCAGGGCTATGAATAGCTGCAGCTTCATTTCTTGTCCAAACCAAGAAGTCGGTCGATATTCTCCAAATAGTCGAGCGAATCATCCAGGAAGAAGTGCAACTCTGGCACCTGTCTCAACTGGTAACGAGTACGCTGGGAAAGGTCGTAACGAATCGACTTCGTGGCGCCTTGTATCATCTCCAGGAACTCCGCCTGCTTTTCGCTAGGGAAAATGCTCAAGTAAACCTTTGCGACGCTAAGGTCCGGCGAAACGGAAACCGATGTCACAGAAATCAGAACACCCCCTTGGGACTTCGTGAATTTCTGGAAAATATCGCCCAATTCCTTCTGAACGAGCCTATCTATCTTGTTTTTTCTTGTTGATTCCATCGCTTTTCTAACATTAATAGTTATCTTTGCAAAGGTAATATAAAAATCGTTTCCGTGGCAAAGGAACGGAAAGACTACCGGAAATATAAAAAATTCTATTTGTTTTTCTCATGAATTCAGAGATATTATATCAAATCGCCCTGACGATGGCGAAAGGTGTGGGAGTCCAGACCATAAGGAGACTCGTGTCCGCGATTGGCAGTGAAAAAGAAGTGTTCCAATGTCCGATGAAGGAGTTAGAGGAGATACCAGGCATAGGCGCCGTCATCGCCAAGAGCATAAAAGATCCGCAATTATTGAAACGAGCGGAAAAGGAGATTCGTTTTCTGCAAAGGACGGGAGCGGAAGCGATACCCTTCGGTAGCGACGAATACCCCCAGCGAATGAAAGAGTGTGTCGACGCTCCTTATATCCTATACACGAAAGGGAAGATGATGTTGAACGGCGGTCATTTCATCGGCATCGTAGGGACACGCAAAATGAGCCCATACGGAAAGTCCGTCTGCGAAGAGATCGTCACATCATTGGCGAAGAAATACCCGGACCTAAGCGTCATCAGTGGATTGGCCTACGGGGTGGACGGGTGCGCACACAAAAAGGCGGTGGAATTGGGCATACAGACAATCGGTGTGGTCGGACACGGACTCGATATGCTTTACCCCGCGCGGCATAGGGCACTGTCCAACAAAATGTTGGAAAGAGGTGGCCTCGTGACGGAGTTCCGTTCGGAATGCATCGTGGACAAAAAGAACTTCGTCTCACGAAACCGTATCATCGCAGGTCTGTGTGACGTCATCCTCGTCGTGGAATCAGGGGAGAAGGGAGGAGCATTGTTCACCGCCGAATTCGCCAATTCCTACAACAAAGACGTGTGCGCCATCCCCGGACGCATAGGGGACATCTATTCCGCAGGGTGCAACAAGCTCATCAAGAACCATCAAGCCACCATGGTGGAGAGCGCGGAGGAAATCGAGCAACTCATGAATTGGGACATAACAGAGACGGAACAACCAGTGATGAACATCTCTCGGTTCATGCAATTGACCGACCAAGAAAAAATCATCGTCGAGGCCCTCCAGATGGGCGACAAGATGGACATGAACCAAATCGTACGGAAGACGCAGATCCCTTTCGGGCAACTCTCCTCCCTCCTATTCGACATGGAGATGAAGGACATCGTCTGCTCTGCCCCTGGCAACATATACTTTCTACCAAGGCATTAACAAAGAGGGAAGCGTTGAGTAATCCCAACGCTCCCCCCACATGGCAGTCTCTCAACCCGTACTATTTTTCCAATACCGCATTGGGCAGATGGAACACAATAGGCAATGTCAGTACCGTACGGACCTCCTTCCCGTCCTTCAAGGCAGGCGTCCATTTCGGCATACTGCGCACCACCCTCAAAGCCTCTTCGTTCAAAGCGGGTGTGACACCCTTCTCAATCTTCACGTCCTGAATGGAACCATCCTTCTCGACCACAAATGAAACGAAGACTTTACCTATCTCGTTATTCTTCATAGAAACCTCCGGATAGGTCACATTTGCCTGCAAGTAATTCGCCAATTCCACATTCCCCCCAGGGAAAGACGCTTCCCGGGAAACATTTTCCTTATCAGTGGCGGATAACGATGAGACAACCGTCACAAAAAAAGTGAAGGCAACGATAAAAAAGCGACAGAATCGGTTCATAATAAACAATTTAAGAATTCAACAATTAATATGAGAACGTACTTCCGCCCAAGAACTCGCGCAACAGCGAGGTAAACGGAATCTCCGTCTCCTGGATAGGGCTGAAATACTTCAGGAAATTCTGCAGCCTATGCACTTCGGAATACTCCACACAATTCTGCGGAACCTCCGACAAGATCGGCTCAGCGAACTTCTTCAAAACGCTCAGCTCAAAAATCAGAGCCGAGTTGAACATCGCATCCGCATTCTCCTGGTAAGGGAAGATCCACTTCTCCTCACCCGCATTCACCTTCGGCCAACGGCTGATGGTATCGAGCGCGGAATAGCCACGGTACTTATAGTCACGGATAATACGACGAAGCAATCGGTTATCCGTCGTCGGTATCCAGTTATGATTATCGAACGAGATGGTCGTCAACGCCGACACGTACACCTTGAACTTACGCTCCGAAGGGATTTCCGAAGTGAGGGTCGGGTTCAAGGCATGGATACCCTCCACCACCAAGATATCATTCGGCCCCAGTTTAATCGTATTGCCCCTGTATTCTCGCTGTCCCGTCTCGAAATTGAACGTAGGGAGACTCACCTCCTCACCCGCCAACATCTTCTTCAGATGATCATTGAAAAGTTCCAGATCGAGCGCATAGAGAGACTCAAAGTCATAGTCGCCATGCTCATCCCGTGGAGTCTTGTCGCGTGACACGAAATAATCGTCCATCGAGAGAGGCGTAGGCCGCCTCCCATTCACCGCAAGAGCAATACTCAGACGCTTACTGAAAGTGGTTTTACCAGAAGAGGAAGGCCCCGAAACCAAGACCAGTTTCACTGTGCCTCGCTCACAGATATCGTCCGCTATCTTCGTGATCTTCTTCTCCTGCAAAGCCTCCGCGATCTTGATCACGTCAGACATGACACGCTTCTTTTGGATCAACGAATTCATGTTCCCCACATTGCTGAGGCCCATGATCTCATTCCATTCGGTATATTCGCTGAAGGTTTCGAACAACTTGTCCTGATTCACCTCCTCGCTCAGTTTCTTCGTGTCCTTCCTATCCGGCACACGAAGGAACATTCCGTCCTTATAAGGAGTCAAGTCGAAGACATCCACATAACCCGTGGAAGGAGCCAAAGGACCGATGTACCAATCCATCAGTCCATCCAACTCATAGACCTTCGTATACAATTCGCCCAAAGACTTCAGCAAGAGGGAAACATCGGTAGCCCCACGCTTCTCGAATGCGGCGATTGCCTCCTCGGTAGGAATCATTCGCATGACAAACGGATAGTCCATCGCAATGATCTTCCGCATCTCCTCCTTGATACGCTCCGTCAACTCCGTAGTGATCTTCTGATCCGACCTTAACAGCTTGCAGTAATAGCCGTTGGCGATCGGATGGTCCAGACGGATCTCCGCTCCAGGGAACAAAGTGTAAAAAGCCTTGCACAAGATAAAAGACAACGAACGCACGTAGGCACGTCTACCGGCAGGCACATCATTGCTCTGGAACTCTATTCTTTTCGGATTATATATCTTAAACTTCAAATCGCGCGTCACATTGTTCACCTGAACAACGAAAGGCTTCCCATTCAACGGCACATTCAAATCTTTGTATACATCCAACAAACTCGTACCCATTGGGTAGCTGTACTTCCTTTGCGTATTCACGCAAAAAACATCAACCATGTTACTCATAATCAACTCAAATTACTTACATTCAACAAAAAAAGACCTCGTCTTTCCCCTTTAAAAACCGGACTCATACAAATCAAATTCCTTCATAAAGGCCTTCATGTTATCCAAGAAAACCCTTTCCTTCTCAGCGGACCGCAACGCGAAATCCGTCTTGACCGACTTCACACGGTTCTCCAAAATTTCGCCGCTCTCACCTGTCTTAATGGCATCCAGCACCGGAGGGAAATCATTCTCGTAAAACGAGACATACGTGGAAACGAAATCCACGGCAGACTGCCGACACGCATCATTCCCGCTGCAATCCGACATGCCTTGAAGGGTCTCCAACGAAGACTTGGCCGCATCATAGCCCGCCGTATACGATTCACTCACCTTCCCATAATCAATCGGGGATGAAAGAGTCTCCACAAAACGGTTGTGCGCCTGCACTACCGAACTAACCTCTTTCGAAACCTTCTCGAAATAATCCGCCGGGACGGTACATGCCACCATCGAAAACGCCAGCACGAGTCCTAAAAATAAATTTCTCATTAATCTTCAATAATTAAACTCAACATTTATAGAGTGCTATTACTATCACATGCATAAAGATATAAAAACTTATGAAAAAAAAAGCATTCATGAAGATTTTGATACAAAAGAAAATTAAATTTGTAATACAATAGAGAAAAAGAGTATCAAAACACACAAGGTATATGACGAAAAAATATGATTTCTTAGTTATCGGCTCCGGCATCGCGGGCATGAGTTTCGCCCTGAAGGTGGCCCACAAAGGTAAGGTCGCCATCTTATGCAAGACCGAAATGGAGGAGGCGAACACGCACTATGCGCAAGGTGGCGTGGCTTCCGTGACTAAACCAACCGACGAATTCGAGCACCACGTGATCGACACCCTCATCGCAGGCGACGGTATCTGCGACGAAGCGGTCGTACGTAAAGTGGTGGAGGGCGCACCTGAGCAGATCAAGCAATTGGTATCATGGGGCGTCGATTTTGACAAGAACGAGAAAGGGGACTATGACTTGCACAAAGAGGGAGGACACTCGGACTTCCGCATCCTCCACCACAAGGACAATACAGGTGAGGAGATCCAAAAGAGCCTGATCAAGGCGGTCAAGAGCCACCCGAACATCGATGTATATGACCAGCACTTCGCCATCGAAATCATCACGCAGCACCATCTGGGACAACTGGTGAAACACACCACCCCGAACATCGAGTGCTACGGAGCGTACGTCCTGGACATCCGCACCAACCATGTGCATACCTTCCTCTCGAAGATCACCATGATGGCCACGGGTGGTATCGGTAACATCTACCAGACGACAACCAACCCACCGGTAGCCACGGGCGACGGTATCTCCATGGTCTACCGCGCCAAGGGATTGGTGGAGGATATGGAGTTCGTGCAATTCCACCCTACCGCACTCTATCATCCGGGCGACCGTCCTTCCTTCCTCATCACGGAGGCGATGCGCGGCTACGGAGGTATCCTGCGCAACAAGAAGGGCGAAGCCTTCATGAAGAAATACGACTCCAGAGGTTCCCTCGCACCACGTGATGTCGTCGCCCGCGCCATAGACAACGAGATGAAAATCACGGGTGACGAGCATGTATACCTCGACGTGACGCACAAAGACCCGGAGACCACGAAAAGGGAGTACCCTACCATCTACAACAAATGCCTCTCCATCGGCATCGACATCACCAAGGAGTACATCCCTGTCGCACCGGCGGCGCACTACCTCTGCGGAGGAATCAAGGTGGACATGAACGCAAGGACCAGCATCCACAACCTCTATGCGGCAGGCGAATGCTCCCGCACGGGCTTGCACGGCGCCAACCGTTTAGCTTCCAACTCCCTCATCGAGGCGGTAGTCTATGCCGACGCAGCAGCGAAGGATGCGCTCAAATACCTGCCAGCCATCTCATGGAACGAGGAGATCCCCGAATGGAACGACGAAGGAACTTCCCTCAACGAGGAGATGGTGCTCATCACCCAAAGCGAAAAGGAGGTGAACCAAATCATGAACGCCTACGTGGGCATCGTACGGTCCAACCTGCGTCTAAAAAGAGCCTACGACCGTCTGGAAATACTCTACAGGGAAACGGAGAACCTATTCCAGAGATCCGTCGTCTCCAAGGAAATATGTGAACTGAGAAATATCATCAACACGGCATACCTGGTCATCAAGGCCGCTTCGCAACGGAAAGAGAGCCGAGGCCTGCACTACACGATAGATTATCCGAAGAAGAATTCGCACATGAACCTCTACGACACGGACGAATTACTTCGCATGGGTGAGAGCCAAAACAACCAAAAGGAGTAGGACGAGGAAAATCATACAACGATGGAAGAGGGGTAACTTAAAACGTTTCCCCTCTTTCTTTTTGCTCGGGTCCAAATGCTCGGCACTGCCCTCCGCATTCGACGAGGAGGGTTGGCTCCTCTCGCCCACCTTACGCCCGCAGCTCAAGCAATACTTAGAACCCTCAGGCAATTCCGATCCACAATTATAGCAACGCATATCCTATCTTTTAGCTAAATCATCATACAGACATTGCAGGAAGGCCTTCCCCGCAAGGAGAAGCGTATCGTTGTCGCACTCCTGCGGTGCGCCGGAAGCATTGTCGAAAATCGCCACGCCACGATGGTCGATCATGCCAAAACCATCCGGGAAAGCGTAGTATGCGAACTTATGGGTCCGCTGCCCGAATATATCCTTGCTGAAGATAAAATCATCCGCCGGCAAAGCCATCTGCGATAGCAACGTACGGGCCAAATCCATCTGCGAGCATATCGTGTCTACCCGCATAGGCTGCTGTTTTAACGCTCCACCCAGCCATAGCATAGGGATCTCATGCCGTGCGACACACGAGCTGGAGAGATCAGCGGGATAGCGGTACGCATGGTCGGGCAATATCACCAACAACAGATTATTCCACAACTCCCTTTGGCGGAGCTGATCGACAAATGCACCAAGGCAACTATCCGTATAGGCGACAGAATTCAAATATGGCTCTTCAAGCCGACGCATAGGCACATCGAACGGTTCATGGCTATTCAGCGTCAAGATAGCCTTAAAGAACGGACGTCGCGTCTCCTCGTCAATATCCTTCAAGAGACGGTTCAAGACCACATGGTCGTATGCGCCCCACTTGGTGGACATCTCCGAATGGCCGAAATCCTTCTCCGTGATGATCTTCTCGAAACCGGAAGTGACAAGATACGAATGCAGGTTCGTGAAGTTATCATCCCCTCCGTAGAAGAACGCCAAATCGTACCCTGCCTGTTTCAAGGAGAACGGTATTTTAGCCATATTCTGCGTCTTAGCGGGGTATTTCATCACCGAAGAGGTCGGTTGCGCAGGATAGCCGCTCAGAATCGAAACCAAACCCCTATCCGTACGGAAACTATTCGCATAGAAACGAGTGAACAAAACACCCTCTTCCATCAATCGGTTAAGGTTAGGCGCTACACCATTTTCCCCGCCAAGCGTTTCGATCACATTCGAACCGATTCCCTCCATGATGATGAAGATAACATCCGGGCGGGTATCCCTCAAAAGACGGATAGCCGTGGAATCCCCCTCGACAGGAAGCAAAGGGAGGAGCCTCTCGTGCGCCTCCTCGTCCGACATGAAACGATATTGGTCGTCGAACCGTTTGGAGGAGAAGCAAGCGCTGATGAAGTTCCATGTAGGGTTAATCGCCGCATGATTGAGGAATATATCCTTGCTGAAATAGCATCTGCCCGCATTCATCGTGGAGACGCCCACACCACCCCTGATGGCGATGAACATCACGCCCCCCAAGAGCAACAAGGGGAGCAATGCCACGTAAGCCTTCCCCGAAAAGGAGAAAAAGCGTTTGTGCAACTTTAGATACACATACACGGAACCGCCCAAGAAAAGCGTGAAGAGAAGCAAGGCGGAAAGATACTCCTTCGCCGTACCGCTCGCCGCCGCATCCTTAGGCGACGACAGATAAAAAAGAGGGGTAGCATCAAGGCGGAATCCCCAGTACTTGTATAGGAAAAGGTCCGATACCAGAACCAACATGCCAAAAGAGAGGAAGATGATGGTGAGGACCTTCGTGACATTCCCGAAGAGACGATCCTTGGAGAAGAAACAGGAGACCAGCAGCACGACTAATATCGGCAAGGTGAAATAGCCCGCCATGGAGAGGTCCATCGAGAAGCCATGGACATTGGTCAGCAACCACTCCCCGAAAGAATGGCGGCATGCGCTATCCCAATGGAACAGCAAGAAGATAGGTTTCTGCAAAATGAAAAGAACCACCCAAAAGAGGTATACGAAAAGAAGAGATTTCAACCTGGACTTCATAGAGATTCCCCATTAAAAATTAGACAGTCGCACTTGCGTTCGCCCTTCGTTCGGAGACGATCATCAGCGCCTCCTCCCGCACCACGTCAGGCAGTTGTATATCCCTGGACTGAAGGCTTTTCAGCCAACCAGCCACATCAAAATCCTTCATGGTAAAAAGCACGTTCTGGAACTGTGAAATCTCCTCGTCCGTATAGCTGGAAGGCTCTCTGTTTGCGAAAGCGTCCAACTCCTCATCGTCGTAATAAACCACCTTCAGCTTGGTGTTCAAGAGCGAGTCACGCTCGCAGACCGCATGCTGTCCGCAACACTCGCCCGAAGCGATTTTCTCCTGCCGTATACGTTCCTTCCGTTCCTCCTCCGTCTCCTCCTTGGCAGGAGGCAAAGCCTTCTTCTTACGGTTATGGACATAGAAGAGATACGAGAAGAATATCGAGAAGAAAATTACCAGTAAGGCTATCTGTTTCATGGCAACCGGTCATTACAGATTATCGACACAAGAGGTCAGTTTCATACTATTGGACCCCTTCACAAGGACAAGCGAAGAGGTTATCGGGTTCGCCTTCAGGTACTCGTTCAGTTGGTCCACCGAATCGAACTTCAGTGCGTCAGCGGTCGTCTTTGCGAATTCCGGACCAATCAGGAATGCCTGTTTCAAGTGCAGGGCAGGCAACATATCCGCGATCTTCTGATGCTCCGCTTCGCTGACATGGCCCAACTCCTTCATGTCGCCAAGGATGACCACCTTGCTATCAGCGACCATGCCCTTGAAGTTATCAAGTGCGGCCGACATGCTCGTCGGGTTCGCGTTATAAGCGTCGATGATCAGATCATTGGAAGCCGTTTTCTTATATTGGGAGCGGCTGTTCGTCGGCGCATATTGGGAGATAGCCTCCACGATATCCTTCGGAGTGACACCAAAATAAGAACCCACAGCAATGCTTGCCAACACATTCTCGAAATTATAGGCACCGATCAGTTGGGTACGGATGTCGCAGCCATTCCAACGGATGCGCAGGAAAGGATCACAGCCCACCAATTCGGCGGAGAAGGCAGAACCCGTTCCGTAAGGGATACGGTCCATACCAGAGGATTTCTCCTCCAAGATAGGGTTAGCGCAATGATAGAAAACCTTTCCGTGATGAGCCCGCAGGTAATCATACAGCTCGCACTTCGTCTTGACCACCCCTTCGAAGGATCCGAAGCCTAAGATGTGGGCAGTACCGATGTTAGTAATCAAGCCATAGTCAGGATGGGCGATGTTCACCAGTTCCTCGATGTCTCCAGGGTGGCTCGCACCCATCTCGACGATAGCCAGTTCATGCTCCTTTTTGATGGACAAGAGAGTCAACGGCACACCGATTTGGTTGTTCAGGTTACCCTGCGTATAGGTCAGGTTGAACTTCCTGCTCAAGACTGAAGCGAGCAACTCCTTGGTCGTCGTCTTACCGTTACTGCCCGTAACGCCGATGATTTTCAAGCCCAACTGTTTACGATGGTACTCTGCCAAGCGCTGCAAGGTCTTCAAGCAATCGTCAACCAATAAGATTCTATCGCCATCCGCATACTCCGCCTCATCCACAAAGGCGTATGCGCATCCCTGTTCAATAGCCGACTGGGCGAATCTATTACCATCAAAGTTTCCGCCCTTCAGAGCGAAAAACAAAGAATCCTTAGAACATTTCCTGCTATCGGTTGTCACCGCCGGGAAGCGGGAGAAAATATCATAAATAGATTGAATATCCATATCACGTAAAATGCCAATTAAAAAAAAAGCCCCTATGAAAGGGGCTTTTTTTGCTATGAGATTACATTATCTTACATCTCCATCCTCAGCACCTACCTTGCTCATCGCGCAACGGAAACCGATATCGCTACGAGACTCAGTCTGCTCAAGATATCTTCTCTGACCTGGATTCAACCAGTAAGAGCGGTCTTTCCAACCACCACCCTTGTAAACGCGGGCAGTATTAGAAACCTTAGAAGTCAAGAAGCTCTCTTTGTCGCTCTCTGGATCTGGGTCATACAATTTCTTAGTAGAAACGTCTGGGTCAGTCACAACCGTCCACTCAGACCTGTTCAATGCACTTTGAGCATCACCATCCTTGTAGTTACGAACATCCAACTTAGCATAAGCGGTAGGATCCTCTGCCTTATCAACAGGATATCCGAACACTACGCGACCCAAACTATCGATTTGAGGAACCTTCACGTTCACACCATCGATGGTAGTCTCTTCCTTTACAGGAACCTTATACTCGTTACCACGGAATGGGTTATACTCTTGAACATCATCGCTTGACAACACACGATATACATCCAACACCCACTCGTTTACGTTACCAGCCATACAATACAGACCGAACTCATTTGGCCAGAATGCATCCACTGGAGCAGTGATAGTAGCGTGGTCGTTCAAGTGGCCACCCATACCCATCATATCGCCTCGTCCACGGACATAGTTGGCATACATTTGACCTTTAACCTTCTTGCTTGGGTTACGCATCTGGTGACCATACCAAGGATAAATTTTTCTCTCTTGATAGTTCTCCTCGCCCTCGATAGCCTTTGTTCCATAAGCGGCATACTCCCACTCAGCCTCGGTCGGGAGACGATACTTCGGCATCAAAACACCATCAGACATATTAGTCTTTCTAACATTTCCGTAAACGTCAGTCATAGGCTTCTTACCGTCAGTCGGCTTGTAGTCAGACTTCATCAAGTATTTTTGAGTGCTGAACACTTGGTTTTGAGCGATATCATTAGGGTCTGTGTTACCCTTCAAAGCTTGGAAGTCAGGATATTGGATAATACCCTTGGAAGCCATTCTCATCTCGTTCACACGGTCAGTACGCCAAATACAATAATCAGAGCACTGCTCCCAGTTAACACCTACAACAGGATACCAGTTGTAAGCGACGTGTGAGAAGTAGAAGTCCAAATATGGCTCGTTGTAAGCCAACTCCTCTCTCCACACCAATGTATCCGGATAAGCTTTCTCCACATATTCAGGCGTATTGTGGAACACATTGCCCATCCAATGAAGATACTCACGCCAGTTCACATTTGAAATCTCATATTTATCCATGTAGAAGGAAGCGACGGTCACACGTCTCGGAATATTGTTCCAATCACCGATCACATCCTCAATCACACGACCTTGTGTAAATGTACCACCCTCAACGAAAACCATTCCCGGAGGGGTCTCTTGTTCATAACCATTCACAACCTGGAATCCGCCATTCTCCTTGTCATTGTATTTCCAACCCGTAGCGTTTGATTCCTTAGAGTCTTTCAACTTTTTTTCTCCGCACGAAGCCAATGTAACACCAGCCAACATCAACAACGCCGCAGTCTTCAAAAAATTAACGTGTCTCATAGCACTATAATAAAATAAGATAATGTTTCAACTAATTTATATAACTCTTCTATTGCAGTTTTATTGCCCCACTCAACCTCAATTTTCAACAGCACAATCAATTTCGCGACTGAAGTAGTGGGGACAAAGATATATATTTTCTATTTTTGCAAAAAAGTTTTTTAGGAATATTTTTTGCATTTTTTAATATTAACACTGATTCACAACCAATTATTTTTTATATATTTACTTAAATGACAAGCGATTACACACGAAAGAGCCCCCAGGTAATGGGGATAATAAATATAACATCGGATTCCTTCTTTGCGGGAAGCAGATGTGAAACGAAAGAATCCATATTGGCGAAAGTCAATCAATTCATATCCGAAGGGGCATCCATCTTCGACATCGGAGCATGCTCCACCCGTCCCGGAAGCAACCCCGTCAGTGAAGAAGAGGAATTGGAGAGAATGGAATTCGCCCTGAAGACTATCCGCGAAGTCCACCCGGACATCTGCCTCTCCATAGACACCTTCAGGGCCAGCGTCGCACGGATGGCGGGCAACGACTTCGGCGCACAGATCATCAACGACGTCTACGGGAGCGACCCATTGATGGCGGATACCGTGGCGGAACTGGGTTGCTCCTACGTGTTCACACACTCCGCAGAAGTAGATTCCTCTTCCCCAAGCGAACTATTCAGAAAAATTTTCGCTTTCTTTGCAAAAGGAATCGAAACATTGCGGAGGAAAGGCGTCCAGGACATCATCGTAGACCCAGGCTTTGGATTCGGGAAAACGATGGAGCAAAACTTCGAACTACTCGCCCTACAACGTGAGCTGAAGTCCTTGGGATGTCCCATACTGACTGGCATATCGAGAAAAAGGATGATTTGGCAAACATTGGACATCACTCCCGACGAGGCCCTGAACGGCACTACCGTGCTGAACACGTTGGCGCTGGTGCAAGGAGCCAACATCTTGAGAGTGCACGACGTGAAAGAGGCGAAACAATGTGTCGACCTTTACATGCGCTGTTATAATAACTAAGGTATAAAATGATCAGGCTGATTGATTACATAGACATCATTCTTGTCACCTATCTACTCTACAAGACTTACAAAGTACTGCGGGGGACAGTCGCCATGCGCGTCTTCCTCGGCATCCTCTTCTTCGTCGTCGCCTGGCTGGTCGTGAATTTCGTCTTCCAGATGCAATTGTTGGGAGGCATCATGAACCAAATCGTCAACGTGGGCGCCATCGCGCTCATCGTGTTGTTCCAGGACGAAATTCGGCAGACGCTCTCCCGAATCGGAACCGGGCGAGACAAAGTGTCGTCATTCATCAATAAAATATTCTCCGCCAACCCGTCCCAACTGGTCGACGCCGAAGTGATGCAAATCATCATCGCCTGCAAAAACATGGCCAAAAGACGAGTGGGCGCACTCATCGTGTTCGAAAAGACAAAAGACCTTAAGAACATAGAGGTGACGGGCGACATCATCAATGCGGAAATCAACGCCCGCCTCATAGAGAACATCTTCTTCAAGAACTCGCCGCTCCACGACGGTGCGATGATCATATCCAAAAACAAAATCACGGCCGCCGGCTGCATCCTCCCCGTCTCGCATAATTTCGACCTGCCAAAAGAGGTCGGACTGCGTCACAGGGCCGCCGTGGGCCTCTCCGAAAAAACAGACGCACTGGTCATCATCGTATCCGAAGAGACCGGAAGGATATCCTATGCGCAGAGCGGAAGGCTCAAACTCAACATAACGACAGAGGAACTGGAGTCCGTCCTGACCAACAAACTGGAAGAGTATTATGATAACGGCAACTAACATAACAAAGAGATTCGGGCAATTCACCGCACTACGAGACGTAAGCCTCTCCATCGAAAGAGGCGAATATGTCTCTATCATCGGAGCAAGCGGAGCGGGCAAAACCACACTCCTACAAATACTTGGCACACTGGACAAGCCGGACATGGGCGTTGTATCCATCAATGGGACGAACGTTTTCGAGCTATCGGACGACGAATTGGCAACCTTCCGCAACCGGCACATCGGGTTCGTCTTCCAATTCCACCAACTTTTGCCGGAATTCACCGCCTTAGAGAACATCATGATCCCCGCCCTGATAGCGAAGAGAGAGAAATCCGAAGTCGAGCGGGAAGCGAAGGAGCTACTATCCTTCATGAACCTGAGCGAACGTGCCGACCACAAACCCAACGAACTCTCGGGAGGCGAGAAGCAAAGAGTCGCCGTAGCGCGCGCCCTCATCAACAAACCGGACGTGCTACTCGCCGACGAGCCGACAGGCAGCCTCGATTCCAAGAACAAAGAGGACATCCACCGGCTCTTCTGCCGATTGCAACAAGAAATGGAGCAGACGCTCGTCGTGGTAACACACGACATGGAGATGGCCTCCGGCTCGGGACGGATCATCAATATGCAGGACGGAAGAATCATTGCGAATTAAGAAACGATAGTTCGACGTAGTCAATTTTGAATTATGAATTTTGAATTAAGTTTGTGGGGTTGGCAGACTCAACAAAAAATAATACCTTCGCGTGATATTTGGTCATCAAAGAAGAGAATATAAAAACATACAATAACAAATAATAACAAAATGGGAAGAGCTTTTGAATACCGTAAAGCAAGAATTTTTGCGAGAAACGCTCGTCTTTCTAAGACATTCACTCGCATCTCCAAGGAAATAACCATCAGTGTCAAAGCCAGTGGTCCGGACCCTGCTGTCAACTCCCGTCTACGTATGCTCCTGCAAAAAGCAAAGGCGGAGTGTATGCCAAAGGATAGCGTAGACCGCGCCATCAAAAAGGCGACCGACAAGGATGCGGCCGACTTTAAGGAAATCATCTACGAAGGATATGGACCTGGCGGAGTGGCTGTCTTGGCCGTAGCTGCGACAGACAACAACACGCGTACCGTTTCGAACGTGCGTTCTTATTTCAACAAACACGGAGGTAGCCTCGGTACTTCAGGAAGCCTTGCATTCCTTTTCGAGCACAAATGTGTGTTCAAGGTAGCAGAGAAAGAGGGAGCGGACCTCGAAGAACTGGAACTTGAATTGATCGACTTCGGTGTAGAGGAGGTTTTCAAAGACGAAGAGACAGGTGAGCTCATCATCGAAGGCGCATTCGAAAACAACTCCAAGATCCAAGCCTATTTGGAAGAGAACGGATTCGAAATCAAGGACGTGGAATTCATCTACGCACCAAACGACACGAAGGAGATCACTCCTGAGCAACGGGAGACCCTCAACAAATTGCTCGACAAATTAGACGAGGACGACGACATCTCCAACGTCTTCACCAACGTAAAGGAAGAGGAAGAGGAATAAATCGACCAACGATTCGCAGGGCTGTCATACTATGGCAGCCCTAAATTTTAGAACACGGAGGAAAAAAATTGTAAACGATTTTAAAAAAAATAAAGAATAAAAAATCGCCATTCCATTTTTTTATTATATTTGCATTGAAAAAAACGTGCGAAGGCAGGTTTTTGTGCTATATGATCGAATTTTTATTGTTTAACTTTTAAATAATTTTATCAAAATGAAAAAGATTTTTAATTTGGCAGTGATTTTCGCAGCTTTGACTGCTGCTTTCACTTTCGCTTCTTGTAGCGATGAGGATGACGCAGAGAACAACTCCCAAGAGCAACAATTGGAGTCAATCAACGTAAAAGAGGGTGAGCAGTATTCTTTCACCAATGACGAGATTGGTAAGAGCGGATACTTCAAAGTAGTTAGCGCTGAAGGAACTGCAGGTTCTAAAGTTGTTACTATCAAGATCACAACTAAGAAAGACGACGCTAAGGGAGAGGAGTATACTTTGGGTGATGACGCAAACCACACTTCTTACTTGATGTGGGATGGTTCTACATTCTCTAATGTATACCAAAAAGATGCTGAGGCAAACGCAAACAAGATCGTGTTCTGCTTGGCTTCTGACTCTAATCTTTACACCATCACTTCTGCAACTGTTAACAACAAGGTTAAGAATGCTGGTGCAACAAAGACTTTGTTCGGCATCAAGAAATAATCACAGCTGAATTAAGCGAATCAAAAAGCGGGCTTCGGTCCGCTTTTTTTTTGCGATGCAACACCTATGACATTTACTATTTAGCTATTTACGATTTACTATTTTTGTGGGCACAGCGTAATCGCATCCTGGATTGTTCTGATGAAATTTACTATTTAGCTATTTACGATTTACTATTTTTGTGGGCACAGCCAACGTATTCTGTATAGATGGAATTTACTATTTAACTATTTACGATTTACTATTTCAGTAGGTGCAGGGGAAGGCGCCTCGACCAAATGTCACAAAAAAATATTTCTGAGACCACCATCCTTAGCTGCCATGAGCAGGGAATTCCAAAATTCCCCCCGAAAATAATTTTCACCTCTCAATTTTTGGCTTATAGTTTCCCATCCGACAACCGTCGAAATGAAACTTCCGTACACCCAAATTGCTTTTTTTAGAATTATTTCATTAATTTTGCAAACTAAAATATAACTTAGAGATAGAATGTACGAATATATCAAAGGCAGAATCGAGGAACTGAGTCCCGCCATGGCCATCATAGAGGCCAACCAGGTCGGGTACGCAGTGAATATCTCGCTGAACACCTATGCGGCGCTGGAGGGCAAGGCGGAGGCCAAGCTCTACATCCACGAGGCCATCCGCGAAGATGCCTTCACGCTCTACGGTTTCGCTGAAAAGGCGGAGCGTGACCTCTTTCTCCTGCTCATATCCGTATCAGGCGTTGGCGCCAACACCGCCAGAATGATCCTATCCTCCTTCTCGGTAGCCGAATTGGAGGCCATCATCAGCGGGGAGAACGTCAACCAACTCAAAGCGGTGAAAGGCATCGGTCTGAAAACCGCACAGAGAATCATCGTAGACCTAAAAGACAAAGTAGGGAAAGAAACGTCTCCGTTGGGCGCACAGATACAAACCAACAACAATAGGGAAGAGGCGCTCACCGCTTTGGTCCTGCTTGGATTCAACAGGAGTGCATCCGCAAAGGTGGTCGACAAAATCATCGCTGGCGACCCGAATATTCCGCTGGAAAAAATCATCAAGGACGCACTAAAACAACTTTGATTTCGTTTCTTAATTAAGAAAGAAAAAAGCATTGAAAAGAAATAAAAAACATAATATATATATAGCCGGAATACTTTGCGGGATTATCGCCATATCAGCATTCGCGCAAAATGAGGAGGGGACAATCATTCCCCGCCCGTCCGACCGGAAACCGACCACCGCCAACCAGCAGGAGGATTCGGCAAGTTTACGTTATCCCATCAAGAAGCAGGAGATGGTCACCTACGACGACCTCAACCGGAAGTCGGCCATGGACCTCGCGACTCCAAGCAACATAAACACCGACGTGGAATACGACCCGGAAAGCGGCTTCTACATCTACCGTACGAAGGTGGGCGACATGGAGGTGACAACCCCATTCGTACTCAGCGAAGACGAATATCGAGACCATGCGCTGAAGGAGTCCATGAACAGATATTGGGCGGAGAAAGCTAAGACCAACACGGACGGCGGCAACAAAATCACCCCGAGCGAAATACAAATCGGATTGGGCAAAACAGGAGAGAAGATATTCGGCCCGGGCGGCGTGCAACTGAAGACGCAAGGATCTGTCGACCTCCCGTTCGGATTCTCCATCACAAAGAGGAAAAACCCAGCCATATCCGAACGGAACAGGAAGAACGTTTCGTTCGACTTCGACTGCAAAATACAACTATCCGCCACGGGTAATGTGGGAGACAGGATCAACTTCAACCTCAACTACAACACCGAGGCGACCTTCAATGCGGACCAAAGGCTCATCAACTTAGGATACAAGGGAGAAGAAGACGACATCCTCCAATTAGTGGAGGCTGGTAACGTGAAATTGCCGCTCTCCTCTTCCCTCATCACGGGAAGCACAGACCTCTTCGGATTCCGGACCGACTTGAAGTTTGGCAAATTGAAGATATCCGCCATCATATCCCAACAAGAGTCGGAGCGGAAGAGCATATCCACACAAGGAGCGCAGACCACCGACTTCGAGTTAAAAGCCTCCCAATACGAAGAGAACAGGCACTTCTTCCTCTCCACCTACTTCTACGACCATTATGACGAGTGGGCGAAAAACGCACCTAATCCTCAGTCTGGAATCGTAATCAACAAGGTGGAAGTATGGACAACGAACTCCACCAACTCCTCGTCCAACAACACCACCATGCGCAACATCGTGGCGGTGCGCGACCTCGCCGAGACATACGACGGAGAGGGGAAATCCGAGGCGTGGCCAAGCAATGCGAACGGTAGCACATACAGCACCATCAGCGCCAACAAAGCGATACGAGACATACAGACAGCCTCCAACGAGATGTCCAACCTCGTAATCGACGGGCAAGAGTACCAAGCGGCGAAAGAATACGAGATACTCAACAACGCGAGACTGCTACGGGAGTCGGAGTACACCCTCAACTCGGAATTAGGATACATATCCCTGAAAAGCAGCGTGTCATCGGACAACATCGTCGCCGTAGCATACGAATACACCCAAGGAGGCAAGACATACAAAGTCGGAGAGTTGACGACAAGCACGACCGACACGGCAAGCACATCAACCCAAAACCTCTACGTGAAGTTGATCAAAGGCTCCATACCAGCCCCTCAAAACAAGCGGCTATGGAACCTCGCCATGAAGAACATCTATTCATTGGGTGCCTACAACATACAAGAGGACAACTTCAAGGTTGAGATCAAATACTACTATCAAAGCGATTCAACCACACAATACTTGAACTACATACCTGCCCTCAGCAACAAGAACCTGCTACGAGTCCTGAACATGGACAGGTTGAACAAAAGGTTGAATGCTATGCCGGACGGCTACTTCGACTTCATCAGAGGATACACGGTAGACCCGACCACCGGAAAAATCATATTCCTCTCCACACGTCCGTTCGACAAAGGCATCAAGAACGGATACAACAACATGGCAGGCGTAGAAAAATTCACCTATCCGGAACTCTACGACTCCACCCTCACAGTAGCCAAGGAATACACAGAAAAGGACAAATACCTCATCACGGGTAAATACAGCTCGTCATCAGGTTCAGAGATCAGACTCGGCGCCACCAACGTGGCAAGAGGATCCGTGAGGGTCACCGCCGGCGGACGAACGCTCGTGGAAGGCACAGGATACACGGTGGACTACAATCTGGGTATCGTGAAAATATTGGATGAAATCGCCCTGTCATCGAACTCGCCAATCAACGTTTCCCTGGAGAGCGAATCCTTCTTCAACACACAAAGGAAATCGCTCTTAGGCACCAACATGGAGTATGAGTTCTCCGACAAGTTCACCTTAGGCGGTACCCTGCTCCACCTATCCGAAAAGCCATTGACACAAAAAATCAGCATGGGCAACGAGCCTATCTCCAACACCATCTGGGGATTGAACGGAACCTTCAAATCCGACTGGCAATGGCTGACGTCCGTCATCGACAAAATACCATTGATAGATGCGAAGGCACCTTCCTCAATAGCGTTGTCCGGGGAATTCGCACAACTCATTCCGGGACACAACAAGGCTGTGGATCAAGATGATGCGGGAATATCCTACATCGACGACTTTGAAGGAACAGAGTCATCCATCAACATCAAAAACCCGACTTCATGGGTGCTCTCAAGTACACCACGCATCACGAGCGGTCCACTCATGAACAAACATTTCATCCGGGAGAACGACAGCTATTGGGGGCAACAACTAAGTGCGTCAGACCTCAATAACGTAGGATATGGGCTCAACAGAGCACATTTGGCTTGGTACTACATCGATCAGGTGTTCACCAGCACAAGCTCGAACACGCCAGACCACATCAGGAAAGACAAAGAGCAACTATCCAACCACTATGTACGTCAGGTAGACGAGCGGGAAATCTACCAAGACAAGGACCCAATCAGCGGAGAATCCACAATAATGCAAACCCTCCACCTGCACTACTATCCTAAGGAGAGAGGCCAATACAATCTGGATGTGACAGGAATGGGTGCGGACGGATACTTGACGAATCCGGAAGACAGGTGGGCAGGTATCATGCGCAAGTTGGACAACACCAACTTCGAGAACTCAAACGTGGAGTATCTTGAATTCTGGATGATGGACCCATTCATCTATTCAGACATGAACACCACGTCTGGACAATTGGTGTTCAACTTGGGTAATATCTCAGAAGACATTCTAAAAGACGGCAGGAAAGCGTTCGAGAACGGATTGCCGACCTCGAACAACAACGCAGCGACCGACACCACCATCTGGGGATGCGTGCCAAAACTGACATCCCTCACCAACTCGTTCGACAATGCGAACCTCGACCAACAAGACTTAGGTTTAGATGGCTTGTCCAACGAGGATGAGATGCGTTTCGCATCCTCCTACGCCAAGTATCATAGAGAGATAAGCGCCAAGGTGAATCCATCCGCCAAACAACGATGGGACGCATCTCCTTTCTCTCCACTCAACGACCCTGCGGGTGATAATTACCACTACTACAGAGGTTCGGACTACGACGACAAGGAGGCCAGCATTTTCGACAGATACAAATATTACAACGGTACCGACGGCAACTCGACGGCCAGCAACGACAAATTCACCTCATCCGCCACAACATCACCTGATGCGGAAGACCTGAACGGTGACAATACGCTGAACGAATCGGAGCAATACTTCGAGTACATCGTGAACATCGACAAATCCATCTTCCAAAACGAAGCCGAGTGGGAGGAGAACTACATCACCAACATGGTGCAAACCTCCGTCGAACTGAAAAACGGCAAAAAAGAGGAGGTTAGATGGTACCAATTCAGGATACCGATTAAGACCACGAAGAAACGTTCGGAAGGCGGGATTACAGACTTCAGATCCATCCGTTACATCCGTATGTACATGACAGGATTCGAAGAAGAGGAGCACCTCAGATTCGCCGAGATGCAACTCGTCCGCACCGATTGGCGTATATATGAGAAGAACGACAGATTGGTGGACAACAGCATCTACGCGAAACTGCGTGGAACAGGCAAGATCGACATCTCATCCGTATGCTACGAAAAAGATCGTAGGAAGAAGCCAGTGGGCTACAAATTGCCTCCTGGCATCAAGCAAACCATCGACCCGAGCCAGAGCCAAATCAGGGAAGAAAACGAGCAGTCAATGGTGCTTCGCATAGACAGCCTTGAGCCAAACGACGCACGTGCCGTATACAAGACCGCCAACCTCGACACCCGTCAGTACAAAAGATTCAAGATGTTCGTCCACGCGGAGGAGTATATTGACGGAGAGAACATACCGGACAATAGAATCTACGCCTTCGTGCGCTTTGGTTCAGACTTCACGGAGAACTACTACGAGTATAAGATTCCATTGAAGATGACCAAAGAAGGGGCCATCGACGCCAACGAGATATGGCCGAAGGCAAACAACTTCGACTTCTCTTTCGAGCAACTGACTAACCTCAAGTTGGAGAGGGACAGGAAAAAAGTGTCCGGTCAGGCGAAATACAACGAGGTATACACCAAAATGGACGGACATAACACCATGGCCGTGATTGGTTCACCATCTTTCGGAGACATTACCTCCATGATGATCGGTATCATCAATGAAGACAACGTATCACACAATGCGGAGATATGGGTCAACGAGATGCGCATGTCCGGATACGACGAGGAAGGTGGTTGGGCTGCATTAGCCAATTTGGGCATCGTGTTCTCAGATTTGGGTTCATTCTCTTTAGGCGGACAGATTGAGACTGTCGGATTCGGCAACATCGAAGACAACGTGATGAGTAGGAACCAAGACGATTTCTACGAATACAACTTAGCGGCGGCCATCCAATTAGGCAAGTTCTTCCCTGACAAGGCGAAGGTCAACATGCCTTTCTCTTACACACGCACACATCAACGCACGTCCCCTAAGTACGACCCGATGAACACCGATGTCGAATTGAAGAAGACGCTCGACAACTACGATTCGGATGCGATAAGAGACTCCATTAAAGAGATGTCACAAACGAACAAGATATACAAAAGTTACGCATTGAACAACGTACGTGTAGGCATAGCAAGCAAGAAGCCAATGCCGTACGACCCGGCCAATTTCTCGTTCAGTTTAGGATACAACAAGTCAGAGGAAGTGAACCCTGAGATAGAGTACGAGAACATCCAGAATTACAAAGGAATGTTCAACTACGTATACTCCATCAATCCGAAACCAGTGGAGCCATTCAAGAAAGTGAAAATCTTCAAGTCACAACACATGAAGCTTTTCAGGGACTTCAACTTCTATTTCGTGCCAAAGAATATCGCATTCGGTACATCCATGACACGTTACTACGAGGAAGCCCAATTAAGGGATTATATGCAACCGATCGTCAAGGATACCACCTTCCAATACATGACGTTCGACAAAAACTGGCAATGGGATAGGACGTCAGACATCAAATGGGACTTGACCAGGAACCTCAAAGTGACCTTCTCCACCGCCACCAACTCCGAAATAGCGGAAATCATCAGGACGGACGAGGAAGATGGGGATAGGCTCGTCAATATTCCTATCAACAAGCAATATCTGGATGACATTGGCTACTACGACTGGTATGACAAGTGGAAAGACACGGTATGGTACAGCATCAAACACTTCGGAGAGCCAGTCTCCTACGAACAGAAATTCAACATTTCGTACAACATACCAATCAATAAGCTCCCTCATCTGGATTGGATCACTTCCAACGCATCGTACACCGCTTTCTATCAATGGGACAAGGGTACGGTATTAGTTCTGGGACAATCCCCTGTAACGGGCAATATCATCGAGAACCAAAGGAACTGGAACGGAGATGTACGCTTCAACTTCGAAACGCTCTACAACAAGTTCCCTCATCTCAAAGAGATCAACAAGAAGTACAACAAAACAAATAGTTCATCCACAAGCAAGAAGAAAGACGCCAAAGACGAGAATAAAGAGGAAAAGGCAAAGACCTACGAGCGCAAAAACATGAGGCTGAAGGCGGGCTCCAAAACACGCATCAGCCACAGGTTGGGCTCCTTGTCGCTAAAAGTGTCCGTCAAAGACACAACAGGGAAAGAAATACCAGTGAAATTCTCTTCTCTGGACGCGAACGTCATCAACCTCACAAGCAATGAGGACGTGAACAATGTAACATTGGTTATTACCGTCGATAACAAAGGAGACAAAGGAATCTATAAAGCGCTTGAATACTCCGCAAGGTTCCTCATGATGGTAAGAAACATAAGTTTCAACTACCGTCACGGCGACGCACTCGAAATAGGCGGATACAAGCCGACCAGCCAATTCCTCGGGCAAGACTGTGACAACCCAGGATATGACTTCACCTTTGGATTCTTCAACACAGACAATTTCATACACAGAGCATACGAGAGGGATTCGTTACTGCTTGTGGACGAGGGCTTCACGACACCTATCGTCAGGTCTATCACACAAAACCTCACAGCCAAGGCCCAACTCGAGCCTGTGCCGAACTTAAAGATAGACTTGAACGCTTCCTGGATGAAGAATAACCAAGATGAGATCTACTACATGTATGGATACACGGACGATTGGAACATGAAGGATTTCTCGGGAACATATTCACGGACATGCCTCTCCATCCGCACATCATTCAGTTCCAACGCCGCCAATTCGGAGATATTCGAGGATTTCCTCCGCAACAGGGAGGTTATCCAGAACAGAATATACAGGCAAGTAGGCAACATGAACAGCAATGGCAAGGCGAACTACGTGAATCCAAGCGGTGCGGATGTGCTCATCCCTGCCTTCTACTCCGCCTACATGAAGAAAGACGCGAACACAGTTGATTTGAACTACGTTCCAAGCGGAAGCTTCAGGAGCATGATGACCTCCCTCATACCAAACTGGAAAGTGTCCTGCGGCGCATTGATGAGAATCGAATCCATCAAAAAGACGTTCAAATCATTCAATATCAACCATGCTTACAAAAGCACCTATAGCCTGGGTCCTTACGGATCGCTCTTAGAGTGGACGAACAACGTCTACGGAAGCGACCTATATGGCACCAGCGGGGAATTCGAGGATTTCAATAACATCACATCCCAATACGATGTTAGCTCCGTCAGCATCAACGAACAATTCTCGCCTCTTATCGGTGTGGACGCAAGTTTGAAGAATAGTCTAAGCATGAAGTGCGAATTCAAACGGTCACGCAACGTACAGTTGGACATCCCGGGCAACCAAATTCTCGAATCATCCAGCAAGGAGTTCGTCATCGGTTCGGGTTATAGATTCGACGACATCGGCATGATCATCAATTTAGGCAAACAACAGAAGAAGATCAAAAACGATTTGAACGTACGAGGAGACCTCTCGTTCAAGAACACGGACGCATACATCCGCATCATCGACGAGGCATTCTCTCAACTGAGCAGCGGTCTGCGCGCCATGACCCTGAAACTCTCCGCCGACTACGTATTCAGCGAAAGGTTGAACATCAAGCTCTACTTCGACTGCAAATCCAGCACACCGAAGGTGTCGGAAGGTTTCCCTATCATCACGTCGGACTTTGGAATCGCATTCAAGATCAATCTGACAAGATAATATACACTTCGGTACAACAAAACAATAGGGCATCATGCGCAAGTCTCTTGTCATGATGCCCTAATAATTTTTACAACTAACACACAAAAAAGGCCACCCCATCGGGTAGCCTTTCCATTCCAGTACGGTCGAATAAGTTATTTCTTCTTGTAACGTCCGATTAAGTATATCACAGCCCCTATAAAAATCCATAATGGCCATAGGTTCAAAATGGCCCACAGCACCATGACCAAGCCATGCCAACCATTGGCGATCGCCCTACCGAAATCACCGAGCGTGAAGGAATCATCATCCGGATCAGGAGAGACGTAGCTTTTATCCTCAATACGGATTGCCAAGACGCTATAATTGACATTATGGTCAATTTGGTTCAATCTACCCTGGGAACGGTCGGCCGCCATTTGGATTTCATCGATACGGTTTTGTATCTCCAACATATCAGATATCTTCGTCGCCCGGCTAAGCATCTGACGATAATTATCCAGCATCGCCTCTTGCGTCTTTTTGCGGGAAGAGAGATCGGTGTACTCAGCGGTACGATCCTCCACGCAAACGTTTTTATCGACAATTGTCCCCTGAGAGCCGGACAATCCCGCCACGAAAGAGTCCAATGAGGCAGCAGGCACGCGAATAGTCAAGCGGTAAGAGTTTTTGTAATTAGAGTAGGTTTCGTTTTCCACATAAGCATGGAAACGCACGATGAGGCTATCCACATACTCCCTACAGAGAGAAGTCTGCTTGGAATCAATGGTCACATCCACACGCTTCTCCATCTTCTTGCCGGCGGGAAGCGTTCCGCTTGGGCTATCCTCGGAATTTGTCTGAGGAAGGGATTTCGCGTCAGGCTCATATTCATCTTGTGAAGTGACCTCGACAAACTCCTCCTCACAAGCCGCCGTAAGCGATTCTTCTTTGCTTTGTGAGCATTGAAGGAAAGCGAAGGAAGCCACGAAAAGCACAGAGCAATAAAAAAGTTTCTTCATAGGCTATAAATTTATTCCATGTACCAACTTGCGTACATACGGTAGTTATTAGAAATCTTATTGATCATCTCCTTGGTCTGTTCCGGTGATACATCCTTCAATTTCTTGGCAGGCACACCCGCATAGAGACTGCCGGGCTCGACCACAGTATTAGGCGTGATGAGCGCATTCGCCGCCACGATGGAATTCTCACCGATCACCGCACCGTCCAAAATGGTGGAGCCCATTCCCACCAAGACGTTGTCACAGATCTTCGCCCCGTGGATCGTGGCGTTGTGACCTACAGAGACATTGTCACCGATCTCGATGGTGGATTTCTGATAGAGCGTATGGAGCACGCTGCCATCCTGGATATTCACGTTCTTACCGATGCGGATGGAATTGACATCCCCCCGCAAAACCGTATTGAACCAAATGCTACAACCCTCACCGATCTCCACATCCCCAATCACGGTCGCATTCTCCGCCAAGAAAACATCCTCGGCTATCTTTGGGGTAAATCCCCTCACTGATTTAATCAAAGCCATAATATAATTTTTATAATTAACGAAAAAAGGAAGGCACAACCATGATCGCGAAGGATCGCTCCTTTCCTATGGTGGGTTCCACAAATTCGTTCGTGGAATTTATGGTTCATTTCGTGGAGACGAAAGGCATTGCGTTTGTTGTGGAGACGCAAGGCATTGCGTCTCTACGGGGACCGACATGATAAGAATCACCTACAGAAAAATATAGGGAGACGAATATCCCCCTATAATTCTTAACTCTTAATTCTTAACTCTCAACTCTTAATTCTTCTTCGCCTTACGTTTCACGAGTTCCTCCTCCAGAATCATATCCAACGTCTGCATATCAATCTTCTTCGCAATGATCTTTCTGTCCTTGTTCAGCAAATAAACGCCAGGCGTAGCGGAAGTGTCATAGAACTCCCAGAAGTAAGATTCGCGATAAGGGTCCCACACGTTGATCCAATCCTGCATGTGGTTCTTCTCCACGAACTTCATCCACTCGTCGCGGTCCGTCTGCGTATAGCAAGCGAAGACCTCGAAGCCCTTATCCTTCCATTTCGTATATACAGAGTCATGAAGGACTGGGGTCGTCTTCTTACAGTGTCCGCAGGAAGGTTCGAAGAAATAGACCAGCACGCACTCCGCCTTGATGTCGGAGAGTTTGGACACTTTGTTGGTGGAATCCAACATTGTGAGCATATAAGCCTTGTCGCCCACCAAGTTATAGCGAATCTTCTTAGCCTCCTTACGCAAAGACTCCACCCAAGCGGAATCCGCCCATTTAGCTTGTCCGGAGAAATAATATTTTTCCGCAAGGCGCAACCATAGTTTATCCATACCCATCATCTTGCTGGAGATACCGTAATTGATCATTTTGCTGGTCATCACCTGGAAGGTGAGCGTGTCGCACTTACTCTTTTCGATCAACTCTATAGCAGCCTCCGCCAACGTGTCAGGATCCTGCAACACATGCTTAGAGATGAATCCATCCACCATGGAAGGGAAGAATGGGGTACGCAGGAAGCGAGGGTCGCACAAACTAACATTATCAAAGTAATGATGTTTGAAATACTGATAACGGGTAAAAGCGCGGATAGAGTCCGGCACTTCCTCGAACGAAGGCGTCTCTACCGGAATGGTAGCCTTGACATAAGCGCCAAGGAAATTACCCTTGTTACGGTCGATCATATCGTTTTGATACTTCATCACCTTATCCGTCATCTTATCAAAAGTGTCATAGAACTTAGTCGAATCGATCTTTTTGTCCTTGTACTGTTTCTGCAAGTCAATACGTTCCGTATTCATTTGGATAAGGAATTTCCTCAAGTTCTGGAACTCGGTACTTTCAGCCGCGCCAGAAACGACTGCCTCATCAATCTTCGTGGTATCAACGGAGACCTTGATATTCTGGTCTGAGCCCACCATCAAATCGAAATATTTCTCCGCATTGAAGTAGATGATATAGATACCCTCTTCCAATTTATCCTTGCCGGAAAAAACACCGTTTCCCTTCCCGTCCAACTGCAATGTATCGCGGGAGTAGGTCTTCCCGTTCATGTGATACGCCAGATAGGCTGGCTCGTTCTTCATGTTCTTCACATTCAGCTGAATCCTATACCCTGCGCCCACTGCCACGGAGAATGCAGCGGATAGCGACAATGTCGCCAAAATCATACACAATCTTTTCATGACTCTATTCCAAAAAATTTTCGCTAAATTAATGAATTTATTTATCAACGACCAATAGCGGAAGTCATTTTGCCCAACCATTTTAACGTTTTTTTATCAGAGATAAACGGAGACAGATGATTCCACACCCGTTTATGATAGTCATTCACCCACACCAATTCCTCGTCTGAGAGCATACCGGCCTCGATCAGGCTATGATCGTAAGGGAACAACGTCAAGGTTTCGAACTGGAGGAAGAGTCCAAATCCGCTTCTCTCCCCTTCCCTCACCGTGACTAAATTCTCGATACGGATACCATGTTTCCCCTCTCGATAGACTCCCGGCTCATCAGAAAGCACCATGCCAGGAAGCAATGAGACACCATTCTGCACCTTTCGGATATTTTGCGGTCCCTCGTGCACACAAAGGAAATGTCCGACGCCATGGCCCGTCCCATGACCGAAGTCCGCGCCAGCCCGCCACAAAGGCATCTTCGCCAGCACATCCAGCTGAGCCCCCTGCGTACCCTCCGGGAAACGAGCCATCGCCACCGCGATATGACCCTTCAAGACCAACGTGTAGTCGCGTCGTTGCTCCTCCGTAGGCGTTCCGAAGCAGACCGTGCGCGTGATGTCCGTCGTGCCATGCAGATAATTACCGCCCGAATCGACCAACAGCAAGCTATCCTTGCCAATCACCGCATT
Organism: Bacteroidales bacterium UBA1181; assembly: GCA_002310215.1. Taxonomy (GTDB): domain Bacteria; phylum Bacteroidota; class Bacteroidia; order Bacteroidales; family Paludibacteraceae; genus UBA1181. The sequence goes on from DBYR01000021.1 coordinate 149,933, forward strand.
CGACTCCGCCGTGGCGCTATAATGGACCACCGCTCCATGCGCCGCATAGCCAGCGATAGTGGAGAAACTCTCGCACACGAAGTCAGGCTGTTCCTTTCTGTGTCTCAACAATATATCAGCCACATCCAACTCGGTCAGACGTTCGCCCGCCTCCATGCGGCCATACAACTCGGAAAAGGCATTAGCGAGCGCCACCCCATCCTTCCGCATCGCAAGGCGAAAACCCGAGAGCTCCGTCTCGTTCTTGCAAGCCTTCAGCAAAGCGACGGGAGAAGCCTCAACCACCTTACGGCAGGTGATACGATGAGACAACGCATAGTTTGTTTTATCTAAATCGACAGAGAGGGAAAAATCTTCCGGTAACGACTCCAAGTAAGCCGAAATAGTATCATACGGCTTAAAGACAATGCCTTGCTGCGCCAACTCGGCTCGTAGGGAGTCAGAGACGCAACCCTCCTCCGCAAACAAGAGGGAGCCGGTTCTACCCACCACCGCATAGGCGACCGCCACAGGGTTATAGGGAGTGTCGGCGGCACGTATGTTCAACGTCCACGCCACCTCATCCAAGGCGCATAACAACAGCGCATCCGCACTCGTCTTAGCGAAGATCCGCTCACGTTTCTCCTGATGAGACAAGCCCGTGACCGCAATAGGCAAGCCATAAAGCGACGTGCGTTTCCTTGGAACACCTTCGTCCCAAAGCGGAGGTATATCAGCGACCAGTCGGATACCATAGCCCTCCAAGGTCGCACGGAACGATTCCACGTTTCGGGCAGAGAAGCACCAGCCATCGATGCCCACCGCCCCCCCTTGGGGCAACATACCGATGATCCAGTTCATGTAAGAGGGTGTGTCGGGAAGGCCATCCTTGAAAAGTGCGATACCAGAGTCCCTCAATTGATCAGCCGCCTGCAAGTAATAACGGGAATCCGTCCAAAGCCCCGCCTCGTCCGACAAGACCACCAGCGTACCGGCGGAACCCGTAAACCCGGAGATATACTGCCTCAACTTCCATTCCTCAGGCGGATATTCACTCAGATGAGGATCTTCGGAAGGGACGATATAGGCATCCAGACCCAATTCCGCCATGCGTTTCCTGACAACATCCAATTTACGATTCATGGCGACAATTATTTGGAGACGAAACGAGCCATTTTCTCAGGCAATCCCGCCTCGAAGGTCATCAGTTTGGTAGTGATAGGATGACGGAAGGTGATGGATGCGGCATGCAAGCCGATACGACCGATCGGGGAGGTAGAGCCCCCATATTTCTTATCACCAATGATAGGGTGACCGATGCTCTGCATGTGTACACGGATCTGGTTCTTACGTCCAGTCAGCAGATGAATTTTCAGGAACGTGTAGCCATTCAAACGCTTCACCACCTCATAGCGGGTAGTGGACTCCATGCCACCGTTATCGAAGTCGGCGGAATAGACCTTCTTGGACTTCGGGTCCTCGTTCAACCAAGAATGGACCTCACCTTCGTCCTTCTCGACGACGCCCTCCACGATCGCATAGTAGATTTTGCTCTTAACATCCCTTTGCCAGTTACGTTGCATCAGCATCTGGACATCCTTCTGCTTGGCGAAGATCAGCACACCGGACGTCTCACGGTCCAAGCGGTGCACCACATACAAGCGGTTGCTCCTATTCTGTTTCTTCAGGTGGTTCAGCACCACACGGAAGGCGGTATATTCCTCCTGTTTCTCCGTGGCGACAGACAAGACACCTTCCGACTTGTTCACCACGACGAGATACTCATCCTCAAACAAGACAGAGACACGACTGCTCTTGAGGCCCGTTGCGGCTTTAGCGAAATCGACAGAGACGACATCCCCGGGGCGCACCAGATAGTCATACTGCGTCTTCACCTGGTTATTCACGAAGACCTGACCGCGTGCCAATACACGTTTCAAAGCCGTCTTACTCATGCTACCGATCTTCTTGGCGACAAAATCGGAAAGGATAGCCTCCTCCTTAGAACGGAAAGAGACAATCTTGCTTTTTTCCTCCCTACGGGAAGAACCTCCTCTTGTTAACATAATAGATGAATTTTACCACAAAAATAAGGAAAAACACCATAGCATCGTAAAAAAAAAGCCACAGAATGAATCTTTAGCGACACAACGAAGAAAAAAAGACGTTTTCAGAGCGGTCCTTTCAGGAAAAAAGCCTATATTTAACAAATTTTTCTAACGTAGTATTGTTTGACGAAACAGATTGATGTGGCATGAGTTATCTGAGATTTGATAAAACGCTATTAACCAACTTGGAGCAGTCCCAACAAAGGGAGATGCTACGCACCAACAAATCAGGCGCCTACCATTGTACAACCATCATAGATTGCAACACGAGGAAATACCACGGATTATTGGTGACGCCCGTCAGAGAACTGGACAATGACAACCATGTGCTATTGTCCTCGCTGGACGAGACCGTGATACAGCACGGGGCGGAGTTCAATCTCGGCATCCACAAATACAACGGAGACTACTACGCACCCCATGGACACAAGTACCAGCGGGAATTCAAGTTCGACATCGTACCTTCCGAGGTGTACCGCGTAGGCGGCGTCATCCTCTCCAAAGAGAAGGTCTTCGTCTCGTTCGAGAATAGGATATTGATCAAATACACCCTGCTCGACGCACACTCCGAGACCATCCTCAGGTTCAAACCCTTTCTGGCCTTCAGGAACGTGAACGAGCTCTGCATGGAGAACGACAAAATCAATACCGCCTACGAGGAGGAGGAGAACGGCATATCCATGTGTCTCTACCAAGGTTACCCGAGGCTCTTCATGCAGTTCAACAAACCAGTCCAGTTCGTTTCTCAACCCAATTGGAACAAAGGAATCGAATACTTCAAGGAGATGGAAAGGGGCTACTACTACAAAGAGGACCTCTTCGTGCCCGGATACTTCGAACTGCCCATCAAGAAAGGAGAGTCCGTCATCTTCTCCGCAGGTGTCAGCCAAGCGGACTGCCCGAAGCTGGCGGAGATATGCTTCGATGAAATCACCAGGAGAACCACCCGAACAAGCTTCTTCAACTGTCTGAAGAACTCCGCCCAACAACTCTTCTGCAGGAAAAACCCTGAAGAGTTGTACCTGCTGGCAGGCTATCCTTGGTTCAAATGCAGGGCGAGGGACATGTTCATCTCCCTACCGGGCGTCTCACTAGCATTCGACGACACTTCCGGATTCCAGAAAATCATGAACACCATGATACCCGCCATCCGCAACTTCATGAACGCCAAGCCAATCGAAAGGGACGTGGAAGGATTAGAGCAACCGGACGTGCTGCTTTGGCTCGCCTGGGCGTTGCAGGAATACGGCAAGGCAACCTCCAAGGAGGAGCTTTGGAACCTTTACGGAGACATCCTAAAGGAAATCGTGGAGTTCATTCTGCGACAGAGACACCCGAACCTGTTCGTGCACGACAACGCCCTGCTCTTCTCCAACGGATGGGAGACCCCCGTCACTTGGATGGACGCCACCTTCAACGGGAAGCCCGTCACGCCAAGAAGCGGTTACATCGTGGAGATCAACGCATTGTGGTACAACATGCTGCGCTTCATCGCAGACCTCACCATGGACTTCGGAGAGGAAGAATTCTCACAGACCCTCACGAACTACGCCAACAGGGTGCAGGAGAGTTTCTCCGCCACCTTCTGGAATGGCTTCTACCTATACGACTTCGTCAGCGGGGACTACAAAGAGCCTTCGGTTCGCCCGAACATGATCTTCGCCGCCTCGCTGAAGTATTCACCGCTGGAGAACAAGCAGAAGAAGGCGATCGTGGACATCGCCACGAAAGAGTTGTTCACCCCTAAGGGGCTACGTTCGTTGAGTCCTAAGAGCCCGAACTATAGAGGCTCATGCGAAGGAAACGAGGACACCAGGACCTTCTCCAAGCACCAAGGCGCGGCATGGCCATGGCTCCTCGGCGCATACGTGGAGGCCTACCTCAGCGTATACAAGAATAGCGGCATGTTCTTCGCGGAGAGGGCGCTCATCGGCATAGAAGAAGAGATGTTCGTCGGTTGCATCGGCACACTCTGCGAGATGTACGACGGGAATCCGCCTTACAAAGGAAGGGGCGGCCTCTCATTCGCAATGAACGTGGCAGAGATATTACGCACTATTAAGAACCTAAAAAACCATAAGAACGATTAGGAAAATAGACTATGAGAGCATTAATGTTTGGTTGGGAGTTTCCTCCGCACATCCTCGGAGGTTTAGGGACAGCAAGTTACGGCCTCACCCGTGGCATGTCCGCACAAAAGGACATGCAAATCACCTTCGTCCTTCCAAAGCCTTGGGGAGACGAGGATCAGAGCTTCCTTAAAATCGTCGCCGCCAACAAAGTACCTGTGGTATGGAGAGACCCCGACTGGGATTACCTGAACCGGGAGCTGGACGGCAAGATGACACCCGACGAGTATTATCGCCTGCGCAATTGCATCCAAGAAGACAATAACCATATCGGGACGAACGGAATCGGCTCCATCGAGTTCTCGGGACGATACCCAGAAAACCTCCAGGAGGAGATCCGCAACTATGATGCGGTCGCAGGTGTAGTGAGCCGCGCGGAACAATTCGACATCATACACTCCCACGACTGGCTGACATACCCCGCTGGCGTACATGCGAAGTACGTCTCCGGCAAACCGCTCGTCATCCATGTCCACGCCACCGACTTCGACCGGAGCCGCGGCAACGTGAACCCTACCGTCTACAGCATCGAGAAGGCGGGCATGGACCATGCGGACCATATCATCACCGTAAGCAACAAAACGAGGGACACGGTCATAGACCAATACCATATCGACCCCGCCAAAGTGACCACCGTGCACAACGCAGTGGAACCACTTAGCCCTGAGATACAGGCCATACAGCCCCACCACAACACGAAAGACAAGGTGGTCACCTTCCTTGGACGCATCACCATGCAGAAGGGGCCGGAGTACTTCGTCGAGGCGGCGCATAAGGTATTGCAGAAAACCAAGAACGTGCGCTTCGTCATGGCAGGTAGCGGAGACATGATGGAGAAGATGATCAGCATGGTGGCCTACAAGAACATAGGCGACCGATTCCACTTCACCGGCTTCCTCAAAGGAACGGAAGTATATGAGATATTGAAGTCCAGCGACGTCTATATCATGCCATCCGTCTCCGAGCCATTCGGTATCTCACCGCTGGAAGCCATGCAGGTGGGGGTGCCTACGATCGTCTCCAAGCAATCGGGCTGCGCCGAGATCCTCGGCAACGCCATCAAGGTGGACTACTGGGACATCGACGCGATGGCGAACGCTATCTACTCCATCATCACCTACCCCGCCCTTTACGATTACCTGAAGACAGAAGGGAAGAAAGAGGTGGACGGAATCGTGTGGGAGAACGCGGCGTGGAAGGTGCGGGACATCTACGACCGAGTATTAGGATTGAAATAACAAAAAACAAACATAGGAAAGATGAGGACAATTTGCTTTTACTTTCAGATACACCAGCCATTCAGACTGAAGAGATACAGATTCTTCGACATCGGCATGGATCATTACTACTACGACGACTACGCCAACGAGGATATCATACGTCGCATCGCTGAACGCTGCTACTTGCCTGCCAACCAGACCATCCTGCAGATGATCAAAGAGACGAAAGGGAAGTTCAAAGTAGCCTTCTCCATCTCCGGCATCGCCCTGGAGCAGCTGGAGCTCTACGCCCCGGAAGTGATAGACTCCTTCAAAGAGTTGGCGCAAACAGGCTGCGTGGAGTTCCTTGCGGAGACATTCGCCCACTCCCTGGCATGTCTGGAAGAGGACAGCGACGAGTTCGAACTGCAAGTGAAGATGCACGCCAAGAAGATACAAAGTCTCTTCGGATACAAACCGACCTCTTTCCGCAACACGGAGCTGATTTACTCGGACGACATCGGCAGACGGGTATCCGCCATGGGCTTCAAGGGCATGATCACAGAAGGAGCCAAACATGTGCTCGGCTGGAAGAGCCCGAACTACGTCTATAGCTGCGCCAGCGACCCGAGGCTGAAACTCCTGCTCAAGAACTACAAACTGAGCGACGACATCACCTTCCGCTTCTCGGACTGGAGCTGGGATCAGTTCCCACTGACGGCTGACAAGCTAATCAATTGGATATCAGCCTGTCCGAAGGAAGAGGACGTCTTCAACCTCTTCATGAACTACGAGACATTCGGCGAGTTGCAGAGCAAGGAGACCGGCATCTTCGAATTCCTGAAAGCGATACCTCGCATGGCGGAGAAAGCGGACATCAACTTCGAAACACCCGCCACCCTATTCAGCAAGAGGAAACCGATCGACCGCATCGACGTCCCTTACCCAATCTCTTGGGCGGACGAAGAGAGGGACACCTCCGCATGGCTCGGAAACGAACTGCAACGTTCGGCCTTCAACATACTCTACAGCATACGTGACAAGGTACGCCTCTGCACGGACAGGAAGATTCTCCAAGACTGGTATTACCTCCAGACTTCGGACCACTTCTACTACATGAGCACCAAGCACTTCTCCGACGGAGCGGTACACAACCACTTCAGCCCGTACGAAACTCCGTTCGAGGCCTTCACCAACTACATGAACGTACTGAGCGACTTCATGATCCGCGTCAGGGAGAAGTTCCCGGAGGGTGTGGACGTGGAGGAACTCAACTCCCTCATGAAGACCATCGACGCCCAAGGGAAGATCATCGCCCAACTGGAGCAGGAGAAGAATGACACCTCCATCACCCCAAGCGAAGCCAAAGCCAAGAAAGGGAAGGTGGAATGCAAGGCGCAAAAGGTCACAAAAGAGAAGAAGAGCACCGCGAAAAAGGGAAAGAGCACCGCTTCTTCCCCGAAGTCCAAGAAGTCAATAGCTTAGATTTTAGGCGCAAGACTCTATGCTTTAGTTGTTGGGGAGGGATGGTTTCCTCTCCAATAAAAATCCTGCAATCCGCAAAAGATAATTTGCATTATTCGTTGCCGTTTATGAAATCATTTTATACCTTTGCGGCGGATTTCGGGGTGTAGCGCAGTTGGTAGCGCGTTACGTTCGGGACGTAGAGGTCGCCCGTTCGAGCCGGGTCACCCCGACCAAAAGCCTTTGCCACTCATCCAGTGTGAATGACAAAGGCTTTTTTCACGTCAAAACCACCGAAGTCGGACACTCTAAAGAGAAGACCCATGAGAAAGATCAGATGCCCAAAATGTGAGCAATTCATCAGGTTCGAGGACAGCCGCATAGAGCCGGGAGCCTCCATCATCATCCAATGCGACAACTGCGGGAAAAAATTCAGCATACGATTCAAACCCAAAGAGGAGAAGAAGGAGGACTACACCTACGGTTGCATCATCGTCGTGGAGAACGTGTTCTGCCACAAGCAGATCATCCCTCTTCAACTCGGGGAAAACATGTTCGGCCGACGCTGCCCCGGCACGGTGATCTCATCGCCCATCGACACCAACGACACCAGCATGGACAGGATGCACTGCATCGTCCACGTGGACATGGACAAGGAGGGGAACATCATCCATAAAGTGGAAGACTACGACAGTCTCGTCGGCACCTTCGTGATGAACGAGATACTGCAAAAGAAGGAGAAACGCGTCATCACCGACGGGGAGATCATCACCTTGGGGGCAACCACCCTCATCCTGAAGACAGGGGCTCCGGACTAATCCTCAAGAAGGAAGATCCACCGCTCCACCCCACCCGTCATCGCTATTTCAAGTCCATTATTGAAAAAATCCAAGCATATATACCCCAATAATCAAGGATAAGTTACGGATTTTATGTATTTTTGTCCGATAACTATATGGGGAATGCACAATTTCCCCCGAAATAATACGTTAGAATCATGGGGTAACTCCCATCACATTCGTAGAAATACGATTCGAAAAAAGAGGAAACAGTAATGTTAAGGACAAGACACACCTACATATTGTTCGGGCTAATGGCACTCCTGTCATTGGCTGGATGCGACATGAAAAAGAACACATGGTTCAACCGGAAACACCAAGCGTTGAACACGAAATACAATGTCTACTACAATGCGAACGAATCCTTCAAGAAGGGCTACAAGAGAATTGAAGAGGCATACGCCCCCGACTATTCACAAGTGATACCCGTCTTCGCCGTAAGCGACCCCACCACCAAGGGGAGCGGAGCAGGAGACATGAACAAGGCGGTGGAGAAATGCGAGCAGGCCATCCAGAAACGTTCCATGCAGAAGAAACCGAAAAAGGATTACGACAAGATGCGTGACCCTAAATACGTCGCCTTCTACAACCAAGAGGAGTTCAACTCCTACATGGACGAGGTATATATGCTGATGGGCAAATCCAAGTTCCACGCCAACGACTATCTGGCAGCCTCAGCCACCTTCACCTACGTCATCAAACACTTCTCCCACGACACAAAGCTCGTCACAGAGGCGAACATCTGGAAAGCCCGCGCCATGAAGGAGATGGATTGGATCTACGAAGCCGACGAGATACTCAAACGAATTGAACCGGAGGAGCTGGACGAGAAACTATCCAACCTATACAACGGAGCCATGGCCGACCTGCTCGTCACCCAAAAGGATTACAAGGCGGCCCTCCCATACCTGGAGAAGGCAGCCGAGACGGAGAAGGACCGCACACAACGGATCCGTTTCATCTTCGTGGCGGCACAGATTCACCAACTTTTAGGAGAGAAGGATAAAGCATTCACCCTCTACGAGAAGGTGATCAAGGCCAATCCAACCTACCAAATGTCTTTCAACGCCAAAATCAGGGAGACGGAAGTGGTAAGCGACAAACATTCAACAGAATCGCTCGTCAACCGCCTGCAGAAAATGGCGAAAAACAAGAACAATGAAGATTATCTCGATCAAATCTACTATGCGATCGGTAATATATACTTAGCCCAAAAAGACACCGCACAGGCGATAGAGAACTACATGCTATCCGTGGAGAAAAGTACCCGTAACGGCAAGGAAAAAGCACAGACGCTCATCACTTTGGGTGACCTCTACTACGAACGCCCCGACTACGTGCAGGCGCAACCTTGCTTCTCGGAGGCCTCTTCCCTGATCGACCATAAACACAACGACTATCTAAGGGTGTCACGCCTCGCCTCCGTATTGGACGAACTGGTACAGAACTACAACACCTATAAATTGCAGGACAGCCTGCTCATCCTATCCACCGCCTCTAAAAGCGACCTGACAGCAGCCATCAACAGACAAATAGCCGTGATCATCGAGGAGGAGAAAAAAGAGCGGGAACGCAGGCAGAAAGAATATGAAGAGCAAAAACAGTTGGAACTGGAGATAGAGAACATGGCGGTCATGGACAAACGCGCCTTAGGCAACACGCAAGAGTCACAATGGTACTTCTACGTCAAAAGCACCGTGGACAAGGGTAAACTGGAGTTCCGTAAGAAGTTCGGACAAAGGCGTCTGGAGGACAACTGGAACCGCAGGAACAAAACCATTGCCGTATTCTCCGAAGAATCCTTGTCGGACATGATCGATATGGATGCCCTACAAACAGACGATTCCAACGAGGGAACCGGCGAAACGGCCAACGGAGAGAACAAACAGGCGTTAGCGAACGAAGCCAACCCGAAACGCCCGGAATATTACCTGAAACAGATACCATTCTCCGAAGAGCAGAAAAAGAGTTCCCACGAGCAACTCGCCGACGCACTCTTCAACCTCGGCGTCATCTACGACGAGAAACTGAACGACTACGAGAAAGCCTTCGAAGCCTTCGAGGAGTTCGCCAAACGATACCCGAACGACCCACGCGCGGCGGACGGATTCTACTGCTGCTACAGGATAGCGGGCAAGATAAACGACACACAACGCTCGGACAAATACCGTGACAGGCTACTCTCGGAATACCCGGACAGCAAATACGCGAAGATCCTTTCTCAACCAGACTTCAAGACGAAACTCGAGAAGATGAAGGGGGTGCAAGACTCTCTCTACGAAAGGACATACGCCGCCTTCCTCAACGGACAATTCGACGAGGTAAAGGGGAACACCGCCTATATGGAGACAAATTACCCTGTCTCTTCCCTGATGCCTAAATTCTTGTTACTGAACGCTTTGAGTGTCGGTAAAACAGCAGACAAAGAAACCTTCGCCAACGCCCTCAACAACCTGTTGGAACGCTACCCAACCAGCGACGTATCCTCCATGGCGAAAGATATCCTCGCCCTCATCAACCAAGGAAACAACCCAGAACAAGGCAAATCCATTGGCGGATTGATGTCCCTACGTGAGGAAAACAGAAAAGAGGAAGCGGCGGAGAACGGCGTGGTGGAAAACAAAGGCTTCACCGTCAGTTTCGATTCGCCTTACATCTTCGCGATTATCACGGACACCACAAAGGTGGACGCGAACAAGCTCCTCTACGAAACCGCCACCTACAACTTCACGAAGTTCCTCATCAAAGACTTCGACCTGGACATCAAACAGGGTGTCCTCTCCGTATCCGGACTCGACAACTACGAGGAGGCGCTTTGGTACATCAACGGTGTGATCGCCGACAAGGGCATCCAATCACTCCTCTCCGGCACAGACTACAAATATCTGCTCATCACACCTGAGAACCTCGACCTAATCGGCAACGGCTACACAATAGAGCAGTACGAGCAGTTCTACAAGACGAACATAGCAGGAAAGAACAAACGTTCCAAAAAGACCAACATCGAGCTCGTCGGCGAACAACAAAAAATAGAGGAGGCAACCTCCACACAAAAGCTGGACGTGAAGGAAGGGGATGACCTGAACGGGGCGAAGACAATCTCCTCGCCTACCGAAGTAGCGCCAACCGACAAACCTGCCCCAAGGCAGGAACAAGAAGCCGCACCTTCCACAACGACAGAGAATGCGGAGAGCGCCACCACGCCTCAACCCGTGAAAGAGGAAACGGGGACCCCGACGGAAGCGACAACTCCAAAGGCAGAGGAAAAGAAGGACGAGTCAGAGAAGACCACCCAAGAACAGCCGAAAAAGGAGCTGCGGAAATACAAAGGATTGTACACCTATGACCCTACCGCTCCTCACTACCTCGTCATCCTCATCAACCAAGGGAAAGCGGACGAAGGAACCGTGACAAAGGCACTGGACGAATACAACAAGAGCAACCATGCGCTTCTGAACCTGAAAGTGGAGGTGACCTCCACCCAAGCCTTCCCTCAGATCTTCCAAATAGGGGAAATGCCGACTTCCGAGATAGGTATGTCCTACCTCACCCAATTCGTGAAGAGCGCCGAGGTGAAAAACGCTATCGGTGCCACCCCTTACCGCAACATTGTCATCTCCAAAGACAATTTGCAAGTCCTGAAGGAAAGCGGTAACATCAACATTTACATGGAATTATACAAAAGACTATATTTAAAACGATAGGAGATGAAGAAGGATAGGATACTATGGGCTGACGATGAGATAGATTTGTTGAAGGCACACGTGCTTTTCCTTGAAGCGAAAGGGTACGAAGTGGTCTGTGTCAACAACGGGAAAGACGCGGTGCAACGCTGCGAAGAGCAACACTTCGACATCATATTCCTCGACGAGAACATGCCTGGCATGAGCGGATTGGAAGCGCTCTCCCTCATCAAGGAAAAGGACACCAGCGTACCCGTCGTCATGATCACCAAAAGCGAAGAGGAAAACCTGATGGAGCAAGCCATCGGGAAAAAGATCGCGGATTACCTCATCAAACCCGTCAACCCTAACCAAATCCTCCTTTCCATCAAAAAGAACATCAACAAGACGGAGATTATTTCCTCCACCACCACAGACGACTACCGCACCGAGTTCACAAAGATCGGTTCGCTCATCAACGAGTCGTCCCAATTCAGCGATTGGGCGGATGTCTATAAGAAGCTGGTATATTGGGAAATCCAATTGGAGAATGCGGACCAGCAAATGCAGGAACTGCTTCGAATGCAGAAGGAAGAGGCCAACTCCACCTTCGTGAAATACATCAAAAAGAACTACGAAGATTGGTTCGACGCCGACGCCGAGCGCCCTATGCTCAGCCACGAGCTATTCAAGAAACGCATCTTCCCTATCCTGGACAACGGAGAGAAAGTGTTCCTCATCGTATTGGACAATTTCCGGCTGGATCAATGGAGGATCATCAAAGACCTGCTGGCCAATGATTTCGTCGTAGAGAACGAGGAGCTGTACAGCAGCATCCTACCGACGGCCACGCAATATGCGAGAAACGCCATCTTCGCCGGCCTGCTCCCCGCACAAATCAAGAAAATGTTCCCTCAATACTGGGTCGAAGAGGGAGACGACGAGGGGAAAAACATATACGAGAAGGAACTGCTCCAGTCCCAAATAGATCGTTACAGGAAAAAATACACCTTCTCCTACCATAAAATCAACGACCCCGCCGCAGGAGAAAAACTCGTCGCGGAACTTCCGCAACACATCGGGAAACAACTGAACGTGGCAGTATACAACTTCGTGGACATGCTCTCGCACGCCCGCACAGACTCCAAGATGATCAGGGAACTCGCCTCCTCCGAAGCGGCCTATCGCTCGCTCACCAAATCGTGGTTCCAGCATTCGCCCATATTGGACCTCTTCAAGGCATTGGCCCAACAGGATGTAAAGATAATGATCACGACCGACCACGGAACTATCCGTGCGGACAAGGCGATACGCGTGATCGGAGACAAGAACACCAACACGAACCTACGCTACAAAATCGGCAAGAACCTGGATTACAACCCCAAAGAGGTGATGGCCGTGAAACAGCCAGAGAAGATCGGACTACCTTCCATCAACGTCAGTTCGACCTATATATTCGCGGGGAACAACGACTTCTTCGCCTACCCGAACAACTACAACTACTACGTATCCTACTACAAGAATACTTTCCAACACGGAGGCATCTCCATCGAGGAGATGATCATACCGCTCGTGACGTTACGCAGGAAATAGTTTCGCCCTGTGATAGGCGACCAACGCTTCCATAGGACGTCCCACAACCGTACGAACGGCATAACCGTACCGGTCCGCCACTTCACGCAGGATGTCCGAGAGATGGAAGGCTACAGAGCCCACGAAACCTACAGACCGCACATCGGAAGGGTATTGCAAAATATTACGTTCGAAAAAGGAGGAGAAAGAGTGTTCCACCACCCCCCTACAATAAGCCATATCGATATTCTCCGCCAAGAAACGAGAGAACGTCGCCAAGAAACGGTTCGGGAACTGATCCTTGTACACCCGACGGATAATCGTCTGATAATCCAAACCACACCACTTCCAGAAACGTTCACTCACATCAGCGGGAGCACATCCCTTCAGGACATCCCCGACCAAAGCCTTGCCCAAGACCGCCCCACTCCCCTCGTCGCCCAACACATACCCCAAAGGGGACACATTCCGCACAATACGGGAGCCGTCATAATAGCACGAATTAGATCCAGTACCTAAAATACATGCGATTCCAGACGCATCGCCCAATGTGGCACGGCACGCTGCATACAAGTCACTGTGCGCCTCAACAACAGCGTTCGGGAAAAGAGCGGAAAGCATATCCATGAAAAGCGGCTCATAATCCGCCACACATCCCGCCCCGTAATAAAAGACAAAGCCAATGTCCGACGGAGAAGCCAACGCACACGCACGCCCCAACTCCCCACGGATAACCTCCGCATCCATGAAAAAAGGGTTGATGCCCGACAACTCAAGGGAACGCATCTCACCTCCCTCCGAAACCAAACAGACATCCGTCTTGGTGGAACCCGCATCAAAAATCAAAAACATATATACAAGTATTGGTCATCCACAAATGTACGGAAAATTATCATGTCAAATCACACTAATCGTACGAAATGAACCACCTTTCACCATGGGAAAAGCATTCTTACTCTGAAAAATAGCACACAATAGGAAGGAGAGAACAAAAAAAAATATAACTTTGAACAAATAAACATAAAAGGACAGGATATGAGAACATATATGGTAAAAGCACTGCTTATCGGAGCAGTTTGTTCAGGGCTAATCGCCTGTAGCAACGTCGGAGACACCCAACTACCTAAAACCGCGGAGCAATTCCTCTCGGAACATTACAGCGACGTGCCCGTATCTCAAATCATGGACACCATCACGCAGATGGGCTATACAGCCATCTTAGAGAACGGGACGGAGATCGACTTCGACGAAACGGGCGAGTGGGAGGAGATCAACTTCAAGAGGAACGAGGTGCCAGCCTCCATCTACCAAATACTTCCCAGCAACATGTCCTCTTACCTGAAAGAGAACTATGCGAACGCAAGCATACGGAAAATCACGAAAAAGAACTACGGCAGAAACAAAATCATCTATAGGGTCACCTTCAACAAGCCGAACAAGATAGAGATATGCTTCACCAAAGATGGGACAATCATCAGCAATGACCCTGAGGGGAAACGCATTCCTTCCGTCGCGAGGAATCTCATCAGCCAATTCGAAGGCACGGAAGTATCAACCATCTACGTGGACGTCGACGGAGACATCGAAGTGGAATTGGACGACAAGACAGAAATAGAATTCGACAGGAAAGGGAACTGGTACAGCGTGAAGACCAAGAACAAGGCGATGCCCGACAATTTCCTGAAGCAACTCCCTAATGCGATGATCAAGTATGTGACGAAAAAACATCCCGACCAATTCATCCGAAGGGTAGAGAAAAAAAGTTACGGATACCGCATCAGGCTGAACAAACCGAACGACATCGAATTAAGTTTCACTAAGACCGGAATCCTCATCAGCGAGGAATCCGAAAACGAGTAACGACATGAAGAAACAAATAGTTGCGACACTGATATTGGCGGCATTCTCCCTAAGCGGAGTCTATGCGGCGGGCAAGAAGGCAAGCAAAGAACAAGCGCCCCAAGCCAAGCAACAGACAAGCGCCTATAGGGAAGACCAAATCGCGAGGAAGAAAGCGATACTGAACTTCAAGACGGTCTTCGTGGAGGGCGGTTCATTCACCATGGGCTGCACAGCGGAACAGGAGGCGGAATGCTTCAAACCCGAAAAACCCGCACATCCTGTATTCGTGAGAAGCTTCGCCATCTGCAAATACTGCGTCACGCAAAGACAATGGGTGGAGGTGATGGGCAAGAACCCGAGCGAAATACTCATGGAGAGCGGTCCGGTCACCAACATATCATGGGATGACGCACAGAAATTCATCAAAAGGCTCAACGACTTCTTAGGGACAAGCTACCGCCTCCCGACTGAGGCGGAATGGGAGTTCGCCGCACGAGGAGGCATCTATTCTGAAAGCAAAAAATATAGTGGCGGAGACGAAATCAACATGGTCGGATGGTACAAAGATAACGCTGGGGAACTTCGTCCGAACGGCAAACGAAAGGGCAACGAAATAGGCCTCTTCGACATGAGCGGCAACGTCTGGGAATGGTGCTCCGACTGGTACGGTCCCTACCCGACCGACACGGAAACCGAGCAAATCAACCCGGAGGGCGCTCCCGAGGGGAAAGAGCGTGTCGTCAGGGGCGGTTACTTCGAAGGTCCCGCCATCTTCTGCCGCGTCTCCTGCCGAAACAAGAGCGAACCGAACTACGCCTCCAGCATCATCGGTCTACGCTTGGCGACCGACTTCACAGACAATGCGGAGAAACCAAGCGAGATGGAGCCTTGATCCAACCGCCAGCCTATAGGGCTAAGATGTCTACTTTTGTTCATGGATTAATCGAACAAACGTTTTATACAAACATAACAGCTAAACATAAGAAAATGAACGCATTGGTTAGCATCATCATGGGCAGCACCTCCGACCTTCCGGTCATGGAGAAAGCCGCCAAATTCCTGGACGACATGGAAGTGCCATTCGAAATGAACGCGCTCTCCGCCCATAGGACACCCGACGAGGTGGAAGAATTCGCCCGTTCCGCCAAAGGAAGAGGCATAAAAGTGATCATCGCAGGTGCAGGAATGGCCGCCGCATTGCCGGGCGTCATCGCCGCCAGCACGACGTTGCCCGTCATCGGAGTGCCAATCAAGGGCATGCTGGACGGACTGGACGCCATGCTCTCCATCATCCAGATGCCTCCGGGAATACCTGTGGCGACAATGGGCGTGAACGGTGCGCAGAACGCCGCCATATTGGCCGTCGAGATGATGGCGCTCAGCGACAAGAACTTGGCAGACAAGCTCGCGAAGTACAAGGAAGGCCTGAAGGAGAAAATCGTGAAGGCGAACTCCGAACTCGCGGAGGTGAAATATAACTTCAAAACGAACTAAGGATTCCCCCACATGGCAACCGTCTATCTCGGGCTCGGCACCAATATCGGAGACAAAAAGAAGAACATCACGGATGCGACGATCATCATCGGATCCGTGATGGGCAACCTGCGCATATTGTCCTCCCTATACGAGACGGAGCCATGGGGCTATGAGTCCCCCAACACCTTCCTGAACGCCGTCATCCAGATAGAGACGGAGATTGAGCCCCAGAAATGCCTGGACATCGCCAAGGCCATCGAGCGGGAGATGGGAAGGGTACACACCAAGGAGGGGTACGAAGACCGAATCATCGATGTCGACATCCTCTTCTACGACGACATAATCTACCATGGCGATAACCTCACAATCCCCCACCCACTCATCGAACAAAGGGACTTCGTTTTACGTCCCATGGCGGAGATCGCACCCGAATTCAAACACCCTGTTTCAGGAGAGACCATGAAAAAATTACTGCAAAAATTAAATGAAAAATCGGGGAAAAGTTTGGATGTGTGAAAATTTGTATATTTTTGTGGCAGAAGAATTTCAATTAAAAAAACGAGTGATTCGCAGCATTTTAGAATTAATTCATTGAAATGCAACACTTTTAAGGTACTGTGAATTGAAAAGGGATGGATTTGTGAAAAAAAAATCCTATTATTTGAATTTTAATTCACAGAGATATGTAGTTTTCATGAATACTTTTGTACCGATGACTAATGTGTCATCAGGGGGAAAAGAGAACAGAAATTTAAAACCATACGTCATGAAGAACACATTTCAAAACTTACTCGGCAAAGGTGTTGTAGCATGCGCTTGTGTAGCCATGTCAGCTAATATATTTGCCCAAAACGCAAACCCTGAAAGTTATTTCAGCGGAGTGCGCGCAGCATCTGGATACAAACCACAATCCGACCATAACCCGTTGATGACGCAACGATATGGCGCGGACCCATACGCAATGGTCTATGACGACGAGGTGTTCGTCTACATGACCAGCGATAACTTCAAATACAGCGGTAACAGCATCGTGACAAACTCATACGAACAGATCCATACGATCAACTGTATCTCCTCCAAGGATATGGTCAACTGGACCGACCATGGTGTCATGGCTGTCGCCGGAAGCTCGGGCGCTGCCAGATGGGCGAACTGCTCATGGGCACCTACCGCCATGCACGCCAAAGTAAAGGTGAAGGAGAATGGCAAGGAGGTGGAAAAAGAGAAATTCTTCCTCTACTTCGCCAACAACGGTAGCGGTATCGGTGTTGTCACCAGCGACACGCCTTACGGGCCTTGGACGGACCCTATCGGAGCCGAACTGGTCTCCAGCCGTACGCCAACCTGCAACACGGTGACGTGGCTCTTCGATCCGGCCGTCCTCATGGACGACGACGGAACCGCCTACCTCTACTTCGGTGGAGGTGTGCCTAAAGGGAAAGAGTCAGACCCGGGAACCGCACGTGTCGTGAAATTGGGCTCGAACTACACCAGTTTGGATGGAAATCCACAAGCCATCAATCCTCCTTACCTCTTCGAGGATGCTGGTGCGAACAAGGTGGGAAACACCTACGTGTACAGCTATTGCTCCAACTGGGATTGCACAGGCAACCCTATGAGCAACGCGCAAATCTGCTACATGACCAGCAACAACCCGATGGGACCATTCACCTACAAGGGAATGTTCCTGCCTAACCATAGCGAGTTCTTCCAAGGCAGTGGCGGAAACAACCACCACGCCGCCTTCAAGTTCAAGGACAAGTGGTATATTGCCTACCACGCATTGCTCCTCCAAATGAAGGATTCAAGGCTTGGAGGAAAAGACCTCGGCTACCGCTCCACCAACATCGATTACCTTTCGGTGGATGAGAGTACCGCAACCTTCAACAAGGCGAAGGGAACCCGCTCCGGCGTGGATCAGGTCCAGTACGTGAACCCATTCGACAAAGTGGAGGCTGAGACCATGGCTTGGATGGCCGGAATCGACACGAAGAACGGTGGTTCCAATATGTTGGTGACCACGGGTGGCGCAGGAAACTGGACCGGTGTGGCCGGTGTGGACTTCGGCGAGGGCGCAAGCATCATTTCCGCTTACGTATCCTCCAAGAAAGAGGGTGCCATCAAGATCTGCAAAGGGAAAGTGGACGGAGATGTAATCGGTTATATTTCAGTACCTAACACCAACGGACAACTGCAAGAGGTGACCGCGACACTCACGAAAGCGATTTCGGGTGTCTCCGACATCTTCTTCATCTACTCAGGCGACTTCGAGTTCGACTACTGGATGTGCAAGAAGGCTGACGTCTCCATCATCGCTTCGGAGAACAGCGTAGAGGCTCCAGCTATTATCTCACTGACCGTCAAGACGTCAGAGGAGGGAATCACAAAGACCGACTACTACTTAGGCGAAGAGCTGGTTGGTAGTGCGACAGAGGCTCCTTACACCTTCGAGTACGAGATCCCTGAGCCTGGAAAATATGAGTTCCACGCTATCCTGACCAACAACGCGGGCAAGACATTCGAGTCGCCTACAGTGACGATCAGCGCACGTCTGGCGCAAGGTCCATACGAAGGCATCGCCCAGGAATTGCCAGGAAAAGTGGAGGCGGAGCGTTATGATGTCGGTGGCGCAGGCTATGCCTACGAAGACAACGAAGCCGAGAACCAAGGCGCTGAGAGCAGCAACTTCAGAACCGACGAAGGCGTAGACATAGACAGCAACGGCGAAGGCGGCTACGTATTAGGATGGACGGCCAAGGGCGAATGGATAGAATATACCGTCAACGTCAAATACACCGACACCTACACATGGGCGGCGAAGGTAGCCTCAGGCGCGAGCGGTTCCGCATTCAACATGAGCATGGACGGAAAGGACATCGCAGGCGGAACCATCGAAGTGCCTCAAGGGGAAGACTGGAAGACCTATTCGCTCGTGGAGGGTACAACCACCCAATTGGAGGAAGGAAAGCATATTCTGAAGATTGAGATAGAAGGAGACTACGCCAACATCGATTACATCGAGTTCAAGGCAGTCAACGAGCATGATGAGACAGGCATCTTTGTCGCGAAGAGCAATAAAGTTGTGAATGGCGAATATGAAGTATACTCAATGTTAGGGACCAAAATAGGTGTCTACGACATCTCTGGGACCACCATTGAGGACGGACTCAAGGCATACCAAGTCGCAAACGGATTATACGTGGTCCGCCAATTGGACGGTATGCGGTCTGAACTAATAATGCTTAAATGACCATTGAAATAACCACTAATACATTTTATCATGAAAAAAACATTTTTGCTTATCGTTGCGGTACTCTTTAGCGTGGTTGCTACGGCCGCAAAATACAGTCAGACAACGCACATCCAAACAGGAGGGAAATCGAGGGAGGTTTTCATCTATGTGCCTGATTGCTACACGGAAAATAGGCCTTTGGTCATATCCGTGCATGGCATGAACCAGGACATCGCCTACCAGAAGGGTATGGCACAATGGGAGAAGGTCGCTGATACCGCAAATTTTGCTGTGGTATATCCTCAGTCGGATGGCACGCAATGGGACATCAACGGAATGACCGACATCAACTTCATGCTGGACATCATCAAAAAGATGTCCCAAGACTACAAGATAGACGAGAGCCGCGTCTACATCACTGGGTTCTCCATGGGTGGTATGTTGACCTACCATATCATCAACAATGTGGCGGACAAGTTCGCCGCCTTCGGACCGATTTCCGGCTACAATCTGTGGGGAGCAAACTATGATTGTTCTCGCCCTGTGCCAATCTGCCACGTGCACGGAACGAGCGACAGCGTCGTCAACTACAACGGCATCGAAGCCATCATCAAAGGATTCGCCCAAAAGGACAACTGCGACCCCACACCTGAGGTGACGCAAGCCAACAATATCTGTAAAAAGACCCATTACAAGAACGGTGACTGCGAAACAGAGGTGATCCTCTACTCCGTACAAGGCCGTGACCACGAGCCGACCAACAACGGGTTCCACACCACGAAGGCTTTGTGGGATTTCTTCCGTAACTACACGAATGGATGTGGCAAGATTAACGCCACAGGTGTTTCCCTCTCTCTCTCCGAGAGCATCGGTGAGGCTCCCGCGACTGTCACACTGACCGCCCAAGCCACCCTGCCGGAGGGCGCAAGCGTGAAGTCCATCGAATTCTATCAAGGGAACAATCTGATCGAGACCGTGACCGGCGAGCCGTTCGAGGTGAGCGTTGCGGACCTGGAGATCGGCAAATACGAGTTCAGTGCCGTCATGACGGACAACCAAGGGAAGACCTACAACTCCGCCAAGAAATCGTTCGAGGTGAAGGCGCCGCAAGCCCCTTATAATGGTGTGGCAAGTGTATTGCCTGGCGCCGTGGAGATGGAGAACTATGACGAAGGTGGCGAGGGCATGGCTTACCACGACAGCGACGACAAGAATGAGGGCAACTCCTATCGTAAGAGCGAAGGCGTGGACCTCGAAGAGTTCGTAAAAGGACAATATGCGCTCGGATGGACGAAAAAGGGAGAATGGGTGGAATACACGTTGGAGGTGAAGTACGACGACGAGTACACATGGACCGCCTACGCAGCTTCCGGAAGCGACGGATCTTCCTTCAAACTCTACATCGACAACGAGGCTATCTCAGAGGCTATCAGCGTCAAGAACTCAGGTGACTGGCAGACCTTCAGGGAGTATACCGGTAAGACGGGTGAACTCTCCAAAGGAAAACATATCCTCAAGGTGGGTATCGAGGCCGATTATGTGAACATCGACAGGGTCGAGTTTAAGGCGGTCAACGAGCACATCGAGATGGGGCTCTCCGCAGTGGAAAATAGCGCAGATATAGATGGAGAATACGAAGTATACTCATTAAACGGCACATTGATTGATGTTATCAACATCTCCGGAACGAGCGTCGAAGATGCTCTCAAGACGAATAAATTTGCGAAGGGCTCTTACGCTATTAGGAAGAAAGGAGGTACACGATCGGAAGTGATCATTCTTAAATAACCCAAAATACATTAATACATTTTATCATGAAAAGAACATTTATTTTTTTAGTCGCGGCACTCTTTAGCGTGGTTGCTATGGCCGCAAAATTCAATGGTTTGAAAAGTATTCAGACGGGAGGGAAGAACCGACAGTATTTCCTCTACGTGCCGGATTGTCTCACTGACAACCGACCTTTGATCATTTCATGTCACGGAATGAACCAAGACTACAACTACCAGAAGCAACAGACCCAATGGCCTAGTTTCGCGGACACAGCCAACTTCGTAGTGGTTTATCCAGTCGGAATAGCGGGAAAAGCATGGGGAATGGGCTTCGACACAGGTTGGGATCTTGATGGCATGAGTGACGTGAATTTCATGCTGGACATCATCGAAGAGATGAAGAAGAGTTACAACATCGACGAGACGCGCGTCTATTTGTCGGGATTCTCCTTGGGAGGTGCATTCACCTACTACATGATCAACAAGGCGGCCGACAAAATCGCCGCTTTCGGACCAATCTCCGGATACAACCTGATGGGAGGAAGCACTGCCAGCTCCCGCCCTGTTCCAATTTGCCACGTGCACGGAACAGCCGACGGCACAATGCCTTATAGTGGTATCAAAGACAACATGAAGAAGTATGCGCAAGCGATGAAATGTAACATGACACCTGTGGAGAAAACAGGCAACGGCTACTCAGAGCAACGCTACACAGATGGAGAGTGCGAAACGGAAGTGGTACTCTACTCCGTCAATGGACGTGACCATGAGCCATCCAACAACGGCTTCAACACCTCCAAAGCTCTTTGGACTTTCTTCCAGCAATACACAACAGGTTGCGGCAAATACGCCTCCACGGGCGTTTCCCTCTCCCTCTCACCAACTATCGGTGAGGCTCCTGCCACTGTCACTTTGACGGCTAAGGCTACCCTGCCGGAAGGCACTAACTTGAAATCCATCGAGTTCTATCAGGGTAATAACCTGATCGAAACCGTAACCGGCGAACCATTCGAGGTGACAGTCGAGGATTTGGAAATCGGCAAGTATGAGTTTAGCGCCGTCATGACCGACAGCAAAGGAAAGAGCTACACCGCCAAGAAGTCATTCGAAGTGAAAGCTCCACAATCTCCTTACAAGGGCGTGGCAAGTGTATTGCCTGGCGCTGTGGAGATGGAGAACTACGACGAGGGTGGCGAAGGCATGGCCTTCCATGACAGCGACGAGCAAAACGAAGGCGATGGATACCGCAAGGATGGTGTGGACATCGAGGAGTTCATCAAAGGCGAGTATGCCATCGGATGGACCAAGGCTGGCGAATGGACGGAATACACGTTGGAAGTGAAGTACGACGACGAGTACACTTGGACCGCATACGCGGCTTCCGGTAGCGACGGTTCTTCCTTCAAACTCTACATCGACGAAAAGGCTATCTCAGAGGCTGTCAAGGTCAAGAACTCTGGTGACTGGCAAACGTTCAGGGAGTACACCGGAAAGACTGGCGAACTCGAGAAAGGCAAGCACATCCTCAAGGTGTCAATCGAGGCTGACTATGTCAACATCGACAAGGTTGAGTTCAAGGCAGTCAACGATCACCAAGACGTAGGCGTTTCCGAAAACTTCGCACAGGATGCGGAATTGGAGTACGACATCTACACCATGCAAGGCGTCTACATCAAGACGATCACGGTTCGCGAGAACGCTATCGCAGACAGACTCAAGAACCTCGGATTCAACGCTGGCGCATACATCGCCAGAACTAAACAAAACGAACGATCCCGCATCGTCATCGTAGAATAAGATTTTTTCAATGCGGGCGGAGGGAAGCGTTCTTCCGCCCGCATTTTTCATCCATAAACCGACCAATCATAAACCGAACCATCACCTGTACTGTAAGCGAGCAGATTTGAGCATGTATTTATTGTATTAATTATTGTAAGCAAATTATGAAAAAGACCATTTTGAGACAAAGCCTCACCGCTTTGTGCTTCCTTTCCATTGGGTTGGGGGAAGCGTACGGTAAAGCCCCCGCACCTTATGGCGGCGGAGCAATTCCTATTCCCGGCACCATCGAAGTGGAAGACTTCGACAAGGGGGAAGAGGGGTCGTCATACCATGACGAAGACAGTATAAACGACGGAGGTGCCTATCGCCCTGACGTGGGTGTGGACATCGACACCAGCGGCAATGGCG
This sequence comes from Bacteroidales bacterium UBA1181, assembly GCA_002310215.1. Lineage (GTDB taxonomy): Bacteria > Bacteroidota > Bacteroidia > Bacteroidales > Paludibacteraceae > UBA1181. The sequence goes on from DBYR01000021.1 coordinate 173,397, forward strand.
GGTTCGTCATCGGGTGGACAAAAAAAGGTGAATGGATGGATTACACCATAGAGGTGGGACAAAGCACCGAATACACCTACTCCGCCATCGTAGCCTCTGGCCTTGACGGGTCAAGCTTCTCTCTGCTGATCGATGGGGAAGCCATCACGCCCGCCATCGTAGTACCCAACACGGGGTCATGGACCAACTATAAACGGATAACGGGGAACACCTCCGCCATAACGGCCGGCAGGCATACCCTTCGCCTGTACATAGAGTCCGACTACTGCAACATAGACAAGATATCCTTCCGCCCCAAAGGCGATGAAATAGCGTACCGATTCACTTCGCCAGCCTCAACGTCACAAATCAGTGCGGGCGTACCCTTCACTGTCTCATGGACGACCAACGACGAAAACGTGGAGAAGTATAATCTGAACTGGGTCAATGACCAAGGGGATACCGTTTTGCTGAAAGAGGGGGTTAGGTGCCATGGTTCTTTCGTGTCGAGCATACCCGACGATTATGTCGGACAAAGCGGCTATTACACCCTTTCACAGGTGAAGGTCAGCGGAGGAAGCGGGCTCATCCCTTCCGATTTCGACGGAGAAAACCATACCGTCAGCAACCCTATCATCTGGGCGGACGTGCCCGACGTATCCGTCACCAGGGTGGAAGACACTTACTACATGGTCAGCACCACCATGCACATGAACCCGGGCGCACCCATCATGGCCTCCAAAGACTTGGTACATTGGCGCACCGTCAACTACGCCCACCAAGCGCTGGACAACGGACAGACGAACGAACTCAACATGGAGAACGGCAAGAACGCCTACGGCAAGGGTTCATGGGCGAGCAGCATCAAATACAAGGATGGCACATGGTACGTGCTGACTCCTTCCTACACGACCAACAAGACCCACCTCGCCTGGACGAAGGACATCCTTGGCGGTGAGTGGGAATCGACCACCCTGCCCTTCTACCACGACCCCTCCCTCTTGTTGGATGACGACGGGAAGATCTATGTGATATACGGATCCGGCAATATCAGCATCGTGGAGCTCTCATCCGACGGTAAGAGACCACAAGGTAATCCGCGCACGCTCCTCACCAAGCCAGCCTCCATAGCCGGCTCCAATTTCTACGTCGAATGTGAGGGCTCGCAGGTCATGAAGAAGGGCGGTTACTACTACATCTTCCTAATCTCATGGCCAGCCGGTTCATGCCGCTCCGTACTCTGCTACCGCTCCAAATCACTGAATGGCCCATTCGAGGGCAAAGTGTTGCTGCAAGACAACGGTGTCGCCCAAGGAGGCATCTTCGACACACCGGAGGGAGATTGGTACGGCATGTTCTTCCGCGACAACGGCTCGGTCGGTAGAATCCCTTACCTCCTTCCCGTCTCCTGGTCTAACGATTGGCCTGTCTTAGGGAACAACGGCAAGGTGCCTTCCACCCTGAATGTCAAAGCGTCGCAAGAGGAGGGGTACGGAATCGTCACGTCCGACGAGTTCGAAGAGGAGGAACTCGCCTTGGAGTGGCAGTGGAACCACAACCCCGACCCACGCAACTGGAAGATTCTCGACGGCAAGCTACGTCTGACCAACCAACGGACGGACAAGGATGTGGTCAGCACTAAAAACACACTGACGCAACGTTCCTTCGGACCCCAGTGCTCAGGCTGGACCAAACTGGACACCAGAGGCATGAAGGAGGGTGACTGCGCCGGATTGGTAGCCTTGCAAGAATACTACGGATTCGCGGGCGTTCGCGTAAGCAATGGATCTAAAAGCATCATCATGTCCAACAAGGGAGAGGTGATGGAGTCCGTTCCGCTGAACCAAGACGAAGTATATCTACGGATCGACATGAACTTCCAAGGGCAAAAAGACCAAGCCACCTTCTACTACAGCAAAGACGGCAACACATGGACGAAGTTCGGCAACACGCTACAGATGAGATACGAGCTGACCCACTTCACCGGTTACCGTTACGGGCTATTCTACTTCGGGACGAAAAATACCGATGGATACGCCGATTTTGATTACTTCAGAATCGGCAAGGAAATCAATTCCGCCGTTTCCATCGATAAAAGTTCCGAAAGGACCATCGAAGAGACCATCTTCGCCCAAAGCGCCCGCGTCACGATCATCGAACCGACAGGAACCGACGAAAACGATACAGACATACGCATATCATACGAAACAAGAGACGGGCAGATCAACATCCTCGCGCCAGACAGAATCCTCGGATGCGAGATATTAAGCCTGAACGGACAAACACTCCGCTCTTCCACCAACGGCAGGATACAAACAGCAGACCTCCCTACAGGCGTTTATCTCCTCCGCATACAAACAGAAAAAAATATATCGACAAAGAAATTAAGCATAAAATAATTATCCCCCTCTATCCTGTTTTTTCGGCAGAGCCATGGCATATAACCCCATGGCTCTATTTTTTCCCCTCAAGAGACTCACAGCAACGATTCAATCAATATAATAGTTTGATTTAAAAATATTTACACATAAAAAACAGAAAATACAATCATCAAATCCAGACACCCCGTAATCGAAATTTTATAGTTTATGATTCCATATTACCGAAGAATATTGCCAGTCGACCATAAATTTGCGATGTTGTTTTCTATGAGTAGAATGTATATAGGATTTCAAGTATTACAATTAATTAAACGAACTTTAAATTTTTACTATCATGAAAAGGATTTTAATTTTAGCATTAAGTCTTTGTAGTATGAATGCGTTCGCCCAATGGGGAGATTGGGGCGGCGGCGGTGGCTTCAACTTCGGTGGCGGCGGCTTCAACTTCGGTGGTGAAGGCAGCGGCAACTCCGGCAGCATCGGTAACTATCAAAAGAAGGGCGACATTGATTATGTAGGAGATAACCATGTCGGACACAAGATGGACGTTTATTTCCCGAAAGATGACGGAAAGGCAACCCACCCAGTACTTATCCATATCTACGGTAGTGCATGGGGAAGTAACAACTCCAAGGGTTCCGCAGACTTGGGTACTGTAGGTACTGCAGCTTTGGGAGCAGGATATATCCTTGTGACCCCTAACCATAGAACCTACAACGATGCGCTTTACCCTGCGCAAATCAACGATATCAAGGCGGTTGTCCGCTACTTGCGCGGTAACGCGGAGGAGTTGGGCGTAGACACCTCCTTCATCGCGGTGTCCGGTTTCTCTTCAGGAGGTCACTTGGCATCCTTGATGGGTGTGACCAGAAACGTGAAGGACAACTACACCTATGGCTCCGCAACCATGAACATCGAGGGTGATCTTGGTAGATACACCAACGAGAGCAGCTGGGTGGATGCGGTATGCGACTGGTCTGGTCCAGTGGATTGTCGAGACAAAGGATGCGGCAACCCTATCCAAATGGCACCAGAGAACGATATGGTAGGTGGTTGCAACGACCAACAATGTCCTGACAAGCACGCACTACTTGGCGCAAACACCTTCATTGACGAAACGGATGCGCCAGTATTCGTAGCACATGGTTCAGCCGACAACATCGTTCCACAATGTGAGGGAAAGATATTCTACGACAACCTCGTCGCAGGACATGTACAAGACTGCGAATACCACCCTCACGGAGGTGGCCACGGTGTGGAAGGCAACTTGACCGGCGACATGATCACTTTCCTCAACAAGATTAAAGAGAAAAAGGCAGCCGCTATTGCCGCACACAGTTCTTCAGAAGGCGAAGAAGCAGAGTTGTCTGGTGTAATCGACATCATTGCATTCAACAAGAGCATCTGTGTAGACAACGACAGACTGTACCTCTGCAACGAAAACGCCGAGGCAACGGAATTCAACCTGACAGACATCTCAGGAAAGATCCTCATGTCTGGCATCTTGGATGCTGAAGGCGTAGACATCTCTTCATTAAGTCAAGGCGCTTACATCGTTAGAACCAGCAACGGTGGCAGCTTTAAATTCATCAAATAAGGGTCGTTTTTCATCTTTATTTGCTTATAGTGGTGGACAAAGGCACGGACATGTTCTGTGCCTTTGTTATATTACACCTCACATCACAACACAAACAGAGCGAGAGACAATCGGAGGATGGGCCGTGGACTAAATATCCACATGGCATTTAGCATTCCTCCATGGAACTACAACAAAGAAGGGGATTTAATGCTATCATTTCAAAAAAAAAGGTATATTTACGAAGTCGATTCGCACAATAGAATGAAAAACACAGTGAAATGTATCATAACACTATTCATGCTCGTAACACTCCAAGGGATGATTCATGCCACGGAGACGAAGGAATACGCCCGTTTCGAACATTTCACCACCAAGGACGGATTAGCCTCCAATCGAGTGTTCAACCTCACGCAAGACTCCACCGGGTTCGTGTGGATCGCCACCGACTTCGGACTGGAGCAATTTGACGGAATCAACTTCAAACACCACCAGAAGAAAGACTACCCCAACCTGCACCGCAACGACATCATGTACGTCGGCCACCTCGGCCATGACCGAATCGTGGTAGGCGGATTCAGCGGCGTGTTCCAAGAGTACGATAGGGGGAAGGACGATTTCATCGACAGGATGCCCGCCGAATTGGATAGCATCGGCTACACGCAAATCAGAGCCGTCTACATCTCCGAAGAGGGCGAGCAATACCTCCAGACCAACGGAGGTGTGTACCACTACGACAAGACGTCAGGCTCATTCAACTCCAAGTTCCCCGCCTTCGACGCACTGAAAATAGATTTCGTCAACACCATGTATGTGGACAAAAGGAAACGCTTTTGGATCGGCGCCATCAATAAACTCTACGTCATCGACGAGCAAGGGAACAAAGTCCACCTCTTCGACATGGAACACGACGGCTGCGGATATGTCTCCAATATCATCCCTTTAGGCAATGGGAAAGTGGCCATCACCTTCCTCAGCAACGAGATATGGCTCGTGGACACCTCCTCCGAGGAAGTCGGCGACCTGCAAAAAATACCTCTGCCATTCCATAGCGTCATGAAGATGATCCAAACGGACGATGGACGTTATTGGTTCGCCACGGACGGTGACGGACTATGGTTCACCGACGACGCCATATCCCCCAACGCCCGCTTCAAGAACCTCGTGCCCTACGGGGAAGCGCAGAACGAAATCAAAAAGATATATGGATTAGCCAAAGGAAACAGCGGAGAGATATGGTTAGGAACACAAAACTCAGGCATCTGGTCCTACAGCAAGAGAGGGGAAGAGAGCGTCACATTCTCGGGCGACATAGGCTTCCCGACAGGAGTATGCTCCTCCTTCCAGGAAGGCAAGGACGGCACCATCTACGTGGGAACGGACGGTGACGGCATCTACAGCATTTCCGGAGACATGCAGGAGATCAAGCACCACAGCCTGCCCAACAACAACGTCACGGGCATATATAGCGACGGAGACCATGTCATCACTTCGACCTGGGGGGCGGGATTGCTGGACTTCAACCCACATAACGGGGATGTCCATTCCATCGATTTCAAAGGAATCACCAACCCTGTACGGATGTTCTTTAGCGTCGGGAAAACCAAGGACGGGAAGCTATGGGCCTGCTCCGCCAACGACGACCTGTACCTGAAAGACCAGACATGGAGCAAAATATGCCTGCACGACGACTCGTTCCCCGACATCGTCAGCAAATGGATCGCCAAGGTGATACCCGGCAAGGACTCCACCCTATGGGTGCTCTCCACCAACATGCTGTGGCAAGTCGAAGGGAAAAACACCCGAGCCATCCACCCCGAACTCTTCATGAGCAAATCGCACGACCCGCTCGTCATCTTCGACGCCACCTGCGACCCGGAGGGTAACCTCTACGCCACCAGCAACCACGGCATATACCGATACGACAAAAACGGCAAGGAGGTCCAACTGCTGGATTTCCTCCCTAACTACTTCTATCGCATCATCACCCAAGACCTTTCCGGCAAGTTCTGGGCGGCTTCGTTCGACGGAATCATCTCCTTCGACTGCGACAAGAAAGAATACCACCACCTGCAAGGCGACTACAACGACATCGCCCAATCCTTCTTCTACATCAAGGCAGGATTCAGAGACTCACGAGGAAGGATCTACTTCGGCACCAACGGCGGTTTCTACACCTTCGACCCTAACCACATCGTGCCAGACACCGCCATCAGGCACATGGCCTTCTCCGAGCTCTATATCTCCCGAAAGAAGATCACACCCGGCACATCCGTCTTGACGCAAGGCAACATGGCCAACACACGCGAACTCGTCCTCGAACACGGCATGACCGACATCTCCATCACCGTGGACGTCATCGACCACGCCAAATCCAACAAGGTGAAACTCCGCTACCGGCTAATAGGCATGCAGGACGATTGGATCGAACTGGATAACACAAGGCACATCAACTTCAACCATATCCCTACAGGCGATTACATACTGGAGGTGGAAGCCTTCCGCCCTCATATAGATTGCGAGGGGAAAAGGATATCCATGAAGATACAGGTGCTCCCGCCATGGTGGTCCACCTGGTGGTTCCGCCTGCTCATGACCCTCCTCTTCTTCTCTGCTATCCTCCTCATATTCAGGAGAAGGATGCGCAAGTTAGAGGAAGAGCAAATCGTGCTCCAGAAAAAAGTGGACGAGCGAACCACCGAACTCAAACAAGCATTGCAGGACAAAGACCGACTGATCTCCGTCATCGCCCATGACCTGAAGAACCCTATGTTCGCCATCGTGGGTGCCCTCGAAACCTGGATAGGGAAAGAGAAGCAGATGAACGACGCGGACAAACGTAGCCTCATCGGAGACACCTACCAATCCTCGCTGACGCTACAACGCGAGATGCTGAAGCTCCTGGATTGGGCGAAGTCCAAACGAGACGAGATACTCTGCCATCCGAGCGACATCGACCTCAGGTTCGTCACCAACAATGTCGTGTTGCTCCTCAAGGGCATGATGGAGGACAAGAAGATCACCCTGGAGCAACACTTCAGCCTGAGCCACTACACCTTCGCCGACTCAAGGATGATGGGCACCGCCATCCGCAACGTGCTGAGCAATGCCATCAAGTTCACCCCAAGGGGAGGCACCATCCGCATCAACGGTTGGCAGGAGGGGGAGAAGACGTTCATCGAGATATCCGACTCAGGCGTAGGCATGAGCGAAGAGCAACTCAGCCAACTACTCAACGGCGGCAATGCGACAACACCAGGCACCGAAAACGAGAAGGGCACCGGACTCGGTTTCCGCATCTGCCAAGACTACGTGTCGCGTAACAACGGAAGCCTCTCCGTAAAGAGCAAACAAGGGGAAGGCACCTCGATCCTCATCACCCTACCATCCTCCGGCAAGGAGCTGGAGGTCACTGACCTTCCTGCGGAGAAGACTCCGGAGATGTCCATCGACAGGACCATCCTCGAAGGCAACACCCTATTGGTTGTGGACGATGACCCGCTCATCTGCAACAACATCAAGAACATGATGGGCGAATACCTGCAAACCATCGTGGCCAAGGACGGCAAAGAAGCCTTGGAGATAGCGGAGGAGCAACAGCCAGACGTCATCCTCAGCGACGTGGAGATGCCTAACATGAACGGTATCGAGATGAGCCAGGCATTGGGACAACACCCAAAGACGAAGCACATCCCTATCCTATTCATCTCGGCCAAAAACGAAGAGAGCGACCGTCTCCTTGGCCTCCTCAGCGGAGCCATCGACTACATCGCCAAACCATTCAGCCAATCCGAACTGCTCCTCAAGTTAACCAATATATTGGATATCAGGCAGAAACACCAAAAGAAGATACTAAGCGACTACCTTTGCAAGGAGAGCGGGAAAGAGACGGAAGGAGGAGAGACAACGTCGGAAGGCATCAACCCATTCCTGAAAACATTCTTAGAGGTCATCAAGGAGAAATACACCGACAGCCAGACAGCCGTGGAAGACCTCGCCAAGGGCATGGCCGTCAGCCAGCCGACCCTCAACAGGAAGATACGCTCCATGACAGGAAAGACGCCATTAGAGGTGCTCACCGAATACAGGCTGAACACTGCGCTGAAAATGCTGCAGGACATCCACTCGGACGCTAACGTGTCTGACGTGGCCTATGAGGTGGGATTCAACGACCCATCCTACTTCACGAAGAAATTCCGTGATTTCTTCGGATACCTGCCATCCAAGGCGAACCAAAAATAATCCTATCCACCAAAAACACATCCAAAAAATTTGGAGAATCAGAAATTTTTCCCTATATTCATGGGAAAACGCAACGATTCCGCCCAGGGCAATCTGTTCTCCCTCGCGGAACGGGAAACAGAGCAGAACCACCTTTCTAATAACCAATACCATGAAAAAGCATATATTACTACTCAGCATACCCCTCATCCTTCTCCAGTGGGCTTGCAGCTCCTGCAAGGAAGAAAAAGACATCTGGGAGGACTTCCCTGAACACCAGGAGAAGACGGAGGAGAACACGAAGGAAAAGGAAGAAACCCCGGAAGCGCAGGACGAAAAGAAGCCCGAAGTGAAAGTGACCAGCCTTTTCACCGAAGAGGAGATAAAACGTGCCAACACCGCCGCCGAAGCTGATTACATGACCCAAGAGGAGAAAGAGATGCTCAAGATGTGCAACCTCGCCAGAATAGACGGGAAACGATTCGCCCAAGAATACCTCCAACCTTACTTCAAGGGAAAGACCAGCGAATACATCGAGTCGCTCTATAGGGACTTGGAAGGGATCAAAAACAAATCGCTTCTACACCCGGCAAAGGAACTTTACGAAACCGCATCGAACCATGCGGAAGACATGGGCACCAACCATTTCTTCAGCCACAACTCATCCAACGGAGCGACATCCTCGGATAGGCTGAGGGGAATTATCCCTAACGCTATCGCAACAGCGGAAAACATAGCGGCGAAATCATCGGCCACCAATGCGGCGTTAGAGTTTTTAGTTCAATTGTTGGTTGATGAAAACCTGGAAAATCTCGGACACAGGAAAGCCATCCTCGGCTTACAGTCGAAAGAATACAACCGCATAGGCATCGCGATCAGGAAATACGATGGGTGGAAATACAAGTACTTCTGCGTGCAGGATTTCGCTCACGTGAGATGAATAACACCATCACAGACCTAATATCAAGTTTCAAACATAGAACGGATTAAACATAAATACGCACAGAAAATAATGCTTTTTATATAAAAAACGACATTTATTTTAAGCCATATATATGAATTGTGTATCATTTTCCTATATTTGCAGTATCTTTTTTAAAAAAAGTATCATAGAGTCTGAATATTAAG
>DBYR01000035.1 GCA_002310215.1 Bacteroidales bacterium UBA1181
ATCGCCCGCACTTCCGCCACCGAACCGTACCTGAATGCGGGTAGGATGATGGTCGGCAACTACAAGGAGAGGACGCACAAACTGAACATCGTATCATTGGTGGGTAAACTTGACGATTCCTACAAGACGGAAGCGGAGAAGGCGCTCAATTCTATTTACGGGCGTGTGGGTGTGACGTATGAGGTCACGCTGTCCGTCTTCGACAATGATTCCATCAAAAGAACCATACTGAACGATGGTCTATCCATCGGTGCGGATAAGGAGAGCCGATGGAAGGTCGAGACGAAAGAGATGCGTGCAATCCGTTCCTTGTATAGTGACTCCGTGGAGATCGACAAGAATGCGGCATACCTATTTGTGGTGAACCATCCAGAGGAGGAGGAATACTGGAACTCCGTCGATGGTGATATGCCCCGCAACCAGTCAGTCGGATATCTCTTCAAGGACAACATTAATGACGGCAAGTTGGGGCGCCTGGTTGCGCACGAGTTGGGCCATGGCGTCTACAAATTCCAACACTTGTTCGATTACAAAGACATAAAAGAAGGCTCCACAGACAACCTGATGGACTACAATAATGGTGACTTCCTCGCCCACTTCCAGTGGAAGATTATGCAGGACTCCGCAATGTTCGTTTGGAAGGTGCTGCAGGATGATGAGGATGCGATGGCAAAGCAACTTGTAAAAGATGCCCATTACATCGTGACAGATGCAGCAGCTATAGAAAGGAAATCAAATGGCAACCCTAAAAAAGATGCCAATGGAAAAAATATTACTATAGATAAAGGAACTGAGGTCATTGCTCTCAATGGGGGGGGAGGAAACAAGAAAATTAAAATCGTGGCAAGCAGTGAGGAGACATACACATCTGCCACATACTTAACCATCATAAACAAGAAGGAAAGATTATACTACTTTCACACCACGAAAGCACTTGATTTATTTGATTTGCCTTACATCAAAAACTCAGAAAACTCGACCAAAGAGTGTGTAAAAGGCTCTCATATTAAGGTACTTGCAGATCTTTCATACAAAGTATTAGACAAAAAGACTGGTATCCCTACAACAAATGATTACTTTGTTTGTGTGGATAAGCCTAATGCAGACAATTACACGGGAGAATGGTTAACAATTACGGATTATGCGAAAGAAGTGTGTGATTTGCCAGCAGGAGATAAACGCAAAGTGGGCTCAAATAATTTGACTGCGAGTGATTTCGTGACCACGCCATATGGCAGCGAACAATACACTGGCACACTTGACCTTTCAAAATTCACGTCAGGAAAAGAAATTAACGTCATCGCCAGCTGTGGCAAGTATTACCTTATTAGTGGCACAAAACAAGACGACAATTATAAAGGAGCTTGGGTTAGCCGTGATGTATTGGAGTTCTGTATTACCATGAACGATTTATTGTCCATAGTTGACAATCCTGTAAATGTAAATCAGAATTTAGTTAATATTATTAATAAATATTGCAACGAATACGATATCAATACGGTTCAAAAAATGTCATATTTTATTGGTCAGTGTGTCGCTGAAAATAACTTAGGCATTAAACGTGAAGGCATATACACAAAACCTCGTCGAATTGTTAAGATGTTTAGTGATAAAAGTACTGTCGGACACATTTTCAACAAAGCTGTTTTTAATACAGAAACATACACATATAGTTATGAGGCGATTACATTTAAAACAAACACATGCACTAACTTCAAGTCTGATGATTGGACTTATACCACTCAAAACAGTATTATAGATGCATACGCTTCTATAAAAGATCTCGAACAAGAAGTAACATTGGCAGATGGATCAAAAAAGAAATATAAAGTTTACCGATCCCGCAATAGAAATTCTGATAATTTAGAAAAAGGAGGCGTAGTTGGAGAGTTTTATAACGATGGAATTTTACAGGTTAAAGATGAATACATTAACTCGGAGAGTTTGTTTGATGTAGTTTATGCATGTAAATATAACAATGGGAATATATCCTCGCAGGATGGACGTATATATAGGGGTAGAGGGTATATACAACTCACATGGAAAAGTAATTATAACACTCATTTTTATATACCATACAAAGCTGATCATCCAAACGATAATAGATCTATTTCGGAATTAGCTGTGTTAGTAGGAACAGACGCTGACATAGCCATGCAAGCGAGTATGTCATTTTTTAAATCAAGTACAACTACGAATAGCAAATTCAAAGGCACAAATGCAATTGATTTCACATCTGAAATCACCGATGATGATGATAATATTCGAAAGATTTCAATAGGAATAAACGGAGGAGGTACAGACAAAAAAATGGATAAAATTGAAGGTCATAAAAAAAGAACTTACTATTCAGTAGAAAGTTATAAAGTATTAAAATAGAATTGTTATGAATAAAAGACACTATATATTATTAATCATATTTCATCTATTCCCGTTTTACGGTTTCCCTGAAGAGTATTGTGTGGAAGATATCTCGGGTATATTTCGGGAAATCTACTCCTATTCAAACCTTTCCCCCATGGGACGTTCAGTAGGAGAGGGGGCTGAGGATGATGCGGATTATGAAACAGTCCTGATTTTCAACAAATCGAACGTTTATTTTGAACTATTTGATATTGCTTGTGATAAATCATGTAAATCACCGTTTGTAAACGAATTCAAATTTAAATATGCGAATGCGAAGGGGGATTCAATGGTTATTACCGTCTCGAAATACAAATATGCTTTTTCAAATAAAAAAAACATTGGCCAATCCATTGAGCCATCAGAAGTACATAATTGCGGAGAGGCTTTTGTGACGATAGCCGATTCTACAACAACCAACACAAAAAATCTTTCCACATCGTATTATTGTGATCAGTTCTCCTACGGAAAAGGTTGGGAATTAGATGTTTTCGAAGATGTTTCTCCTACTTCTTGGGGAACGCCATCTCAAAGGTATTACATGAATAAATCAACCGAAGATTATAGGGGATACGATAGATTGCCGTATCGTTTCCTAAGAGCCTTTGTGGCCGCAGGTCTTAACGAAAAGCAAGACTATGCGGGAGCATATTTAGGGAAAGAAATATGTGTTCCTAAAAACGATAAGACAAAATGTTACAGAATCCAAGGTGGTAAGATGTCTGTCGTTGGGGCTTTTAATAAAAGCGACATTCTATCCATTGTCGGTTCATCGGAGAAATTTTACAACATAGAGTTTTATTCTTCTGAATATATAGTGGATACATGTCTTGTCAGAAAGGGAGATGTTTCTTTACTGAAAGATGTGATAAAATAATTTTTGTGTTGTTAAATCCCCTCCCCCCAAAAAACTGGGAACTCATTATCAAGATGCAGATAGCGGAGAAGATAGTGACCTACGAATAGTGTGAATAGAATAAAAACGATGATAAAAAATGAATCACCCTTGGGGAGCCCTGTTACTCTACGTGCTCTCCTCCAAGCCCAATGGATGGGTTGTTTAAGAAGTGTATCTTTGCAAGATAACTGAAAAAAAGAATAACAATATTCCGCCCATGGTGAAAAAAGAAATTAAATGATTAAAAAATGATACATAAAAAATTAACCGTCTTTCTGGGGATAATGTTATCCTCCGTGCTTTCCGCCCATGCGGACATCACGACCACCTCGCAGAATCTGGACGATTTCAGTTTCAAGAAGGGGCTGAAAGCGAACGGAGGCATTTCGTTCTCGAACGATTTCTATGCGGGTAGCGATAGCCTGGTGAAACGTGACCCCTACGCCTTTTACCTCAATGGTAACTTGGGTCTCAACCTTTGGGGAGTCGCCATGCCTTTCTCTTTCTCGCTGAGCAACACGCATCGTAGTTTCACTCAACCTTTCAACCGGTTCAAACTGGACCCTCGCTACAAGTGGGTGCACCTCCTGGTGGGTACCAACGTCATGTCGCTCGGTAAGTACACCCTCTCCGACCACGACTTCAACGGCGTGGGCGTGGAACTGACCCCCGGCAAATGGGAAATCTCCGGTATGTACGGACGACTGAACAAGGCGGTCGAGTATGACCCCGTGAGGAATAACATCGGCTACGTCTGCTACAAGCGGATGGGCTATGCCGGAAAAGTGGGCTTCCACGGCAACACGGGCTCCTATGAGGTGACATTCTTCCACGGAGAGGACAAAGAGAACTCGCTGATGGAGTTCGTCCCTAAAGAGTGTTTCCTGCAACCCAGGAAGAATACGGCTTTGTCCGCAGCGGTGACCCAAACATTCCTGAAGTATTTCAACGTGCATGCGGAGTACGCTGTTTCAGTCTACAACGCAAACCTGCTGAACGACCAGCTGGATACCGTCTCCACCACCACCTTCATCGATAAGGTGTTCCGCAGGAAACAGTCGGAGCGTATGACAGACGCTTTCAACGCTTCCTTAGGATATCAGGGTAAAGTCTTCGGCGTGTCGCTGCAGTACGAGCGCATCTCGCCTTACTACTCCTCTTTGGGCGGTTACTACTTCAATGAGGACGAGCAGAACATCACCATCGCTCCGAACTTGAAACTTTTTGACGGGAAATTGTTCCTCTCGGGCAATTTCGGTCTGCAATACAATAACTTGGACAAAGACCGTGCGACGGATACCCGCCACTTGGTCTACTCCGCCAACCTCTCCTACAACTCGGGTAAGGTCTGGTCGACCAACTTGGGCTTCTCCAACTTCAACACATTCACCAAGGTGAAGCCTATTTCCTATCCATACTACACCAACTCGTTGGATTCGTTGGACTTTTACCAACTCTCCCGTTGCTTGACTTGGAGCAACTCCTTCAGTTTCGGCTCCGATGCGGTGAAAGACGCTATCTCGCTCTCTACCGCCTACCAGTGTGCAAACTCGTTGACGGGTAGTAAATTAACTTCCTATTCGGATTTCTATAACGGTAGCATCTCCTTCTCCCAACAATTCACTGGAATAGCGTTGGGATGGGCGGTCCACATGTCCGCAAACTACTGCGACGCCACTGCGGCCAACACGCTCTATTATGGTCCTGGCGCATCTTTGAACAAGAGTTTCTTGGAAGGAGCCATCAACTTGGGCGCCTCCGTCTCCTACAACAGCAATGTGGTGAAGAATCGGGATACGGGAGGCCTTCTGAACTCCGGTCTGAATGCATCATATTCCATACAGCCTAAGAACAAGAAGTTGGGAACCCACTGCTTCTCCTTGAGCAGCGGTTATACCAAGTATCTGGGCGCAATGGTCTCAGGGAACAATAAATTCGAGTCATTAACGAACGTGACCTATCGTGTCAATTTTTAGAAAATTATAGGCAATGAAAAAAGAGAGATTTAAATTTAGCGGGTGGCTGTCAAAGTCGCTTTTGTTGCTTTTGATGCTTCTCCTCTCGGGTGGTCAACTCCATGCGTCGGGGAACATTGTGAATAGCACGAAGAATATTGCTACGCAGAACTACGAAAATGTGAAGCAATCCGCCAAAGACTTGCTGGAGGAACTCGAAGCTATGCGGGACGACCTCGACAAGATGAAGAATGATGGACTGGACATCTGGAAAGATGGTGGAGAAGGGGTGAGTGAGGCGCTTGACAAACTCCATGAGACATTCCGCAATGTCCGGAACATGGATCTGGATGGATTGAAGAACATGGATCTGGATGACATAAAAGATATTGTCAAAGAAATAAGCAACAAAGTGAAGGAGGGGCAGTCCACCACTAATGACTTGACGTCCCGCTTCAATGGGTTGGGCGAAAAGGTGAGCACGTTGGTGAATAGTGTGAAGAACATCGCCAATTTCGCCTATACGATGCCGGTTGGCATTCGTTCAGACAACCTGAATTTCGAGATCTCCGTAGACAAGTTGACCGATGTGCGGGAGGATGAGAATTCAGGTGCGGTGCGGATGGACGCACATGCGCATTGGAGACTCCCATTCACGTCTGCATCATGTGATGACCCTGTCAATTTGGGATTTAAGGGCTCTATCGTGTTAAGGGGAACAGGAACTTCCAGAATCAGTATTGACCCAACGGCTGAGGGTAGTAGGATCGAGAAGAACTGTATAACATATACGCTTTCTAAAAACAAATTGTATTTGGACCTTGATAGTTCATGTTACGTGGCGATTGATTGTAACGGATTCAAGGAGATGTACCTCAAGGGTGCTTTCCGTTTCTCCAGTCAAATCATCACCAAGGCGGACATGACGGGAGAGACGGACTCCATGGTGAGTGCCTCGTTTGAGGCGTACATCGATGACCTGACAGATTTCTTCGTCGAGGCGTCGATCGATAAACCATTTAAGGTAAAAGCGACCGAGGATGTGATTTATGAGGCGAACGGTATCGTGGCGGATTTCAGTACTACCCGTAATGCTTCGAACTTCGCATTCCCGCAATCGTACATAAATCCGTTCAAGCCTGGGGATGAGAATTATTGGACCGGATTCGCGATCAAGACGTTAAAGGTGGACTTGTCGAAACAGTTCCCGGAGTTCCCGTTGGATAGCGTTGCCGCCCATAACATGTTGATTGACGAGACGGGTGTCTCAGGCTGGTTCAATGCCGGCATATCTGCGGGTGGTAGCAATTCGGCCAAGAAAGGTGAACAGAAGAAGAATTCGACCATCGAGGCCTCGTTCACAGAAATCAGTGTGGGATTGTCCGGTGGTAAAATCTCTGGTGGTGGTCTGACTGGTACTGTGAAGATTATCCCATTGAAGGATAGTAGGGACAGCTCATTGACCTTGGGTATTGCCGGAAAACTTTATTCGGATAGGAATGGACACTTGAACTTCGACATTAAGACGGAGGTGAAGAAGGACATGGTATATAATTTGCCTATCATCGAAACGACTAAAATCACGTTGGGGCAGGGCACTTACTTCCAATTCCAGCATGTGACAGACACGACCACGGAGGAGAAGAAGTATGATAACATCTTCACGTTGGTGGTGAACGGTGGTTTGGATGTGGATAATAAATTGGTTCAGATCAAGGGCCTGAAATTCGAAGGCTTGAAACTCTGCTCCGCATCTCCACACTTCAATGCGGGCAAATTCTCCCTGAACGGTGTCGATATGCCTGCATTGCATGGCCTGCCGTTCGGTCTGAAATCGTTGGGCGCAAAGACCAACAGCAAGAACGAAGCTATCTTGCAACCTAAAATCTATTTGACCTTGATTGGCAAGGAGTCAACTGACGATGATAAGCAGGGAGCCTCCGTGGAGGCAGGCTTCGACTTGGTGTCAACGATCAAGGATGATGGAGATAGGCCGGGATGGAAGATAACGGGTCTTCGTCTCAACTCCATCAAGGTGGATATCAACTACTCCGCATTCCATCTCTTGGGTGAGGTCAATGGATTTAAGGACGACCCTATCATGGGTGATGGATTCGGTGGAGGCATCGAGTTCTCCATGAAGACACCGAAATTGAGAGCCGCAATCAAGGCGAATTTCGGAAAGACCAAATATGACTTCTCTACGAGAGGTCAATTGAATGATTATTATAAGTACTGGTATGTCTATGGAAGCTGTGATATGCCTCCTGGCATCGTGCTCTTCCCTCCTGCCGTTTACTTGAAGTCTGTCTCTATCTCTGCATACAGCAGGGTGACACCTTTGTTTGACAGGGTGAAGTTTGAGGTGACTAAGGTGACTCCGAACAAAGGAAACAAGTTCGGCTTCACGGCGGGAATCGGATTCTATGCTGCACAGCAAAGCATGATTGATGCGAAGGTGCAGATGGGTATTGACTTCAGTAGTTCCGGAGGTATTAGTAGTATCGGATTGGATGGACTTGTCGGCATCCTCGGAAAAGATGATGGCGGTGATTTCAATAAGTCGTTCATGAAGGGTGGTGTGAACTGTATCTATGACTTCGAGAATGAAATATTCAAGGCTGATATATGGGCGGAAGCCGGACCTGCTATTAGCGATATTATCAAGGGGTCGGCGTTGTTAAAGATCCGCACCTATCCTAAGAGCTGGTATTGTAGACTCGGTACGTACGACGACCCTGTCTCTTTGACCTTCGTGAAGAAAATTAATGCGAGGACCTATTTGATGTTCGGTGATAGTATCCCGACCACGCTTCCTCCGTTGGATCCGAAAATCTCGGCATTGTTCGAGGTGACACAGTCCACTGCGACTTCTTCGGATCACTCCGAGATGTTCAATAATGGTACTGGATTCGCCTTCGGTGTCGCACTCTCTTTGGATTGCCACTTGAACAAGTTCGTTTACGCTGATCTGGTCTTCTTGGGTGGTACCGACCTCCTCGTTGTGAGAGGAAAAGATGTTCCATGTGGCGGAGATGGTAGTAGGTACCGCGCGAAGGGACAGGTTTATGTCTATTTGGCTGCCGGTGCGGGTATCAAGTTCAGGAAGAAGAAGTTCGAGATTGTCGAGTTCGAGGCGGCCGCCGACTTGATGGGTGAGGTGCCTAAACCAGTCTATATCGAAGGAAATATCGCCTTCAAGTATCGTGTCTTGGGTGGACTCGTCTCTGGACATGCGCATGCGAAGTATTCACATGGTGTGGAGTGTAAACCTGGTTCGACAGATTCCGGTGTGTTCCATGATTCAAATGTCTATGGAGAGGAAGAGGATCAGAAGGCGCAAGATGACAAAGGTAGAGATCTCAATGAAAGTGATTGGGAATATTAAAAGAAAGAGATGGGTTGGACCGTTCGTGTGGATGCGGACGGTTCATCCTTCCCTCGAAAAAAAACATATATCTTTGGGATGTTTTCGACTCATCCCGCAAATTGGTCAATAATTGAATTATGAGTAATATAAAAAGAATTATTTCGCTTTTTGTGACGGCTCTTTTCCTTGTCGGGAACGGATGGGCCGCCGATAACAAAGATATTACAGTGTTGACGTTCAATCATGGCGATTCTGTTTCGTTGCGTTGGGCACCTGGTTCGGAAGCTCTGTTCCGGCGAAGTGTGGAGTCTGGTTATTTGGTGCAACGTCGCGCCGCGGGCGAGTCTGCATGGCAGAACATATCGCCTGTGTTGAAACCCTTCTCCAAGGACCGTTTCTCGGTGATGGAGGCGATTAACCCCGATGCGGTGGCGGTGAAGGAGATTCTCTACCCGTCACAAGACAGGTCTGCTTCCGATGAACCTGTCTCGAATGATCCTTTCGAACCTAAGTTGGAGTCTATACCGGGTGAAACCACCCTTGAGGATGCTTTGCTACACATGATGGCTCTGTTCTCCTGCGATGTCTCCAGACCTATCGCCGAGGCGGCTGCCCTCCTCTATGTGGATAAGAAGGTGGACAGGAACGCCCGCTACCAATATCGTGTAGTCTTTGCGGACGATGAGAACGCGAAAAAGACGAGCGTTTCCGTGGCGGATGTGGATATGTCTCGAAAGACTATTTTGCCGACACCATCCGACTTCGAGGGGTACTTCGATGAGAAGTTCGCTCATTTCGAGTGGTCTGTGAAACCTTTCGTGGGTTACTACTCCGCTTACAACGTGGAGCGTAGTACGGATGGCGAACACTTTACTCCGTTGCGGAGCCGTCCTTTTGTGCAGGCTTACACCAAGGATGAGATGGCCGACCTGGCCCTCTTCCGTGACACCTTCCCTGACGAGGAGGCTACGTACTACTACCGTATGGCGGGTTACTCCCCATTCGGTTTCTATGGCCCATACTCCAAAGTGGTGAAGGGCGAGCCTAAATTCAACATCGAGAAGTTGAACTTGAAAGTTGATACGGTTATCCTCGGAAAGAAGACGGAGGAGATCCGTTGGTCTTTGGATAAGAAATACGAACGTAAAATCAAGGGTTTCAAAATTAGTAGCACTCCAGACCATAAGAAGTTCAGCTATGAGACCAACGAACTGATCCCTGCCAACAAGCGTTCGTTCAAACTGAATAAAAGGTACGACCGTTCCCAATACTACGCTGTAATCGCAGTGGGTGTGAAGGATACTCCGATGAAGCGTGAGGAGAAGCAATCCAGCTACTACTACGCCTTCCGCGCGGACACGATTCCGCCTGCAACCCCGACGGGCTTGAAAGCGGTGATGGATTCGACTGGCGCAGTCTCCATCTCATGGAACCCTAACACGGAACCTGACTTGCTCGGTTATCAACTCTACATCTCCAACTCGGGCGATGAGATGGATTATTATAACGTGACGGATACCATTTATCCTTTCACGTCTTATGTGGATACCCTCCCGTTGAACACATTGACCAACGTGGCTTACTATCGCGTGAATGCGATCGATAAGAACTATAACCGTTCCCATTGGTCTGATGCGGTAAAACTGATGAAAATCGATACGATACCTCCTGCTCCTGTGGTGTTCGAGTTCCTACAACAACCTAAGGAGAATGTGATTGTTGAGTGGACGAACTCTCCGAGCACCGACGTGTCGCGCATGGAACTCTACCGTCAGATTGACGATACGGGACAAATCCGCTTGGTCCAGACTTACGACATGAAGAAGAGAAAGACTCCTACCAAATTCGAGGATAAGAATGAAATGCCTGGCCAGTATGTGCAGTATTTCATGGTGGTTTACGATGAGGTGGGCAATCTCTCCCAATCCTATTCGAATAGAATATTGACCAAGGGTGAACGCCCAGGATGTGCCGGTAATCTGAAGGCTGTCCTTGTCGTGACGGAAGATGTGAAGGAAGTTCAATTGACTTGGGATCTTACCACGAAGGATGAGGTAACCCGCTTCATCATATATAGGAAAAAAGATGATGGGAAAATGTTGGATATAGCGCTATTAAGGGCTAATCAACTCTATTACACCGACCCTAAGATTGCGATAGGCTCTACTTACCAGTATATAGTGAGACCTATCTCTCCGGATAGGGTCTGCCCGGCTGTCTATTCCGATCCTATTTATTTCGAGGGCACAAATAGTCACAAGTAATAATTATTTTTTTTAATAACACTGAAAAGGAATTTTGTGTCAGATGTTTGGGACGCAATATTTCGCTAAATATTGAATAAAGAGGAATATGTTGAGACGTTGGATCACCCT
>DBYR01000006.1 GCA_002310215.1 Bacteroidales bacterium UBA1181
GATAGCCTTGTCACGCTCGTGTTGGAGCTCCTACCGACCTACAACGACACCATTATCGATGAATTTTGTGCAGGTGAATCATACACCCAACATGGATTCAACGTGAACAAGGGAGGCACGCACCTCAACGAATTGAAGAGTGTGCAAGGCTGCGACAGCATCATTGTACTGATACTAAACGAATTGCCAGTCTATACGGAGAGCTTCAACGACACAATCTGCGAAGGAGAAGATTACCAAAAGAACGGATTCGACCTGATCCGTCCCGAAGAAGGCATAACCACTCACACGTTATCCTTCCTGCCCGTCTACGGCTGCGACAGCATGGTGACGCTTCAATTGCACACCCTTCCGTTGCGAGAAAGCAGCGAAGAGCATGTCATAAAGCAAGGCACAGCCTTCACCCTCAATGGGAAGAAATACAAGGAGGAAGGCACTTTCCACCAATTCAGACGAACAACCGAATATTGCGAGGATATATCCATCACCATCCAATACGAGGAGACTGTCGTAGAGAGGGACACCTTCCATTTTGTGGAGATAATACCGGCCGAAATACTTATCAGGGGAGGTGGGTCCGACAATAGATGGCATGTGGAGAACATCGAGTTATACCCACAGGCCGTGGTTTCCATCTACGATCGTTGGGGCAAGAAACTTTTCGAGCACAGCGACTACAACGACGAGACGGGTTGGGACGGCACATACAACGGGTATGACATGCCATCGACCGACTATTGGTACTTGATTGATGTACACGAGATAGACAGAGTATACGTCGGGCATTTCACACTGATTAGAAATTAATTAACAAAGAGATAAATCATTGGAGACGATTAAAACAATTATTTCGGAGACAAGCTCACTGCTATGGGGGTGGCCACTCATCCTCCTTTTGGTGGGCACACACATATTCCTAACGATCAGGCTACACTTTCCCCAACGCCACATTTTCAAGGCCATAAGACTAACCTTTTCGAAAGAGCGGGGCACCAGCGGAGATGTCAGCGCATTCAGCGCACTTGCGACCGCTTTGGCAGCCACCATCGGAACGGGCAACTTGGTCGGCGTGGGTACAGCCATCGCATTAGGCGGCCCCGGTGCGGTGTTCTGGTGCTGGATAACGGGTGTCTTGGGCATGGCTACCAAGTACAGCGAGGGACTGCTTGCGGTGAAGTTCAGGGTCAAGACCTCCAATGGGGAGATGCTCGGCGGACCGATGTACGCTTTGGAACGTGGATTGGGGGTCAAATGGTTAGCCGTCCTTTTCTGCGTTTTCACCGCACTCGCCTCCTTCGGCATAGGTAACATGGTGCAAGCCAACTCCGTCGCCAATCTTTTAGAGACAGATCTTAGCATCGACACCACCTACACGGGTATCGTCATCGCCCTCCTCGTGGGGCTGGTCATGATCGGAGGGGTGAAAAGCATATCGAAGGTGTGCGGACTGCTGGTTCCCTTCATGGCTTCATTCTACATCTTAGGGTGTATCTACATTCTATGCTGCAACCATGGACATATTCTCTCCGCCATCTCAACCATCGAACGATCCGCTTTCGACCCGCAGTCCGCTGGTGCTGGATTCATCGGCGGGACCATCATCAACACCATACGGTATGGCGTCGCGAGAGGATTGTTCTCCAACGAGTCCGGCATGGGTTCCGCTCCTATCATCGCCGCGGCGGCAAAGACCAAAAACCCGGTGCGACAAGCATTGGTCTCCATGACCGGCACATTTTGGGACACCGTCGTCATCTGCGCCATGACCGGCATCGTCTTGGTCAGCAGCCTGGACGCACACCCTGAAATGCAATGCGAAGGAGGTGTCAGCATGATGCATGCGGCATTCAGCACCATACCACTCGTCGGTCCGATCGTCCTGGCGGTGGGGCTCTTCACCTTCGCGTTCTCGACCATCTTAGGATGGTCCTACTACGGAGAAAAAGCCATAGAATACCTCGGAGGGAAAAGGATTATCATCGTCTACCGGCTTCTGTTCGTAGTCGGCACCTTCATCGGATCTGTGCTGGCCCTGAACGTGGTGTGGGACTTTGCGGACATCATGAACGGATTGATGACCATTCCCAACCTGATTTCCCTGATACTCCTGTCCGGCATCCTTGTAAAGGAGACCCGCAAATATCTTTGGAGGCCTGAGGGATTGAATCTGAGCCATAAAAGCGAACTGGACATCAACCTATTAGCGAGGGAGAAGCATTTGAAGAAGAGGAAGAGAGGCATGGGGAACAGGGAATCGGCAGTTCGGCGGAGCTAAAAAATAGAATCCAACCATCACCGGACATCGTCCATTTAACCTATTGACAAAGACTTTTTTAATTAGTGTTAAAACCACTCGAAAAGCGGATATTTTTACACAAATCAATTGGCTGATAAATAAAAAATATTTATATTTGTACAAATTATAGATTTACATTTATGTGTGCATGATTGAAATTACAAAAACGAACTAAGTACCTTGTGAAATTACGGATAGACATTCTTATAATAGCAATTCAAATAATTCAAAAATAGACGAGTATGAAAAAAACTTTACAAAAACGTATGGCAATTCTTGTGCTCCTACTAGGAATAGCAGGGAATTTCTTTGCGCAAGACGTTCTTGGACGAACGTAGACTGATTAATGAAGATGTGTGGGGGTTCGTCATCTCAGGCATGCCAACGATTTCTCAGGCACCTATATTGGGATTTTCCGTGTCTGGATTGAAGCCCAATTCCAATTATAGGGTTGAAGTAGAGATGTGTCTTGGTTGATCTATAGTCCAACCTATCCTAAAAAGATGCGGGCTGTCCCTTTTTATGGAACAGCCCGCATTCCTCCAGACTATTCATGTGAGAAATTTATTTTATATGGCATCAGGGTCCTGAACCCTATAAATTTAGAAAACAGACAGATGGACCCCTATAACAATGTATCAATGAGAAAATTGAGTATGAGAAAAAGCTTTACAAGATGTTTGACATTCCTAGTGTTCCTATCAGGAATGTGGGTGGGTGCTCTTGCACAACAACAAGAATTGCCTTTGGTGGCGGAGATTGACTTCTCAGTGCCTGGACAGGAAGATGCACAGATGGTATCCTTGGATAAAGTAAAAGCCATGGACAATACAATCGTGCCTATCACATTGTCTACGAGCTTGAAAATGGCTGATTCCATTGCTTTCAGCGAGACAAAGTCGTCATTCCTCGACGATCAACCCTATTATGCTGTTACTCCTAATCCAGTTCGATTGGACTCGTTTCGTATGATGGACAATGATGATAGCAGGGAATGGGGGTTTATCGTTTCTGCAGGAAAAAGGGATCTAAATGACCAATGCATATTCTCTTGCCATGCGGGAGGTCTGAAACCCCAAGGCAAATGTAGGGTTGAAATAGAATATTGCAACCCCCATCCGTCATCATATCTTGACTATTTACCATCCAACCCGGAGCCACATTCCCAATATCCGTATACAGGAACATTGATGATCAGCACAGGTGAAAGACCTACGGACCATGACCCCGATCCTTATTCCATATCTTTAAATCAGCTTGCTGCGGGAAAGTGTAAGCAGGTGATATATGAGACTACCGCATCTCTGACTAAATTTGGCGGCAAGGGAGACCTGAACTTCCATTTGACATCCGTCCTCTTGCATCAAGGTCAAGCTATCATGATCAAGTCCATACGAATCTATGCTGAGATTGCGCCTATTGTTTATGGACCGGAAGAGGTATGTGTGGGTTCGAATATTGTGTTGTCCGCTGATACAATATACAAGAGCACCTCTATTCAGTGGTATGAGAATGGCCACGAAATCTCATGGGGTACAGATTGGGAGTATATGCATATTTCACATCCTGATTCCCCTCAAGAATCAGTTACCTATTCTTATACTCTCACAACATCGAGCGGCAAGATGCAGTCTGCATCGTTTCAAGTCAAGGAAATAGAGTGCTGTAAAAACGACATTGGTCAACCGTTGCCTCACCATCTGCTTTGGCAAGAGGACTTCGGAACCTTCACGTCCGACTCCACTTATTGGTCGTGGGACTATTCCGATCCGAATGCGCCTAAGAAAGTGATGCATAACGATGCCGAGAAGTGGAGCACATGTTATGGCTTGGAACTTAATGGGTATGCATGTGCCTCCAAACCTTCTTATGACGCCAACTATACCGTTGCCGGCAATGTGACCAGTTCAATTGGTGTCAACGTGTCGAATGGTACGCTTTGGGAATTTGAAGCCAGATGTTTTAACGGGAAGTATCCTACTGAAAACGGAAGATCGTTCGCTCCTGACCATACTTACCAAGGCTTGGATTATGGAGGTATGCTATTCATAAACGGGAACCAATACGATAGTTCTATCATTTATTCAAAAACAATAAAAGATCCGATTATACAGAATGCTTCCCTGATGGCAAGATGCTATGTGAATACGTTTATTGGGGAAACAACTAATGGTAAAGTATATCTGCGTCTAACCGATTTAAAGTCAGGTATAGTTGCGGAATCGAATGTTGTGGATGGCCTGAAACTTGTCGGGTCAGATTGGGCGGAAGCTTCTGTCCGCACTGATTTTGAAGGAGATGAGGTTTTGCTTGAGGTCATTCTACTCGCCGACAACGCATTAGGTAATGACTTCATCTTGGACGACATCCAACTCTTCACATGTGCAGCACAGGAGAATCCGTACATCAATTGCACCGAATCCGTCAAACCTATCATCTATGCGGATGGCAAAAACGTAACGAGCATCCATCTAAAATCGGGAGAGTCCGTGACACTGACCTCGAACGATGTGACAACCCCAGACAAGGATGGCAATCCTTATACCGACTTCACAATGTATTGGTACAAGGATAACGTTGAATCAACACCATACAAAGCAACCGTTGGTGTGGTTATTAATCCTTTGGAGTTGAGCTGGGAAGATGCGGACAAAAATGGCACCTTATTCATCCTGAAGGTACAGGACAACGTCTTGGACGCAAATGGCAAAAGAATAAACGATTGCAATACGTATGACACCATCACCGTCTATGCGGACACTGACACCACCCCTGAAATCCAAAACTATTGCCTGGACGAAAACGGCAACAAGATCCCGAAGAAACTGGTTTGGCAGGAGGACTTCGGCACTTTCACGTCCGACTCCACTTATTGGTCGTGGGACTATTCCGATCCGAATGCGCCTAAGAAAGTGATGCATAACGATGCCGAGAAGTGGAGCACATGTTATGGCCTAGAACTTAACGGGTATTTGTGTGCCACAAAGCCTTCTTATGACGCCAACTATACTGTTGCCGGCAACGTGACTTCTTCGGAAGATGTTGATGTGTCGGGTGGTACGCGTTGGTCATATGAAGCTTATTGTTTTAACGGAGAGACTCCTGGGAGAAACGGCAAGGCATTCGCTCCTGACCATACTTACCAAGGTTTGGATTATGGAGGTATGCTATTCATAAACGGGAACCAATACGATAGTTCTATCATTTATTCAAAAACAATAAAAGATCCGATTATACAGAATGCTTCCCTGATGGCAAGATGCTATGTGAATACGTTTATTGGGGAAACAACTAATGGTAAAGTATATCTGCGTCTAACCGATTTAAAGTCAGGTATAGTTGCGGAATCGAATGTTGTGGATGGCCTGAAACTCGTCGGGTCAGATTGGGGAGAAGCTTCTGTCCGCGCTGATTTTGAAGGGGATGAGGTTTTGCTTGAGGTCATTCTACTCGCCGACAACGCATTAGGTAATGACTTCATCTTGGACGACATCCAACTCTTCACATGCGCACCTACCGAGCACGTGGGCGTTGAAACGCAACCTGCGGCTGACATGGACGAGTTGGTTAACGTCTATACGATCTCCGGTATCATCGTAAAATCCAACGTCAAGAGGTCTGAGGCATTGGATGGATTGAAGAAGGGTTCCTACTATATCGTAGGCCACGAAAAGGTGCTGGTTGATCTATAATCCACCTCTCTAACAAAAGATGCGGGCTGTTCCATGCTGTGGAACAGCCCGCTTTCGTATCAGAAGCGCAGGGAGGGCATTCTCGTGCGTTTAAAGGGTGTTACGAGAGGAAGGGCGGACCTCTACCCTGTCCCAATAAAATCTTCCGAAAAAAAGCGAAAAAAAGAACCCCGCAGGATAGACCAACAGTCTCGAACCTGCGGGGTGTAAAACAATCGTCCGAAAAGAGGCTTAGCGGTACTCCCTCCAACTCTTGATGGCCAACTCGTCCAACTTAGTGGTGCAGAAGGCGCGGATGAAGGCCGAAGCCAGTCGTGAGTTGGTGATCAACGTGATGTTCAGATCCACCGCCGCGCGACGGATGATATAACCGTTCGTCAACTCTCCCGTGGACAAATCCTTCGGGATGTTAACCACCATATCGATCTTATGCTGATGCAACAAATCCAATGCCTGTGGGGTCTTCTCCTTATCGCTTGGCCAGAAGACCTCCGTGTTCGGGATACCATTGTCCGTCAGGAAGCGGCTTGTGCCTGGTGTCGCATACAACTCATACCCGTGCTCGATGAGCAAGCGGGCAGGCTCCAGCAACGAGACCTTATCCTTCGCAGGTCCGGTGGAAAGGAGGACCGTCTTCTTCGGAATACGATGTCCGACGGAAAGCATACTCTTCAGCAATGCGCAGGATGTGTCGTCACCCAAGCAACCCACCTCACCGGTAGAGGTCATGTCGACGCCCAACACTGGGTCGGCCTTCTGCAACCTGTTGAAGGAGAACTGCGAAGCCTTAATACCCACATAATCAAAGTCGAAGAACGATTTGCTCAGTTTCTCCACAGGCAAGCCCAACATCACACGGGTCGCCAAATCGATGAAGTTGACCTTCAAGATCTTACTTACGAACGGGAAGGAACGACTGGCGCGGAGGTTACACTCGATCACCTTGATTTCGTTCTCCCTCGCCAAGTATTGGATGTTGAATGGTCCCGATATATGCAACTCCCTAGCAATCTGAGCGGATATCTTCTTGATACGGCGAACCGTCTCCACATATAGTTTCTGCGCAGGGAACTGTATCGTGGCGTCTCCCGAGTGGACACCCGCATACTCGATGTGCTCTGAAATAGCGTATGCCAAGATCTCGCCATCCTTCGCCACCGCATCCATCTCCACCTCCTTGGTGTTCTGCATGAACTTAGAGATGACGACCGGATGTTTCTTGGAGACATTCGCCGCCAACGTCAGGAAGCGCTCCAACTCATCCTGGTTACTGCAAACATTCATCGCCGCACCCGAAAGCACGTACGAAGGGCGCACCAGAACAGGGAAGCCCACTCGCTGGATGAAGGCGTTCACATCCTCCATGGAGGTCAGGGCGCTCCACTCAGGCTGATCCACACCGATACGGTCGAGCATGGCCGAGAATCTATCCCTATCCTCCGCGTTATCGATATAATTGGCTTGCGTACCCAAGATAGGCACCTTCTGCGCATCCAGTTTCATGGCGAGGTTGTTCGGTATCTGGCCACCCGTGCTGACAATCACACCCTTAGGCGACTCCAGCTCGATGATATCCATCACACGTTCGAACGTCAGCTCGTCGAAGTAGAGGCGGTCGCACATGTCATAATCCGTGGAGACCGTTTCAGGGTTATAATTGATCATAACGCTTCTGAAGCCCTCCTTGCGTATCGTGTTCAGCGCCTGCACACCGCACCAGTCGAACTCCACGGAGGAGCCGATACGGTAGGCGCCGGAGCCCAACACCATGATCGTGCGGTTGTCCCGTTCACAGACCACATCACTCTTAACGGCGGAGTATGTGAGGTACAGATAGTTCGTCTGGGCAGGATATTCAGCCGCCAGCGTATCAATCTGCTTAATGAAAGGCAAGATGCCCAATTGCTTACGATGCGAGCGAACGACCAGCACAGCGTCCTCGATATCCATCTTGCTGCCCATATCCAATGCGCGGGCGATCTGGAAATCAGTAAAGCCATATACCTTCGCGCACTTCAGAAGGTTGTTCGGCAACGCCTCAAGCGAAGAGACTGCCTGCAACTCCTTGTTGACCAAATGGATGTTCATGAGCTTATCCAAAAACCAGCAATCGATCTTCGTAAGCTCATGGATCTGCGCCACGGAATAACCTATCTCAAAGGCTTTTTCTATGACGAATATACGTTTATCGGTTGGCGCCCTCAATGAACCATCGATGTCGGCGATCTCCAACTCTTTGTTACCCACGAATCCGTGCATACCCTGACCGATCATACGCAAGCCCTTCTGGACAGCCTCCTCGAACGTACGTCCGATGGCCATCACCTCGCCGACCGACTTCATGGAGCTACCCAGCTCACGGTCCACGCCGCGGAACTTACCCAAGTCCCAACGAGGAATCTTACATACCACATAATCCAAGGCTGGCTCGAAGAAGGCGGAAGTGGTCTTCGTCACAGAGTTCTTCAAATCGAAGAGGCCATAGCCCAAGCCCAACTTAGCCGCCACGAAGGCCAACGGATAACCCGTCGCCTTACTTGCCAAAGCGGAGGAGCGGGACAAGCGGGCATTCACCTCGATCACCCTATAATCCTCACTCACAGGGTCGAAGGCATATTGCACGTTGCACTCACCCACGATACCGATGTGACGGATGATCTTTATGGCAAGCGCACGCAACTTATGGTACTCACTGTTCGTGAGCGTCTGCGACGGAGCGATGACGATGGACTCACCCGTATGGATACCAAGCGGATCGAAGTTCTCCATGTTACATACCGTGATGCAATTGTCGAAGCGGTCACGCACCACCTCGTACTCAATCTCCTTCCAGCCCTTCAACGATTTCTCCACAAGTACTTGCGGGGAGAATGCAAAGGCTTTCTCGGCCAATTTATTCAACTGCTCCTCGTTGTCGCAGAAGCCTGAGCCAAGTCCGCCCAAGGCATAGGCCGCGCGGAGGATGACCGGATAGCCCAGTTCCTTAGCCGCCTCACGAGCCTCCTGCACATTCTCACAAGCGTGTGACTTGATCGTCTTCACATTGATCTCGTCCAGCTTGTTGACGAAGAGCTCACGGTCTTCCGTATCAATGATCGCCTGCACCGGCGTACCCAGCACACGCACATTGTATTTCTTCAGTATATCGTTCTTATACAACTCGACACCGCAGTTCAGCGCCGTCTGGCCACCGAACGAGAGCAGGATTCCGTCCGGACGCTCCTTCTCGATGACACGCTCGACGAAATAAGGCGTCACAGGGAGGAAATAGACCTCATCGGCGACACCATCGGAGGTCTGCACCGTGGCGATGTTAGGGTTGATCAAAACAGTATGGATACCTTCCTCTTTCAAAGCCTTCAAGGCCTGGGAACCTGAGTAGTCGAACTCGCCCGCCTCACCGATCTTCAAGGCGCCACTACCCAACAAGAGGACTTTCTTAGGCTTCTCAAACGATTCGAACGTCTCCTGCGCCTCGGCGACCATCATAGACTTAGGGTCGCACATCGCCTTGAAGAACTGTCCGAAGATGAACTCCGTATCGGTAGGACCGCTGGCAGCCTCCGGGTGGAACTGCGCCGAGCACCAAGGCTTGGTCTTGTGACGGATACCCTCATTCGAGCCGTCGTTCATGTTGATGAACTGAGGCTCCCAATCGGCAGGGATCGTATCATTATCCACCGCATAACCATGGTTCTGGGAGGTGATGAAGCAACGGTTGGTCAATTTACCATTCACAAGCAGACGCACAGGCTGGTTATGTCCGCGGTGACCATACTTCAGCTTGGTCACCTTGGCACCCGCCGCAAGCGCGAGGATCTGGTTACCCATGCAGATACCATAGATAGGTTTACTCTGTTGCATGAACTTACGGACATGCTCCACCGTCTTGGTGCAGAGGTTAGGGTCGCCCGGACCGTTCGAGATGAAGAGTCCGTCGTACTCCTCCGACGTGAAGTCATAGTCCCAAGGGACAACCGTTATGCTCACGTCGAACTTAAGCAACTCACGGATGATATTCTGTTTCACACCCATGTCCACCAAGCAGACCCGTTTGCTACCGTTTCCGAAATGTTCCACCTCCTTCGTGCTGACGAGCGCCACCTGGTTGACAAGGTTAGGATCCTCGAAAGGAATATCCTGCTGTCCCTCCGTGATGATCACACCGCTCATGCTACCATATTCACGAAGACGTTTGGTGAGCTCACGCGTATCAATTCCCGTGATACCCACCACCTTTTCTCTTTTCAACCATTCCGCCAAAGAGCCCTTAGCGTTCCAGTGGCTGTAATGGACTGAGTAGTCGCTCACCACCAACGCGCGGACATGTATCCTGTCACTCTCCATGAAGGTGGACAATCCGTTTTGCTCCGTAGATTCACTTGGCACACCATAATTTCCCACGAGAGGGAACGTCATCACAAGGATTTGCCCAGCGTAGGAAGGGTCCGTCAAACTCTCAGGATAACCCATCATGGCAGTATTAAACACCACCTCACCTGCCACGGCACCCTCATAGCCGAAACTCTCGCCATGAAACTCAGTGCCGTCGCTGAGCCGTAAAATCGCTTTCTTATTCATCTATAATCGTTTTTATAAAATCCATAAACAATGGGTGCGGATTCAGCACCGTGCTGGAGTACTCCGGGTGGAACTGCGTACCGATGAACCAACGGAGGCCTGGGATCTCGACGATCTCCACCAGTCCGCTCTCCGGGTTCCTACCCACGCACTGCATCCCCTTCTCCTCGTATTCGCCCAAATATTTGTCATTGAACTCATAACGATGGCGATGGCGCTCCCGTATCAACTCCTCCCCATAGATTTGTCTCACACGTGATCCTTCCTCCAACTTACAGTCGTATGCGCCCAGACGCATCGTGCCGCCCTTCTGCGTGACGGTCTTCTGCTCCTCCATAATGTCTATCACATTATGCGCCGTGTTAGGGTCCATCTCCGCGCTGTTGGCGTCCTTGTAGCCCAGCACGTCCCTCGCAAACTCGATGACCATCATCTGCATACCCAAGCAAATACCGAACGTAGGCACGTTATGTTCCCTGCAGTACTTCAGGGCATCGATCTTTCCCTCGATACCCCTCTGACCGAAGCCGGGGCAGATGACTACGCCCTGCACTTGGCTCCAATCGAACGTGGAGGCGTCGAGCGTCTCGCTGTTGATGAACTTCAGCTTCACCTTCACGCCGTTGTATATGCCGGCGAGCGCAAGGCTCTCACGGATGCTCTTGTAGGCATCCTGCAGGTCATATTTGCCTACCAGACCGATGTTGACCTCCTTCGTGGCGGACTTGCTCAACGCAAGGAAGCGGTGCCAAGGCTCCATCTTAGGGGTCTCACCCACAGGGATGCCGAACTTACGCAACAAAGCCGCATCCAATCCCTGCCGTTGCATGTTGACCGGCACTTCATAGATGCTTGGCAAATCCTCGCTCTGCACCACGCACTCCAGATCGACGTTGCAGAAGGAGGCCACCTTTTGGCGCACACCGTCCGACAAGTGCTTCTCCGTACGCAGGATCAGCACGTCAGGCTGGATACCCATTCCCTGCAACTCCTTGACGGAATGCTGGGTCGGTTTGGTCTTCAGCTCGTCCGCCGCCTTCAGGTAAGGCACGTAGGTGAGGTGCACGCAGACCGCACGTTTGCCCAACTCCCAACGCAGTTGACGAATCGCCTCCATGAAAGGAGCGGACTCGATGTCTCCGATGGTGCCACCCACCTCAGTGATGACAAAGTCAGGCAAGCGGCTCTCCCCCTCCTCCGTACCGTCCGTACGCAACATCCTGCGCTTGATCTCGTCCGTGATATGCGGCACGACCTGTATGGTTTTACCCAAATAGTCGCCCCGACGTTCCCGGTCAATCACCGTCTTGTAGATGCGTCCGGTCGTGATCGAGTTCTCGCGCGTCGTATGGATACCCGTGAAACGCTCGTAATGGCCCAAGTCCAAGTCCGTCTCCATGCCATCGACCGTCACGTAGCACTCTCCGTGCTCATACGGATTCAGCGTACCCGGGTCGATGTTGATGTACGGGTCAAACTTCTGGATAGTAATACTATAGCCACGCGCTTGCAGCAGTTTACCGATACTGGAAGAGATGATTCCCTTCCCTAAGGAAGAGACCACACCACCTGTCACAAAGATATACCTTGTCATACTATTTTGTTCAATTATTATCCATTATTTTTTCCACTCTCATACCAGTCCATGTACGAACGGTAAAGCATGCGTAATCCGCCCTCCGTCGGATAGTGTCCTGTAAAGTACCAATCGCCTGGATGTTTCGGGATCGCATGGTGCAGTCCCTCAATGCTTTGGAAGACCAATTTCACTGGTGTCGTCACCCCTTCAGGGCAGAGGATCTCCACCATTTTCTGGTTCAGTTCGTCGACGGACAAGCCATCGTACAATTGTCTCAGGACATTCTCTCCGTTCTTCCAGCCACCATCAGCGAGGGCGGTCGCGCACGAATCATACAATGTCTTCAGCATCGAGGCCTCTCCCCTATCCTTCCGCAGCGCCACAGCCGCCTTGAAGGCGATGAAGTCGCCGATTCGGCTCATGTCGATGCCGTAGAAGTCCGGGTAACGGATCTGCGGAGCGGAGCTTACGATGACGATGCTCTTCGGATGGAGGCGGTCCAATATCTTGATGATGCTCTCGTGCAAGGTGGTTCCCCTCACGATGCTATCGTCGATGACAACTAAGTTGTCCACGCCAGGCCGCACGCTGCCATAGGTGATGTCGTAGACATGGGCGGCGAGGTCGTTTCGGCTCTTTCCCTCCGTGATGAACGTACGCAGCTTGATGTCCTTGGAGACCACCTTCTCCGCACGCACGTGGGAGAAGTTCTCGCGGAATCCCTCCACCATACCGTAGTAGGCCACCTCCGCCGTGTTAGGAATATAGGAGAAGACCGTGTTCTCCACATCTCCGTCTATCGCTTTCAGGATAGCGTCCTGCAACTGTCTACCCAACATCTTGCGCTCCCGGTAGATGTCTTGGTCATTTCCCCTGCTGAAATAGATGCGTTCGAAGACGCAAGGGGAATAAGGCTTCGGATCGATGATGGACTTCAGGAAGAGCTTTCCGTTCTGTCCCACGATCAACGCCTGACCCGGCTTCAGCTCCTCCACCTCGTCGCAAGAGAGATCGAAGGTGGTCTGAAGCACCGGACGCTCGCTCGCCACCGCGACAAGTTCATCGTTCCGGTAGAAGAAGGCGGGGCGGATACCCCACGGGTCACGCATGGAGAACATCTCACCGCTACCCGTCAGACCGCAGACCACATAGCCCCCGTCGAAGTGAGGCATGGTGGAGGACAACACGTTGCTGATGTCCACATGCGTGTCCACATAATCGGTGATCTCCGTATTGACCCGACCCGACTCCTTCGCCTCACGGTAGAGGCGCTCCACCTCACGGTCCAGGCGATGGCCCATCAGCTCCAGCATGATGTACGAGTCGCTGTAGATGCGCGGGTATTGGCCCTGCTCCGTCAGAAGCTGGAAGATGTGGTCGATGTTCGTCATGTTGAAGTTACCGCAGATGCAAAGGTTCTTCGCTCGCCAGTTGTTGCGGCGCAGGAACGGGTGCACGTAGCGCAAGCCCCCTTT
The DNA here is from genome assembly GCA_002310215.1 of Bacteroidales bacterium UBA1181. Lineage (GTDB taxonomy): Bacteria > Bacteroidota > Bacteroidia > Bacteroidales > Paludibacteraceae > UBA1181. Next base: position 13,624 of record DBYR01000006.1, read on the forward strand.
GCCTGTGGTGCTATAACGAAGATGACCCATCAGCAACTCACCTTGAAACGGTGGTGTGCCTGATGGGTCATCCTCGCTCGGTGTGGCCAACAAGTGGCCGATGGAGGAAAAGACCTTGGTGATGGCATCCTTGCCCTCCGCCTTTTCCCTGAACATATACTCGTGCCCCGGTGTGGAATGAAGCTTCACACACGCGACACCCGCACCCTCCTGACCTCGGTTATGCTGCTTCTCCATCATTAGATAGAGCTTGCCTAAACCATAACCGTCCGTACCATATTTCTGACGGTAATAGTCCAATGGTTTCAGCAACCTAATCATAGCGATGCCGCATTCATGACGTAGCGTCTCCATAAATCCTCCTCTTGTTGACAATTAAACTACAAAACATACGCGAAGTAAATCTTTTTGCTACAAACACGCAAGTAAAAACAATAAAAAGTTTTTAAAACAAAAGAATAAGAAACTTTTTGTAAAAAATATTGTATTTTGACTTGCTATTTGAAAGATAAATAGTATTTTTGCGTGTCATTATGATTGAAAATATAAAATATTGACTACAACATGCAATGAATATACGATTTTTTAGAACAATTAGACATTAAAAATCGGCGATAAAAGATAATTTATGTACAATATTTAATATCAGTTATTATGAAAACAAAAAAGAGATGGATTATCATGATGTCGTTCATGGCTATCATAGCGGCATTGGGCATCTTCATCCCTGAAGAACAGGGTCTATGGGAGTTTGTGGAGACGGAAGAGTGCACGTCGAGCAATGTGGCATGGATGATCACGGCCACGATTTTCGTATTGATGATGACTCCGGGTCTCTCCTTTTTCTACGGTGGTATGGTGGGAAAGAAAAACGTCATCAGCACCATCCTGCAATCATTCATCGCCATGGGTATCATCAGTGTCCTATGGGTGATTTTCGGGTTCTCCCTCGCTTTCGGAAACGATTTGGGCGGACTGGGTCTGATCGGTGACCCGACACAATATTTCATGTTCCACAATGTGGGCGCCAAGCCTGAGCCCTACCTGACCGCCACCATACCGTTGGCGCTGTACGCTATCTTCCAGATGAAATTCGCCATCATCACTCCTTCCCTTATCACAGGGTCTTTCGCGGAGCGTGTGCGTTTCTCCGCTTACATGGTCTTCATGATGCTCTTCTGCATCTTCATCTACTGTCCGCTGGCCCACTGGACGTGGCATCCGGATGGTTTGTTGCATAAATGGCTGAACATACACGACTTCGCGGGCGGTATCGTCGTGCACGCTTCCAGCGGTGTGGCGGCGCTCGTCGGGGCGCTCTTCCTGGGCCGCAGGACGAACGTGCGGTCGGAGAACCACATCCCTGCCAACGTGCCTTTCGTCTTATTGGGTGCGGCCTTGCTGTGGCTGGGTTGGTTCGGCTTCAACGGTGGTTCGAGCTTGGCGGCGGACGGTATCGCCATCAAGGCGTTCCTCAACACGAACACGGCCGGTGCGACGGCCATGATGAGCTGGATCTTCATCGATTGCCTGCGTGGCAGGAAGCCTTCCGGCATGGGTGCGGCTGTCGGTGCGGTGGTCGGTTTGGTGGCCATCACGCCTTGTGCGGACGTGGTGACGACGAGCCAAAGCTTCATCATCGCGTTGCTCACGACGCTTGTCTGCAACACTGCAGTGCACTGGAGAGAGAAATCCAGCATCGACGACGCGCTCGACGTATTCCCAACCCACGGAATGGGAGGTATCTTCGCCACCATCCTCACGGGTGTCTTCTCCTACACGGGTCTGATCCACGGCAACTGGACGGAGTTCCTCAACAGTGTCTTGGGCGTCGTCATCGTCATCGCCTACACGTTCATCGTCAGCTTCGCACTCTATTGGGTCACTAATAAGATGATTCCGATGCGTGTCAGCGTCAAGTCGGAACGCATGGGTCTGGATGTCAGCCAACACGACGAGTCCTACGCTTTCAGCGACAGCGCGGAAAGGGAGATAGCTGAGTACTTCGAGAACTACTCGGAGAAGGACCAGAGGGACATTTAGGGAGTTAAGAATTAAGAGTTAAGAATTAAGAATTAAGAAACGATAGTTCGACGAAGTCAATTAAGAAACGTCAGTTCGACGTAGTCAATTAAGAATTCGTTTGTAATTTTTATACTAGTTAAGGGGGCGCCGTAGGGAGGTTTCGTAAGACTTCTCTACGGCGCAATTGTATAGATGGGTGAATAGTTCCAGACATAATATTCCAAAAACATCTCCAACAATCTCCGTTTGTCAAAAAAAATCTATATTTGCAACCAAATGCAAAACTTGTACGTGTGTTTTTATGTTTTGCGACACAGTAAAAGAACAATTTAAACAGATAAAAGCATGACCAGAAAACTCATTTCATTAATACTTGCTATAGGATTCTCCACGTTTGTCCATGCGGGGAAAACACTGATGATAAACGGAGAGAAGGCGGAACGGGACGACGTGTCAACAATAACCTTTGCCGAAGATGAACTTGAACTGAAATATTCCGACGGCAGCACATTCAAACTGGACATCGAAACGGTGGAGATCAATTTCTCCGTATCAAGTGGCACAGATGAAGTTCCGACGAACACCTTTTCGGTCAACACGCTCGTCGAAGACCACATTCTCCTATCCGGACTCGAGAAAGGTTCCCAAGTACAAATCATACGTACAGACGGCAAAGTGCTTTTCTCGACAGTCGCCGAAGAATCGGAATTGACAATACACACAGACAAAATGTCTCCTGCGCCTTACCTGATCAAGGCGGGAAATCAATTCGTGAAAATCATTAAAAAATAGCATCCAATACCAGACTCAAATGAAAAGGCTCATTCTTTTAGCATTAGCTATCTCTTCGATTACGCTTAACGCACAGAACAGGGTTGAGGTCACCATGGAAGATGGTACGACACAAACCTATCCGACCTCTTCCGTCGAGGCTATCCACTTCGAACAAGGGAACAACTTCACCATCACCACCGAAGAGGGCGAGACCATAGCATTCGACGGGAACGCACGCAATATCAGGTTCAAGAAGGACCACGCCATCGACGGCACATCCGTACAAACCATCACCCAAAGCCTTGGATTAGGGTGGAATCTGGGGAACAACTTGGATGCTCAAAACAACGGATACTCGAGTGAGACAGCTTGGGGGAACCACCCCGCGACATTGAAGACATTCCAAGCGGTAAAGGCCGCCGGCTTTTCTTCCGTGCGCATCCCTATCACATGGATGGGCCACATCGGCAGCGCACCTGATTATAAGATCGAAGAGAAATACATGAACCGAGTGGCTGAGGTGGTGGGCTACGCGAAGGAGGCAGGGCTCAAAGCCATCATCAACATACACCACGACGGAGCCGACAGCAAATACTGGCTGGACATATTGGGCGCCTCAAAAAGCGCGGAACGCAACACACAAGTGAAAAACCAACTCTCCGCATTATGGAAACAGATAGCCGAAAGATTCAAATACGAAGGGGACTATCTGATCTTTGAGGCCATGAACGAAATCCACGACGGCAACTGGGGTTGGGGCGAAAACAGAACCGATGGTGGCGCGCAATACCGCGTATACAACGAGTGGCTGCAACTATTTGTCGACGTTGTACGTTCCACCGGGGGTGAAAACAGATACAGGTACTTGGGTTGCCCCGGTTACGTCACCAACATAGACCTCACAATCAGTGAGCTGAAATTGCCCACAGACGTAGTTAAGAACAGATTGCTTGTCGCTGTACACTTCTACGACCCCTACACCTACGCACTCAACAACGAGAAGACCGAATGGGGACACACCGGCAGAGACAAGGAAGAATGGGGGGACGAAGACAATGTGATCGACAACTTCAACCGTATGAAGAGAAAATTTGTCGACAACGGTGTTCCCGTTTACCTCGGCGAATTCGGCTGTGTACACCGCAGCACCGACCGTGCCGAAGCATTCCGCAAATATTACCTCGAATACGTCTGCAAGGCCGCCAAAGATTATGGATTGTCCCTCTTTTTCTGGGACAACGGTTCAGCCGGCACAGGCAAAGAGCAGTCCGGACTGATCGACCACGCGACAGGAGCCTACCTCAACAACGGCAAAGAAGTGGTCGACATCATGGTGAACGCATACTACAACGAGGATCCGAATTACACGCTTCAATCGGTCTACAACAACGCACCGAGATAAGCCACATGTTCAACGCTTAACGGCAAAACATAGGCAAGCGGGGAAGAGACCTCAATAAATCAGCTTCGTCATAAACATCGCCACAAGGGTGCTGACGGTCACGCAAATCAAGCCTGGGATCATGAAGCTATGGTTGAGCAGGTACTTGCCGATGACGGTGGTGCCAGACCGGTCGAAGTTCACCGTGGCGATATCGCTTGGATAGTTAGGGATGAAGAAGTAGCCGTAGACGCTTGGCAGAACGCCCAACAGGACAGGTCCAGGAATGCCCAACGAATAGGCCAACGGTAACATGGCGACGACCACCGCCCCCTGCGAATTGATCAACACAGAGACCGCAAAGAACGCGAAAGCGATACTCCACGGATATTCACTGACAATACCAGTCAAACCGCTCTTCATCACATCAAGGTAATTGGAGAAATAGGTGTCCGCCAGCCAAGCGATACCATAGATGGCGACCACCGCCACCATACCACTCTGCCACACCGGTCCCGCCACCGCCTTCTTCGGCTCAGCCTTGCAGAAGAGGATCATCAAGGCAGCCGCCGCGATCATAACAATCTGAATGATGATATTCATACCCAATGGTTTGCCATTGTACTCAGGACGGATATCATGCTCCGCAATCTGCATGACGGAGAACAACACGATGACGGCAAGCGCACCCAAGAAGATGTAGACGGCGGCTTTGGCATGAGAACTGACCTCCTTATCGAGCACGGAGGCGGTGCTACCATACATGTACTCCTTCATTTTCGGATCCGCCAGGCGAGCCTGAAACTGAGGGTCTTTGTCAAGGTCCAAGCCCCTGTTGTAGGACCATGCCGCAGCAGCCATCAGTCCGCAGATGCAGGCCGGGATAGTGATGGCGATGACACCAAGATTATTGACGTCGAACCCATTCTCGTTAGAGATGATAACGAACGAGGCCACCGCTGCCGCGATAGGCGAACAGGTGATGCCCACCTGCGAAGCGATGCTGGCCACGCCACACGGACGTTCCGGACGGATACCCTTCTTCAACGATATATCACAGATGATAGGCATCAACGTATAGACCACATGGCCCGTACCGACCAATACAGTCAGGAAGAAGGTACAAAGAGGGGCTAAGATGGTGATGTACTTCGGATGTTTCCGCAGCAGCCTCTCCGCGATCTGAATCAGCCAATCCATACCTCCGCTCGCCTGCATGATACCCGCGCAAGTGACGGCGGCGATGATGATATAAATAACATCCGTAGGCGGATTGCCTGGTTTTAGTCCAAATCCGAACACCAAAATGGCCAAGCCGATACCACTGATGGCACCCAAGGCCAAACTACCGTAGCGTGAACCCACATACAAAGCCATCAGCACCACCAACAGCTGTAAAATCATCATCGTTATCTCCATGATATTATCTCTTTAAGGTTTTTCTAACAAAAATAGGGTTTTTCTTGGCAAACACAAACCCTTAGGGGCACTATCTCACAAACTTTTTCTTAAACGTTTCATGTACACCACCGCAGTTCACACCAGGAATCCCATGATTTCACGTCCTCCACGCCGGAAGCCCCCGCCACGACAGAAGGCGCTAACACCACTCATTCAAAGGGATTTAGATTCGTCTCCGAGTCTGTGTCAATCGTTTCACCTCGAATTACTTGCATATCCCAAGCTTTTTTCCAAAATTTGCGCCGATTTTGTACGTATCATGGCAATAACACTTAAGTGATTTATACACGGGATGCAGAGAGTAGGCAACAAATACTTTTTTAGATGTAAATATTCAATAAATTCAGGCAACAGCGATTCCGTCGAATAAACATCAACTACGTGAAAGGCGGATATTTATATAACTGATTATGTGAATGGAGAAGAAAAAGATTATCATCATAGGCGGAGGTGTGTCAGGTATGTCTGTGGGCATCTATGCACAGACAAATGGTTTCGAATCCCAAATCATTGAAAAACATAACATTGCAGGAGGTATATGCACAGCTTGGTACCGCAAAAATTACCGGTTCGATTACAGCATCCAATGGTTGGTGGGCACGAAGGAAGGCGCCTTCCATAACACAATGCGCGAGACCAACATCATAAACGACCAAGTGCAGATCATCAATGCGGAGATCCACAACCGGAACATCGCCAAAGACGGATCGGACCTGATCATTTACACGGACTTAGACCGTTGGAAAGAGTATCTTTTATCGATCTCTCCAGAAGACAAGAAGGCCATCCATAAATTGGCCAGCGACATCCGTTGGGCCTCCCATCTCCAACCGTTTGACATCGCACCCGCGCTTCGTACCGCGTTTAAATATACCAAAGCATTCTTCCACTGCTTTCCCTCCCTGTATATAGCCATTCGGCACAGGGGGAAGAACTTCACCCAATATATCGAGTCGCTCAACATCAAAAGCGACGTCTTAAAGAAAAAGCTTCTAAACATCTATGGGGAAGGCAATTACGCCTGCTACGCATTCCTTTTGATCATGGGTTGGTATTTCCGCAAGAACGCAGGCTACCCAATCGGTGGTTCCTTAGGTGTGGCGGAGCGGATGAAGAGCAGGTACGAATCATTAGGGGGAGAATTCCTCTTCAAGAAAGAGGTGGAGGAAATCATCGTGGAGAACGGTTCCGCCAAAGGGGTGAAACTGACCGACGGCACCATCCTGAGAGCCGACTACGTCGTGAGCGCCGCCGATGGCTACACCACGCTCTTCAAACTGCTGAAAGGTCAATTCAAATCTCCTAAGCTGGACCATGTCTATTCCAAATGGATATTGTTCACCTCCATGGTGCAAGTCTCATTCGGCATCAACAAAGATCTTCACACCGATTACAGCATACAAGTCGTACAAGCGTGCGGGGAAAAGATCGGAAGCACGGAGCTCAAGCACAACTATAGGATCTTGAACTATAACTTTGACCCCACGATGGCTCCGGAAGGCAAATCCTGCATCATCATCCGATTCGACAGTCCGTATGACCTTTGGGAAAAATTAGACAAGGAAGCCTATAACGAGGAGAAAAAAAGGATCGAAGAGGATGCCATAAAAATATTGGAGAAACATTATCCTAACAGTTCCCAACACATCGAGGTGTGTGACATCGCCACCCCATTGACCACCATCCGTTACACCGGGGCATGGAGGGGATCCTACGAAGGCTTCATACCGACACCTAAAAATGTGATCGACCAATTGGACCAGCGGATACCGAACCTGGACCACTTCTACTTAGCCGGACAATGGTTATTCCCTGGCGGAGGCATTCCCCCGTCGGTTCAGTCCGGGAAATGGGCAATACAGCTTATATGCCGAGACGAGAAGAGGAAGTTCGTATCGAAACCCCAATAGGCAAAATCGGCGCATCCACATTGAAACAAATTACATTTACAACATTTGGAGGATGCGGAAGAATTAATTAGCCGATATACATATTTCCCGCGAGAGGGTAGAATCCTTTTGCGGTTTAATATTTAAGCGGGTTGCCTTTTGCGTTTTTTTTAATAACTTTGCATCTTCACAAACAAAACGTAAAAATGAACAAAAAAGAAATAGTAAAAAATCTTGCGAAAATCAGCGATCAGGAAAAGTTCATGAAGACGGAGGGTGGCAAGCAACCGTCGATTCCCGTCATCGAAAAAATCATAGAAACAATCCAACAAATCATCTTCCCCGGTTATTTCGGAGCGGAGATCCGCAGCACGGAAAGCCGCCACTACCACATAGGCGTGAGCATCGAGAACCTGGAGAAATACCTGAAGGAACAGATAAGTCTGAGTTTCATGAGCTTCAAAGGAGAGGAGATCCATGATGACAAGAGCGACGAGATCGCTTTGCAGTTCATCGACACCATCCCCGAGATAAAAAGGGTTCTGTACACGGATATCGAAGCGATGGCGAAAGCCGACCCGGCCGTCACCGCCTACGGGGAGATCATCTTCTGCTACCCTGTCGTTCAGGTGATGCTCCACTACCGCGTGGCGCATGCCCTGCTGAAGCTCGGTGTGCCGGTACTGCCCCGCATCATCACGGAGTTGGCGCACTCCAAGACGGGCATCGACATCCACCCGGGCGCACAGATCGGTGAATACTTCGCCATCGACCACGGCACAGGCGTCGTCATCGGCGAGACCAGCATCATCGGCAACCACGTCACCCTCTACCAAGGTGTTACGCTCGGCGCCAAGAAATTCGCCAAGAACGAGCAGGGCGTCCTGCTCAACACGCCAAGGCACCCGATCATCGAGGACAATGTCATCATCTACTCCAACTCCTCTATCTTAGGACGTATCACCATCGGACACGACACCATCGTGGGCGGTAACATCTGGGTGACTCAAAGCGTCAAACCTTACTCGAAGATCGTTCAGCAAAGGGCGGTCGAGGAGATGTTCGCCGACGGTGCGGGAATATAACCCAACGGAGAGTCCCCTCTGCCTATGAAGAGCGACACCCCTATCCTAAGCATCACCGGCTCCGACGGTTTTGGCGAGACGGGCATACAGTCCGACATCCAGACCATCTCGGAACTGGGGGGCCACCCGCTCTCCATCATCACCTCCGTATCCGTAGAAAAGGGCGATGGCTCCAAAAGGATATTCGACCTGCCCGTAGAGATCGTCACGGAGCAGGCCCAATCCATCATCGAGAAGGCGAAACCCAAGGCTATCAAGATCGGGCTGATACGAGACGTTCAAGCCATCCGACGGCTGCGGGATGAAGTCATCGCCTGCAAGACCATCGTATGCGACCCTGGTATCATCTCCTCCGACGGCACCCCCCTCGTGCGCAAGGAAACCCTCGAAGCGATAAAAAAACACCTGATACCCATCTCCTCCCTGCTCATCATCAAATGCGAGGAGGCCAAGCTCCTACTAGGCAAGGAGATCTTCACGGACGATGACATGGTGGCGACAGCCGAAGCCTTTTCCGACATGGGGGCGGAGGCCATCATGCTCCGTGGCGGGCACCAGACCGAGGGACGCATCACCACCCTGCTCTACCACAAGGGAAGGAAGCGTTTCTTCTCTTCCCACAACATGGACGGATGGCAGAAGCATGGGGTCAGCGGGGCGCTCTCCTCCGCCATCGCTGTGAGGCTGGCGTTGGGCGACGATATCCCTACCGCCATCCGCAACGCGCACGACTACATCCACAGCCAGGTGGTCTACGCCGTGCCCTCCCCCGACAAAGCCTACCGGAACGCGGACCTGTACAACCAACTCATGTCACTCATCTCCGAGCATTACCGTCACGCACACGACGTGGCCTACTATGCGGACCAGCTATCCATCACCCCAAGGTACCTTTCCCAAGTGACCAACAAGGCAGTGGGCAAAACGCCTAAACAGGTGATAGACAACTACCTGATACAAGAATCCATCCAACTATTGGAGACCTCCCGCCTCACCATCCAAGAGGTGGCGGACAAACTAGGATTCACCTCACAAGCCATGTTCTGTAAGTTCTTCCGCCACTACGAAAAAGTATCCCCTTCCCAGTTCAGGAAATCCTCCTCTTTGTGTTTTTAAGTACAGTATTTTACTAAATAGGAATACTTATTTTGTCAAACAGCACATTCTGTCCACCTTTGCACCCAAAATAAGAAATTCATAAAAAACAAAGGACAGATGGAAGACAGAACTATTCTTAACCGCAACCTCGCACAGATGCTGAAGGGCGGTGTAATCATGGACGTGACAACCCCAGAACAGGCTCGTATCGCTGAAGCGGCGGGCGCATGTGCCGTCATGGCGTTGGAAAGGATCCCGGCGGACATCCGCGCGGCAGGCGGTGTATCCCGCATGAGTGATCCTAAGATGATCAAAGGCATACAGGAGGCCGTGTCTATCCCTGTGATGGCCAAGTGCCGTATCGGACACTTCGCAGAGGCGCAGATCCTGGAGGCGATCGAAATCGACTACATCGACGAGAGCGAGGTGCTCTCACCAGCCGACGACGTATACCACATCGACAAACGTAAATTCAAAGTACCTTTCGTCTGCGGTGCGAAAGACCTTGGCGAGGCATTGCGCCGTATCAACGAGGGCGCAACCATGATCCGTACCAAGGGAGAGCCAGGCACGGGCGATGTGATCCAAGCCGTTAGACACATGCGCATGATGCAGAGCGAGATCAGAAGACTCGGTTCGCTCAACGACGACGAACTCTACGAGGCGGCTAAGCAATTGCGTGTGCCTTTCGACCTCGTGAAATTCGTGCACGACAACGGCAAACTCCCAGTCGTGAACTTCGCGGCAGGTGGTGTGGCTACCCCAGCGGACGCAGCCTTGATGATGCAATTGGGCGCAGAGGGCGTCTTCGTCGGCAGCGGTATCTTCAAGAGCGGCGACCCTGTGAAACGCGCGCAGGCAATCGTAAAGGCTGTGACCAACTACAACAACCCGAAGATCTTGGCCGAGTTGAGCGAAGACCTTGGCGAGGCCATGGTCGGTATCAACGAGAGCGAAATCCAACTATTAATGGCTGAAAGAGGAAAATGAGAATAGCGATATTAGCATTACAAGGAGCATTCGAGGAACACCAACGAATGCTCCATTCTTTACATGTGGAGACATTCCTTGTAAGAAAACTGAGCGACTGGCAACAACCGAAAGACGGCGTGATCCTCCCCGGCGGAGAGAGCACCGCGATGCTCCGGATCATGAAGGACGAAGAGCTGCTCCTTCCTATCCGTCAGGAGATCGCCAACGGACTGCCCGCCTTCGGCACCTGCGCCGGCATGATCCTCTTAGCGAAGGAGGTGGAGAACGACACGAGGGAAAGAATCGCCACCATGGACATCTCCGTGCTGCGGAACGCCTACGGCAGGCAACTCGGCAGTTTCTTTGTCGACGAAGAGTTCAAAGGAATAGGCAACGTGCCGATGACCTTCATCCGCGCCCCTTACATCACACAGGTACGCGAGGGCGTCGATGTGCTTTCCAGCCACGACGGACATATCATCGCTGCCCGCCAAGGCAAACAACTCGTCACATCGTTCCACCCTGAACTGAACGAGGACACGAGGATCCACCAGTATTTCCTGAACATGATCCAAGAATAACATTCAAGCAATTATCTTAGATATTAAGGGCCTTAACTATGCCCACCTGTTTCGTTTTTGCATAGAATATCAGTTATAGCATCTACCCTTTCCACCCCTTCATAGAATAAAAATCTACGAAATCCTATCGGTGGATTCCAATATTAGCATATCATTCCATTGCACATTTATCATATAGATAATATATCCATAATTTTAAAAATGTTTGGTAAATTAATCTACCTACAGTAAATTTGCAATGTCAAACGATAGCAAAACGATAGAGAATACAATAACATAACGAATAGGAGGATTTGAAAATGGCAAAGATTATTGAAAGTTCATTGGAGTTGATTGGCAAGACGCCGATTTTGAAACTCAACAATTATTCTAAGAACGCAGGTGTAAAAAACGCAACGCTTTTGGCGAAGTTGGAGTACCTTAATCCTGCAGGTTCAGTCAAGGACCGTATCGCCCTCGCGATGATCGAGGATGCGGAGAAGAAGGGTGTTCTGAAAGCAGGCGCCACCATCATCGAGCCAACATCAGGCAACACGGGTATCGGTTTGGCCGCAGTAGCTGCCGCTAAGGGTTACAAGGCGATCTTGACTTTGCCTGACACGATGAGCGTGGAGCGTAGAAACCTTCTCAAGGCTTACGGTGCGGAGATCGTATTGACCGAAGGCGCAAAGGGAATGAAGGGTGCCATCGCCAAGGCGGAGGAACTCAACAAGGAGATCAAAGGTTCTGTTATCTTGGGTCAATTCGTGAACCCTGCCAACCCTAAGATTCACCGCGAGACCACAGGTCCTGAGATCTGGGACCAGACAGACGGTAAGGTGGACATCTTCGTAGCTGGTGTAGGTACTGGCGGTACATTGTCAGGTGTGGGCGAATTCCTGAAATCCAAGAACCCGAACGTGAAGGTAGTAGCTGTGGAGCCTGCCACATCACCAGTCTTGTCAAAAGGAACAGCTGGTTCACACAAGATCCAAGGTATCGGTGCGGGCTTCGTTCCAGAGACATTGAACACGAAGATTTATGACGAGGTGATCGCCATAGAGAACGAGGACGCCTTCACCGAGGGAAGGAAATTCGCGGTGAGCGAAGGCATCTTGGTGGGTATCTCCTCAGGTGCGGCATTGAAGGCTGCCTCCATCTTGGCAGAACGTCCTGAGAACAAAGGGAAGAACATCGTGGTTCTCCTACCTGACTCTGGCGACAGATACTTGTCAACCGCCTTGTTCTCAAACAATTAATCACTGAATCTCGCATACATTCAGCGTATGCCGATGGCAAAAAAGGCCGTCGGGAAGGGGGATTACATTCCATGCCCGGCGGCCTTGCCTACAATTAGTTAACACATCGTTTCAAACATATCTTCTACATGCGTCGATGGCTGAAAAGTTGTCGGAGGGGGGATTATTATATCTAAAATTTATGACTGAGAACCAAGAGAGATTACGCAATAACCATCCATGTTTCGCCTCTAAACCGGGCAATCTGGGAAGGATTCACTTGCCTGTCAGTCCGGCATGTAACATCGGTTGCCGCTTTTGCAGCCGCGTGCTGAACGACACGGAGAACCGCCCAGGCGTTACGGCGAAGGTGATCAAACCGGAGGAGAGCATCGCCATCCTTAGAAAGGCGCTGAAGATATGTCCAGACATCAAAGTGGCAGGCATCGCGGGTCCGGGTGACACGCTGGCGACCGACACGGCCTTGGAGACCTTCCGCCTAGTGGACAAAGAGTTCCCGCACCTGCTCAAGTGTATGAGCACCAACGGATTACTGCTCGACGAGAAGGCGGACCAAGTGATTGCGTCCAAGATCGATTCGCTGACGGTGACCGTGAATGCGATCGACCCTGAGATCGAGGCGAAGCTGAACAAGTTCGTCCTCTACCACGGGAAGAAATACGATGCTTACGAGGGCGCCAAGATATTGATCGAGAACCAGTTGAATGGTATCCGCAAGGTGGCGAAGAGCGGTATCACCGTAAAGGTCAACACCGTACTGGTGCCGCGGATCAACGGAAGCCACATCGAGCAGATCGCCAAGACGGTTTCCTCCTTAGGCGCCTCCATCTACAACATCATCCCGCTGATACCGACCTACGAACTGAAAGACGAGAAAGCGCCTTTCTGCTTCGAGATCGAGGAGGCGAGGAAGAGCGCGGGGAAATACATCGACGTCTTCCGCCACTGCAACCGCTGTCGCGCGGACGCTGTGGGCGTGCCAGGCGTGAGCGAGTTCTCCAAGGAGGTCTATTCAGAAGATTTTGTAGTATCAGATACTTTTTCACATGGATGACAAGAAGCAGTACAACGCATTTCGAGTAGCGGCGGCCTCGACGGACGGATACACGGTCGACACACACTTTGGCAGAGCCACAGACTTTTACATTTACCAGTTCTTCGAGGGAGAATGGGTCTATGTGGAGAGACGCACGGCACCCCCTGTTTGTCAGAACGGAGTACACTCCAGGGACGACATGGAGAAGCGGGTGGAACTCTTCTCCGACTGTCAATACGTCACCGCGTCACGCATCGGAATAGGAGCCAGCGCCCTGCTGACACAGAAGGGGATCGTGGCGATGGCCTTGCCGGGCGAGCTGACCGACGCTTTAGACAAAATTTATTCTTACAACGAAATTCAAAACTTATTTTAATTATTCACCCGCCACATTTCGTGGCATAAAACAGTATATGCACAATGGCAGAAATCAGACAAATAGCAATTTACGGAAAAGGTGGTATCGGTAAATCCACAACCACCCAGAATTTAACGGCCGGATTGGTAGAACATGGTAAGAAAGTGATGGTGGTAGGCTGTGATCCGAAGGCTGATTCCACACGTCTCCTGTTGGGCGGATTGGCTCAAAAAACAGTGTTGGACACCATTCGTGACGAGGGTGAGGACATCTCCCTGGATAGGATCATGAAAGAGGGATTCGGCGGTACGCGCTGCGTGGAGTCCGGTGGTCCGGAGCCAGGCGTGGGATGTGCGGGCCGTGGTATCATCACCTCCATCAACATGTTGGAAAACTTGGGCGCCTATACGGACGACTTGGACTATGTGTTCTATGACGTGTTGGGTGACGTGGTCTGCGGTGGATTCGCGATGCCAATCCGTGAGGGCAAGGCCAAGGAAATCTATATCGTGGCTTCGGGTGAGATGATGGCCCTCTACGCGGCGAACAACATCGCCAAGGGTATCCAGCGCTACGCAAGGTCCGGCGGTGTACGCTTGGGCGGTATCATCTGTAACTCCAGAAACGTGGACCGCGAGTTGGACTTGCTCCGCGCCTTCGCGAAGGAATTGGGCACCCAACTTCTCTATTTCGTGCCTCGTAACAACATCGTTCAACGTGCCGAGATCAACAAGAAGACGGTCATCGAATACAAGCCTGATTCAGACCAGGCGGAGGAGTATCGTAACCTCGCCAAGGCGGTCATCGATAACACAAGCTTCGTGATCCCGACTCCAATGACCCAAGAGCGTCTGGAAGAGATCTTGCTCGAGTATGGTTTGATGGACAATGCGGACGACTATAGGATCTAATTAAGAGTTAAGAATTAAGAGTTTAAAGGTAAAAGTTGATAGTTTATGAGGTACAAAATTGCGGTTGCCACATCTGACGGAGTGAATGTAGACCTGCATTTTGGGTCGGCTCGGAGCTTCGACATCTACACGGTCGACGATACGGACTTCCTGAAAATAGAGACCAGGGATGTCCCAACCTCAGACGATCAGGTTCTCTCGAGCACCAACAATGTCGGTGGCGAGACTGGTTGTGGCACAAATAATGGCAACGGCTGTAACTCCGGTTGTGGCGCCGGCTGCGGAAGCAAGAACGGCTGCGACAACGGAGGGAAGTCGGAAGCCGTGGAGTCGCTTTCCGATTGCCGATGTGTGGTCTGCAAAAAGATCGGGCGCAACATCCTGAAGCAGTTCGAGCGCAAGGCGATATCGGTTTTCGACATAGAAATGCCTATCAAAGAGGCCTTGGACAAGATTGTCGCCTACTACTACAAGATCGACGAGAGGAAGCTGAAGTTTAAAAATCAAGAAGAATAAAAATTCATTATGGCGAATAGAATCAATTTAAATATGACCACCGTCGAGAACCGCGAGTTGCGGCTCGGCACGATCATCGGGTGGGACGGCTCGGCCAAGCAGCTGATCGAACAGTCTGCCTACGACGAGCGAAGCGTGAAGAAGCACGGAGGCTGCAAGGGCGCCGGACAAGGCTGTAGGCTTTGCGAATTGCAGAGCCCACTGAACCAAGAGACCATGTGCTCCAATGCCATCGTACAGTGTCAGATCGGTAACCTTACCGACTGTGTCTTGATCAACCACGCACCAATCGGTTGTAGTAGTGAGGACGCTAAGTTTAACCTTACCATGCACATGGGTCTCGCGCGTCGCGGCAAACCGCAGCAGAACACGCTGAACATCAGCACGAACCTTCAGGAGAAGGACATGGTGTTCGGTGGCGCGGCCAAGCTGAGGCAGGCCATCCGCATCGCCAAGGAGCGCTACAATCCGAAGGCTATCTTCATCGCCATGGCCTGTGCGACGGCCATCACGGGCGAGGATATCGATAGCGTGGCGGAGGAGCTGGAACCGGAGGTGGGTGTGCCTATCATTCCACTGCACTGCGAAGGTTTCCGTAGCAAACACTGGAGCACGGGCTTCGACGTGGCCTTCCACGGTGTGCTAAGGCAGATCGTCGACAAGAACCCGAAGAAGAAGCAAAAGGACCTCATCAATATCATCGCCTTGTGGGGAACAGACTGGTTCACCGATTTGTTGAAGCCACTTGGCTTGCGGGTGAACTACCTGTTGGATTGCGCCTCGTTCGAGGAGATCCGTCAGGCTTCGGAGGCAATCGCCACCACCACCTTCTGCGAAACGCTCGGTGGATACATGGGTGCGGCGCTCGAAGACCAGTTCGGCGTGCCACAGATCGACGCCCCACAACCTTACGGTATCAAGGGAACAGACGCTTGGTTGCGCGCCATCGCCAAGGTGGTGGGCAAGGAGAAGGAAGTTGAGGAGTATATCGAAAGCGAGCATAAACGTATCGCTCCGAAATTGGAGGAGTACCGTGAATACTTCAAAGGCAAGTACGGAATGGTGCTCACCGGTTCCGCCTACGCACACGGATTGATCAGCGTATTGGCTGAGTTGGGCATCAAGAACGAGGCCGCCCTGGTCTTCCACCACGACCCAGTCTACGATGGTGCGGGTAAGAACCAAGACACCTTGAAGGAGTTGGTCGAGACCTACGGTGATATTCCTCACTACACGGTCAGCAAGACACGTGCCTTCCAGTTGCCTCAACTCTTGAAACGTGTGAAGACGGACTTCCTGATCATCCGTCACCCAGGTCTCGCCTCAGTGGCCGGACACCTTGGTGTGCCAACCTTCGCCTTAGGCGACGAGCACATCCCTGTGGGTTACGACGGAATCCTGCGTGTGGGTGAGATCCTGAAGGGTGTGTTGGCCCGCACGAAGTTCAACAAGACACTGCAGCGCCACGTACGCTTGCCTTACAACGATTGGTGGTTCAGCCAGACCGATCCGTTCAAGCTCACCAACGATAAGGAGGTCTTCAAGGAGATCGAAGAGCGATTGGGCGAATAATTCCTCTAAGTTTTTAACATCAAAAGAATCAATCAAATGAGCGAAATACAAAAGAAGAAACCTTCGGTAATATCCGATGTCCGATATGCTTGCGCGGTGGGTGCGACCAACACCGTAGTGGCCATCAAAGGTGCAGTGCCAATCGCCAATTGTAGCCCTGGCTGTCAGCTGAAGACTACCGCCATGTTGACCTTCGAGAACGGTTTTCAAGGTAGTATCGCGGCTGGAGGCGGAAACATGCCAAGCTCCAACGCTACAGAGAATGATGTGGTCTTCGGTGGTATAAAGACCCTCGACAATCTTATCAAATCAACGCTGAAGATCTACGACGGAGACCTCTTCGTGGTCCTGACGGGTTGTACGGGTGAGCTGATCGGCGACAACGTGCCTGACCTCGTGGGCAAGTACCAGAAGGCGGGCTACCCTATCGTCTACGCCAACACGGCCGGTTTCAAGGGCAATAATATCTTCGGTCACGAAACAGTGGTGGATGCCATCATCGACCAATACGTAGGGAACTACGAAGGAGAGAAGAAGAAAGGGCTCGTCAACCTCTGGTTTGAAGTGCCTTACTACAACCAGAACTGGCGAGGAGACTACCAGGAGCTCGCACGTATCTTGCGTGGCGCAGGCTTGGAAGTGAACGTGTTGTTCGGTCCTGAGAACCCGGGCGTGGAGGCTTGGAAACGCATTCCTCAGGCGCAATTCAACCTGGTGGTTTCACCATGGGTGGGCGTCAAGAATGCGGAGCATCTCCAGAAGAAGTACAACCAACCCTACCTGCACATCCCTGAGATCCCTGTCGGCGAGGAGGCTACGGCTAAGTTCATCCGTCAGGTGGTGGAGTTCGCAGGCATCGACAAGAAGCAGTCCGAGGAGTTCATCAAGCAAGAGGCGGATATCTATTACTACTACCTCGAACACTTCTCCGAGTTCTTCGCGGAATATTGGTACGGTATGCCAAGCGAGTTTGTCGTGACGGCGGACGCATCCTACGCATTGGCCTACTCGAAGTTCCTGGCGGACCAGATCGGCCTGATCCCGAAACAGGTGATCATCACCGACAAGACACCGGAAAAGTTCCGCCCCGCCATTTCGGAGTACTTCAAGAACAATATCTCCGAGGGAGTGAGCATCGATGTCGTCTTCGAAGAGGATGGTTACGAGGTGGAGAAACTGATTGATAACGTGGAGTTCAAGGCAGGCAAACCATTGATCCTCGGCACCTCTTGGGAGCTCAACCTCGCCAACAAGAAGAACGCCTTGTTCTTTGAGATCTCGACGCCTTCGTCCGAGACGCTCATCGTCAACCGTTCCCACGTCGGCTACAAAGGCGCCTTGCAGTTCCTGGAAAGGATCTATAGCGCATCTGTTGGAGGAAAATAATCAAACCCTCATATTCGGAAAGTGTCGTCTGGACTATGTTCAGGCGGCATTTTTGTTATGGATATTCATGGCAGATAAAAACTCCATGATCCGCGTCTTAACACTCCCCTAGATAGAATAAATCAACTACTAAAAACGTATTATTAGAAAAATACTCCATAATTATCATTTTTCTTGCAACAAACATTCTACTATACTACATTTGCAATATCAAAACGAAAGGCAAAGAAATGGACAAGAGAATAAACATAGATATTACCGCAGCCCAAATGCCAGGGATGAATCTTCCCGAGGTTGCCGGAGGTCTATTCCTTGCCGAATCACATTCTATCTATTTATCAGTATCTACAAGAATTTCTTGTCAGGCACAACTGCGATGTTCCATATGCGAGTGTTGTTGCCGATGTTGCATGCCGATGTGCTAAATTCCTACAATCGGACAATCACAGATCTTTAAGGTTATCCCTTTAGGGGGCAATCCACCATCATTATTTTTTCAAGTCTCGGATTCCTTTTGTCCGATTAGGTAAGTTACAATCAAATAACTTATTGTATACCATATAATTATAAAAATAATCAAACATAAATAATACCAAAATGGCAGTTTATAGTAACATATTGGAAACGATTGGCAACACACCGATTGTCCAACTCTCAAGATTGAACACAGGTAAGAGTTCCCTATTCTTAAAATTGGAGAATCAGAACCCTGGGGGTAGCATCAAGGACCGCACCGGACTGAACATGATCGTCCAGGCGGAGAAGCGCGGAACGATCCGTCCGGGGCAACTCATCGTGGAGGCCACAGCGGGCAACACAGGGTTAGGCCTTGCGTTGGCCAGCCGATTGAAAGGTTACAAGCTCTTGCTGGTGATCCCTGACAAGATGAGCACCGAGAAGATCAACCACCTCCGCGCATTGGGTGTGGAGACCGTCATCACCCGAAGCGATGTGGGCAAAGGTCACCCGGAGTATTACCAAGACTTGGCCGCACGGATCGCGCAAGAGCGGGGCGGTTATTACATCAACCAATTCGAGAACCAAGACAACCCCGACACGCACTTCCTAACCACAGGCCCTGAAATCTGGGAGCAGTTGGAGCACAAGGTGGACGCTGTCGTCGTGGGCGTCGGCTCAGCGGGCACATTAACCGGCTTGACAAAATTCTTCAAGACCGTCAGTCCACAGACCGAGTTCATCCTCGCCGACCCGAAAGGCTCCGTCCTTGCGGACTACATCAACCTGAAGAAACTGCGCAACGATGCGGGTTCATGGTTCGTCGAGGGCATCGGAGAGGATTACATCCCTAAGCTGGCGGACTTCGATTTGGTGACGAAAGCCTATGAAGTGACCGACGAGGAGAGCTTCACCGCCGCCCGTCTTTTGCTGAGGGAAGAAGGCATCCTGGCAGGATCCTCCACCGGCACGCTCCTAAGCGCCGCCCTACGTTACGCACAGGAACAGACCACCCCGAAACGGATCGTCACCCTAGCTTGCGACAGCGGTAACAAATACCTCTCCAAGATGTTCAACGACGAATGGTTGAAGGAGAAAAACCTAAACGTCAAGTTATAAATTGACTACGTCGAACTAACGTTTCACAATTCATAATTCTTAATTCTTAATTCTTAATTCTTAATTCTTAATTATCATGGCATACGGATTTTCAACAAGGGCGATCCACAACGGAGAAGAGCCCGATTTCAGAGAAGGAGCAAGCGGCGACGTCGCAGTTCCCATACATTTAGCTACCACTTTCGCAAGAGAGAAAGCCAGTCATCCAACAGCAGGCTACGAATACACCCGAAGCCTCAACCCTACACGCAAAGCGCTGGAGGAGAAGTTGGCCGCATTGGACGGTGCAAAACACGGCCTCGCCTTTTCGTCAGGCTTAGCCGCCGCCTCGACACTGATCATATCACTGCTGAAGACCGGCGACAACGTGATCGGTTTCGACGACCTCTACGGTGGCACCAGACGACTGCTCAGCAACGTGTTCGTGAACTTCGGCATCACAACCACTTACGTCGACGCGACCGTTCCCGAGAACATCGAGCAGGCTATCAAGCCTGAGACGAGACTGATCTGGATAGAATCACCCACCAACCCATTGCTAAAAATCGCCGACATAAAAGCTATCGCACAAATCGCCAAGAGACACGGGCTCATCCTCGTGGTGGACAACACCTTCCTGTCACCCTACTTCCAAAAACCACTTGAGTTAGGGGCGGACGTGGTGGTCTACAGCACAACCAAATACATCGGAGGCCACAGCGACGCGTTAGGCGGATCCATCGTCCTGAACAACGATGAATTCTACCAGAAGATCGCCTACAACCAGAACGCTGTCGGTGCGGTGCTCTCACCATTCGACAGTTACCTGACCCTGCGCGGAGCCAAGACCCTCGCCGTGCGCATGGAGCAGCACCAGAGGAACGCGCAGGCGTTGGCCGAGTTCCTGCAACAATCGCCGAAAGTCAAGCGCGTACTCTACCCAGGGCTGAAGGACCATCCGCACCACGACATCGCGGCGGCGCAGACCACAGGCTTCGGTGGCGTCCTCTCGTTCGAACTGGAGGGAACACTCACGGACGCCGAGAACTTCCTGTCGAAGCTGAAACTCTTCTCGACCGCAGAGAGTTTGGGTGGCGTGGAGAGCCTGGCGGAGATACCAGCCATCATGACACACGCCTCCGTGCCGAAGGAGGTGCGCGAGAAGAACGGAATCTCCGACACGCTGATCCGCATCTCGGCAGGCATAGAAAACACGGAAGATCTAATCAACGATTTCCGCCAAGCATTGAAATGATACACTAAATAATTATTTATTAATCTGCAAAAAAGAAAAATTATGGGCAAGATCAGACCCGAATTTCAGGAGAACGTTTCAGAAACGCTCTTGATTCCTCTCTTCATGAGGGCTAAAGAATCCAAGGAAAAAGATCCTATCATCACGGACAAGACGTCGGAAGATATCCTTTCGATGGTAGATTATGACTTTAGCAAATTTTCTGCAGATGAACGATGTCAACTATGTGTGTCATTTAGAACTAAATATTTCGATAACGTATTGAAGGACTTTGTGAGCAAATACGACGATGCGGTGGTGGTGCTCGTCGCATGCGGACTGGACCCGCGCATTGAGCGTGTCGCCATCAGCAAGAAGTACCAAGCCTACGAATTGGACTTCCTGGACGTGATCAATCTGAGGCGGCAGTTCCTGCCAGAATCGTCCGACAACAAATATCTCACAGGCAATATCACAACCGACGGATGGATCAAATCCATCAAGGAGGAGCACCCCAACGGGCACTTCCTGTTCATCCTGGAGGGGGTGGCGATGTACCTGACAGAGGAAGAGGTGAAGCGGGTTTTCCACAACATCGACGCGAACTTCGAAAACGCGGAAGTGTACATGGAGCGCATGAACAAGTACTTGAGCGAGCGTACCAACCTCCACGAGTCCGTCAAGAACACCAAAGCCTCTTTCCGCTGGGGATGCGACAATCCGAGGCAAATCGAGCAATGGGTCAAATCCTTTAAGCTGACGGACGAGTATTACTACTACTCGGACGAGTTCAAGAAAATACGGAAGCGTATAGGCTTAAAGGCTCTACCGCTCAAATTTCTTCCCAAGCAAAGCCGTTCACTCGGCATCTGGGGATATGTGAAAAGTTGAAACATCAGCTAAAATTAGAGAGAATTGTTTAATAATTGGACTAAATATGTGTTCGCAATGGATTAAGAAAAATTCTTTATAACTAACTAAGAGTGAACTATGTTTGATTTTAGCGAAGAGGAAATCAATCGATACTCCCGCCACATTCTCTTGAAGGAGGTGGGCGTGGAAGGTCAGGAAAAAATCCGGAACGCCAAGGTCCTGGTTGTCGGGGCGGGAGGACTCGGTTCGCCGGTCATCCTATACCTGGCGGCCGCCGGCGTCGGAACAATAGGCATCATCGACGGTGATGCGGTAGACCTAAGCAACCTGCAGCGTCAGATCATCCACACAACCCCCGACGTGGGCTACTCGAAGGCCCTATCCGCCAAGGAGAAGGTCAATGCGCTCAACCCGCACGTCAACGCGATCGCCTACCAAGAGTTTCTAAAGACGGACAATGCGCTGGATCTGTTCAAGGAGTATGATTTCATCGTGGACGCGACGGATAACTTCCCCGTAAAATACCTAATCAACGACGCTTGCGTCCTGACGGGCAAACCATTCAGCCACGGGGGCATCTTCCAGTTCGAGGGACAGACGTTCACCCACGTCCCGGGCAGCAACTGCTACCGATGCCTCTTCGACGCGCCACCAGAATCCGCACCCTCCTGCGCACAAGCGGGAGTACTCGGAGCCATCGCTGGAATGCTGGGAACGATACAGTCCGCCGAGGTGCTCAAATACATCACGGGTGTGGGGGAACTGCTGACGGACCAACTCCTCACCTTCGATGCGAGGAGCATGGATTTCAGGAAGATGTCCATCCCCAAACGAGACGACTGTCCCGTGTGCGGCAAACAACCCACCATCAAGCAACTCATTGAATACAAGCAGGTAAGCTGCGAACTAAAACAACAATAGAATCATGGCGGACAATCAACAAAAAAAACTCTCAATCATCGCCTTTTCGGGCGAATTCGACAGACTCACCGCCGCCTTCACCCTCGCGACAGGGGCTGCGGCGGTAGGATATGAGGTGAACATATTCTTTACATTCTGGGGACTCGACGCCATCAAGCGGAAGACCGGCAGAAGCCTCGTGGGTGGTACGTTTCTAACTAAGATCTTCGGTTTTTTGATGGGCGGACTGAAGAGCACACCCACCAGCCGATTCAACTTTTTCGGCGCAGGTCCCCGGATTTTTAGATTCCTGATGAGAAAGAACAACGTCGCGACACTGGAGGAACTGGTGGAAGCCGCCATCGCCCTCGGCATCAACCTCTACGCCTGCGAAATGGCGATGCACGTTCTCGGTCTCAAGCAATCGGACTTCATCCACGAAGTGAAGGACACGCTCGGCGTCGCATCCTTCCTGGAAATCTCTGAAGGTGGACGGACCCTATTCATCTAACCTTTAGATTTTCACGTACAGCTATTCTTTCTTAACACTCAACTCTTAATCATAAACTCAAATGGCAACTCATACATTAGACATAACGAAGGAGCATTGCCCGATGACCTTCGTCAAGACGAAACTCAAATTAGCTCAAATCGCCCAAGGAGACATACTCGAAGTGCTTCTGCTTGAGGGTGAGCCCCTTAATAACGTGCCCAAATCCGCAGCCGAACAAGGCTATCACGTGATAGGGATCTCTCACGTGGAAGGCAATGTGCACAAAGTAATCATCAAGAAATAATATTTACGTTCACGCTTCCCAGAAGGAAATCTCACATAAACATCGTCCGGCGCAACCGTTTTTTCCCCGATTTTCATACTTATTAATCCATATGTGGGAAGAAATCAGCCAAGATTTCAAGCGACACTTTTTCGCCACGAGTTCCCTTCACAGACAATTATTTTTGCTACATTATACGAAATCTTATTTTGTTGGAATATTTTACTACAATAACATATACATATAGGCAAATACTCTAAAATTTTCATTTTTCTTGTAACAAACATACATTTACACTATCTTTGCAATATCAAAAATGAGAGGTAAAAATGAATAGGACAATTAACATACATACTACTTCGAACTCAATGCTTGGGAAGAACCTTCCCAAGATTGACGAGCGCCTATTCCATGCCTCAAACCATTCAGAATCTATAAAAATTTCTCGGCGGACACAGATGCGATGTTCCATGCACTGTTGTTGTTGCCGATGTTGTATGCCGATCTGCTAACATTCCACATTCGGACAATCACAAAACGTTAAGGTTAACCCATTAGGGTGCGATCTTCAAGCTCTATTTTTTCCCAAAATACGGGTTTGTCTTGTCCACATTTTAATCAAAAGCGAAATAATACATTGTATATAAAGTAATTGCAATTACATAGCCCATAAAAAAAACTTAGGTTGAACAGAAAAAAACGATATCGATTATGGAAATATGTTGTAACAATAAGAAAGGGTAAGCAAGAGGAAATCATGCGACGGGTTCGGAGGAGGGACCTCCCATAAGCTTCGGGGATTTAACCCACATTTCATGAGAGTCTCCCCAAAACTTCTCTCACAAAAAGTTAAGAAGAAATAAAAGTCAAAAACGATTAAAGACAGAACACAATGAAAAGAAATATATTTTACAAGGCATTAACATTATTCTTACTGTACACGGCTACAGTGAATGCGCAAGAGGTCCAATCGGAAGCCATCAAGAACCAAGAAGCGACGGAGGCAGTCGTAAGTGCGGGAAGCGCCTCCTCGAAGGATACCAAGAGGCAAGAACCCATTGAGACGATCAACAAGGACGTCACATCAGAGACCGCCAAGGAACTGATCCCTGCCGTAAGGTTCGGGGACGAAATAAAGGTGAAACTAGGAGGTTTCTTCCGGGCTGAGTATTACGTGGACAGCCGTGAGGTCGTGGGTGCGAGCGACGGACTTTTCGGGTTCTTCCCACAGGACGAAGTCTATGACACCAACGGAGACGACCTGAACGAAGTGGTCAGACAAAACTTCTCCACGCAAGCCACCCGTTTCACCGCAACGGTAGACGGGCCGAAGTTGGGGAAGGCAAGTTCAAAGGCATACGTGGAGTTCGACTTCTCCGGAGGAAACACCGTGAATGTCAGGATGCGGCAGGCTTGGGCCAAATTCATCTGGCAGAAAGGCGAATTGCTCTTGGGTAAGGCATGGAACCCATTCTCAGACGTTCCTTTCCCTTACGTGGCCGGACTGCACATAGGCATACCTTTCCGAGCGTTCAATCGAGGCGATCAAATCCGCTACACGTTTAAACCGACAGACCGACTCAACCTGGTCGTGGCAGGCGTATACCAAACCGAGCATAAATCCATACTCGAGGAGTCGTCCAACAGCGATATCCGCCAGAACCCTGTGCCGGAGTTCCACCTGCAGCTGCGCTACGCCTCCCCTTCGTTCAGCGCCGGATTATTGAGCGAATTCAAAAGCATACGTCCCGCCACGAAGGTCACCAACGCCAACAGCGAAGTGTACAAGACGGATGAGAAAGTAAGCTCCTATGGATTAGGCTATTACCTACAGTTCGCAAAAGGGAAATTCGGTCTTAGGACAGGAGGTTTGTATGGTGAGAACCTAAGCGAATATTTCCAGCAAGGAGGCTATGCCGTGAAATCGATTGACGCGAAGACCGGCAGACGCACCTATTCCACCTCAAAAGTCACTTCGTACTGGCTCAACCTCTCATACGGCAAAACGTGGGCGCCAAGCTTCTTCGTGGGCTACACCAAGAACTTAGGATTCAACGATGACATCCTGGCAGGCGGTAATTTCTTCGGCAGATGGCAAAACGTGGACCACATATTCAGGCTATCCCCATCACTGAAGTTCTCCCACAAACAATGGACCCTCCAGGCCGAACTCGATTACAACCGTGTCGCTTACGGAGCCGTAGACTACGCTGACCACGGGAAGGTGAAGGACACACATGATGTCTCAAATGTCAGAGGTCTGCTAGCTGCCACATTCTTCTTCTAAATCCAATCATCATAAAAACTCATTGTCTAACATTTAAAAAATTTGAATCGTATGAAAAAGACTAAATTGATCACAATCGCATTGCTTATAGTATACTCATTCATCTCTTCATCATGCGGCAATGCATCCAAGGAATCCAGTGCAGACAGAAAAGATATCTCCGTAGGCTTCTCGCCTGGTCCTTATTCAGACCTCTTCAAAGCGGCCATCCAACCTGCCCTTGAGAAGAAAGGCTACAACGTGAAGGTGGTGGAATTCACAGACTGGGTGACTCCGAACCTCGCTTTGGCGAACAATGAAATAGACGCCAACATTTACCAGAACACCCTGTACAGGCAGAATTTCTGCGACACGAAGGGCGTTGACCTGACGGCCACCTTCTCCGTGCCTACAGCGGCTCTCGGACTATATTCCGACAAGTACAAGGCGCAGAATGTTGACGAACTGAAGGCGCAACTACAGCCGGGCGGAATCGTCTCCGTGCCTAATGATGCGGTCAACCTGGCCCGCGCGTTACGCTTCCTCCGCTCGATCGGCTTGCTCACGATAAAATCCACGGTCGACGATAAAACGGCGACGGAGAACGACATCGACGAGAACCCGTTCGGCCTCAAGATCGTTCCATTGGAAGCCGCCCAGTTACCTCGTTCCCTGGATGGTAGCACGCTCGCGGTGATCCCAGGCAACTACGCCATCTCTTCCGGGCTGAAGCTCTCCTCCTCCATTGTCGGTGAGGCTTTGCCTTCAGAACTACTCATCTGGTTTGTCGTCAACACGAAAGACGCAAATGCCCAATTCGTGAAGGATGTGCAGGAGGCTTACGAATCCGAGGATTTCAAGAACTATTTCGAGGATCCGACGCATGAATATGACAGATTCCAGCGCCCGCAGTGGTATGTGGATAAGTGGAATATACAAAACAGATAAAACACAATTGTTTTTCATAGATGCTTGATCGATACGGGTCAAGCATCTATTCACCCATCAAAAAGAGTTTAGAGATGATAAAATTCGACAAAGTAAGTGTATCATTTTCAGACAAGAAGGACCATACGGTGAATGCGGTCAGGAACGTCTCCTTCGAGATAGGAAAGGGAGAGATATGGGGAATCGTAGGCACGAGTGGCGCAGGCAAGAGCACGCTTCTCCGCACGGTCAACCAGCTGCAACTCCCCACTGGCGGTCGAACGATAGTGGATGGTGTGGACATAAGTAGCCTATCTGGGAAAGAATTGGCGAAGTTCCGCCACTCTATCGGTATGATTTTCCAGCAGTTCAACCTTGTCAGCACCAAGACAGTGGCACAGAACGTGGCTTTCGCCATGGAGATAGCGGGGCGAAGCCAAGAGGAAATTAAACAACGAGTGCCCGAACTGTTGGAGCTTGTCGGCTTGGCTGATCGCGCGGATGTATATCCGAACACTTTAAGTGGCGGACAGAAACAGCGCGTGGGAATCGCCCGCGCCGTGGCCAACAACCCCAAGATCCTGCTCTGCGACGAGGCCACTTCGGCATTGGACCCGGAAACCACCAACGACGTGTTGGAACTCCTAAAAAAGATCAACGTCAAGTTCGGCATCACGATAGTGCTTATCACCCACGAACTAGATGTGGTCAAGAAGATTTGCCAACGAGTGGCTGTGATGAACAAAGGCGAGGTGGTGGAGTTAGGCGAAGTGTTTGATGTCTTCACGAAACCACGGCACGAATTCACGAAGACGCTCCTGTCGCACACCTTCGACCTCGATCTCCCCGAGCGCCTGACGCAAGACCACACGAAGCCTTTGGTGAGGATCGTATACAATGGCGAAAAGGCGGAGGATTCAATCGTTTCCAACGTGGTGAAGCATTACGCGATAGACGTGAATATCCTGCACGGCAAGATTGAATATATCAACGACAAACCTTTCGGCATACTGATCGTCCAATTGATCGGTGCGCAAGACGAGTTGGCCCAAGGATTAGATTATTTGAGTAAGAACACTTATAGAACGGAGGTGATAAATGAACGAAACTAACTATTCCGAACTGGCAAGCAACTTGTTGCCAGCGTTCGGGGAAACATTGGAAATGTGCGGAATAGCACTATTATTGGCAATCATATTGGGCATTCCATTAGGCGTGTTGTCTTACATCACGAGCAAGCGCAGCATCTGTCAAAACAGGTTCGTCAACTTATTGGTCAGCTTCATCCTGAACGTCATCATGTCCACTCCGTTCGTCATCCTGCTCGTGCTGCTGTTGCCTTTCACGAAGTTTGTGGTCGGCACCTCCATAGGACCCGAGGCCGCGTCGGTACCGTTGGGCATCGTAGCCATCGCCTTCTACGCACGTTTGGTGGAGGGCAATCTGCATGGCGTGGACAAAGGCGTGATAGAGGCTTCTGTGGCCATGGGAGCCACATGGTTCAAGATCGTCACCAACGTCTTGTTGCCAGGCGCTTTCAGTGGCATGATCCGTGGACTGACCGTCTTGGCCGTCACGCTGGTGGGCTATTCGGCCATGGCCGGCATAGTGGGCGGCGGTGGCGTCGGCGACCTTGCCATACGGTTCGGCTACTATCGCTACCAAACAGATGTCATGATCATTACGGTGCTCTTACTGATCGGGTTGGTACAAATCATCCAGACAATCGGGGAAAAGGCTTCCCAAAAAGCACAAAAATAGGGCGACTATAAACAATACATAAGAAACCATAGTATTTTGTAACGAAAGACATTGCTCCGCGACGGATGTTCGGGCAATGTCTTTTTGTGCCTTACTCATTCCCCGCATAAACCATCCTCTATATCCAAATAATCGTTATATTTGCAAAAGGAGAAACAATATAAAGCAAACGATGAAATACCCGATCGGTATACAGACATTTGAGAAAATCATAGCGGGTGGTTACACCTATGTGGACAAGACGGAGTTGGTTTATAAACTGGTTTCGTCAGGCGAGTACTATTTCCTTAGTCGCCCGCGTCGTTTCGGCAAGAGTTTGCTCACCACCACATTAGAGGCCTATTTCCAAGGCAAGAAAGAGCTTTTCAAAAGTCTTGCCATGGAACGGTTGGAACAAAATTGGGTGAAATACCCAGTATTCCATCTGGATTTTTCCGGAGAAGTCTATGATTCCATACAATCGGTTAAAGAACAGATAGTTACCCATTTCGAAAAGTGGGAGGTGCTGTATGGCAAGGACGAAACTGGGAAAAGAATAGGTACTCGTTTTGCTAATTTGCTGCAACGTGCCTACGAACGGACGGGACAAAAAGCCGTCATCTTAATAGACGAGTACGACAAGCCTTTGACAGACACCATCGGACAGCAGAAAATACAAGACAAAAACAGGGAAATACTGCAAAGCCTCTATGGCGTTTTGAAAAAAGCAGACAAGTACATTCAATTCGCCTTCCTGACAGGTGTGACTCGCTACGGCAAGTTGGGGATCTTCAGTGCGGCAAACAACCCCAAAGACCTTTCCATGAGCGATGAATATGCGACCATCTGCGGCATCACGGAGAGTGAACTGCACACCTATTTCGATGACGAGGTGCAGTTGTTTGCTGATAAGCTTTCTGTCAGCAAATCGGACATGTATGCTATGTTGAAACGAAAGTTTGACGGCTACCATTTCAGTGAACGGTCGGAGGATGTCTATAATCCGTTCAGTTTGCTTAATGCATTGTCTGACAAAAAAATATTGAATTATTGGTATGCCACGGGCACGCCTACTTATTTGGTTAAGATTCTTGGGAAAAACGACATCGATATTCCTTCTTTTGATGACAAATTATTGACCACGGGCGAAATGCTCGCCACTTTCGGTAATGGGGAGAACAATGTTATAGCGGCGCTCTACCAAAGTGGCTATCTTACCATAAAGGGCTATCAAGACGAATGTTATTTGTTAGGATTCCCCAATGAAGAGGTCTCAGAAGGTTTCACACGTGTTTTAATACCCAATTACACGAAATCCGACACCAGTGACAGGAAAGACCTTGACCTTGTCAAACTACGTCAATTTGTTAATGCTGACAATGTGGATGCCTTCATGACCCAAATTCAGCTCATCATGAGCCAAGTGCCTTTTGAGAGCACCGAACCGAAATTGATAGAGGCGAACTTCCGCAATATGCTCTACCTGATGATCCGCTCCACAGGGCATAAAGTGAGTGTGGAACACCCTGTGTTGGGTGGCAGGATCGATGTGTTCTTCGAGACGGAGAAATACGTCTACATCATTGAGTGCAAGCGTGATCAGTCCGCTAAAGAAGCCTTGTCACAGATTGATGAGAAGAAATATGCGAAGAAAATCTCCTCCGCCGACAAACACATTGTGAAGGTTGGTGTTAACTTCAGCACGGAGGAGCGGAATATGACGGAGTGGGTAGTGGAATGAGTATATCGTTTAAGACATTTCCCGCAGTAGTTCCACACCTTGCCCACAACTATAAGAACACATAGCATTAATCGCAACGAAAGACATTGCTCCGCGACGGATGTTCGGGCAATGTCTTTTTTTATTTGTTCATAAGGTATGATTCTCAGACACTTACTAATCATCCATTGACGGTGAACAATTTGGAATCACCCAATCCAAACCAATCTACTCGTTAGACTAAAAGAATCGGTTAACTATAAATTTTAAACCAGAAAGGAGGAATCCATTTTGGACATATTTCCCCGAAGTGATTTATTCTACCAAACAGGTTTCACCAACATAATAAACAATACAAACATTCCACAAAAACACAAAACATTAGAATTGTTATCCATACTTTATGCCAATATTTGGACAAAATACATCACCATTATACCTTTGTAGAGTAAAAAGAATAAATCAACTAAAAAACAGAAAAGACATGGCAAACATTCATCAATCAATAGCGGAGTTAGTGGGTAAGACCCCTCTTCTCCAACTTAATGGGTATAACAAAGCAAAAAACCTCAAGGCTAACATTATCGCTAAATTAGAGTACTTCAACCCGAACCAGTCCGTCAAGGACCGCATCGCCCTCGCCATGGTGGAGACGGCCGAGCGGGAAGGGAAGCTCAAGAAGGGTGACACCATCATCGAGCTCACCAGCGGCAACACGGGTGTGGGTTTGGCAGCCATCGCGGCCGCTAAGGGTTACCCTTTCCGTGTTTACATCCAAGACCAGGTGTCGAAAGAGCGTTTCCAAGTGATCCACGCCTTGGGTGGAAAGACGGTGAAACTGTCGGAAGTGCCTGAGATCGTTGAGTCCTTCGAGAAAAACGGTCCCGACTTCATCAAGTGTGTGGAGGCGTTGGAGCGTCACGTCGCAGGCGAGAAGAACCTTTGGTTCGCCGACCAGACCCGCAACCCTGCCAACCCGAACGTCCACTTCCAAACCACCGGTCCTGAGATCTGGAACGACACCGACGGAAAGGTGGATGTCTTCGTCGCCTGCGTGGGTACGGGCGGAACCCTTTCGGGTGTGGGCAACTTCCTGAAATCGAAGAATCCGAACGTGAAGATTTTCGGCGTGCAGCCAACAGAGGATTCCTTCCAATCGCCGGAACGTCCAGACCAAGAGGAGATCACGGGTGTCCACCCGTTCGAGAACACCAAGGAGGAATATATCCCTGCCAACTTGGACCGTAAAGTATACGATGGTTATTTCGAGATCCACACCAACCAAGCCTACGAAGCCGCGCGCCTCTTGGCGAAGAGTGATGGTGTATTAGTGGGTGCATCATCTGGAGCAGCCCTCTACGCCGCCACCCAATTGGCCCAGCGGGAAGAGTTCAAGGGCAAAAACATAGTTGCTCTTCTGCCTGACACGGGGTTGAGATATTTGACAACCCACCTGTTTCAAGCAGAATAAAATATATTTTACTACCTAAAGGCTCTCAGTCTTTAGGTAGTTGTAATTACTTTATAATTGAAGAGAAAAATGAACTTTGTTTTTATCTCACCAAATTTTCCATATACCTATTGGAACTTTTGCGACAGACTTAAAAGAAATGGAGCTAATGTATTAGGCATTGGCGACGCTCCTTATGATGCCCTGAACATAAATCTGAAGAATTCACTGACCGAATACTACAAAGTGGATTCCTTGCAGGACTATGACCAGGTGTTTAAGGCCGTGGCGTTTTTCTCGTTCAAATATGGCAAGATTGATTGGGTAGAATCCAACAACGAGTTTTGGTTAGAGCAAGACGCTCGCCTTCGCACTGATTTTAACATAAACACAGGCATTAAATCAGATAAGATATCCAACTACAAGAGCAAATATCTGATGAAGGAATTCTTCCGGAAAGCGAAAGTTCCCGTAGCACGTATCCAACAAGCTACTACGATAGAAAAAGCTTTGGAGTTTGCCGAACTAACAGATTATCCACTTTTTGCGAAGCCTGAAGTAGGGGTCGGCGCCACGGACACTTTTAAAATTACGGATGAGGAAGAGTTGAGAGATTTCTTTTCAAACAAACCACCATTCCCGTATGTATTGGAGGAATTTGTAACAGGGGATATTTGCTCGTACGATGCTATCATAAATGCGGAGGGAGAGCCTCTCTTCGAAAGCATGACGGTCTGGCCTCCTTCTGTAGCGGACATTGTCAAGTATCAATTGGATCTGATGTACTATACAGTTGCGGAGATGCCTGATGAGCTTAGAAAACTGGGTAGGGCTACAGTGAAAGCATTTGAAGTGCAAAGCAGATTTGTCCATTTGGAATTTTTCCGCCTTTCAGCGGCGAAAAAGGGATTGGGTAAAAAGGGCAGTTTCGTCGGGTTGGAAGTAAACATGCGACCTGCCGGAGGTTACACTCCGGACATGATGAATTGGGCTCATAGCACAGATGTTTATCAAATATGGGCGGACATGGTAACTTACAACAGGCTGCTTCAACCCAATAGCGACAAGCACCAATATTGTGTCTTCGCTTCCAGACGGGACATTCATAGCTACGTCCACTCCCACGAGGAGATATTGGAGAAGTATGGAGACCGAATGCTAATGTGCGAGCGAATGCCTGATATGATGGTGCCTCAAATGGGGAACCAAATGTACACGGTCTTCGTGGAAGATTTGGAGAGTACTATGGATTATATTAATTTTGTTCAGAAACAGCAAGGATAGAATGGAGATTAACTATCACAAGGAATATAGCAACTATCTCGGTAGAGATATGGAATTTAAAACATACGGAAGACCGGGAGGTAAGTTGGCCTTTGCTTTTGCTCCGCAAAACGGTAGGTTTTTTGATTTTGAGAACTTCGGTATGGTGAATGAATTGGAGGCATGGATTAATTCAGGGAAAATTATGCTTGTGACTCCAGATAGCATTGACACAGAGACGTGGAGCGACGAAGGAGGAAATCCTCGATATAGAATAGAGCTACAAGAACGTTGGTTCAAATACATCACAGAAGAGCTTTTCGCTCGTGCCGTTCAGCTAAACAACTCATTTGGATACAAAGCTCTGATAACAGGTTGTAGCATGGGTGGCGTGCATAGCGGTAATTTTTTCTTCCGTCGCCCCGACTTGTTCGACGTGATGATCTCGCTTAGCGGACTCTTCAATGCGCAATATTTCTTCCATGACTATTTCGATGAACTTGTTTACAATAATTCACCAGTGCATTTTTTGAGGAATCTTCCACCTGACCATTTTTACAACCAACTTTATCGCGACAGTCGTATCATATGTTGCGTTGGCCAAGGTGCTTGGGAAGAGGATTTGCTGGCAGGCACGCGTGAACTTGACACGGTCTTAGCGGAGAAGGGGATTCCGGCATGGTTTGACTATTGGGGAACTGATGTTAGCCATGATTGGGAATGGTGGAAAAAGCAAATCGTATATTATTTTAATAATGTTTTGCCCCTGTAAATAAGGTTTAAACTTTACACAACAAGTATAATATTTAATAAAATGTCCATCAACTTAAACAACTCCAATGTGGCGGTCCGTGAGAACCGTATCGGTTCCATCACCGGCTACATCGGATCATTAAAAGACTTAGCGGAGAAGTCGGAATGCGGCACGCTGAAAGGGTGCGCACGATGTTTCTCCCAATCCAGCACCTGCCTTTCGCTCTGTGGCTTGGGCCAATTGGCGGGTATCCGTGACGTGGCGATCATCCACCACGGTCCTTCGGGCTGTTCGGTGACCAGTTCCAATAGCTATTACATGTCCAAGGTGATGTCTAAGAAACGTGGCGTCACCTCCGACACGGTCTATGTCGGCACGGATATGAACGAGAAGGATACGATCTTCGGCTCCACCGAAAGCCTTCGGAAAATCATCTTGGAGACCTACCGTCGCTACCATCCGAAAGCGATTTTCGTCTCCAGCTCTTGCGCCACCGGTATCATCGGTGAGGACATCGACAGCATCGTGGACGATGTGAAGGGTGAGATCGAGGTGCCTGTCGTGGCGGTTCACTGCGAGGGCTTCAAGTCGAAGATCTGGGCGACAGGCTTTGACATCTCCGACCACGCCGTCCTGCAATCCATCGTGCAGAAGCCTCGTCCAGGGGTGAAGACGAACAAAATCAACTTCAAGAACTTCTTCGAGTCGGCTCGTCCTGAGATCATCGAGATGTTCAAGCAGTTCGACCTCGACCCGGTCTTCCTTTACTGCAACTCAACGGTAGAGGAGCTTTCGCACCTGTCGGAGAGCCTGGCCACCACCTGTATCTGCGGAACGTTGGGCAACTACCTTGGCAACGCCTTGGAGGAGAAGTACGGCGTGCCTTACGTGCGCAGCATCAACCAGTGCGGCATCACAGGCTTCGAGACGTGGTTGCGCGAGATCGGAAAGGTTACCCACCGGGAGGATAAGATAGAGAAGTATATCCAGGAGCAACGCGCCATCTACCTCCCTAAGATCGAGGAGGTGAAGAAGGAACTGAATGGACTGACCGCCGTGCTGGGCATGGGTCCGGGCTACACCTTCGAGGTCTCCAGAGTGCTGAACGAGCTGGGCATCAAGGTGGTTTGGGCGTTGGCTTGGCACTACGACAAGAAGTACGAGAACGGAGACGTTCCACCGTCTATGAAGTATCTGTTAGACAACAACATAGACTTCGAGACATCGGTGGCCGACCAACAGAACTACGAGGTGATGAACATCCTCAACAAGTACAAGCCAGACATGTACCTTTCCCGCCACCCGGGCTCCACCGTTTGGGCGATAAAGAACGGAACGCCAGCCATTTACGTGGCGGACGAATACATGATCTTCGGTTACAAACACACGTTGGAGTTTGCGAACACGGTGCTCGACACGGTGCGGAACCGTAGCTTCGAGGCCAATTTGGCGAAGCGTTCCAAACTGCCTTACACACAATGGTGGTACGAACAAAAGGTTGATAAATTTTTCGAGGAGGCAAAATAATGGCAAAGATACTTGATAAACAACGATATAAATGTGCTTTGGCGGCGATGCAGACCGTCCAGGCGATAGACCGCGCTTGCCCCGTGCTCCATTCGGGTCCGGGCTGTGCGCAGAAGCTTTCTGACACGACGGGTAGTTCGGGTTATCTCTCCCCGCAGATCTTCCCATGTACGTCCATCAACGAGAAGGACGTGGTATTCGGTGGCGTGAAGAAACTGGAGACCACCATCGCCAACGCGTTGAAGGTGATCGATGCGGACCTCTATGTGGTCTTGACGGGATGTATCCCTGAGATCGTGGGCGACGATGCGGCGGAGGTAGTCTCCCGCTTCGCGGACGCTGACAAACCAGTGGTTTTCGCTCCTACGGCAGGTTTCAAGGGCAACAACTACAAGGGCCACGAGCAGGTGGTGGAGGCGATTGTGACGCAGTACCTCAAGAAGTCCGACAAGAAGCAGAAGGGGCTGGTGAACCTTTGGGCGGACGTGCCTTACCAAGACCTCTTCTGGCTTGGTAACATCCGTGAGTTGGAGAACCTTTTGAGGGAGATCGGTTTGACTCCCAACACCATCTTCGGCTACCAGCGAGGCATCGAGAACATCAACAAGATACCAGAGGCGGAGTTCAACCTACTGGTCTCCCCATGGGTGGGTCTGAAGAACATGAAGACCATGGAGAAGAAGTTGGGCATTCCATACCTACACTACCCCGTCCTTCCGATCGGCGCCACCGAGACAGGCAAGTTCCTGCGTGAGGTGGGGAAATTCGCCCATGTCGACGAAGCGAAGGTGGAGGAGGTCATCAAGAAGCACGAGGATTACTTCTACTATCTGATCTCCCGCTACGCCGACCTCTTCTTGGAGAACCGTGTGATCAACAAGCAGTTCACCGTGGTGGCGGACGCCCAATACGCATTAGGCATCACCAAGTTCCTGGTGAATGATTTGGGACTGGTTCCAGCCAAGCAATTCATCACCGACGACACACCTAAGGAGCACCAAGAGTTGATCGCGGCGGAGTTCCAGAGCCTCAACTACGGCATAAAGGCCGATGTCGCCTTCGAGACCGATGGATTCAAGATCCACGAGGAAATCAAGAGTCACGACTACCACGGCTATCCGTTGGTCTTAGGCGGTTACTACGAGAAGGAGGTGACGGAGAAGCTCAAGGGCAACTTCCTGAACATCTCGTGGCCCGTGATGGACAAGGTGGTCTTCGACGATTTCTACGTAGGCTACACGGGAGGCATCCGTCTGATCGAGGACATCTACACCGTAGCGGTGCAGCGTTTCAACTAGGATTCATTTATTCCACATACAATTTTCGGTTTGCAGGAAACGACGCAGGGGTTGCGTCGTTTTTTGCGTTTTTTGTCGCAAGATGTACCACGTACCTATCCACGAATAAGCATAGGGATTATTCATGGAAAATATTTAATATCACTTCGAATATATAATTCTCGATCTATCCCAAAAATTAATCCAAGTCATATCTGTTTTGTATTTGAATGAATCTGGAGACTTGGAAATGAAACGAAAAGTAATCCTAGGGAAACTTAGCATTTCTGCCAATATTTTCAATGTCAATCCTTCGTATTCCCGCTGTTTCTGTTCTGTCATTTTCAAAGAATCTTGTTCATATTTGAAATATTCAACAAAATCTTTTTTTAATTCCTCTGCTTTTTCTTCTGAAATTATCGTGTATGTAGATTCATACCCCCATACATCAGTGTCAAGGTTAATTAGGCTATCTTGTCGTCCAGAATGAGATGCCGTTATCTGATTATCTAAGTAATAAAATGTTGGTGTACTTCCTTCAGTTTCAATTGTAAGTGTACTATCGGTTTTGGTGATTACTGTTTTAACGGACTTCTCCCACTCAACATTATTATATTTATCATACTTTGTCACCTTTGTGTAAGTGCTCTGGGCATTAACTGACATAGATAGCAATGCCAACAATATAAAAAATACCACTTTCTTCATATCTAACATTAATTTGACGAATTCAACTTATAATTATAAGACACTAGTGTCCCGTTAGAATCGGGAAACTAATGATTGAGAATATTAAATTTGATACAAATAATAAAATACCAAAATTTATTTCGCTGTTTTTGTCGAAAACAAGGGGGGATCTTCCCGAACATTTCATGGCCCGTGCTGGACAAGCGTCAATCCTTCAGCATCTTGATTGTATAAACCTTTTTGCCCGTGGCATCCACCACAACAACAATATTGACATCGTCCTTCTGCTTGAAATCACAGAATTCGGCGTAATTGAACTTCCCAATGGACAATCCGTTCACACTATATACCATATAGGTTAAATCTTCAGGTGCCCGACTAGCAATGACGGGCACTGATGTAGCGTAGCCCGCCCCCCTATAACCATCTGTGATATAGACATTCTCAGCACCTGCAGGAATCTTGTAGTGGAGATTCTCGTTAGTGTAATGTTCATGGAAGAGTTGTCCGTCGAGGCGATAGGAGATGGTCCATCGCGTGGCGAGGGAATCACTGGTTAGGGTCGGTTCTTCGAGATCCAGATAGGTGATCTTCTCGGTGTCGGTAAAATGCAACCCATAGATGTCCAGCTGGT
Organism: Bacteroidales bacterium UBA1181; assembly: GCA_002310215.1. Taxonomy (GTDB): domain Bacteria; phylum Bacteroidota; class Bacteroidia; order Bacteroidales; family Paludibacteraceae; genus UBA1181. The sequence goes on from DBYR01000006.1 coordinate 51,492, forward strand.
CGTGATGCGTGAGATACAAGTCACGTCTCTCAAAGAAATATCCCTCGAATTTGTTCTCCATCAGCGGGTTGTTGTTGATGTAGATGATGGAATCCTCGTACAATCCTTTGACAGTCATCTGCACGGTATCTCCTAATTGGAAGAAATTACTCAAATGATAGTTGTAAAACGCATGACGGTATTCATTCCATCCATAATACTCTTCCATGCCTTCCAGGAAATCCCGCACACTTGAAGCATCGAGCGCCAGCGCCACATCCGACGCAAGACTATCCATCATAAAATGAATCGTGTTTTTAGAGAAAGCCGTTCCCGCCAAAACGCATGCCCTGTCCACATAAGGTTGCGTGAATTTCTCCAAGGAGAACATTTTAATATAAATTTCGCAGGCACGCTCTGTATTCGCCCAATCTATAAATTCATAGGGTTCCGTTCTCAATAGGAAATTATAATATGGATAAAAAGGATCATACATGGAGGCATCCAGATCCTTCAAGATCCAACGCCACTTTTTTGTTCCCTGTTTATCATACCAAATGACAACATTATTGAATGGGAAATCAACATTTGCGAAATAGGCTTCTGTCGATACATAATTCATGAATGCGTTAACATCCACCATTTCTGCCATTTGCTCGTAGGTGGAGTTGGGCGATTCGAATGTCTCTTTGAAATGGACATAGTTTGGATACAACTCTTCATCGAACATGTCAACATAGATGCCAGTGGAGGTCTCCACATACTCGATATCGCTTACCTTATGGTTGGCCCAGACCATATCTTCATCATCACGCTCCTGCAAATGCATAACCTGCTGGAATGTGCCATTGAGGCATAATTGCACATTTCGTTGCGCCTGAAAATCAACATCATAGTACTTGGAGAATCGTCCGATCGCTGTCTGCGAGAGCATATCCTTGATAACCTCCGCCTCATTAACATGTCCTGATTGAATCGAGGATCGAATGGCGAGACTCTTCTGTTTGTTAGCGTTTGGCCTTAGATGTTCCCAAAAAACACCTTTGAAGTGTTTATCCCCAAAACGTTTATTGGCATAGATAATCATTGATTTCACAAGATTTCCACGGGAAGCGTTACCACTCACACGGGTCTCCGACAACTGATTGAAATCAGCCCCCAACGTGTCGCCAGAATAGTACTCCACGTTAATCGGGCGGCGCCAATTGTACATATAGTTGTTTTCGCCCATCCATGAACGTTTAGGCAGGTTGTCATGGTGAGTCAAAGCATACGAAGTGGAGCTGGAAAAGATACCTATGCTGGTACTGTATAGATAAGAATCGTCACAAACGATATTGATGATAGGCATTTCGTCTTTCAGGTCAAAAAAGTACGTTTTCGTCTTACTGATCTTGCTGATCGCACTGTCACTAAAAGGTTTAGCTCGGATGACTGTCGTCCTGCTAATGCGGAAAGAATCCATATAGAGGTAGCTACTCTCTGTCGGCTCACTACCATCCATTGTGAACCTGATAACAGCATCCTTGGGAGCATCCTCCTTCAAACTTAATTTCAGGTAGAACGGACTCTTTTTGACACCGCCGTCAACTGAGAAATCCACCTTTTTGAGCACTCTCTCACAATTCGTATTATTGTTCTCTTTCCCGGGAGTGGAAATCCTGAAATGAGACAAACTATCCGGCAGATTGGGCAGACGACCCCATGAAACCTCAGGCGAGATCATTTCCGGATATGGCAGGGAATCCACTAACGTGCCTTGGTTGTCCCATAAATAGATGGTACCCGGCTTGTCCGAGTTCAATCTGAAATCAGTATGCTCTTTTTTACTCTCCTTGTCGCAATAAATAAGCGTGTAGCCATGGGCGGGGACAATCAATTCGACGGGGATTGAGTAGGCAGAGTCGATATTGTTGACCTTTGAGATAGAGTATCCTTCTATAGAGACATCTTGCTCTCCGCTGTTATAAAGTTCCACCCAGGAGTCAGGGAACTCATTGTAATAGTCCAAAACCCCACCGAAGTTGCTCTGCATGATCTCCGTAATGGACAAATTCGCCAAGGCGGAACTAAAAGGAAACGCTAGGAGGAGCAATAAAATCTTTGTCTTGTAAGAATTAAAATATACCATATCAGATAAGTTAAAAAAAACGTAAAGTATTGTAAAAACCCTATTGAATCACCCCAAATGTAATAAAAAGAATTAAAAAATTATGCAAATTCGGGGCATTTCCTCTGAATATTATTCACTACGTCAAAATCACCTCAGCAGACGTTCCTTCAATTGCACAGAAAAAAGTTCCCCACCCCACACTCCATTCGAAAAATTAAATGTAATTTCGAAGAAGAATTAATTCGCTAACATACTTATGGAATACGATTTCGACACAATAATCGACCGAACGGGCTCCCACGACGTGAAGCATGAGCTTCTGGGAAGACGCTTCGGGCGGGAGGACCTGCTGCCTCTGTGGGTGGCCGACATGGATTTCGCCACACCTCCCTTCATCATCGACGCGATAAGGAAACGACTGGATCACCCTATCCTTGGCTATACCCTCCCACCCGACCAATGGGAGACATCGATCCGGAAATGGATCGCGGACCATCATCAATGGACCGTCAAAAGCCATTGGCTCACCTACGTGCCTGGCGTCGTGAAAGGCATCGGAATCGTCGTCAACGCAATGCTCAAGCCGGAGGAGCGCGTCATCATCCAACCACCCGTGTACCACCCGTTCCGCATCACGCCGGAGGGAAACCGCCACGAGGTCGTCAACAACCCGCTCAAGGAAATCCGTGGGAACGACGGCCGCCTGAAGGGATACGAGATGGACTTCGAAGGGTTGGAACGGTTGGCGGCGGACCCGCTGAACCGTCTGCTGATACTGTGCAACCCGCACAATCCCGGCGGCATCGTCTGGGGCAGGGAGACGCTCGAACATGTCGCTAAGATCTGCGCCGCCAACAACGTCCTCGTCCTCAGCGACGAGATCCACTGCGACCTGGCGTTGTTCGGACACAAGCACACTCCTTTCGCCTCGGTATCGGCGGAGGCGGAGAGCTGCAGCATCACCTTGGGCGCACCCTCCAAGACCTTCAACATGGCTGGTGTCGTCAGCTCATACGTCATCGTGCCCAACGAGGAGATCCGCCGCCCGCTGTTCAGGTGGATGGCCTCCAACGAGTTCAACGAGGCGCACATCTTCGCCCCGATAGCCACCATAGCCGCCTTCGAGGAGGGTGAGGAGTGGAGACGGCAGATGCTCGCCTACATCGAAAAGAACATCACCTTCGTGGAGGATTTCCTTTCGGACAATATCCCAGCCATCAAGCCCCTGCGTCCGCAAGCCTCGTTCTTGGTGTGGATCGACTGCCGAGGGTTGGGACTCACACACGCCGGTCTGATAGACCTGTTCGTCAACCAAGCACATCTGGCGCTCAACGACGGCGCCATGTTCGGTCCGGGCGGGGAAGGTTTCATGCGCCTCAACGTGGCATCCCCTAAAAGCGTGTTGGAGAAGGCCTTACAGGGACTTAAAAAGGTGATAAAATAAGGGGTGAAGGGATTGGATGATCCGTCAAATATCCCTACATTTGTAAGAAAAGAAGAGCTTAAAAAAGAAACATAAAACATAAAACATATGGCTAAGATTATCGAAAGCGCATTGGAGTTAATCGGCAAGACGCCACTGATGAGACTCAACAATTATGCGAAGAAAACAGGCGTGACAAACGCGACGCTTTTAGCGAAGTTGGAATACCTTAACCCTGCCGGTTCCGTGAAGGACCGTGTAGCCCTCGCCATGATCGAGGATGCGGAGAAGAAGGGGCTCCTGAAGCCAGGCGCCACCATCATCGAGCCGACCTCCGGCAACACGGGCATCGGTCTCGCCGCCGTAGCTGCCGCAAAGGGTTACAAAGCGATATTGACCTTGCCGGACACCATGAGTGTGGAACGCCGCAACCTGCTGAAAGCCTACGGTGCGAAGATCGTACTGACCGAAGGCGCAAATGGCATGAAGGGCGCCATAGCCAAGGCGGAGGAGCTCAACAAGGAGATCCAAGGCTCCATCATCCTTGGCCAGTTCGTCAACCCGGCCAATCCGAAGGCGCACAAGGAGACCACCGGTCCTGAGATATGGGACCAGACAGACGGTAAGGTGGACATCTTCGTGGCGGGTGTGGGAACAGGCGGCACACTGTCCGGCGTAGGAGAATTCCTGAAGTCCAAGAACCCGAACGTGAAGGTGGTAGCGGTGGAGCCCGCCACTTCGCCTGTCCTGTCGAAAGGCACGGCGGGAGCGCACAAGATCCAAGGCATCGGCGCGGGTTTCGTCCCTGACACGTTGAACACGAAGATCTACGACGAGGTGATCGCCATAGAGAACGAGGACGCATTCACGGAAGGCAAGAACTTCGCAGTCAGCGAGGGCATCCTGGTGGGCATCTCCTCCGGCGCAGCCCTGAAGGCGGCCTCGATATTGGCGGCCCGCCCCGAGAACAAAGGGAAGAACATCGTGGTCTTGCTTCCTGACTCAGGAGATAGATACCTATCAACGCCTTTGTTCTCAAATAATTAGAAATAAAATCACCCATTCAAAAAGAAACCGGCAAGAAAAAAACTTGTCGGTTTTTTTATGTTAAGCGGAGAATAGATTCGCCAAATTTTGCTAATTTCGCGCATCAAGAATAGAGTTTCCGAACATATTTTTACGTCATATGATAATAGATTTCCACGCGCACATATATCCCGCCAAGATAGCGGACAAGGCAAGTAACACGATAGGCGAGTTCTACCACATCCAGATGAAATACAACGGTAGCCCGGAGAATTTATTGGCGAGCGGACGACGCATCGGTGTCAACTACTACATCGTGCACTCCACGGCGACAGCGCCCCACCAAGTGGAATCCATCAACAACTACATCATCGGAGAGGTCTCCGAGCATCCTGAGTTCATCGGGTTCGGCACCATCCACCCCGAGTACGAGAACTACGAGAACGAGCTCATCCGCATCTACTCCGCGGGACTGAAGGGCATCAAGCTCCACCCGGACTTCCAGAAGTTTCCGATCGACGAGCGTGAGATGGACGATATCTATGAAGTCATCGCCGGACTGGGCATGCCGGTACTTGTGCATGCGGGCGATTTCAGATACGACTATTCAGGACCGAAGCGCATCGCCCACGTGCTGGAGAAGCACCCTACCCTAAAGGTGGTGGCGGCCCACTTCGGCGGATACACCCAATGGGACGAGTCTGAGAAGTACCTTGTAGGGAAAAACGTATGGTTCGACACCTCCAGCTCACTGTGGAAATTAGAGCCTGCCTATGCGGAGAAACTGATCCATGACCATGGCGTCGAGAAGATGCTGTTCGGCGTGGATTACCCGATGTGGGACCACAAAGAGGAGCTGGAACGCTTCAACAAACTCAATCTGACCCAAGAGGAAAGGGACGCGATCTTGTACAAGAACGCACTGAAGCTTCTGGGTATGGAGAATACTGAAAAGTAAAACATTCCTTGCATACGCATAGAGTGCTCACGAAGGCACGGAGTATCATTGTGTTTTCCATGCTTTAAAAGGGGCATACTTATGTTTATACTATTGCGAACAAAAGGGGAAGAGCTACATTGCACTTTTTTTATTGTACTTCATAATTCACCAAGTAGTTGGTCTACTGAACGAGTCTCTATCGTCCCTTTTTTTATTGAAGAAAAAATTTCGGACAACTCTTCCTTCTCTTTATCCTTTTCGTTCTCTATATTCTCCAAAATTCCCAACTCGTATAGTACTTTCTTTATTTTCCTTCCATCACTTGTTCTTTCGTCTATATCAGCCACATTAGGCACCTCCTTGTTTACATAGTTCATGCCGACAAGGAAGTTAAACATGTTTTTACCAAACAATGTTCTTTTATCCAATGATATTGAGTATGTTGCCATATACTTGTTATTTTTATTGTCAAACATTCACACTCCACAAATATATAAATTCACACACAAATAACCCAAACAGCAACAAGGCACATGTCACAGATATTTGATCCTGTAATTCTTCATCATCACCACTGTATAGGCGTCAATCCCTTCGACGCCAAGTATTGGTTCGCCTGGCTGAAATGGCCGCAGCCGATGAATCCGCGATAGGCGGAGAGCGGTGACGGATGGACCGCCTTGAGCACGAGGTGCCTTTTCGTGTCGATGACCGCCCCCTTGCGTTGCGCATAGGAGCCCCAAAGCATAAAGACCACGTTGTTCTTCTTGTCGGAGATCTCCTTGATCACACGGTCGGTGAACTCCTCCCACCCTTTGTTCTGGTGCGAACCCGCCTGCCCTTCCCGCACGCTCAGCGTGGCATTGAGCAAGAAGACGCCCTGATTGGCCCACCGGGTAAGGTTGCCGGACTGCGGGAAAGGGATATGAAGGTCCCGCTCGATCTCCTTGAAGATATTGACGAGCGAAGGAGGAAACTGCACCCCGTCATTCACGGAGAAACAGAGCCCGTGCGCCTGTCCGTACCCATGGTAAGGGTCCTGACCGATGATGACCACCTTCACCTTGTCGAAAGGGCATTGGTTGAAAGCGTTGAAAATCAGCGGAGCAGGAGGATAACACGTCGTGCTCTGGTACTCCTTCCGCACAAAACTCGTCAGCAACGAGAAATAAGGCTTCTCAAACTCATCCGCCAACACCGCCTTCCATGAGGGTTCTATCTTAACGTCCATGTGTATCTACTTCTAATTGGTTAATTGTCTTGCGACACCCCACCTTATGGGACAACAAATATACTCAAATATCACACACATACAGCCTATCCTCCGTCATTTTATGGAACAGGCGGCAATCAAGGAGAGCATATACAGGCGATATAAATCCTAAAACAACGATCCACACTCACCCCCCCATAAAAAAGGATTCCTCTACAAAAGATTCACATCTTCCGTAGAGGACATTGGTTGTTTATTGTAAATATTCTTATAATAGTAAGGAGATATATTTCAACATTATATATAAATAACAATCAATAAAAGATATGTTTTAAATAATATCCTTAACAATCGCGATGACAAAATTAGGCATTTTCAAAAAAAACACCCACCTTTGTAAACGATATTATTCTATAACATCCATCGATAATAACGATTAATATGGAGCTACGACAGATAAAATACTACGTTAAAGCCGCTGAGTTACTGAACTTTACGGAGGCAGCCAAGCAACTCCACATTACGCAGAGCACATTGTCACAACAAATAAAGCAGTTGGAGGCAGAGATAAATGTGGCGCTTTTCGACCGCATTGGCAAGCGTGTTTTCCTAACGGAAGCGGGCTACGAGTTCCTTCCTTTCGCCAAACAGACGATAAACGACACGGAGATGGGCATGCAAAGGCTACTCGATCTGCAGGGCATCCGAAAAGGAACACTAAGAATTGGGATTACCTACAGTCTATGTTTCGGGTTGGCCTCCATCTTGCTCCGTTTCATGAAGGAGTATCCGAACATCCGGATTGAAGTGAAATACAACACGGCCTTAGACCTTCTGGAAATGCTGAAGAGCAGGGAATTGGACATCGTGCTTTCCTTTGACGTGGGGGTGCAGGAGGAGCAAGTGGAGGTGTCCAATCTCTACGAAGTTCCCCTATGCGCCATCGTTCACAAACGTCACTCGATTGCCCAACAAAAAGAAGTGAGCATCAAAGAACTGAAGAATTACTCTTTGGTGCTACCATCCGTTGGACTTGGCGCAAGAAGGGCGTTGGACGAGGTGTTGAAGACCCTTGGCGAACGGCTGGACCCACACCTGGAGATGAACGATGTGGGCATACTGCTCCAACTCGTGGAGTCGTCTCTCTTCACGACCATCCTTTCCCAAACCACGATCATAGGCCGAAAAGAGCTGGTGGCAATACCCATCGCGGAGCAGAAAGAGAAAATGACAGCTTCCATTCTAACATTGAAAGGGGCATACCCTAAGGCCTCCTCTATTGCGTTCCTAAACTACTTCAAGGAAGAGTTGGACTATACGAAGACGCTTATATAATTATGAAACGTTAGTTCGACGTAGTCAATTTTGAAACGTTAGTTCGACGTAGTCAATTTTGAATTATGGGATGGGGATTACTCGGGGAAGGTGTTTGTTGGCGAGCATGAATTTTATTATTTTTGCATAAACATACACTATAAAAATTTATCGGAATGAAAGCAATTATTATGGGAGCCACATCCGGCATAGGATTAGAGGTGGCGAAAATACTAAGCGGTCAAGGCTATGAGTTGGGCATCGCCGGCAGAAGGGAAGAGAATCTCAAAGAAATAAAAGAGAGTTTGCCCGGCGTGAAGGAATACGAGCCGATCGATATCACGGCAACGGACGCACCACAAAAACTGGAAGAACTCATCAAACGGCTTGGAGGAATGGACCTTTATTTCCACAGCTCGGGAATCGGATACCAGAACAAGGATCTTGAACCTTCGATGGAACTGAAAACGATAGAAACCAACTGCAGCGGCCTGACAAGGGTAATCAATACCGTGTTCCAATATTTCTGTCAAGAGAACAGGAAAGGACAAATCGCTGTCATCACCTCCATCGCGAGGACCAAAGGCATCGGACTGGCACCAGCCTACTCCGCCACGAAAAGGTTCCAGAGCACTTATGTGCAAGCCTTAGCGCAATTAGCAACCACACGTAAGGCGGACATCACCTTCACGGAAATCCGTCCAGGCTTCGTCGACACCGCCTTGCTAAAACATAAATACCCGATGTTGCTGAAACCCGAAACTGTGGCGCAAAAAATCGTGAAAGCCATCCAACGGGGGAAGAGAGTCGCCACCATAGATTGGAAATACAGGCTACTCGTATACGCATGGCAGATGATACCGAACTGGGTTTGGGAACGATGGGACTTGACCAAGCTCGCGAAGTAAAACAAGCACAAAAATAGCGGCGCACTCATCATGAATGCGCCGCATCTTCTTCTACCCTTTGCAGTTTATTATCACAAGGAAGTAATCGCCTCAGAGAGAGGCATCTGCTATTCCTTTACAATCTTAATACACTGATTATCCACCATAAGGAAATACACACCTGAGGCATGTGGCATAGCAACTACCGCATGTCCATCCTCATCAGCCCAACACTCTGAGAATAAAGATCCTATAGGCGTGTAAAGGCGGACCATCGAGCCATCAGACAATCCAGAAAGAGAAATTCTTTGATTATCCACATAATAATAACTTATCGAATGGCTATCCGATTCATCTTTCACAAACGTCCAGACACCCTCTGGTATGGTCTTGGACACCATGAAGTCCTTCGAAATCGGGCTACCCGCCAATGCTTGGTACGGCATTCCGTCGCTACCCATCATCATCTTTATCGGTTGAACCGTCACCTTGTACTCACCCTCCTCCGCTAGGCTGTCGAGAATAAGGAATACAGATCCGCCACGATAGGTGGTATCCAATTGACCTCCGTTAAACAAAGGGTTCTCGTTACCGAACGACTCCCCACTTGGTGTCTCGAACAACCAAGTGTATTTCACGGATGTGTTGACATCCACAGGGTAGACCTCAAACTTGCCTGAATCCTTCTTGTTCGGCACATAAATTGTATCAGGGCCCATGATTTCCGTCGGCTGTACTGGCTCACAGTTCTTACCCGTCACCTCAAACTCGATTGGTTTATCTATTGGATGTCCATTGTCACTCTTCACACGGAATTTCTTTCTGCCAATCCAATCGACATGGATGGTGATGGACTGCTTATCCTTTCCCCTCTGCACAAAGCCCGCCACATACAACGGCTGCCATATACCGTTGTCGCGACGTTCCCAGATATATTCCGCTTCCCTTGGGAACCCAGCGGCACTCACATGGACATCCTCTCCCACACAGGCCTCCTTGCGACCCAAGGAATAGTCAGATGCATCTGCGGAGATGTAGTCGATCGCCACCGTGGCACAAGATGGCCATTGCTTGAACTCCGGATATATCCTCAATTCCTCCTGAGATAGTGTCTTGAACTGGCCATAGAAAATAACTTCCATACGAATCAAACGATGACCATTTCGCACGAATCCCCATACGTCACCACCCAAAACGACAGATTGGTCAAGGCGAGTACCTCTCGCACAATCCTCATATTCCTTCAAGTGTTGACCTGTTTCCCCATCATACATCTCGACATCCACACACAAATCGACAGGGGTACCGAAACTCGTACGGAAGTTCATCTTCGCCATCTCATCAAAGCTTTGGCAATTGGTAAGATCCAAATAGAGACGCATCGTGAAACGGAATGTCTTGTCCAGGTATTTATCCCTATCGAACGTCAGGAAGAATGGTGTATCGTTACAATTCCCGCCATTGAAAACATAATAATAGTTATTGCCAGCCACACCCATGACAGAGTCCACATCGGTCGTTTTCCAACCCTTCACAACCTTTCCCGCAGAACAACATTGGAATCGGATGCCATTCGAAGCAAAGTGGTTCTCCAAACAGTAGTTGTTATTATCGAAACTGATTTGGTCCTCGTCACATCCGACAGACGGGTTGAAGTCCGTACCCAAATAATAGTCGCCCGTCGTCGTCACGTGGCTGATTTCAGGGCAATCATTGTTCACCCATATAGTGGCTTCATTACTTTTTAGAGTAGAATCCGCCGCATCAACGAACTGGTACATCACATGTTGGTCGGTCATTATATCCCCAAACGTATATTCGCCCGAACTGTTTTTCGTGGTGGAACCGATCTCCGTCCATGTTCTTCCGTTAAATGACCGGTAGACGTCCACCATATCACCCACAGAATACCCACTGTCCGCTCTAGCACTCAACATCAAGCGTTCATCCACACATGCCAACGTGTCCATGGTCCCATTGACCATCAACGTCATAGCATTCTGCGCACTCAAGGCAACAGAAAACGTGGAGAACATAAAAAACACAAGGAAACGATTTAGAAGGGGAACACCCATAGGAAGAAGGTTCTGATTACGTGCCATACCAAAATGATTATTTGAAAATTCCATTCACATTGCAATAATAATCAAAATTACATAAAAAATCACTCAATCGCTAAAAAAAACGTCATCAAGTCCTAACAATCAAACAAATACGGATATCACCCCAACACAAAACCATCATCCATATCATAAGACGAAAGCACTTCGATTATATGACGCAGCAAATGAGGAATCGTCCACAAAGAGCATAAAAAAAGAAGGAAACCCACGAAAGATTTCCTTCTTATCAAACTAATAAAAGCGTTTATTTCATCTTAACTATTTCCACAGATCCCCTCATCACAGAGCCGTCGATCATGACAACCTCATAGAAGTAGACGCCTGGGTCAGCCCTATGTCCTTTGTGTGTACCGTCCCATCCGTTTTGTCCCACGAACACTTTCTGTCCGTAGCGGTCGTAGATGGTGACAGGATGACGCTCCATGAAGTAGTCGTTCAGACCGTCTCTCGTAAACGGTGTGAAGGCCGTCGGAATCCTCGTGATGACATCCACCTGAATCAGGCTGCTGGCAGCCGAAGGGCAAACGCCATCATTGATGACCACGTAATAGAGAGAAGTATCCAAAGGAGTATCTTCGATGTACGAATTCTCAGAGGTACCGGAGAAGAGGTTCTCATCCTCCTCGTCGCCAAGTTCCGAACGGGTCGAGTCCGTAGAATAATTATAGTCATACGAGGAAGTCATGTTGCTATAGAACTCACGGTCGAAACGTCCCACCACTCTGTACCACTCAGTGGATAGGAAGTCATAGCCTGTCTTCAGTTTCAACGTGACAGTCTCACCTCGCCAGATGCGGACAGGGTTGCTTGGTTCCGTCTCCACGATGATGCTATCTGGCATATAACGTTTATGGACATCCAACAAGACAGAGTCATAGACGTGGAGTCTATCCTGTTTGAAGAGATTGTATTTATCCACAGAGCCGAAGAACTTAATGGAATCCTCGACAGTGTTCTTTCCGAAGTCATCTCCGTCGCACAACATAAAGAGCGAGCCGAGGGATGAAGTGGATCCGCATCGGTTCTCCAAGACATACTTGAGGGACTCGCCATTGTGGCTTCGCTGCAATGGGCCTTTCACACTATCCTCGAATTCGAACGGTACACTGTCGAACGTCCAATAAGCGGCAGTGATGTCCGCACCCATATCAGACTCGCACTTGATATACGGACTGAGATCCAACAGATTACCCTCACACTCCGAAAGGACGGCGCTATTGAGGCGCACACGAGGCTGCTCCGCAATATTGATGTATGAGGTGGCCGTATCCGAGCAACCAGTGGTGGTATCCATCGCGACGAAGGTATAATAACCGCTCTCCGATCTCTTCGACAACGCTATCAACTTCTTCTGCGCCGCATCAGAGCCTCCGTAGCGGGAAATAACCTCCTCGAAACGAGAGAGGTAGGTGTATGGGTTATCACTGAACATCAACATATCAGGGTTCACCTTATCACCCCTATAATAGTCGTAGCTGAACACACTTGGGAGTTGTCGAATCCTACCGCTTGAAAGTTGCGAAAGAATGAATCCCTTGGCAAAACGCACATTCTGCGAAGACAAGGAGAACGTAAGTTCTCTCGATACGCAAGTATCCAAGTCATGCGACTCCAACGTCACAATCGTAGCTGGTTGCTGAACGATGACATAACGAGAGAGGCTATCCTTGTTACCGCACTTGTCGGTAGCATAGATCCACACCCTCATGGACTTGGTGATACGCGTGCCAGCGGCAGGGTTCTGGTCAATCGTGATGTCAGTGTTCTCCGTGCAATCGTCAGCGACAAACTTGCGGGCATCGATGGTCATATCAGGCACACCAAAGATACAAGCCTTGAAGTTCTTCGCCAAGATAGTATCCTTCCATCCGTCCGGAACAGTGAAGGTAGGACCCGTCGTGTCTCGGATTGAAATGGTTTGGATGAACTGGGACTCGTTGCCGCATCGGTCAACTGCCACATACTTCCTAAGAATATCGTAGTTGAAATAGTCGCACGACGAAGGATCTGTCCCCCTGTTGTTCGTTTCGCTCACCGAAACCGTAGGGTTAGGGTCGCAATTGTCGACAGCGCTCAACGTGACAGGAAGGAATATATCCTGCGTACAAGTCAGGATGGTATCATGCACATTCCCCACAATGATCTGAGGTCCGACAGTATCCCTCACCGTCACAATCTGTTGGCAATAGATATCATTGTGGCGGAAGTCCTCCACATGATAGGTGCGGGTGTAAACCATCTCGCAGGAGTCGCCCTCATATCTATTCTCATAATGGAACGTATTCTCCAACATCTTCTCCTCATTGGTGAACGAACCGCCCGCAGCCCTAAACTCCGCATAAGTGGCATACGGTTCAGGGATCTCATCGATACAAGAGAAGACCTTACCATTCAGGTTGGTAGGGCAAATGAGATCTTCAATCAGCCAATCCTCAACAAGAACCACTTGCGAGCAGACACGCTCATTCCCAGAAGAATCTCTGAACGTCCATGTGATTTCCACAGGGTCACCCAAAACATAATTATCTTTCAAATCCTTACCATCGCTTCTTGTACCCACGGCGACGATTTTACCATCACACGCATCGTCGATTTGAGGAATTTCAAGACCGACAGCGACAACCTCTTCGTACGAAACCTCCGTTTCGGAGACTGAAGTCATCGTGATACGAACCTTAATGGTATCAGCCAACGTTTCGCAGAGGAATTGAGGCGGGAAGGTATCCTTCACCACCACGTTCTGAGGACAAACCTTAGGGGTGACGCTATACGGGCTCGTGAATGTCCAATCGACAACCGTGACACCCTTCGGATAGCGATCCATCATCGCGAAACCATCACGACGGGCAGGAACACCCGGCACATCCGTACCTGTACAAGAATCCTTGGCGACAGGCACATCGATCACAAATTTACCCGTAGGCAACTCGCATTGGTCAAGTTCAAGATAAAGAATCGTATCCTTCAAAGAAGAGCAGTCGAACACAGGCTCAGCCGTACCCTTCACGGCAACCGTTTGGTCACACTCCTTAGCGACAGCATTGAGAAGAGAGTCCTGGAATATCCAATGGATTTGCAAGGTCTCACCCACCTTAGCGGTCACCTTATCCACCGATGGGCAGTCCGTTTTCAAACTATCTGAACAAACGTATGCCCTACCATGCACTTCCGCATTCGTACAAGAATCGATAGCGACTGGATCTCCCAGGAAGAGTTTCAGATCCGCGGTAGGAACCTCACACATGCCTGGTTTCGCCACCATGACGGTATCCTTCAAGGTCGAACAATCGAACGCAGGAGCCACGGAATCCAGCACAAGGACTCCCTGGGCGCAGGTGATGATCTGTCCGAAGAAATTATAGTCCCAATAGATTGTGTCCGGACCGACGGAGAAACTCTCGTCCATCGTCTTGCCCGACCACCTCGTCAGCGTAGGCGTAATCAACGAATCGGAGCATAGATCACGCACCTCCGGCACACTGAAATTGATTTCTTTCCAAGAGATTTCGCAATCGGTGGCAGGGAGTATGATGGTCGTATCCGGCATGTTCTTACAATCCACCGGCATCTTATTCACATCGCCCACTTGGACAATGGTGTAACAAGTGTCCACGCTTTTGTACATAGTCCCCGAATTATCCGTGAAGACCCAAGTAACCACCGTCACGCCCGTACGGAACGAATCGGTGAACGCTTTATTATCCGATCGGTAAGGGACACCCGTAATCTTTTGCACCTTAGACTGTTCAGGGCAAGGATGCAAAGCGTATGGGATCTTGAGGCTCACAGCAGCGAAGCATTGACCCTCTTCCACGTCCACTCTAATGGTATCCCCGTTCACATCGGTACAATGCAGGTCGAGTTCCTGTTTCGTCAGCACAGTCACATTCTGGACACATGTATCCGCCAAGGATGAATATGGACTGATGAACACCCATTGGATGGAGGTCGTACCCACAGGATATACGCCATAGAGTTTGCCACCGTCCAATCTTCTGCCCACACCTTTGACGGAGTCGCCCGTACATGCGTCCAACGCATACGGTGTAGTGATGTAGGTGTTATCGAGCGTAGTATCGCAGCCCTCCACCAAGATAGGCTCATGTTGCAACTGGTCGCAATCGAACACAGGAGCTTGGTCGCCCATTACCAACAGACGTTGGGAGCAAGTATCCGCTATCTCATTGATTGTCTCGTCGAAGAATATCCACGTGAGGATATGTTCGCCGACAGGAACGAGGAAGGAAGAAGCCTTGGTCAACTCCTGACCATCCTCCAAATAAACTCGTCCATCGATTTTCTGCTGGTTACAAGCATCCTCAGCCTGAGGCCATGGGTTAGGGAGGGAATCGAATACCGCCTTCGAGTTAACATAGCACTTACCAGGAACAGCAGGCACGATGATAGACTCCAACGAATGACAGTCATAAAGCGGAGCCATGCTATCCTTCACCGTGATCACCTGTTCGCAGACGAACAGCTGTCCATGGAAGGAGTAGGTCCACACGAGCGTATCCACGCCCACCGTGAAGACGTCCGCCGTAACCGTCACAACCGTATCACCCGCTGTCACAGAAGTGACCGCACTGATTTGTTTACCGGACGATCTTGTCACTACAGGGTCTATAATCGCATGGGAGCACAAATCCACGATGCCAGGGACATCAAGCTTCATCTCCTGCCATGATATTTCACAATCGTTAGGACTTAAGCGATATATCATATCAGGGAAATCCTCGCACTTGACAGGCATTTCGTTCACATCACCCACACGCACCCACTGCGAGCACGTCACAGAGTCATGCAACAATGTATGGGAAGGATCGACGAACGACCATATAATCTCCGTCAAACCGATGTAGAAAGCAGAGTCCATGGACATGCCGAACTTTCTCGAAGGAACAGCCCATATCGTATCCACGCCCGACTCGTTCGGACATGGGTGAAGAGCAAACGGACGTTTGAGTTTATTCCTTACACTTGAGGCGTCGACCGTACACTCACCCTCTTTCACATCCACCTTGATGGTATCCTTGTTCAAGGCATCGCAGTCGAATATCATCTCCAATGAGGTTCTGACATCAACATCCTGCACACAAGTATCGTTTATTGCGCCGGTGAAGTCAGTGAAGACCCACTGGATGGTTGTCAAACCTAAATTGAACGGAGCGTCGAGCGCCTTGCTGTCGGAACGTGTACCGACACCCGCACGCCAATATTCAGGATCTTTCGCATCCTCGATACAAGGGTCAGCGACCTTCGGCGTATCGATCACGAAAGACAACGGGTCAGTAGGACCGCAATCGTCCAACGTGTCGCGACGGGTTGGAGTAAGCACATCGCAATCCAACTCGAAATGCTTATTGCCCAATATGGTAACCTTCTGATCGCACCAGAGCGTGTCGTGCAGATTCCATGGACTGACAAACATCCACTTGATATACGTATATCCCGTAGGGTACGGAGCGGAAATCGAGAGAGAGTCGGAGCGGTATCCGATAGCCTCGAACTCACCACCAAATCCTGAAAGCACCGCACAAGAGTCCAATGCGACAGGAGTACGCAAATGGAGGCTATCAGCGGATATGGAACAAGTACCCTCAATCGCATAAGCCACTGTATCCTTAATCGTATTACAGTCAAAATCAATATCGTTCAGATGGGAAGGAAGGATGTATTGCGGACAAGTAGTCTTGTTACCGTCCTCATCCACAAAGAGCCACAACAGTTTATAGGTGATACCCACAGACATAGTGTAAGTCTCCGGCAGCTCCATGTTGCCATTCAGCGTCAGAACGCCAGGCACAGAATCGCCCGCACAAGCATCCCAAGCCTTATATGCCAACTTATCCAACACATCGCGCTTCAAATTACCGAACTCCACCTCACAATCACCCTTGTAGGCTTCCGGACGCAACGTGTCAGGGTCAATCTTATCACAATCGAAATATGGAGCCGTGAAGTCATGGATGATCACGCTCTTCTCACAGAACACCTGATTGCCTGACTTATCGGTGAAAGTCCAACGCATCATCGTCAAGCCTTTCGGGAAGACATCCTCGTCCCACATTTTGGTGATACCATCAGCAACCAAGAACGTATCATAGCGGTACCCCAACGTGTCGCCCGCGGTACCGAGCACGATTGTTGAATCGATGAAGAAACGCTCCACGACAGGGGTCATCCAAGAGAGGCCTGTACCCGCGCGGTAGTCGTCACACTCATCGTAAGCCTTTGGCTCACGGATGTAAGCTTTCACGTTAGCAGGATCCATGGCGCAGATGTCACCATCCACCGTCAAATGGATCACAGGGTCTACATCGCAGTCCTCCAAAATCGGGAGGATGGAGTCAGTCACCGTCAAATCCATCACACAAGTATCCTTGTTGCCTCCCTTATCTTCATAAACCCATAGGAATGTATGGGTGCCGACCGGATAAGTGACATCTTTCAGCTCGTCATCATAGTATACGAGGATAGAACCATCAGGAAGAGCCACTTTCGCCACCACCATAGGGTACAGATCCCCATCACAAGGATCAACCATCTTCATTTGATCACGCGTAGGCAAATCCAACTCATCATAAGTGACGGAACATACCGTTCTCGCAAAGACTTCCTTCGTAGGCGGAGGGCAAACGCCAGACGGATTCGGAGGCGTAACGTCCTTTATAGTCAATTGTTGTGAACATTCGATGGCATTGCCTGACAGGTCAGTGAACGTCCACACGATGGTGTAGGTCGTGTCTTTCTTGAATGTGGCGTACAACGGCAACAGAGATGTGCCATCTGGCGACAATACATTCGGCACGCCAGCGATTTCGCCGTCACAATCATCGATAGCGGTCTTTTGTCCGAGCGAGGCTTTCACCTCCTCTTGAGAGGCCACGCACTCATCCGCAGGCAACTCGATCACCACCTCCGGCAGTTTGTCACAATCCTCAAAGACAGGAGCCGTACGATCCTCGACAATCACCTTCTGCGTACAAACGGTCTTGTTACCTGCGGCATCCTTGAACACCCATGTGATAACGGTCGTTCCTCTCGGATATGGATCATTAAAGATGTCCTTCCCGTCGCTACGGCTTCCCTCGGCAGGGATAGCCTTACCCGTAGGTGAGCACTTGTCGTCCTTTGCATACGGAATATCCAATCCTGCCGCCTGCACCGACTTAGCCGAAGCTTGACAATTCGTTTCGGTCTCCACCACAATGTCGATCAATGCGGAGCAGTCAAACGCTGGTCCTGTGGTATCTATCACGGTGATAACCTGTTGGCAGGAGCTTATGTTGCCCGAGGCGTCCGCCACATACCACGTCATGGTCGTCACGCCCATCGCCAAAGGCTCCGTCAAGGCGGCATCGGCAGAGATATTATAATTCTCCCAATTCCTATTCCATGTGATGGTGAAATCATTCGGATCCACAGAGCAGTTGTCCCTCACGTTTAAGTCGGCCACCGTCGGTTTCTTGAACCAAGGCACCTCCTCGACAGGCGTCACGCACTCCTCGTTGGCGGCGAAGGTGCCAGATTTGCTCCAATCACCACAATCCAAGTGAGGTGGTATCGTATCCACAACGGTGATAAAGAGCACGCAACTATCGATTTGCATACCACCCTTCTCGTTTTGGAAACGGTAAACCAACGAATAGGTACCCTTCGTCAAGGTCTGGTTCAACACCACGTCGGAGAAATGGTTTTGAACCTTCACATCCGCATACTTACAAGTATGGAAGAAATTGAGGCATTCGAAAGAAGCGCCGTTCTTATCATACCAACGGCTATAGATGACACGCTCCGGCGCCACATCGTCATTCCTATATGGGTTTTCGACCAAAGCGACACGGCTACCCGTGGAATCGAACAATTCGATCTCATACGGATAACCCGTATATTCCACCACCGTCGTCAACCTATCAGAGGAGGAGAGTATTTTTTCCTTCTGATCCGGATCCTTGTATGCCGATGACCAGATATTCCACGTGTTGTACTCTGAATCCTTAAAGGTGTCCCAATCGTCCAGATATTTTTCACACAAATAATCGATGGTCAGATATTGGGTACCGCCCAAAGGAAGGCTGTGGACCTCCTTCAAACCTGTCAGATTATTCGGGAAATATTTCTGCGCCTCCTCGCATGTCTCGTCAGCGACAAAAGGATAACCCTCGATCACCTTATGACGGAAATTGAACCATAGGCCCTCCTGGTTGACAGGGATCTTCGCCGTCGGCACAGAAGACTTGTCCAATCTGAAGATTGACTTACAATTGGCATCAACATAAATCACCGTGTCTGCCCTTGACGGACAGTCCGGGATAGGGGTCGTACCCGCCGTCACAATGATACTTTGTGAACAGGTTGCCTCATTATTGTTCTCGTCAATGAACTTGAATTCTATCGTAGTAAGTCCCACATAATACTTGTGGTCTTCCAAGTCCTTGAGTTTCTTGATTTTTTCTTTCTTTTCATTGCCGTTCTCGTCTGGTCCGACGAGGGTCGCATCCACTAAGATTTCTCCATCACAATTATCCGTCACTTCGCTTGGAGAAATGAGTCGGATGGCACCTGAGGCGAAAGCGTCAGCCAATGTACCCTTGTAAGTGACAGACGAGGCATTAGGCCCCGGCTGAGAGATCGTCACATCCGCTTTCGAAGCATACTCCAAGTACTCATATCCCTTGTTTTGAGGTTTATATGAATTGGCGGTGACACGAACGGTCTCCAACGACGAGCAATTGAAGTACGGAGCTTCCACATCACGCACGGTGAACTCCCGGTCACAATCCTCGTACACTCCAGTGGAGCTATCATTGTTCTTATAGAAACGCCACCTGACGACATACGTCTCGTTGACATCAAAGATAATATCATCGAAACGTGCGTTCGGCACCTCCTCAAAAGCCTCGTCGCCATCCGCCGCATTCTTGTAGTAGAATACTGGTTGGTATACAGTCGAGGCGTCGGAGCATAAGCCCTGTGCGGAAGGAAGTTCCTTCAGTTGAGCAATCAACGCGTTCATGGACAGACCGCAATAGCCTGGTTTGTTATTCACATCACCGATGGCATTCGACGGACAAGTGACTTGCGGTTTATGGTCATCAATCACATGGATAGGCTGCAGACAGTAAGCTTTATTGCCGGACGCATCCGCGAACTCCCACAAGATGTAGGTGTCGCCCACGCCATAGTCCGCATTCAAATCGATATTCTTATTGAACAGAGTGAAATTTGGAGGGGTGGTCGAAGGCACGGTGGCAGGGTTGAACGCCCTACCCATATAGGTACCCGTAATGTTGCCATCCACACCATTGATGTCTGTTAAAACAGGGGCAAGTATCTTTGGCAACGAGATGTGATAATCCGGTGTAGCCTCGCAACCATCCTGCACAGTCAGCGTAGTCGTATACGAAGGGATCTCGTCGCAATTGAGGTTCGGAGGTGTCACATCCAACACCTTGATCGTCTTCGTACAGAACGCCGCATTATCACAACCGTCTATCACCGTGTAGATGACGGAACCTGAGCCAGCAGGCAACTCGACAGTACGGTTCGTGCTCTCATAGCGAGACTGACGGAACTCGAACTCCTTGTCAATGTTCGCCCCAGTCTTGGACACATAATGCAGTTCGATGCGCAACAAAGGATCCGTCTCGCAACCTGCCGTATAAGCAGATTTAGGGAATTCAAGTTCTATGGATTTAGTCTTTTCAATCTTTCCAAGTTCAAATTTATCCAGGTCTGGAATTTTATCACAATCGACTGTCGGTTTCTCTATCTTGCCCAACTTCCACGACTGCTCCACCGTAGCGGGGCAACCAACGTTCTTGATTTGGGCGGTGACAGAGACCTTGTGGTTTTTATAAGAGCCGTTACAGGACCCCAAGGCAGGGAAGTCCACCGTCGCGGAATTCGTCTCACCCTTCGCACCATTATTCCACGTATAGACATACTGGTTTTGATAGATGGAGGTAAATCCATCCTTCACGCTTGCGATCGCCACCACCTTCTGGTTGCGGTCGGTCGGGCACAACTCCACCTCCGATTGGTGCAACGGGTCGGTACCCTCCTTAACGATTTGGATCTTCGGAGTACGGTAAACATTGAACGTGCGGGTAATAGGCTTACCGGTCAACACCTCATATTTTGTAACACCATCTTCCGCCGTGCGCACCTGTACTGGCTGCACCGTCACCGTGTAGGTTCCCTCCTCCACTTCCGAATCCAGCATAAGATTCACCGTACCACCTCGCGTGTCAGGAATCAGATGACCATGACCACCGGAGAAGGATAGCTTATCACTACCGAATTTCTCACCGTGAGGAGTGGTGAATGACCAAGTATATTTCACGTTCTCATTCGCATCCAAAGGGAATACGGAGAACATACCATCCTCTCTTGAGTTCGGCACACAGAACGGATCGGTCGGCAGTTGGATGTCGGTCGGCTGTACAGGCTCACAATCCTTACCCGTCACCGTGAAAGGAATCTCCACCGTATATGACCCACCATTATTACCATGGCTACCCGTCGCCCTCACACGATAATTTCTCTTTCCAATGAAATCGACAGGAATCTCCACACGTTGCTTACCTTGGTATTGCCCAGAGAAACCACCGACAGACACTTCAACCCATCGTCCGTTCTTCTGCTCTTCCCAGATATACCTTGCGTCCCTCGGGAAACCCGCCGCATTAATGACCGCATTTTCTCCGATACAGACCGCACCGTTATCCATACAAATACTCTCCACCTCGGCGGAGATATAGTCGATAGCAACCTTTGCGCAGGAATTACTCCATTGCTGGAACTGAGGATAAAGGACGAACTCTTCTTGATTACCCAGGAACTGTCCATAGAATGTCACCTCAATACGGAAATACTTCACATTCGATGCCGTAGCGAGAACGGAATACTGTCCGCTACCGATAATCGTATTGTCCAAATGGCCTCTACGCCCATAGCTGTACGTTCCTATCTTTTGGTTATTCGCATCATTATAGACGTCTATATCAATCGCATTGTAGGAGTCGTTACCGAAGTCCGTACGGATATTCATCATCGCACGGTCAAGAGAAGATCGATCCGAACATCCGGACAAATCCACATACATACGCATCACAAAACGATAGTATTTGTTCGCGAAATCACGTCTTGGGAAACCGAGCTTAAAAGGTGTTCCATCCGAACAATCGTTAGGGTGGAACACATAATAATAGTTATTGTATGGATCAGCATCCGGATCGCGATCCAGATAAGGGAACTGTCCCGCATAAGTCCAATTCCTTTCCACTGAGCCGTTTCCACCTCCGTTAAATCGCCAGAAACGGATGTTATTATCTTGGAAATAGGAGATCAAATTCCCAGGAGGGGTACTACCCCAGTTGATTCCCTGATTAGGATTTGCTGGGTTAAAGTCCGTTCCGAGGAAATAGTCTCCCGTCGACGTGGTATGGCACACCGCCTCGCAATCGTTGTTCACCGTCACACTGACAGAATTCGTTTTTTGGCTTGGCACTTCCTGGTTGACCATATAGTAACGGGCCGCCCTATTACCCATGTCCAGCACGCACTTGATCAAGTGTGTCGTAGGGTCCTCCACGGCGGTGACTTGCGCCTTATCCCATGTAGACCCGCCATCGTATGACACAAAGACGTCCGCCGCCACAAGTCTGTTGGAATCACTACTTTTAAAACCGCTACCCGTCAACACGATAGGTTCCCCCACACAGGCACTCGTACTTGTGGAACCATCCACATTCAAGGTCTGCGCCTCCGCCGCAAAAGCAGTCATTGACAAAATAGAGAACATGGCGACATGCCTCCAAAAGAGAGTAAAAGCTTTCGACAAAAGACTTTTTTGTTTTTGTTCCATATAGATGTTCACTTTATTCATTTTCACTAACCGCCACCACGCCCCCCATAGGCCACGATGACGAAATCTTCTTTACATACAAGCACTCAAATAGCACATCCCGTTAACCACTCGGGCTGCAGCGTTCCACAGATTTTACGAGGTGTTAGACGCACTTATCCGACAAAAATAATTAATTAGAACCAAACAAAAAAGTTTTTTCCCATAATTACGCCTGCCAAATGCAAATACCGCCACAAAAAAAATGCGGCGGGGAACAAACGTCCCCCACCGCAAAATATCTCAACCGACAGATTCTCCAATCACTCCTGCGCTACGGATATAAAAGAAGGAGATCCTTCCATATACCATAAGCATGGCGTCATTTCAGATAATCTCTTATACGCTCCCTCATGATCACATAGGCAGTTTGGTTCAGTTTGAAACCACCAGGCTTGCCGTACCTTGGGTTCAGGTTCTCCTCAGCAGTGGACAACTCTTTAAACAAATCGATATAAGGGTAATCATGACGAGAAGCAATCGTCTTGACGAATATGTTCAGATTCTTGATTTTACTCGACATTGCCAAGTTGAACTCGTTGTCATTCTCCTTCCATACAGGCAAGACAGACATCAGGACGCACTCCGTCGAGGGGAAACGCTCCTTTAATCGGGAAACCAAACGCTCATATTTCTCCGCAATTTGTCCCACTTCCTCGCCATCCAACAACTCCTTCTCTCCGTACATCAAAATAAATTTTCTCGGAGAAACATCCTTGAACAGTTGATCCAACCTCTTATTCTCATCATCAATCGTATTGCCATCGAAAGCGAGCGTTCTACAGGTCTCATCGGACAAAAAAACAGCCCAGTTGCATGCTCCCAAACGGTTCTCTCCCATGAAGACGACATCATTGTCTTTCACCTCCATCTGAAAGGCAGGAGCAACAGACTCCACGACGGGCATGTCAGATTTCTCCGGACGAAAGAAATATTGGTACGCAAGCAAGCCTCCCAACACAACATTCAACGCCAACGACGCAAATAGTAAAACCTTGGTATTCATATCATTAACATTTTCCTTTGAATAATGACAGAGACGGCACAAGTCGCCTCAACACGTTTCATAGGAGATTATCAGCAAGAAAGGATTTTCAGCACCTCCATCAACTGATAATCGAATGGTTTGTCATCCTTGATAGCCTTCGTGAAAGGCACATAGACGATTTTATCATCGTCCACGCCCACCATGATGTTGCGCTGTTCCTCCATCAATGCGTCGATGGCGGCGGCGCCCAAGCGGCTCGCCAAGATACGGTCATGTGCCGACGGCGTACCACCACGTTGGATATGTCCCAATATGGTGATTCTGGCATCATACTCCGGATGATTCTTTTTCAGACGTTCGGCGATACCTACCGCTCCCCCAGTCAGCTCACTCTCCGCCACGATGACGATACTACTGTTTTTCGACTTACGGAATCCTCGTTGAATCAACGCCTCCAGCTGGTCCTCGCCCGTAACCATCTCCGGTATGATGGCAGCCTCAGCACCCGAGGCCAAAGCGGAGTTGATGGCGAGGAAACCCGCGTCACGGCCCATCACCTCGATGAAGAAGAGTCGCTCGTGGGAATTGGCGGTGTCACGAATCTTATCGACCGCATCCACAATCGTATTCAGGGCGGTATCATAACCGATGGTGTAATCTGTTCCGCAAAGGTCATTATCGATGGTGCAAGGCACCCCGATGACCGGCACATTGAACTCCTGGGCGAAGATGCGAGCACCCGTAAACGTGCCGTCACCTCCCAACACGACCAATGCGTCTATCTCCTCCTGTTGCATCGTCTCGAACGCCTTCCTACGACCTTCCTCGGTCATGAACTCCTTGCAGCGCGCGGTACGCAGGATGGTGCCGCCCTGCTGTATGATATTGCTCACGCTCTGGGTCTGGAACTCGTGGATCTCGTCCAAGATGAGTCCACGGTAACCACGATAGATTCCCTTCACCTTGATTCCACGGAAGATAGCGGCACGCGTCACAGCGCGGATCGCCGCATTCATACCCGGAGCATCACCTCCAGACGTCAAAATTCCGATACAGTTTATTTGATACTTCATAATGTTATTTGTTATGCTTAATTGTAATATTCCTCGTATTGCTCGATTTTCCGTTTCAACGCCTCCATCAACCATTTCGGGGTCGACGTGGCGCCACAAATACCCACCGACTTCACCCCTCTGAAAATAGTGTAGTCCACATCCTCCAAGTCAGAAACCATATAGATGTTCGGGTTAACCTTCCGGCACTCGTCGAACAGCACCTTACCGTTTGAGCTTTTCTTACCGCTGACGAAAAGGACCAACTCATGTTTCGCCACAAAATTAACTATTTTAGGAATACGGTTCGCCACTTGCCTGCAGATTGTGTCATTATATTCGAAGCTACATCCCGGGGTGACGCGTTTGCGTATAGCCTCAACGATTCGGTTGAATCCCTCAATCGATTTGGTGGTTTGGGAAAACATCCGTATGTTTTTTGAGAAGTCTATTTTGTCAAGGTCGGACAATCCTTCGACCACGATGGCCGTACCCTCCGTCTGGCCCACCAATCCATTCACCTCGGCATGGCCATTCTTTCCGTAGATGACGATTTGCGTCTCGGAGGGAATCGATTCCTCGTATGCCTGTTTGATTTTCTTTTGCAGGTTCAATACCACGGGGCACGTCGCGTCAATGATTTCCAAGTTGTTCTCTTTGGCATATTGGTAGGTGGAAGGCGGTTCTCCATGCGCACGGAAAAGCACCTTTTGGTCTCGCAGATTCAGGTAGGTATCACGATCGATAGACATCAGGCCCTTCCCCGAGAGTCGCTCCACCTCCATGCTATTGTGCACGATATCGCCAAGGCAATAGAGTCTTGGGGAACGGGACAACTCCTCCTCCGCCTTCCTGATGGCGGTCACAACGCCGAAACAAAAGCCTGAATTGTCATCAATTTCAATAATCATTTTGTTCTCTCCTTAAAAATATCGAGTAGCCATTCCCGCTGTTCATCGATGGTCATCTCCCCATTATCCAACTCGATGGCATCTTCCGCCTTGCGGAGAGGGCTTTCAGCGCGCGTCATATCTAAATGGTCACGTTGTTTGACGTTTTCCAGAATATCCGCATACGGTTCCTCCATCCCTTTCCTTTTCAATTCGTCATACCTACGTTGAGCCCTGATTTCGGGGGAGGCGGTGAGAAATATCTTCAATTCCGCATCCGGGAAGACCACCGTACCGATGTCACGACCGTCCATCACGATGCCCTTGTCCTTACTGTATGATTGCTGCAGGGCGACCATCGCCCGACGGACGAAACCGATGGAACTGACGATGCTCACTTGGTTGGAGACCGCCAAGGTACGTATCTCGTCCTCGACATTTTCACCGTTCAAGTAAGTCTCGTTTCGCTGGCGCTCCTCACTGAATTTAAATTCGATATGGATATCACTGATTCGATTTTTCAAAGAGGACTCATCCACCACGCCGTCACAAATCAGACCATTTCGTTGGCAATACAACGTGACGGAGCGGTACATCGCCCCACTATCCACATAAGCATAGCCCACACTTTTCGCCAAGTCCTTCGCCATCGTGCTTTTTCCACACGAGGAGAAGCCATCTATCGCCACGATAATCCGTTTCATTTCTTTTTGAATTTTTCAATATCCGTTGTCAGGGAGAGGGTAAAAGCATTCGCCGCAGGAGCATACATGGAATAAGCGAGATCCAAAGCGAACGCATAGACCTTTATGCCCGCACCGAACGAGAACCCATTACCGCCTCTCGAATCCGGCAAGGCGAATTCCCTCTTCCTACGGTGATTGTAAGCGAACTCAACATAAAAACTTTTACTGAACAACACATCCACGCCAAATATCAGATGACGGAAAAACATATCGCCACCCGATATCTTATAATCATCAGGTTCCTCACCCACCACATTTTTCCTCTTTTCCTGCCGATAGTAATTAAAGTCCCATTCGTTCAAACGATCGTAAGTGACAGAAAAGCGGAAAGGAGCATGAGCAAGCCCTTTCGAGAAGCCAAGCTGAAGGTTAAAAGGAAGGCTTTCCCGACGATCCGAATCGTAATACTTCACGCACTGCAAGCCATAATTACGGGCAGCGACACCCACTGAGAACTGTTTCTTCGGATTGTAATAATTAAAACCGACATCCACAGCGAAACCAAAGCTGCTGTAATCCTCGATATGGGAATAAATTGGTTTAATGGCCACACCCAGTTTCATGTTTGATCCGAGGTACCTCGCGTAAGCCATGTCGAGGCAAAAGTCACCCGCACTGAACTCATCCGTGGGTTGTCCGAACTCGTCATAGCCCTGCAACTCGCCATATCCCATAAAAGAGACCCCCACACCGAAGAAATTCAGGCTGTCATGGGTATACGCATAGGATACGGATGCGGCGTTCACATCGTCGATATAATTCAGATACGTGACTGACAACTTGTTATGCACATCGGCAGATAACAAAGCAGGATTAACCCTTAACATATTCACATCTGAAGCCTGCAAGGAGACGTTCTCGCCTCCCAAGCCCGCCAATTTGGCGTCATACGGCAGACTGAGAAAATGGTACGCATCCTTCCCCGCCTCGGCGTTCGCCACGAGAGGCAGCAAAACAAACGAAAAGAGGAGCGCCACGATCCTCGTTGCCAATCTATTATTATTTCCCGTCATATAATTCTATTTCGGGTTCAAATATAAGCATTTTTTAGCAACCTAAGCATCCTTACACAAAGGAATTTTTATATAGAATGTTGTGCCCACATCCAACTCGGACTGGAAGGAAATCTCGCCGTGCGCCGCATCGAGCACACTTTTCACGATGGCCATGCCCAACCCCATGCCGCTGGTCTTCGTGGTGAAGTTAGGGATGAACATCTTCTGTCGGGCCTCCTCCGACACTCCACAGCCATTGTCCTCGATGGATATCATGGCGAAACCATCCTTTTCTTCGAAGGCCACATTCACTGCGCCGAACGTCTCCTCCGGAATAGATTGTATCGCATTGTTGAACAGATTGGAGAACATCTGGAGGGATTGTTTCTCGTCCATCATCACATAGGAATGTTCGAAGCCGTTCTTCTCCAAAGAGAAGACAACCCCGTCCTCATTGTTCTCGAACAAGGAAATCGCCTGCTCCAATTTCTGTAAGATATCAATTTTTTCCAAATTGGATTCCGAAGCCTTGGCAAAGGAAGAGAAGGAGGTGGCTATATCCGCCAACGTATCGATCTGCTCAATCAAGATAGTGCTGGCTTTCTCGAAATAAGCGTCGAAATCAGGTGAGTTCATATTCTTCTTCCGTTGACACTGCTGCACGCAGAGTTTCATAGGCGTCAACGGGTTCTTTACCTCATGGGCAATCCGCCGCGCCATATCCCGCCATGCGAAGTCACGCTCAGACTCCACCAGTTTCTTCGCGCTCTCCTCCAACTGTCCCACCATTTTGTTGTACTGTCGCACCAAGTCACCCAACTCATCCTTGGATTCGTATCGAATCTCAGTATTCTCACCCGTCAGGCTCACCTCCGCGATTCGTTCAGCCAACAGAGACAACGGCTTCACCGTCCTACGGTTAAGCAACCAGATAACGATGATAGAGAAAACCATCACGAAGAGGTAGATATCCACGATAACCACCATGATGTTGAACAGTTGGGTCTTCACATGGTAATAGTTCCAGATGGAGATCAACTTCAAATATCCGACGCACTCATTCCTGTTATTATATACCGGCACATAATTGGAGTAGCAGTCCATGCGCCCGTACTTCTCCAACACGTACAGATCCTGCAATTGCCCGAACTTCATCCTCGGGTTCATCAATATCGTACGCATCTTGTCCCGCGGCGTGACGACAGGTCTGGAGCAAGAGAAAAGCTTACCCTCCGTATCATAGAGGAAAACATCCATTTGGTAGAAGTCCGAAACGTTCCTCACATATTCGTCGATCTCCTTCTGATGGGAAGAAAGATCCGTGGAAAAACCGATCACACTCTGCAGGTTGTGCTGGGCAACATAAGACTTGTCCCGCATATCCGTATGATGGGTCTTTTCATACTGTCTGGAGAAGAACGGGAAGGTGACGGCCGACAAGAAAAAGAACGACGCCACCATAGGGAAAATGAAGATAGTCTGCATCGTGGCGACAAAGGAACGTTTACCCTCCTTTTTTTTCCTCCTGACAATATTATAGAAGAAATAGCACAATGATATGAACAAATAAATGGAGAAGAGGAAGGTGACGAAAATCACATAGACATAGCTCTGTCTGTCCGGCACACTCGTAACGGCAAAGATATCACCCTCCTTCAGATAGTAGATGTAATGAGTGTAGCCATTCCCGCGCATCGTGAAATTGGGTTCCTCCCCATCGGACACATACGGGCGAGGGAGCCAATTCGAATTGGCAGGATAGCGGAAAATACCATCAGAGTAGCACAACGCCGACCCACAGTATTTAGCCATGGAATAGCCCACACCTATCTCCTTCTTGTTACGGCGAGGAACGGAAAGCCCATGGATTTCCCGGGACAACCTCGGGTATAATTTCACGTACAACGTACGATCTCCCATGGTCAATATGCCGAGGAAAGAGATTGAAAAGGCCTCGTCCGCGCAAGCATAGAAATGTGAATCCTTTCCCAACCTGCGGAAAGAGTGCTTCACCTCGTCGAACGAGGCATAATCCACAGATCCGAGTCCAGCTCTCCAAAGGCTTAATTTTTCACTGCTATCCACCACTTGTATCCGTATGTTGTACGACTCCTTGAAAACCCGCAAATAGGTGTCCGTCAAGTGAGACAAGCAGAGAGAATCACGGGAATCCCCTCCCTCAATGACAACGCGGGACAAGGCTGTGTCTGAGGCTATATACGGGTCGTAATCCTTCAACACGATTTCCGCGATAGGGTCCTCACGCACGCAATTGTTCATCGCGACATCCTTGGCCATCTTGCCATACTCGGAGACACACTTCCGCTCACTGTGCCAATAGGCGAGGATGACGATGAAGTTCACCAATAAAAACGACGTGATGACCGTCTTCACGAACATATTCATCCGTAGGAACACATCGCCCATCTCCACGTAAAGAATCACGAACGAAGCGAACAAGAACAGACATCCGTCTCTCCACGACAAGAAATAGGAGAACAACGCCGCGCAGACAACCGTCAGCAAAAGGTGGGCCACCAATATATAGCGGATATTGGAGCGCACCGCATACATCACCCGGTATTTGTCCACACACTCATACAGCAGAAATGCCCACAGCAACATCAAAAGGATGGAGCATATAGACATCCTATTCACCTCTTGTATGGACGAAATCGCCAGGTTCACATTGGAGTCGTATACAAGGCTAAGGATATATCCGTATAGTGCGGAGAAAGCTACAAAGACAAAGAACTTGAGGAATAGGATGGAGAAGAACGTTTTGACACGGCTCTCCCCTTTCACCACATTCACCGGCAGCGAGAGATTACGTCTCAACAGCATGAGAAATCCACCAAAAAACAAAGCATAGACGAACAGGTGATCCGCAGACGGGGCCAAGACGGACGAATATGAGAGCGTGCCTGAGAAACGATGGAACAACACCTGTGGAAGATGGAACGTCGACGCAACGCAGAGCATGCCGCCAAAGAACAAACAGATCCCCACCCATACGGACAAACGCATCCTTGAACTTTTAAGCTCGCTCCACCGCAATAGTTTATCCGCGAAATAGAAGAGGATCCCGACACCGACAGCCCAAAAGAAAACTGAGATGGCGAACAAAAAGTAGTTTCCCTCGTACAACGGCGTACGCTGAATGGAGAACAAATAACTCCCCGAGCCAGAATATATGGGAGAGAAACCATCCTGCTGCACCTCGGATATAATCACACTCCCCGGCAGGTCGAACGATTTAGCGAACGAATTCCAATTGCTGTTCTGCCGCTGCGAATAGCTCTCCTTGATCTTTATCAGCGCAACACAACGATACTCTCGGAAGAAGGTCTGCATGGCGACCATGCATATATTGTCGGAACGCACAAAGACACTTTTCTCCAAGTCGAAGTCGATGTCCAACTGTACGCCCACGGCATCACGGCTCCAAAATATCAGGGAGTCACCCTTATAGACATGGAAATCAACCTCATTCTTCTCCGACTCGTCATACAACGACTCATCCAGATAGACCTCCGAGAGCTGCCCCTCCGCAATCTTTTCGCGGATATGCTCCATCCACGCTTTCGAGAAATTCTCCTTCGCATAAAGGGTACGCTGGAAAGACTCCACATCCACACTCTTGACGGATTCTCTGAAATAAAGTATCTGGGTGAAAACCCCGAAAATGAAGCATAACAAAGAGAGGGCGAAGGAAATCGTCAAACGACGCCTTTCCTTTGTCGACAACAAAATTCCTATTCCTCTTTTAACGGCTCCGCACGGAGATGTCAAGAATGTTGGACTCATCACCACATTACACTGGCATGAAAAATCTATGGGTCAACCAGCTCAAGGCAAATATAAGCAATTTTTTTCTTTCTCTTTTTAATTTTTCTACAAAAAATATAAATTTATTACAATTGTTCAAAGCAAATTCATGGTAGACATTCCACAGTGAAAGCACCACTTGCCTTGCTCATCAAATACGCGTCCGCCACCACAAGTGCCGCCATAGCGTCCACAATCGGCACCGCGCGAGGCAAGACGCAGGCATCATGTCTTCCCCTCGCCTTATAAGTGACGGCACGGCCTTCCGTATCGACCGATTCCTGGTCTTTCAACAACGTAGGAACAGGTTTAAAGGCCACTCTGAAATAGATGTCCTCCCCGTTGCTGATGCCACCTTGTACACCTCCAGAATGGTTGGTACGAGTACCGATGGAACCATCCGGCTTACATTCAAAGATATCGTTCAGCTCCGAGCCTCTTTTCGTGACACCATCAAAGCCGCAACCATAATCAAAACCCTTCACCGCATTGATGGAGAGCATAGCGCCCGCCAGCTTCGCATGCAGTTTCCCAAATTGTGGTTCACCCAAACCAACAGGACATCCTTTTATCACGCAAGAGATGATGCCCCCCACGGTATCCCCTTCCGCCTTCACACGGAGGATCTCCTGCGCCATACGTTCGGCGGTCTGCGCATCAGGGCAACGGACCGCATTGGACTCGATGGCTTCAAGGTCTAACGACTGATAAGGAAGATGGAGGGCGATGTCCCCCACCTGGGAGGTATACGCATAGACACGCACACCGATCCGTCGCAGCAAAAGTTTGGCGAACGCACCTCCAGCCACCTGAGCGATGGTAGTACGGGCGGAAGCCCTTCCACCACCCGCATAGTCACGGATGCCGTACTTCTTCATGTAGGTATAATCCGCATGGGAAGGTCTGAAGATATCCTTCAACTCGGAATAATCGCCCGAGCGTTGGTTCTCGTTGCGCACCTCGAAAGCGATCGGTGTACCCGTCGATTTGCCTTCAAACACGCCCGAGAGAATCTCCACACGATCATCCTCCGCACGCGCCGTCGTCAAGGCGGATTGTCCCGGGCGACGCCTATTCAGCTCAGACTGAATGAACTCCACGTCCACATCGATGCCAGCCGGGAAACCGTCCAACACGCCCCCGATGGCGACACCATGGGACTCTCCGAAGGTAGTCAGTCTCAATATGTCTCCGAAAGTATTCATTTCCACAGATTAATGACAGCAGTGTCCTTCTCCACATCCGCCGCCGCAATCGCCAGCGGAGTCTCCACCACAACCGCCACAGCTACCGCATCCACCGCCACAACGAGGATTCAAGACCACAGCGATTTCCTCCTCCGTAGCATCACGGAGCTCCAACACCTTACCTTTGAAGTTCAGGTTTTCTCCAGCCAACGGATGGTTGAAGTCCACCTTCACCTTATCCTTACCTATTTTGAGGACGATACCATTGATATGCTGTCCGTCCGCATTGATCATCTCCACAATCTTACCCTCCTGCACATGTTCGTCATCGAACACCCCGTCGCCGTTGTAGAAAATCGTACGGTCAAGGTCAACGACCATAGCCTCGGAATAGTCGCCGTAAGCATCGCCAGACGGAATGGTGAAGTCGAATGTGTCACCCAACTTCAGTCCGCGGAGATTCTCCTCGAACTTCTCCAACATCATGCCCAATCCACAAGTGAATTTCAAAGGAGCCTCAGCAGGCGCAGTCTCCCACAATTCAGGTTTTCCGTCCTCTCCCTCCACATACAGTTCGTAAGAGACGGCCACAAATTTTCTATCTTCAATTACCATAAAAATATTTATTAGATGAATTAACCACCCATAGGATGGGAATCCTAAATTTAATCGATACGAAGTTCCTCCTTATCCTCCTTCTTGAAGGAGATGCGTTCGAACGGATTCTTGATGCGTGAGCCGAAGTCAGGCATAGCCCAGCCGAAGCCAGCGTTGAAGCACTCCACGTGGAGGAGATGCGTTTTCAAGTCCGTCACGAAGAAGAGTTTCGGCGTGATATAGAAGCGGGTCACCAGTTTCGTATAGAGGTAACTCTCTATCCTATTATCGTTCTTCTCGCCCAGTTCATTGTATTTTGGAATCCTAATCTTCGAATAGAAATAGAAACCCGTATGCACACCGACGACCACACGGTCCATCCTCAGCTCATTCGCCAAGGCCACACCGCCACGGAGTTTGTTGCGGAAGCGGTTCTCGTCAATAAAGTTATAGCGCACGTTGCTCGTCCTTTGGTCACCATTGTAAGCGCCATTGTAGAAGGCGTCGGTCGAGAGACCCAGACGGTAAGCATTGGTGATCGGCATGTAGGCGCCCGCACAGATATCCGCATTCAAGAAATACTTCTCGTCGCGCTCCAGCTGGTTCACACCGGCCACTCCATAAGCCTCCAGCGCCAAGATATGCTTCACCCGTTTCGCAGGGTATTTGATAGGCAGAGGCCACACGTTCGGAGTATACTTCGC
This sequence comes from Bacteroidales bacterium UBA1181, assembly GCA_002310215.1. Classification (GTDB taxonomy): domain Bacteria; phylum Bacteroidota; class Bacteroidia; order Bacteroidales; family Paludibacteraceae; genus UBA1181. The sequence goes on from DBYR01000006.1 coordinate 85,408, forward strand.
CCCCAAGAAAACATCCGCATAATACATATTATGTGCTTTGCGCGTGATGTGTCCGTTGTGGTAAGCATCCAAGTTGCCGCCCAAACAGATGCGCCACTGCGCCAAAGGTCTACCATAACGTTTCGAAAGCGCAAATTCCAAGTTCAAGCCCAAATCCCAGACGCCGAAGACAGGCACAATAGGGTTAAGGGAGTCTCCTTTGGAGATGAAACCTCCCATACCATTGCCCCACTTCAGGTTCAGTGCGAACCCGTTCTTATGAATGACAGGATAATGGAAATAGACCTTCGCGTCACCTGCGAAGCGCAAGTATTCAGGTTGGTCGAAATGTTTCCCGCCAATGGCGAAACCGACGGTAGGGAAGTTGTAGGCATATTCCCAATTATGGTTACCGAGCAAAGGCAATTCCATGCCGACCTCACCCCCCACGAGGTTGCCACCATCGCTAAGATTCCAGCCATAATGACCCTCCGCCTTGGCCCTAAAAATCGTATTTTGTTGTGCGTTCAAGCTTTGTACACCGAAGAATCCCAACAGGGTCAAAGCCAATAAAAGCCTGTTAATCATATTGATATGTGTGTATATACAGAAATCGCACAAAATTAATAAAAAAGTAAACCGTTTCCGCTATATTTGTAATGCAAAAATCTAAAAAAGAGATGAAAACAGAGAATCTTCCAGCGGTTGAGCTGGGCGAAGCGCTACGGCGGTCAGGGAAGACGATCGCCACAGCGGAGAGTTGCACGGGCGGCAATATCGCCCACCAGATTACCCTAATTCCAGGCAGTTCGGACTATTTCAAAGGATCGGTGGTGTCATACGCCAACGAGGTAAAGATCAATGTTTTAGGAGTAAATCCAAAGGATATAGAGGCATACGGTGCGGTCAGCCAGGCAGTGGTCGAGCAGATGGCGCGGGGAGCGGTCCGGGTCATCGGGACAGACTATGCGGTCGCCACCTCCGGCGTAGCGGGTCCCGGCGGCGGAAGCGCGGAGAAACCCGTCGGAACGGTCTGGATGGCGGTGTCGGACGGGAAGAGAACCGAGAGCAGATGCTACCATTTCGGCACCGAGAGGGCAGAAAACATCGAGGAGGCGACAAAAAATGCAATAATTTTCGCGAAAGAATTTGTCGGGAAATAAAAAAGTTGTAATTTTGCAAACCGATTGGAAGATGCGAAGATGCAACGCGCTTACAGTCGCAAAATGATAGCAAATTGGGTTCATTCTATTTGAATTTCTGATAGTTACGCTGCTTTCTGAGAAGAAGGATCAGGATAGGATTTGGCCCCGCTTTATATGTAATAACTTATTTAGATTAACAGCAATGTCAAGAATTTGTGAAATTACTGGTAAGATGGCGCAGAACGGCAACAACGTTTCCCACTCTAAGAGGAGAACGAAAAGGCTGTTCAATGTGAACTTGTTCACTAAGAAATTCTACTGGCCAGAGCAAGACTGCACGATCAGTCTGAAGGTGTCAGCCAAAGGACTTCGTACGATTAACAAGAAGGGACTCAACGCAGCATTGATCGATGCCGCTAAAAAAGGTATTTTGTAATAAGGAGGACTGAAAATGGCTAAGAAAGGAAAAGAAAACCGCGTGCAAGTTATTTTGGAGTGCACAGAGATGAAGGATAGCGGAATGCCAGGTACTTCTCGCTACGTTACCACAAAGAACAGGAAGAACACTCCTGACAGATTGGAGCTCAAGAAATACAACCCAATCTTGAAGAGATACACTATCCACAAAGAAATCAAGTAATTCATCTTTAATATTATTTGAACTATGGCAAAGAAAGCAGTCGCAAGTATGCAGAAGGGCGAAGGCCGTTCATACGCTAAGGTCATCAAGATGGTTAAGTCTCCTAAGACTGGCGCTTACTATTTCGATGAGAAGATTGTTCACAACGATGATGTGAAAGCTTATTTGGCTAAATAATTTTAGCTCAGCTAATAATCACAAAGTGGCATACGATTTTTCGCATGCCACTTTTTTTTGTCTCCGTACGAAACATTTTTTAAGTTAAACAATCATAAGAGAAGGCTGCAGAGACATCAATCACCCCTTCCATGCCTTGACAATGAAAATCCACCGCATTATATTCGCATTATCCAACAACAATAAAATCGTCAGTTCTATGCGCCCAATAGCCCTCTCACATATCACGGTGTTCCTATCGCTCAGCATCTGCGCTTGCTCGCAAACGCCCGGAGAGCAACTGGCTATCCCGCAACAAAAGGACACGACCATAGTCCCACAGGCTCCCGCCCCATCGAAGATCCTTGTCGGAGCCCAGGCGCTCATGGACAACTACCCTGACTTCATCAAAGGATACGAAGGCAACCATCTCCTTTTGGCGGATGGCTCCGCCCTACTCTACGACGACCAGAAAGGAAAGGGCTTCATCGAACGCATGGACAAACCTGACGTGGAGGATATGTTCTCCCAGCCCTACGACACCAGCGTATGGCTCCCCACCCGCAATTACGACCCGGGAAGAGTCCGCAACGAAGAACTGTTGAAGTATATGTATGGCAAAAACGAGGCGGAGGCAAGGAAAGGCCTGGTCCGTGTCAAATGGTTCAAGCAACAACTGCTGTTCAGTAGCGTGAACGGTGCGGCCGATAGTCTGAAAGCGGTGGCCAAGGAACTGGCACAACTCCCCGCCTCCTACCAGAAGTACTTCGACAACGCCTCCACCTTCTACTGGCGCACCGTCCGAGGAAGCAACCGCTTGAGCGCACATAGCTTCGGCATCGCCATCGACATCAACACGAAATTCTCCGATTACTGGAGGTGGAAGAACCCCGGCAAAGGGGAGGAAGATAGTCTGAAATATACGAACCGTATTCCGAAAGAGATCATCCAGATATTCGAGAAGCACGGATTCATCTCGGGTGCGAGGTGGTACCACTTCGACACCATGCACTTTGAATTCAGGCCTGACCTACTACAGGCAAGCCGTAACCAAACAAACAACTAAACGTCAAGCCTCATGGAAACACGAAAGAAAATCAACGCACTAATATGTCCAGGAATAACGCTTCTTCTTGCGGGGATGCCCCTCATCTCCTGCGCAGGAACGCCCAGCGAGACGGGCAAGGGGGAAGAAGTGATTATTCAGAGCGTCAGCCCAAGCGACGATTCAATCGTCTCCGAGGGAAAGGGCAATTATACAAGCGGCAAATACTACCGCATAGACCCACAGGGGAACACGCTCAAGAGCCGATACGTATGTCTCGACAACGATTGGGAACGCCCGTATACCGACGGATACGCAGAGTGGTTGCTCAACCTGGAACTCTATCCGCAAGGGCACGAGACACGCTACTACAATGGTGACGTCAAGTACAATTCCAGCCAAATCTGTGTGGGTGTCCTGAAGACGGACTTGGTGGGCAACTTCGCCAAGGGAGGGAAGGAAGTGCCGGCTGACCTGCAACAATGCGCCGACGCCTGCATGCGTCTGTGGGCGGAGTATCTTTGGAAGAACAAACAATACGATAAGATACACTTCAAAGGCGGCAACGGATTCGTCTACGAATACGCTAAATGGGCGGCTGGCTACCGTGTCCACTTCGACAGGAACTGGAAAGCCTCATGGAGCAAAGACGCACAGCCCGACTATGGGTACACCACCTTCCGCAAATACCTCTCCTTGGTATTCACCTACTGCGGCACAGCCTCCTTGGCGGCAGAGTTGAAGAAAGTGGTGCCAACAGACATCCGTCCGGGAGACATACTCATCTACGGCGGCAGTCCAGGCCACGCCGTGACCGTCATGGACGTGCTACGCAATAAGAAGACGGGGCAACTGAAGGTTATGCTCAGCCAAAGCTATATGCCTGCGCAAGAGATAGAAATACTCGCCAACCCGGACGACAATAACGCTCCTTGGTTCGACATAGAAATCGAGAAACGTCCTTGGGTCAACACCCCACAATGGTATTTCGATTTCAACAACAGAAGCGCGTTCCGAAGATGGAGCGGCAGATAAGACCGCACAAAAAGCGGGCGTGCCAAACATAAGTTTTGACACGCCCGTTATCTATAATATCCGCAAGGGATAACTCCCTAACGTCTCTTCCCTTCTACGATTACAATGCGGCAGAGATTGTCTCCACGCCCTTGTCAATCTTACGAACCAAGCCCACCAAGACAGAGCCCGGACCAACCTCCGTGAAGCTATCCGCACCTGCGGCGATCATGTTCTGCACGGACTGGGTCCACTTCACAGGAGAGGTGAGTTGTTTCACCAAATTAGCCTTGATCGTCTCAGGGTCAGTCTCCGCCTTCGTGGTGACGTTCTGATAGACAGGACAGATAGGCGCACGGAAACTTGTAGCCTCGATAGCCGCAGCCAACTCCACCTTAGCAGGTTCCATCAACGGAGAGTGGAAAGCACCGCTCACGGAGAGTTTCAACGCACGGCGCGCACCCGCAGCCGTGGCCAATTCGCAAGCCTTATCGATGCCCGCCATCGTACCAGAGATCACCAGCTGACCAGGGCAGTTATAGTTAGCAGGGACAACCACCTCACCCTCAACAGAGGCGCAGATCTCCTCCACCTTCTCGTCAGGCAAACCGATGATGGCAGCCATGGTGGAAGGGTTCATTTCGCAAGCCTTCTGCATCGCCAAGGCACGCTTGGAAACGAGGCTCACACCATCCGCAAAGTCGATGGCGCCAGCGGCCACCAAGGCGGAGAACTCACCCAAGGAGTGGCCCGCGACCATATCAGGAGCGAACTTCTCGCCCAACGACTTCGCCAAGATGACGGAATGAAGGAAGACAGCAGGTTGGGTCACCTTGGTCTGCTTCAGTTCAGACTCCTCGCCCGCGAACATGACATCCGTGATACGGAAGCCGAGAATATCATTAGCCTTTTCGAACAAATCCTTAGCCAACGGGACGTTATCGTACAAATCCTTGCCCATCCCGATGAATTGAGCACCTTGCCCAGGAAATACAAATGCTTTCATAAAAAAGTTATGATTAATGGTTAAATGTATGCGTGTTTGAATAATTCACAAAGGTAGCCTCAGGCCATTTAGAGAGGTCAGAACGGCTCTCACACCTTGCTTGGAAGTCCTTATCCATATTAGAGAAGAAATCTATACCCGTCATTCTTTCCACCTCATCCACCGTAGTGACATAATCGGTGAAAGGCTTATCGAGCGCCTGATTCGGGATGACGAAGGCGACCATCTTCTCCTTGCCCCGTTTCGAGAAGTCGAAAAGAATCTTGTAGAATTTATCAGGGATAGTCACATTGGTACGCACGTCCTTGCCTCGGCTCGTAGCGTACATTTTCCTCGCTTCCTGACCCGGTTTCGGGAGCACAGGACCTGTCACCACATAAAGGCGTTCATACTTCCGCACCCACGAGCGAGTCTGCATCTCTAGATCGTTCCAAATGCCATTGTTAAAGCCCTTCACCTGCGGGGAAATATTGCTGGTCAAGAAACACTCCTCCATAGCGGTGGCATCGAAGCGCATGTCAGCGGAAGGTGCCAGATGCCCCCTGTCGTAGCCACTGTTCTGGTAATCCTGAGGATCAGCGGAGCCCGTCTCCACCATAGGGTCGGAGGAGAAATCCTCCTTACGGGCCAGATTGCCCTCCACCTCGCCTCTCGTAAGCTCGTAAGCCACCCACTCAGACTGCTCGTCCGACTCCGAATAAGAGAAAGAGTAGTTCGCATGGCGATAGGTTTTTCCCTTGCAATTGGTATGTGTGAAGACAGCGTCACCCGACGGATTATCATCCAATGAAGCCGCAGTCCCCGAGGCAGGAAAGACCTTGGTTAGATCCTGAGATTCCGTCTCGGACGAAGAAGTAGCAGGCACATCCGCAGGAAGAGCCACACAAGCCCCCAAGAGCAGGGGGAAGAGATATGCTATAGAGTAAAAAAGCCTCATTTCACAGCTTTTAAGCTCATGTCCAGACCTTTCACGGAATGGGTAAGCGCACCGACAGAGATGAAGTCCACGCCACACTCAGCATACGAGCGCAACGTCTTGAAGGTGATACCGCCGGAAGACTCCGTCTCACACCTGCCGTTGATGATCTTCACAGCCTTGCGGGTTGTCTCCGTGTCGAAGTTGTCCAGCATGATTCTATCCACGCCACCAATCTTCAACACCTGATCCAGCTCGTCCAGGTTGCGCACCTCCACCTCTATCTTCAGGTTCTTGCCCTTCTCCTTCAAGTAACGTTTCGCGTTAGTGACCGCATTCTCGATACCGCCAGCGAAATCAATGTGATTATCTTTCAACAGGATCATATCAAAAAGGCCGATACGATGGTTGCCACCGCCACCGATCTTAACAGCCATCTTTTCCAGAATACGAAGACCTGGTGTCGTCTTACGGGTATCGATCACCTTCGTGTGTAGGTCTGCGATCTCCTTAGCGTACTTATTCGTCTGCGTGGCGATACCGCTCATGCGTTGCATGATATTCAGCACGATACGCTCCGTCTGAAGCAGAGAACGCTCCTTACCCGAAACGTAGAAAGCGATGTCTCCCGGTTTCACGTGCGCCCCGTCCTCGATCAGCACTTCCACCTGTAGCTCAGGGTCGAACTTGGCGAAGACCCGTTTAGCGATCTCCACACCAGCGAGCACGCCCTCCTCCTTGACGAGGAGCTGTGCCTTACCCTTCTGGGATTCAGGGATACAACAAAGCGTAGTATGGTCACCATCACCGATATCCTCCGCAAAAGCGAGGTCCAGCAAATCTTCAATCAATTCATTTTCAGTCTTCATCTTTCATTATCAAATTAAGAGGAAAGATCCTCTATTTCACATACATAGAAGCACAAGAAAGGCAGACAGATACGCTTAATTGGAAGATTGTTCAATCTTCAACTGGCGAATCGACTCCCTCGAACCACTCTTCGTGGTGAGTATCAGGACTTGGAATGTACCAGAATCCGTATATAGTTTGCCCATCAAAAGGCCTGTTTTTTCCTTTTCGGTCTTGTGGGTGACGGCGAAATTGGACGGGCGATGCTTCCTGAAGAAAGAGGAAATAGCATCCTGAGCCTGCATCCTGCTTTTCACGCAATCAGAACGGTCTATGGTCAAATCCACGCTCGTGTCCAAAAACGAATTAATTCTTTGCACATCTCCCACTGAGAAAGCCCTCACAATGTCCGGATTCGCATGTAGGGAAGCCATCACGGTTCCGAACACCAGAATCAGGAAAATTCTTTTGTTCATTTTCATAATTCCTCAAGTATTATCGACACGCTCATTTTATACCTCAAATGGGTGTCCCGATTATCTTTTTTAATATTTTTGCGCCATAAAAAATAGCGAAAATGAAAGTCACACTTCTTACAGTCGGCAAAACTAATGATTTATCCTTTAAAAATGCAATTTCTGAGTACCAAAAGCGACTAAAATTCTACATTTCTTTCGAAATAGAGGAAATCCCCTCTCTAAAAAATACGAAAAATTTGACAGAAGACAAGCAAAAGGAGAAAGAAGGTGAACTAATCCTAAAATATTTACAAGCGGAAGACGAAGTCATTTTATTGGATGACAAGGGGGACGAATTCACCTCCAAACAGTTCGCCACGTATATCGAAAAGAAAGCATCATCCGGACTGAAACAACTCTATTTCGTAGTTGGGGGACCCTATGGATTTTCGCAGGAGGTCTATCAACGAGCGAACGGGAAGGTATCCCTTTCACGCATGACCTTTTCGCACCAGATGGTACGTCTTGTCTTCACGGAACAACTCTACCGCGCCATGACGATACTGCGGGGAGAACCTTATCACCACGAATAGGAATTAAGAGTTAAGAATTGATTGGGGGAAATGCGCATCACTATACGCCGTGCACAACCCACAGCCTGTAAAACCAACCCTATACATAGCCCAGGGCAACACCTGGGGAGGTGATACAACATGAAGTTCTAAGCCACAAAGAGATTGTCACATCATAGGCAGAGGTGTCCCCCCTGTGCCGAAGGAGCGACACTATAGACCTTAAACATTTAACGCTCGTTGTCCCCTAAGCCCCGAAGGGGCATCATTATTGACCTTAGGCTCAAAAGGTGTTCTCAAACCTAATTCGAGAAAAGCTCAGCCACCATAGTGGCATACGTCTTCGAAACAGGAATAACCTCGCAGGAATTGCCCGAATCGAGCTCCAGCAGCAATCCCTCCGCCGACTTGCGAAGGACACGCACCTTCCTGAAATTCACCACATAGAAGCGATGGCAACGATGAATGTTGTAGGAGGAGAAAGACTCCTCGATGCTCTTCAATGAATTGCGCAGCATAAAGCGCATCTTTTCCCCACGATTGTTCAAGTAGAAGATATAAATATAATTGTCCGCAGATTGGGCATACAGGAAATCATCTATACGGATGGAAATGCGGAAAACGTCCTTTTCATCGTAGAAATTCAAGACTTCACGATCCTTATCCACCAACTTAATTTGGGAGGAAATCTCACTGATCACCTGTTTTTTCTCCTGCAATGCGAAGTAGAGCCAGGAAATCGTATAGGGTAACGCCAAGATAGTGACGACCGAGATGGACGTATGCAACATGATCGGCAGGAAAGGACGCTGGGCGGAATCCACCGACCAACCCACGAGGGACAATCCTAACGATATGAAAATCAATTCCAAAACAATCCACCAGCAAAACTGCTGGAAGGTGAAAGGATGTTTCCGATTTATCTTATAGAAAGCGAAACGGCTGGCGGACATAATAATGTATCCTATGATAACAAGGGACAAGACGTAATAATTAGACCTACCCTCGCCCTCCAAACCACGGATAAAGACATTCGGCCTATAAACAAAAGAGAAGAGCGCCGCCAGGATAAAAACCAGCGTAAGGAAGTGCAAAACGCCCCTCTTCTCCGTCATAAATATAGGTATATGTCTCTCCATCTTGATTCGTTTAATGCGCAAAAATAGTTAATTTATTTTCATGTTACAATTTTTTCGCAAAGCCAAATTCACTCATTTCGCAAAAATAATCAGAATTTCACCCCAAAATATGAAATTTTATCCCTTTTAAAGGGTGCCGTAAACCATAATAAACCATAAAATTTCCCGATGGAATTGGATTTTTTAATTTTGCATTGCCAAAAAAGGGGCGCAAATGCGTTATTAGATTGGCGAGCGAACAAGCAGAGCTCCAAATCTGCTAATTACGTAACGATTTAAGATGAAAATCATAGGAACAGGAAGTGCAATTCCACGGAGAGAGGTGACCAACGACATGCTTGCGGAGTTCTTGGACACGAGCGACGAATGGATATCCACCCGCACGGGCATTAAAAGTCGCAGAGTGTTGTCGACGGACGAGGATCTCACACAATTGGCCATACAAGCAGCAAAGGAAGCGTTGAAAGATGCGAAGATAGACCCCTCCGAATTGGACTACATCTTGTGCCACAATGTAAGCAACGACTTCGAGACGCCAGCACTCGCCTGCGTCATCCAAGGTGCGGTCAGCGCTCATTGCCCATCTCTCGACTTGAATGGCGCCTGTTCGGGCTTCATCTTCACATTAGACTGCGCCAACGGTTTGATGAAAGCCGGCAGAGCGAAAAAAATCCTCATCGTATGTGCGGAACACATGACGAAGATGACAGACTGGACCCGCCGCGAGAGCTGCGTGCTTTTCGGAGATGGCGCAGGAGCTATCATCATCACGGACGAGGGACCTGACTGTGAAATCAGCATATCCACCACCTATAGTGACGCACTCACCTGCAACGCGAGAGTGGTAACCACTCCGTTCAGCCAACAAGAGGAGAAGTACGCCAAACTGGTGATGAAGGGAAGGGAAGTATTCAAATTAGCCGTACAAAGTTCGGCGCACGACATTCAAGATGTGATGGACAAGGCGCACGTGACAGCGGAAGACGTGAGATTCTTCTTGCTACACCAAGCCAACCTACGCATTGTGGACGCCATAAAATCTCACCTGGACCAACCAGAAGAAAAATTTCCTCATAACATCGAGAAGCGAGGCAACACCTCCTCCGCGAGCGTGCCGCTGCTGTTGGACGAAATCAATAAACAGGGTATGATTAAAGAGGGTGACATACTGGTATTCAGTGCGTTCGGCGCCGGATTCTCCTCCGGAGCGTGCCTCGTGAGATGGTAATTTAATAAGACAAAAAATCTAAAGGATAAAGATATGATTTCAAGTAAGATTTGTGATTTAATCGGTATTCAATACCCTATTTTCCAAGGGGGTATGGCATGGATTTCAGATGCCAAATTGGCAAGTGCAGTATCAGAAGCGGGAGGTTTGGGACTCATCTCCGCCATGAACGCCAATGCGGAATACGTCAGAGAGGAAATCCGCAAATGCAAAACAATGACGAAAAAGCCTTTCGGCGTCAACATCATGTTGCAAAGCCCATTTGCGGAAGAGGTTGCGAAGGTGGTTATCGAAGAGAAAGTGGATGTCATCACCACAGGTGCGGGCAATCCATCTAAATACATGAAAGCTTGGTTGGAAGCAGGCATCAAGGTCGTACCAGTCGTTGCATCCGCAGCATTCGCCATCTTGATGGAGAGAATCGGTGCGAGCGCAGTGGTAGCGGAAGGCTGCGAGTCTGGCGGTCACGTCGGCGAGCTCAACACGATGGCGCTGATTCCTCAGGTGGTAGACGCAGTGAAGATCCCTGTGTTGGCAGCCGGTGGTATCGGAGACGGTAGAGGTATGGCCGCAGCCTTCATGCTTGGCGCTGAGGGCGTGCAATGCGGTACATGCTTCCTCGTGGCTGACGAGTGCTGTGTAAGCCAAACTTATAAGGATAAAATCATCTCAGCAAGCGACACCGCCACCATCGTGACGGGTAAGAGATTCGGTCACCCTGTACGTTCCTTGAAGACTCCATTCTCCAAGAAGTTCGCGGACATGGAGAAGGACAACACCATCACCGACGAGGAGATCATGGCATTCGGCGCAGGATCACTCAGGAAAGCGGTAGTTGACGGAGACGCGAAGGGCGGTTCCTTCATGGCCGGACAAATCGCTGGTCTCATCAAAGAGCAACGCCCTGCCAAGGCAATCATCGAATCGATGGTCAGCGAAGCGGAAGCCTTATTAAACAAAGCTAACAACAGAATCAAATAAGCATGAGAAGAGTAGTCATCACAGGTATGGGCATTATCTCGCCCATCGGGAAAGACATCAAGACATTTTGGGAGAATCTGAAGAATGGAGTTTGCGGTATCGACTTCATCCAAAACATCGACACGACCGGTTTGGAAGTAAAGATCGCTGGTGAAGTGCGGGATTTCCGTGCCGAGGACTTCGGCGTGGAGAAAGGCATGGCGCGCAAGGCTGACCGTTACTGTCAATTTGCCCTCGCCGCCGCACAGCAAGCGATGAACGACAGAGGTGACCTCGGATTGCCTAACGAAAGAGTCGGCGTTTACGTGGGCTCCGGAATCGGTGGCATGCAGACATTCCTCAACGAGAGCAAGAAAATGTTCGAAGAGGGTCCGGGTCGTGTCTCTCCCCTATTCATTCCAATGATGATCTCCAACATCGCGGCCGGCAACATCGCCATCGCACACCATGCGGAAGGTCCATGTCTGCCAGTTGTGACAGCCTGCGCAACCAGTACGCATGCGATCGGTGAGGCCTACAGAGCCATCAAATACGGCTATGCGGACGCTATCATCGCCGGTGGTGCGGAAGCGACCATCAACCCATTGGCGATCGGCGGTTTCACCAACTGCAAGGCATTGTCCAAGTCGGGCGATCCTAAACGCGCCTCACTGCCATTCGATGCGGAACGCAAGGGATTCGTCATCGGTGAGGGCGCCGGAATCGTCATCCTGGAGGAATATGAGCATGCAAAAGCATCTGGCGCAAAGATATACGGTGAGATCTGCGGCTACGGCAACACCTGCGACGCATATCACTACACCGCACCGAAACCAGACGGAACATGCGCTTCCAGAGCAATCAAGATGGCTCTCGACGAGGCGAACTACAGCGAGAAGGACACGTTGTACGTCAACGCACACGGTACAGGTACCCACATGAACGACTCCTCGGAGACCCAAGCCCTCAAGCTGGCGTTAGGCGAAAAGGAGGCTCGCAGAGCACACATCAGCTCATCCAAGTCCATGACCGGACACATGTTGGGCGCTGCTGGTGGCGTAGAGGTGATCGTATCGGCTTTGTCCCTCCAAGAGGGCATCGTGACGCCTACCATCGGACTCAACAATCCTGACCCTGAGTGTGACCTGGACTACACGCCAAACAAAGCGCAGAAAGCGGACTTGACCATCGCCATCTCCAACTCGTTGGGATTCGGTGGACACAACGCTTGTGTAGCCATAAGAAAATAGAAGAAACAACCTATTCCATAGCTTAGGAAAGAGGATGTCACCCCAATGGCATCCTCTTTCTTCGTTTTTTCTTTTACCGAAATTTTCTCAAAATTGATTTAAAAATTTTCATGGGATTATGCGAACTTTTTGTATATTTGGGGAATAGGAACGCAAAAGAAACCCGCCATGAAACGTACACTATTATATATCAGCCTATTGATTGTTCACTTGTTGAGCACAGGAATAACGTGTGCCATGGTATACAATGGGACCCCTCACAAGATGACACAACCCAACGGAGATACCGTAACTGTGTTCCTTCATGGTTCAGACCTCTTCATCGATGCGGAAAGTGTAGACCATTATACCCTCACCACGGATGAGACAACAGGAGAAATATGCTACGCCATGCTATCAAAAGACGGCAGGGAATACGCCTCAACCGGCATCACCTACAATGGAGGTGAAACACCCGAAGCGGTGAAAATGATCATTGAGCCAGGCTTACGCATCAACAAAGAGAGCAGGGATGAGAAGATCCGCCAGACGAGAATCAAGCTGAACAAGGCGGAGACAGAGCAAGAGGGACCCGTCCTCAGAGCCGCACAAGCATTGCCGGACACGGTATACGGACTGTGCATCCTCATTGATTTCCCCAGCACAAAATCAAGCGTGACGAGAGAGCAGGTAGAGCAGTTCCTCAACGGCGACGACAACCCTGTATTCGGAAATAAGAGTTCCATCAAGGAATTTTTCCAATGGATTTCTCAAGGCAAACTCACCTACATCAACTTCGTACCGGACCAATTCTACACGGCAGAAAAAGAGTATAGTGACTATGCTCCAAACACGGCGACAGACTATACCGTCGACCAATTCTATCCTCAAATACAAGCGGCCATCAATGAATGGGGGAAAGCGCATCCGGACCAACTCAACCTGCTATCCGCCAATGAATACCAGGGCATCAAGGCGCTGAACATCCTATACGCCGGGAAATGCACCAACAAATGGGGCACAGGACTATGGCCACACCAAAGCTACGTCAACAACAGCGGCCAAGTGAAGGTCAACAACTGGAGATATAGAGGGTGGGAGATATACCACAGTTACCAGATAAGCGACATTGGGGACCGACTCACCATGGGCACCTTCGTCCACGAGAACGGGCACCTCATCTGCGGTTGGCCGGATTTCTACCAATACGAGGAACATGAGCCAAACAACGCCGCCGACTATAATATCGGAGACGCTTTCTCCATTAGCAGCGAAACCAATCCACCGTATCCCAACCCATGGGCTCTTGACCAAATGGGCTGGTTGGAGAATCAGATTGATATCACGGACATCAAAGACGGACGAGTCATCACCCTAAAGCAAGGATGCGGATACGCCGCCGTATACAAAGGGAAAGGGGAAAACGTAAAGGAAAAGTTTTATTTGGAAATCAGAGACAAATACTACCTTCACAACCGAGCGAACAAGGAGACCGGCATATTCATCTGGCACAGCAACGATGCTGGGGACAACTGCCATCCAGACAAAGATGAGCTACTCGACTGTAGACCAGCCAAATACGAACATCCATTCTGGAAAAAAGACAATGGTCCAAAGGTGTTCGACGACGAATCAGACCCCGACGCGAAATGGCATGACGGGGCCAATTCGGGCATATACCTCTGGGACTTCAGCGAAGGAGGCGAAACCATGACCTTCCGTTGCGGAAGATACATCGAGACCCCCGAATTCACTAAAACAACGCTGCAAAAGGCCATCGTGTACAAGGCATTCCACGACAGCATCACTCTCCAAGGAGGCGACGCACCTTACTCGTTGGAACTCTACGACGGAGACCTCCCCGAAGGCATAGAACTGACTACATCAGGCGTTCTGCAAGGAATACCGACCCAAGCAGGAGAGGTGACCTTCACCGTGAAAGTAACCGACAGCAACGGGAAAAACGCTTTCCAGGAATTCACACTCATCATACAAGAGTCTACTCCTTTCAATAGCGCTCCTTACCCTATTCCAGGCAACTTCCAAACGGAAGGATACGACAGAGGAGGAGCCGAGGTGGCCTTCCATACCACAAGGACGGTGGACACGCGAAAAATCAAGGATGCGAGAGATGACAACGAATACTTCCCAATGTCCAAAATCAGCGGAGCCAACTTCGCGACGGAGTATGCGATTAAAGGGGAATGGACGCAATACACCATAGATGTGGAAAAAAGCGGATGGTACAACATGTCCATACAAAACACGACACTGTCGGACGTCATCCTATCCATTGTATTAGATCGGGAGGTCATAGACACTATGGGCATACCTGGACTCTACACTGAAGAGTCAAGTTGGTTCTTCACCACGACTAAAGCCGTCAGCAAGGCCACCACGAAGGAACTCAGGCTGAAGAAGGGCACACATAAACTTCAAATCATGGGGCAAGCGCTTCCGTCCAGCCTCCAAATAGACAGCGTGAGCTTCGTCCTAACAAAGGAAGACGAACTAACCAGACAAACAGAGACACCGAGCCAACCAATCCGCTTAACGCAGGATGGGAAAGGCGTATTCCAACTGTCCGGCGCATCCGAAGGAGACAGACTATACGTGTACAACGCCCAATCTCAGTTGTGGGAGAACCTAAACCTCACTTCGGGCAACATACACTTCGGCGCCAATTATCCGAAAGGAATATACCTCGTGCGAATCGTCGGGAAAGATTACATCCAGACTATCAAAGCGGTCAAACGCTAATGGTTCAAGCCAAATATCCCCCCATCACATACGCATATAACGACCCTGACTTTAATGTTGTTGGGCAACTTCGTCCATACATGGAGAGGGGAAACTGCAATCGTACAATAAGCATTTCGCCACGACATAATCAGAGGCAGAGGGGATTCAATAAAAAATAGAAGAAAAAGACAAAAAAAAGAGCTTACAGGTTTGCCTTTCAAAAAAAATATCTATATTTGCGGTGTAATGTTGTGAAACATGATTCTTTATAGATGTAAGGTTTATGGTTTTCTAAAAGCAAGTCGATTCCAGGCTTGCTTTTGGTCTTTTTAAGGAGCCCCCTATTCCCTATAAAAAACCCGACAAACACAATTAACAAAGCCAGACGAAGCATTGTGCCTTTAGCCACACAACGCATCGACGCTTCTGTCAGCAACCAATAGCGACGAAACACATTTTTCCATAAAGAAAGATATAGGGGAAACGATGGAAAGCCTATGATTTTCTCTTTAAGAGAACATCCAACACATCATTCAAAACATTAGACCCCAACAATTTAGCAGGCAAAAAGTATGCGGTCACACCCACTAACAACTGTAGAATCAGCCGCAACGTGACACTGCAATCCAACCACCCCACCACATAGACCAACCCCGCCATGAAGCAAGAGATGCCCAAATAGGGATAAATATCACGCAACTGCTCCTTGATCGAGTAACAGACCACTCCACGCACAAAGAAGAGATCCACCACATACGACAAGAGGTTGGCCGCCACAAAGCCCCAAAGCATCTGTTCTATCGAATCGTGGAAGAGGAAGAGGAACAACAGCGTCAGGCCGTTTCGCACGCCCTCCATGACAAAATTCTTTTTCGGGAAACCCTTCACCACCATCATGTTCAGGCACATCGAATGCATCGGTCCCACAAGACCAGCGATCGCCAAAATTCTAAAGTAAGGAACAATCGGCAGCCACTTCTCGGTAAGCACCACCTCCACCAGGTTGTCGAAACAAGCCATAACGCCCAAAAGAATCGGAAAGATAGAGAATGCGACCATCCGCATCATCTTCCGAAGATAGTTCAACTGGCGAGGCTCATCGTCGTTCAGTTTAGACAAGACAGGGTATGCGACGCCCGAAAAGGTAGAGGCGACGATATTAACCGGCAAGAAATAAAACTTATAGGATTCCGAATAGTACCCCAGGCGCTCATCCCCGAAATATCGCCCGATGATTGGGTTATAGACATAACGGACAAACGTGTTCATCAGACTCGAACCGATCAGGGAGAAACTGAACATGAAGAGTTCCCGTATCACGGAGAAGTCTGGTGCGCACTTAGGGTACCAATCGCTGAAGATCCACAGGAGTATGACCCGTATAGCCGATTGTAGCACGATCTGCCAAGCCAACGCCCAGTAGCCATACCCCAAGAAGATCAGCACAATGGTCACAACACCTGACACAACCGCACTGACAAGGCTTGCGATGGACATTTTCTTGAACGCCAGGTTACGAGTCAACACAATGTTCTGCACCACCCCAAACGAGTTGAAAATGATGGAAAGAAACAAGAAGTAGGACAACGGAACCAATTCAGGCATGTGGTAGTAGTCCGCGATCCTATCCGACGTCAGGAACAGCAAGGAATAGAAAACCACACCCAAAAAGACATTGAAGCATAACACGGCCACATATTCCGCATCCGTATTGTGCTTGCGTCTCACCATGGCGGAGGTGAAACCGCTCTCCGTCAGCAAATTGGACAAGGCGGTAAAGATCGCCAGCGCACCAATCAAGCCGAAATCACGAGGCGACAACAAACGAAGCGTCACCAAGCCGACGACAAACGCCACGACCTGGAACCCCACCTTGTCAAACGCATTCCAGATGATGGAACGCGTGGTCTCTTTTTTCAAATCCTGTGCCATAGTGAGTACAAAGGTACATGAATAATTATGAATTTTGAAACGTTAGTTCGACGAAGTCAATTATGAATTATGAATTATATGCAGCATGGATGAAATGTTTGGGGAAAGGGAATGGAGAATAGGGAATAAGACAATTTTATTTTACCTTTGTGAGAAGAAATAGATAGAATAGAAAATAATATGACGAAACGGGTCTGTGTCTATTGTGCGTCCAGCACGCAAGTGGACGAAGCATACAAAAGAGAAGCGAAGAGATTAGGAGAGATCCTGGCTAAGAACGGCATCGCCTGCAACTACGGCGGAGGCGCTGTCGGACTGATGGGTGAGTTGGCGCACTCCATGCTCGAACACGGTGGTGAAATCACAGGCATCATCCCCCGTTTCATGGTCGAGAGAGGATGGGACAACCCCAACGTGACAGAGGTGGAGACGAGCTCCATGCACACGCGCAAGGAACGTATGACGCAAGACGTGGATGCGGCCATCGCCCTTCCGGGAGGATGCGGCACCATAGAGGAACTGATGGAGATCATCACGTGGAAACAATTAGGTCTGTTTCTCAAACCCATCGTCATCATCAACGTCAACCACTTCTTCGACCCCCTTTTGTCCATGTTGGACAAATGCGTGGAGGAGAAATTCATGTCGGAAAAGCTTAAAAAGACCTGGACTGTCGTCAACAACGCCGACGAAGTGATAGCCGCCATCGAGGAGGGGCATCCATGGGGGAAAGAAGAATCCGACAAATACGCGAGCCTATAACAAGCCAATAAAGCGATGGAGAAGAACAGG
The DNA here is from genome assembly GCA_002310215.1 of Bacteroidales bacterium UBA1181. Taxonomy (GTDB): domain Bacteria; phylum Bacteroidota; class Bacteroidia; order Bacteroidales; family Paludibacteraceae; genus UBA1181. The sequence goes on from DBYR01000006.1 coordinate 103,210, forward strand.
AAAGAGAAAGATTGGTTCCAACAGCTAACCGACAAGAGGTCCACGTTGGCAAAGCAACTGAAGGACCCCGCAGCCGCCGGTTTCTGGAACTCCGTCGTGGACAAATACTCCGACGAAGCCCACTTTCTCTACGAACTGTTACAGAACTCAGACGACGCACAAGCGACGGAAGTCCACATCCGGCTGCACAAAGACAGGCTGGAATATACGCACAACGGTCTTGTTCAATTCTCCATCTCCGACCCAGGCAGGGAGAATGACAAAGAGGCATTAGGGCACCTGAATGCCATCACATCCATCGGGGCAAGCAACAAGCAGAGCGGCAACTCCATCGGCAAGTTCGGCATAGGCTTCAAGTCTATCTTCCGCTATACGGACCGTCCCCACATCGAAGACGACAACTTCTCGTTTGACATACAAGACTTCATCGTACCAGTTCCCGCCCCACGCATGAGCCAGGAGCGGAAAGCAGGAGAGACGCTATTCCTCTTCCCTTTGAAGCACCCAGCGACCGACTATCCCGACATAGAGCAAAAATTAGAGACACTCCACTCCCCTCTCTTTTTCCTGTCCCATCTGAAAAAGATCATTTGGGAGACGGACGAGGGCGCTCACGGCTCCTATAAGCTCGTCAAAGAGAAAGAGACGAAAATTCAATCAGTCGCATACAGTCACATCACCCTGACGCACGAAACAGGCGGAGAACAGACAGTCAAACGCTACCATCGCTACATGGACGGATGTGCCGTCGCCTTCGAAAGCAACGAAGCGAAGGAGCCTCAACCATTGGAAGAGGAGGAGAACATATTCTGTTTCTTCCCCACCAAGGAACAATCCTCCCTTCCTTTCGTCATCCATGCGCCATTCCTGCTTACAGACAATCGGGAAAGCATAAAACACCACGAAGCATGGAACCAACAGCAGGTGGAGAAACTCGGAACATTAGTAGCCACCGCCCTCACCCACCTCGCGCAAAGCAACCAATTAAAGGATAGGATCTTCGATATTATACCCTTAGAAAAGAACAAGTTCCTGAAAAAAGCGGGAAGCACCTTCCTTGCCCCTCTATACATCGCCATAACGGAGGCGATGCGCACGAAAGCGCTTTTCCTCACAGACGATGGCTTATACGTAGACGCCACGCACACGCGGCACACTGAAAACAAGCCGCTACGGGAACTCTTTTGCGGGGAGGAAGAAGAATTATTGCCCGACAAAGGGAAAGGCCTTAAATGGTGCTTCAAATCGCTCTACAAGGAAGAAGAAACTAAGCAATCGCTCATAAGCAATTATCTGAAAGAGAATCAACTGATCGCCTCCACGATAGAGATGGGCGATGTGCTCGACACCCTTACCAGCACCGACATTGAGGTGCGAGGGATGGAATGGCTAAAGAAATTTTACATCTGCCTCGCCAAAAGCAAGGTCACCCTTGGTTCGCAACCCGTTCTGCTATGTGCCGACGGCAAGGCGAGGGCACTCTATTCCGAAGGCGAGGGAGTCTCCACGAAACAAATACATGCGGGGAGCACAAACGACTCGTCCGACATCCACCCACTTCTATGGGCTGACGAGCGATGCAGGCGAGCCCTCGCCTCCTTAGGCATACAAGAGCCTGGTCCGCAAGCAGAGATAGAGCAGCAGATCCTGCCGATCTACCTCGCCGGAAGAGCCACACTCCTACCGGAGGAGGAGACCCTGCGCCATCTTAGACGCATCACGGAGTGTTACCAATCCCTGCCACCGCAAGGAGAGGAAAGGGAACGCTTCATCCTTCGCCTCAAAGAGACACCTTTCATTCCCGTCAGGGACCACTCCGGCAACCGATGCTTCCAAAGAGCCCAGCAATGCATCCTACGCGCCGAACAGCTCCACAACTATTGGGAAGGGCATCCCGAACGCTATTTTCTTGAGAGCCAGACCATCATAGACGCCATCCCGCCAGAAGAGAGAAGCACATTCTACGAAATCCTAATGAGGATAGGCGTTACGACAACCCTCTCGATTGAGACGATCCACAGGACACCCTTAGAGGCGAAAAGACTGGGGTTAGAGCTCAACCCCGTCAGTCTGCGCCAATACGACAACGGAGACCAAGAGATCATGGACAAGGAAATCAGCGGATGGAACCACTTCATCCATCACCTCACAACAGAGCGTTCCGCCGCATTCTTCAACCTCCTCAGCGAAGAAATCCAGAGAAGCACCTCCTTCCTCTTCGCACAATCGCTCGCCGGAGACTATAGCTATGTGGAGAAAGGGAAACAGACAAGGACGAGACAACGCATCGCACACACCACCGCCCGGAAAGTCATTTTCGAAGAGAGATGGTTATTCAACAAAAACGGGGAGAAATGCACACCCCAGGAGATAGCAGAGACGAACCAATTATCGCACATCTACAACATCGCCAACAACGACATATTCTTTTTCTTAGGCATCAAGATATCGGACGACCTCAAAGGGCTGACCAAGGAGCAAAAAGAGGCCATCGACATCGTCAACAAGTTCAAGGAGAGCGGATATACCCTCCGGGACATGGAAAATCTATTAGCCCAAATCAAAGCGGGGAAGAAGCTATCATGACAGAGGCGACGCCTTCACAAGAAAAGAGAAATCAATTCGCAACATATTTGCCCCATAAATTATGTTATTATCAACAAAATGCCTAACTTTACGAAGAAATAAGAAGTAATAATGATTTGGGACATTGCCTACATAATACTTTTCGCAATTTATGTCTATACGATCTTCACCACGATCATTTTCATGTTGGTGGAGAATCGTAACCCCGTCAAATCAATCGCCTGGATATTGGTCCTGATATTCCTACCCGTAGTCGGTTTCCTCTTCTACATTCTCGTGGGAAGGAAATTCAGGAAGAGGCACATGATCTCCAAGCGAAGTCTTCTAATCAACAAGAAAAACAACACCTCGGACCTGACGGAGCTACCCAACCTCAACCTGTCCGACACGCAGAGGAGCATAGCGACCCTGGCATACAGGAACAGTGACGCACCTCTCCACGAAAACAGCAAAATAGACATCTTCACAGACGCAAACGAGCTCTACAGCTCCATCATCGAAGACCTACGCAAAGCCAAGCACCACATCCACATGGAGTACTACATATTTTTAGCGGATAAGATAGGCTCTGCGGTGATGGATGTCCTGAAAGAAAAAGCTAAGGAAGGTGTCGTCGTACGCGTCATCATAGACGACGTGGGCAGTTGGCAACTGAAAAAGAAGAAAATCAAGGAGTTGAGGAACGCAGGCATCGACGTGCAAAGCTTCTTGGAGGTGGGGTTGCCCTACATCAACAGCCGCGTGAACTATAGGAACCACCGTAAGATCATCGTCATAGATGGTGTTGTCGGCTACACGGGAGGGTTCAACATAGCGGACCGATACGTGAAGGGATTAAGCTGGGGACCATGGAGGGACACGCACATCAAGATCGAGGGAAGTGCGGTGCTCGGATTACAAAAAAACTTCCTCACCGACTGGTTCTTCGTGAAAAGGGAGTTGGTAGAGGATGTGACCTACTACCCTGCCCAGGAGAGGAAAGGCAACTGCCTCTCCCAGATCATCATCAGCGGACCGGACATGACGTGGGAAAGCATCATGCAGGTATTCGCGAAGGCCTTCATGGAGGCCAAGGAACGCATATACATCGAGACTCCCTATTTCCTGCCGCCGGAGAGCCTCATCACCGCACTGCAGACCGCCGCGTTATGCGGTGTGGACGTGCGCCTCATCTTGCCGATGAAGTCAGATGCGAGGATAACGCTCTACAGCACCTTCTCCTACCTCGACCAAATGTTAAAGGCAGGCATAAAGGTGTATCTGTACCAGAAAGGGTTCATCCACAGCAAGATTGTAGTAACCGACGACATCGCCATCATAGGAAGCGCCAATATGGACTTCAGAAGCTTCGAGCAGAACTTCGAGCTTAGCGTGATCATGTATGACGCGGAGATCGCTAAAAAGATGGTGGAGATATACGAAAACGACCTGCGCTCGTCCGAAGAGATCAAGAAAGAAGAGTGGACAACCCGCCGTTTCAGCCAAAAGATAAAAGAGTCCCTGGCAAGGCTACTCAGTCCGCTACTATAAAAATAACAAACAAACATCATGAACGAATTCTTAGAATTAGAGGAAAAAATAGTTTCCGTCCTGAAAACCGTATATGACCCGGAGATACCAGTGAACGTATACGATCTCGGTCTCATCTACAACATCGAGGTGAAAGAGGAGGGCGTGGTCTCCATCGAAATGACGCTCACCGCCCCGAGCTGTCCTGCGGGAGAGTTCCTCGTGGAGGACATCAAGATGAAAGTGAATGGCATAGAGGGAGTGAAGCAATGTGATGTGAACATCGTATTCGAGCCCGAATGGACCAAGGAAAGAATGTCCGAGGAGGCACTTCTGGAATTAGGATATCTATAAGCATAGAATGGATTCATCTAAGAAAAAAATATACTTCGCATCCGACGCCCACTTGGGGCTGGAGGTCTACGAAGACCGATTCACGGCAGAGAGGCGGATCGTCCAATGGATGGATAGCATCAAACCGACGTGCAAGGCGCTCTACTTTGTCGGAGACATGTTCGACTATTGGTTTGAATACAAATACGTCATACCCAAAGGATTCGTTCGATTCATAGGGAAGATGGCGGAATTCATAGACGACGGCATACCTGTCTACCTCTACACAGGCAACCATGACGTATGGATGTTCGGCTACTTCCAAGAAGAGATCGGCGCCACCGTCTACACGAAGGAGACCACACTAACCCTTGACGGAAAGAACTTCTACGTGGCCCATGGCGACGGACTGGGGGACCCCAGCCTAACCTTCCGCTTCATGCGAGGATTCTTCCGCAACAAATTCTGCCAGTTCCTCTATAAATGGATACACCCGGACCTCACCATGCCTTTCGGGCGCGCTTGGTCAAAATCCAACCGAAAGAAGAAGAGAGGCAATGCGGCGGAGTCCTATTTGGGAGAAGAGAAAGAATTCCTTGTCCAATTCGCTAAAAAGCACAGTCAGACAAACGACATAGACTTCTACGTGTTCGGACACCGCCACATCGTCTTAGACCTAACCATAGAGGGCAATAAGCGGGTCATCATCTTAGGGGATTGGATCACCAACTTCACCTATGCGGAATGGGACGGCGAGCACTTTGAAATAAAACGCTACGAAGAGAAACGATAAATGCGAAGGAGACAGGAACGCTGAATGAATTAAAAAAACATAATTTACAACGAACAGCCTGCGAAAGGAAGAAAACGTGACATGTTTTTTATTAATTTCGCAAGGATAATCAAGGAAGAAGGAAGATGGCTCAACCATTGGCAGAAAGGATGCGTCCGAAGACACTAGACGACTACATCGGCCAAAAACATTTGGTCGGCGAGAATGGTGTGCTTCGCAGGATGATGGAGTTGAAACACATTCCATCCTTCATCCTTTGGGGACCTCCCGGCGTAGGGAAAACCACGCTGGCACGCATCATCGCCAATCAAATGGAACGTGCCTTCTTCACACTGAGCGCCATCAGTTCGGGAGTGAAGGATGTCCGCGACGTGATAGACAAAGCGAAGAATTCCAGATTCTTCAACACAGAACCTCCCATCCTATTCATCGACGAGATCCACCGATTCTCCAAGGCGCAGCAAGACTCTCTCTTAGCGGCGGTGGAGCAAGGCGTTGTCACACTCATAGGAGCCACGACAGAAAATCCATCGTTCGAAGTCATCACGCCACTCCTCTCCAGATGCCAAGTCTACGTGCTCAAACCACAGACAGACGAAGACCTGCTCACGCTGGCCCACCATGTCGTGGAGAAAGACGAGGAATTGAAGCGCAAGAAGATCTTCTTCGACGAGACCGACTCACTGCTCCGGTTTGCGGGAGGAGACGCAAGGAAACTGCTCAACATCATCGAGTTAGTGGTCAGCGCGGAGGCGGACGAAGAGGAGATCCACTTCACCAACAAATGTGTCACGGAGAGGTTGCAGGAGAATCCCAACGCATACGACAAGAACGGAGAGATGCACTACGACATCGTTTCCGCCTTCATCAAGTCCATTCGGGGAAGCGACCCCGACGCCGCCATCTACTGGTTAGCGAGGATGGTGGACGGAGGAGAAGACCCGAAGTTCATCGCCAGGAGACTCGTCATATCCGCCGCCGAAGACATAGGCCTCGCCAACCCCAACGCACTTCTATTGGCCAACGCCTGCTTCGACACCATCCATAAAATCGGGTGGCCAGAGGGAAGGATCGTATTGGCGGAGACCACGATATACCTCGCCACCAGTGCGAAAAGCAACTCCGCCTACCTCTCCATAGACAATGCGTTAGCGTTCGTACGGCAGAACGGGAACCAGCCCGTGCCTCTCCACCTGCGCAACGCACCCACGAAACTCATGGAGAAACTGGACTACGGGAAAGGGTACAAATATGCCCATGACTATGAAGGGCATTTCGTGGACCAGGAGTTTCTCCCAAGCAAAATATCAGGAACGCAGTTCTGGACTCCACAGGACAACGCCGCCGAAAACCGTTTGGCGGACAACATGAAACGTCTCTGGGGGGCGAAGAAGAATTATAACAACAAATAATTCATGAAATTATGAAGCACCCAATTCTAACAATCCTCGCCATCACCTGTTTCCTAAACAGTTGGGCGGACGGAGCCACCAACAGGAACGTGGAGATAGCCAAACATCTGGACATCTTCAACGCAGTCTACAAAGAGTTAGACCTACTGTATGTGGACACCATCAAGCCTGAAAAAACCATCAAGAAAGGGATCGACGAGATGTTGTCGTCATTAGACCCATACACCAACTACATTCCACAAGACGACATGGACAAGTTGAAGATGATGACAACAGGAGAATATGCGGGCGTGGGATGCGTGATATCCCAAAAGAAGGAAGGCATACTTATCACTGACGTCTACGAGGGAATGCCAGCCCAAAAGGCGGGGATTAGGACGGGAGACCTCATTGTGGAAATCAATGGCAAATCGGCCGTGGGACTTAATGTGACGGACGCCAGCGAACAGCTGAGAGGAGAGTCGAAAACGCAGGTGGAGGTTACCGTCAAACGCACCAACGGGAAGAAGACGAAAATGGTGATCACAAGAGAGAAAATCTCCATTCCAGCCATTCCATTCTACACAGAAATAGAACCCGGCATTGGTTATATCTACATCAACGGATTCACCGAGAAATCGGCGGCTCAGTTCAAAAACGCTTTCCTCGATTTAAAGGAGAACAAGAAAATCAGCAAGTTAATCATTGATGTGAGGGAAAATCCAGGCGGCATTCTGGACGAGGCGGTCGACATCATCAACCTTTTCGTGGACAGAAAATCAACCGTCGTATACACCAAGGGAAAGAACCCGAACCTCAACAAGACTTACAAGGCGACACGCGATCCTATCGACAAAGACATGCCCATCGCCGTGCTGGTGAACCGCAACTCCGCATCCGCTTCAGAAATTGTGGCGGGCGCACTTCAGGACATGGACAGAGCCGTCATCATCGGAGAACGCTCCTTCGGGAAAGGCTTGGTACAGACCACAAGGGACCTTCCTCACGGAGGGAACCTGAAAGTGACCATATCAAAGTATTACATCCCAAGCGGACGCTGCATACAGGCGATAGACTACTCGAAAAAGAACGGGAAGGAGTATTCGCAACGGATTCCCGACAGCCTCACGCACGAGTTCAAGACCATCCACGGCAGAACCGTCAGGGACGGTGGCGGAATCAATCCGGACATATTCTCGGCAGACACGGTATCTTCAACAGCCGGTTATTACCTCTACGAGAAAGATGTCATATTCGACTATGTGACGGAGTATCAGAAAAAACACCCGTCCATTCCTAACCTCAAGGATTTCACATACACGGACAAAGACTACGATGAATTTAAGGCCTTCGTAAAAGAGAGGAACTTCACATACGAATCTTTCTCGGAGACCATCCTCACGTCCCTCAAGGAATCCCTCAAGGAAGAAGGTTATGCGGAATACGCCGAAGCGGAGATCAAAGCACTGGAAGCTAAAATCAAGCATAACATTGACACAGACCTCAACCTATTCAAGAAGGAAATCGTCAGAAGCATCAGCATAGAGATCGCCAAACGATATTACTTTCAAACCGGCATGATCATCGAATCCCTCAAATTCGACGATTGTAAAAACGAAGCCATCAAACTGTTGAACGACACCGAACGATACAAGAAGATTCTAACAGCGGAGCAAGGAAACGATAAGAAAGAATGAAAGCGATGATATTCGCCGCAGGCTTAGGCACGCGGCTAAAACCCATAACCGACACCCTTCCCAAGGCATTGGTCCCTGTCGGAGGACGCACGCTCCTGGAGCACGTCATCACCAAACTCGCAGAGCAAGGCTTTGACGAGCAAATCATCAACGTGCACCACCATGCTGATAAAATCATTGCGTTTCTACAGGAGAAGAAGAACTTCGGGCTCAGAATAGAGATCTCAGACGAACGGGAGATGTTGCTCGACACGGGCGGTGGCATCCGTAAAGCGGCGCATTTCTTCAACGACGGCGCTCCTTTCTTGGTGCACAACGTGGACATTCTATCGGATGCGAACCTCAAAGCCTTGTATGAGACGCACATAGGATATGGAAGTGACGTCACCCTGCTTGTCAAAGAACGAGAAACCACCCGTTATCTCTATTTCGGAGAAGAAGACAATCGGCTGAAAGGGTGGGCAAACATTAAGACAGGAGAGAGAAAATCGCCCAACAGCGATTTTAAGCCCGAATGCAACAACAGATATGCATTCTCCGGCATACAGGTCATTTCCCCGAAGATATTCTCCCTGATGGATTATTACGCCCCAAAATTCCCCATCATGGATTTCTACATCGAGAATGCGAAAGAGATGGACATCCGCTGTTTAGTGGACAACCATTTCAGGATGATAGACGTAGGGAAACTGGATAGTCTAAAGGAGGCAGAGGAGCACTTCAGCGAGCTATAAACAAGTTTTTGGATAATCGAAGAATCCAACAGACATCTCCGCAGAGATTGGACAAGAGGCAAGAGAATCCGCCGGTTCATGGAAACTTGGAACAACGGACACAAAAACAGACGGGGAGATTGGCGCAACACCAACCTCCCCGTCTGATATTATAAATTAGAGAGATAATCAATGAAGTGGAACCACACGGAAATTATCCACGCACATCATAATCTGCGGTTCGCCCTCTGGCTGACCGAACTGCAAGAAACTTAAGTTCGTCGCCTTCTTCAGGTCGAAGTTACCTTCAAACGGTTCCGTATCGCTCTTCGTACCATGCCAGAACTCGGTCAGAGGAATCGTGATCGTCGTCCATGAATCCGTATAGAAACCGTCCTCACAATCCTTGTAAGGCTCCCAGAAACATATTGGGGTAATCTCACGTCCATGCTTGTCAGGAGAATCGATAGGTCCGAAGAAGATCTCCGTCTTGATGCCCTTGTAGGCCATCTCTTTCGGAACATAAACCTCAAATTTAAGAGCCAGCGAACTCAAGTCATACGATTCGAAGGCCTTCGTCGCGACAGAAATAGGACCACGTCCGCCCTCCTGCGGGTTAGCCACATACTGGATGTACATACAGTGGTTCATCATCCAAGGATGATCATACTTTCCGTACAACAAGCCGTAGTTACCGCTACAAGGCTGAGGCAACTTAGCACCATTCGCGAAAGGAGTGATTTCCGTTCCCATCTCCAACGTACCCGTAATCAATTCGCCATTCTCGTCAATAGGGTTATAACCGCCCCAAGTGGCGAGTCTGTAGTCGAAGTTCACAATGATATTACGGTTATCACGGAAAAAGAATTTGGAAAGGATGACCTTGTCTCCGCACTTGATCTTGAGTTGTCCATCCTCTGATCCTTCAGGAACAACCACAGAGATTTTATCATTGGAGGACTCCACCACCTTAGCTGGGAAATCCGCTCCTGGGAACATAATCTCGCAGTTCTTCAGATTCTTGCCATATATGACAGCCGTCTGCCCGTCAGGCACATACTCGCACAACATCTTCTCCATCACAGGCTCATTCGTACATGACGATTCACAACTCTGCCGAGTCGAGCCTCCCTCATTGCCACAACTGTTCAAAAACCCCGCAATGGCCAACGACAATATAAACACATAATTTCTTTTCATGGTGAATTTATTTTATATTATAAATATTCAATCCGAAAAAAGAAGAGAAACACGTTCCCCTTTTTTACAAAGTTAAGAATTTCCGCGAAAAACGCAAATGAAAAAGACTTTTTAATTACTCAATTTTCGTCTTTCGAGGAGTCGTATCCACCCTCGATTTTGTTCCGGAAGAGACTTGATCCCTATTATTCGACGGCAAAGAAATGCCCAGTTTCAGGCCCGCGGAGAAGAGCTGCACCTTATCCACGATACGAGAAGCGAACAATCCCTCCGTATCCACGAAAAAATCATCCGAAAGCTCCGGCACGCTTTTTTTCTTATCATCAAAAACACTTGTCAAACCATAGTTACAATACAAGCCCGTATAGAACATCACCCTTTCGGAAACAGAGAAATTGAACCCGATTTCGCCATAAACGGAGAAAGCAAGTTTCGTCTTGATTCCCCCACTCGCATACGGTTCGCTGTTGGCAAATCCGTGGTGAGGCAAATCATGTATGACGACATTCGTCTGAGGATAATACCCGGAAACGGAGTAGGAGCCTTCATAAACCTCATAGCGAGAGAATACAGGCACCTCAAGTTTTCCTCCCGCACCCACGATCATATTAGCTTTTTCGGAGAAAGGCACTTTATAGTATAATCCTAATGGAAACTCGAAGGTAAAGATGAACTCCTTCTCCTTCCACCCCATATACGTTTCAATCAAGTCAAACGATTGCCCATTTTCATAATCATAGGAAGGTGTGACCACACGTCCGTCGAGGGTCGCTCTCGATCTATATTGGACGAAATCCACTCCACTACCCACGCCGACATTCCTGCTTTGAAAGAAAAACACATATCGAGAACTAAGCGTAAAGCCCGGCAGAAGAGGGACATCCGACTTCATCACACCATTGTCGAGAGGACGGTCCAACACTGGATCGAACAATATAGTATTCACTCCTCCTCCGACTCCGAAAGAGAGTATCTCACCCTGTCCATAGGCGCACATGGAAAGGGACATCGTTACGATAAATAAAATCTTTTTCATATTCACCAACCCATCCTCCTTAATTATTTTTTCAGTTCAACAGCCCTGGAGACGAACTTACATGACGCACTTCGCTCATCGGCCAAGACGACGACACATACGTATCTTCCCTCGTTCACCCAGACCTCATTCTCCATCCTCACGATATCCGTCCAATACTTCAAGGCACCCTCCATCGTATAGACATACATCTTCGCACCCACAAGATCTGCCTCCTGCAAGCCATGTACATAAACCGTCACCATACCCCTATTCGTGTAAACAGGATAAGTGGATATGGTAAACGGCACATCCAATGCCTCAAAATACTTTCCGCAGACATAAACCGTATCATTCTTCGGCGTAATGGCATGCAATGAATAGTAGCCATTGAGACCTCCTAACTCACAGAAATACTGTCCATTGGCATTCGGGATATCCACATTGTTCCGTCTCCACTGGTAAGCGACGAACTCATTCTGAGAGTTGTCACAAACCACCACATCGTTCCACATCCGCATCACATGACGAGCATCATATCCCAGACGGAGTTTGAGGTTAGCCACCTTACTGCTCTTACCCTCACCAAACATCTGAACATTCACTTTATACATGCCTGGAGCGATGCCATCCGGAACAGTGAACGAGATGGAACCCACATCGCCCTCCTTCACTTCACCCACTACATTACGGAAGCCCTGAGCAATCTCCTCCGAGTCAAAGAAGAACTTAAATGAATCAGGCACACCGCCTAAGACTTGATAGTTTACGATATACTCATCACCTGCGCAGAACTTACGGCTCATGTTCTTATCTCCGAAGAAGACAGACGCGCCTCCCGTGACACTCACCCATTTAATCTTTATATCACGTCCATCCACGAACAATGACAAGTGGACTATACTGTCGCAACCGTATTGGGACAAGAGGTTCACCTCATACTCGTAATTTCCAATATGGTTCGCATCCACCGTGAACCCATTCTTCTCATAAACGGTTCCCGCTTTGGTGGAATCCACTATATGGACATAATAAGGATGTGAAACCACAAGATTCAGCGTCACGACAGAGTCGCAGCCCGAAGCGGTGGTAAACGAATCCACATAGGTACCTGACGTCTTCAGACGTCTGCCCTGCCACAAGAAATCCCCACACGTCACTTCGTTGTAGACAAGATTATACTCTTTATTGATTGTGAGTTTCACGTCAATAATGGAGTCGCAACCATTTGCGGCAGGGAACACGATCAAGGTGTCACCATAGAATTCATATTCCTTCCAACGAACCGGCAACTCGCTCTCGCAAAGCGTGCGTCTAATCTTCGTGACGGATGATTTCTTTATGGACAATGACAGACGGGTGATGCTATCACACCCTAAGACAGACTGCAACGTATCGGTGTACACGCCCGTATCATAGAAGTACCGGCCGTGCCATTCAAACGAATCGCATGAGGTGGCATAAACCGTAGTGTCATACGTCGGCAAAACATTCAATCGGAAAATAACGAATGAATCACAGCCTGCCTGTGTGGTGAGGACGACCCTGGATGTGTCATCATAAATCTCGTACCCATTCCATACGACAGGAAGTTCACTTCTACAAACCGAATAATAGAACGTATCCTCGTTATACTTCGGATAGTTGATTGTCAGATCAATGGAGACGATACTGTCCTCTCCAGTTGCCGTCTTGAGCAGATCATAATATACACCACTCTCTGTCAGCGTCCTACCCTGCCACTCGTACGAGACACAAGCGTTCACCTTCTCCGGAGCCTTCTCTGGCGGAGGAAGGATAGCAAGACCTACCGTAACGACAGAGTCACAGCCCAACGAGGAGACAAGGTGTTGGGTATAAAGACCCGACGAATCGTAACGTTCTCCATTCCATTCATAGTACGAGACCGCACTATCCAAAAGGAATATCTCATAAGAAGGTAAGATGGTCAGATGGAGTGTAATGATTGAATCACAGCCTATGGACGATGTCAGTCTATAATCATAATCACCAGACTCATTATACTCCCTTTCGTTCCACACATAAGGGGCACAAGAGGTGTCATTAAACTCCGACCTAAGAATCGGCAAACGGTTCAAGTGCACCGCCACAATAGAGTCGCAGTCCAAATGGTTCTTGATGGTCAAGGAAGTATCCGACGAAACTTGGAAATCATGCCACATAACATACGGAGCGTTCTCGCAAATATCCACCGTATCCGCCCCATACGTAGGCTCCAAGACGGTCAAATACAACGTCAGGATGGAGTCGCAACCGATGGAGGAGGTAAGCACCTGATCATACACACCACTCTTCGTATAAATAGAATCATTCAATGTATACGAACCGCACGACGTACGGTAAATCGTATCCCTCATCACAGGCAAGATCGTCAAGTGAATGGTGAAGATAGAGTCACAACCCGTAGGAGAATTCACCTTCTTCTGCAGGATGGCATCCTCCGTATAGACCTGACCGTCCACTGTATAGGATATGCATGCCGTATCGTACACGACAACGGAAGGAGAGGAAAGCACCACCAAATTCAGCCGGACGATGGAGTCACAGCCATTTAAGGCGGAGAAATATTGCTCATAAATACCTGTCTCCGTATAGACGGAATCGTTCAAACGATATGAGACACACACCGTGTCGAATATCTGAGTGACAGGGGCAGAAAGCACTGTCAGGTTCAATTGAATCACAGAATCACAGCCATTCACGGAAACAAGTCTTTGCTCATAGGTACCACTCTTCCTATAGGTGGAGTCATTCAACACATAGGAACCACATGCCGTGTCCGTAATAACCGTCGTAGGCACATTCAGAATCGTCAAATTCAATTTGACGAGAGAGTCGCAACCAGTAACAGAATGAAGGAGCTGCTCATAATATCCGCTCTCCGTATAAACGGAATCATTCAGTTCGTATGAACCGCAAGCCGTTTCATTGAGGGTAACCTCATAGGAAGGATAAATGACCAATTCTAACACAACGGTCGAATCTCTTCCGTCAGGAGTAACAAAGCGTTGCTCATACGTGCCACTCTTCGTATAGACAGAATCGTTCATTGTGAAAGATGTGCATACAGTGTCCTTGATCACACCATTCACGAAATTCAGGATCTTCAAGTTCAACGTTATAACCGAGTCGCAACCACTGGAAGAGGAAAGGTATTGTTCATAGATACCACTCTTCGTATAGACCGAATCATTTAGGATATAGAACGAATAAGCCGTGTCCACTATCGTATTGTACTTGGTAGGCAATATGGTCAGGTGGAGAATTGAGGTGGAATCCTCTCCCCTATCGGTCACGTAATGCTTGGAATACGTGCCTGTTTGTTTGATTATCGCATTGTCCCACCATATACCGCCAGCGCAGGCTGTATCGCTCCACTCAGTCACAATACCCTCGACGATGGTCAAATCCAACCGCACGATACTATCGCAGCCATCCGATGTCGGGATATGCTGTTCATACAGACCAGACTGGGTATAGGTTGAATCGTTCAACACGAACGATCCCTTCGCGATCTCCTTGATGAGCGTATCTCCCGCAGGTGTGATATCGAGCACCAAAGTCAACACCGAGTCACAACCGCTCGCTGTGGTCAGACGTTGCTCATACACACCACTTTGCGTATAGACGGAATCGTTCAGCGTATACGAGCCACAAGCATTCGCATTGATGGTGTAACTCTTCTCCTCCGACAACATGAGATATAACCGGACGATAGAATCACAGCCCCATACGCCGGTCAAACGTTGCTCGTACGATCCAGACTTAATGTATTCGAAGCCATTCAGGAAATAGGAGCCACAAGCGGTGTCATAGACCTCCGTGATCGTAACAGGACGTTCAATCAAGCGGATGGAAACAAACGAGTCGCAGCCTACAGAATTATACAAACGCATCACCGTATCCCCATAGATTGCCATGTCGTGCCACATATAAGGCAACATGCCCTGACATATTTCGACCGTGTCCACCCCATACGTATGCTCAAGCACCGTCAAGTGAAGTGTCAGGATCGAGTCACAACCCGTCACCTTCGAGACAAGACGCTGCACATAGTCACCGCTCTTCGTATAGACAGAATCGTTCAGCGTATACGAGCCACAGACTGTCGCGGAAATCGTAGTAGTAGGGATAGGATTTACTACAAGATGTAAGGTGAGGATCGAGTCACAACCTGTCACCTTCGAGACAAGGACCTGTTCGTAATCGCCACTTTGGGTATATACCGAATCATTCAGCTGGTACGAACCGCAGGCGGTGTCATAAATCTCCGCACGGGCAACCGGCAAAACGATCACCTTCACATCCACCAAAGAGTCGCAACCCAATTTGTTATTCATCTTCACGACAGAATCACCGTCCAGTTGGTATCCATTCCACTCGTACGGCAGTTCTTTCACACAAATCACGACGGTATCAACCCCATACGTAGGATTCAGGATAGTTAAATTCAAATGGACAACCGAGTCGCATACGCCCTCTCCGTTATCAACCAACCAAATTGGTTCAGTGGTGGACTCGAAATATTCCACGCCGTCCCGCCATACAAAAGAATGACAAGCGACCACCGTGTCGTAGCGGTCAAAATCCGTCCACGTACGTACTGTCAAATGGGCGGCGCCCACCACGGCAAACTCCTCACTCTTAGAGAAAGAATAGCCATGCCATACGTAAGGCAATTCGGCAGGACAAAGCATCGTGTCACGCACCACGGCGAAAGAGTCTTCTCCCACAGGCGTATTGCGTTCCACCCGATAAAGGACAGAGTCGATCATCTCATTGCCACTCTTATCCGTCGCACTATAGTAAATCCAAACGGATGGTGCGTCATAGACATTCAGACGCACTTCCATGCCCGAGAAATCCTCGTACGTCACGCCATCATAACTATATTTGAGGGTCAGATCACCGACCACATCACAATTATCCGAAAGGTGATCCGTCACATCCGACACAGGAACCATGAAACGCACGTCACCCATGACAGAATCCACTACCGGATGCACTCTATTACCGTATGATATGCCCGTTTCATCCACCTTAGGCGCCGTGCGGTCCACGACGGAAACCACTTGGAAGAAATCTGTGCTGGAAGCCGTGTAAATTGTGTCATTATTCGCCAAATAGCCCACTTTCCAGAAGATTGTGTCACCCTCCACAAACTCGTAGCGGTCATCCCTGGTCAGCAAACGTTCGCCCGAACTATTCACGTCAAAATAGCATACCGTATCGTTGAAGGTATAGGAACAAATATCCTTGAACGATGGTATATAGTCCCACAAACGCACATCCGCACGACAATTATCGCCAGCCTCCAACACCATCGGCTGCAAGTCGCCCGTTTCTACGGAGTGGGTCGAATTCGTAATGATGACCGTCGTATCCGAGCAATAACCATCCGATGCGGAAACCACCAACATATACTCGTAATTATCCAATCCGTTATATGTTAGCATAAAACGGCTCACACCATCCATTGGATTTCCAGACTCGTCCACCATAGGCCGCCCCTGTTCATACCAGCGATACATATTGTACTCCGCAGTTGGTTTTGCAGAGAACCCGACACTTTTTTCATCACCTGCACATCCCCAAAGACGCACCGTATCGCCATACGGTTTGTTCGTCATCCTCGAATGTACCACCAAATGGACATCCACCACAGAGTCGCACAATCCGGCACCATTGTCCACCGTATAAGACAAGTCTTGAGATGTTCCGCCCAAGTAGGTATTTCCATCGCGCCAAACATATCTGCTAACGCCGCAAATCACAATCGTATCCTTTCTGAAGAAGGAACTATCCGTTTTGACCGTCAGCAAGGCGGCACCCACCTCGGCCGACTCACCAGCCGCAGCGAATGAATGTCCGTGCCAGACAACAGGGAATGCGGTCGCACACACAAACGTGTCACGCACAATCGCATACATCCTACCATCCACCTCCGTGGCCCTTTCCACCGCATACTCGACAGCGCAGGAGGAAGATTCGTTACCAGACAAATCTTTCACCATCCAATGCAATGTTCTTTCTGTTTGCGAAAAGACATTTAGGTCAAACGTCAGACCGTTGTATGGAGTAAAGTTGACACCATCATTGCTATAATATATTTCGAAATCGGATGCGCAAGCGCTGGAAGCGGCCGTCCGGACATCCGCAGGAGCAACCGAGAACAGGACCTTTCCATTGATAGAATCCGACACCGGAGCAAAACGTTTTCCCACAGATATGCCATCACAATCCAATGAAGGAGGTGTGAGATTCTTCACACGTATGATCTGAGGATTGATCGTCTCGTCCGACAAAGAGGTATCCGGTGCATTAACCACCACCCTCCAATGCAGTTCGGTCATGTCCGCAACACCAGCGAGGGAAGGATGCTCTGTAAGGCTCACCCATGCACCTCCGTTCACTCTATAATAGACAATCGTATCAATCGCTTTATCAGCGTTGTATGTATACGCAGGAAGCAATGTGGTTAGATCCAAGAGACGAAGTCCACAACCCTCGTTCGCCACACTGTCAATCGGAGAAACCGCCTCCTGCACCACCAACGAGTTATTAGCCTTTATCACCAAGTTCAAAGCATATACGCTGTCACATCCGCCAGCATTCGGCTGATGGTATCCACCCACACGCACACTTTCGGTATAAGTCACGCCATTGCGCCATGTGTAAGCATTCATCGAAACGACGGTCTCCTCCACAAAATAAGAGCTGTCAACATGAACCGTCAACAAGGCCGCACCCACCTCCGCACTTTCACCATCGGAAATGAAGGAATGGCCATGCCAAACAAATGGCAAATCGCCAGCACAAAGCAACGTGTCACGGACGATAGCATACATCTTCGACGACACCTCCGTCTTACGTTCCACGCCATACTCGACAGGACAAATGGAAGACTCATTTCCCGCCTCGTCGTAAACCTTCCAATAGATGGTAGTCGATGGTTGGGTAAAGACATTCAAGGAGAATGTTTCGCCATTATATTCCGAAAACGACAAGCCATCGTTGCTGAAGTAGACAGAAATATCGGAAGAGCAATTATCGGAAGCGGCCGTCTTCACCTCATCACGGGAGACAGAGAACGGAACAACACCCATCACTGAGTCCCGCACGGCGACAAACCGATTACCAACAGAGACCTTCTCACAGTCAATTGACGGAGAAGTCGCATCATGCAGACGAACCACCTGAGGCGTAACCGTCTCGTCGGAAACAGTATTATGTTCATCCGTAGTGATGACAACACGCCAATAAAGGGATGTGCCATTCGCCACCTGAGAAAGGACAGCGTTGGAGGAATAAGTCACCCAATCGCCTCCGTTCACTCTATAATAGAGCATCGTATCCACGGCATTATCCGCATTATAGGAGTAGTTAGGCACCCATGGCGTCAAATCCAGCGCAGACAAATAACAACCGTCATTCATGGCACTATCGATCGACACATTAGGTTCATCGATTTTCAGGCTATTCGGTTCCTTTATCGTTAAATACAAAGAATAGACGCTATCGCAGGCACCCGCATTTGGTCGGCGGAAACCCTCCACCACAACACTTTCGGTATAGGTGACGCCATTGCGCCAAGTATATGGTCCGACGTTCACGACCGTCTCTTTTATGAGATAAGAGCTATCCACCCTCACAGTCAAGAGAGCGGCGCCCACCTCTGCGGATTCCCCGTCTGCCACGAAAGTATGGCCATGCCATGTATAAGGCAAATCGCCCGCGCAAAGCATAGTGTCACGGACAATCGCATACATCTTGCCGTTCGCCGGTGTGGTGCGCTCCACCTCGTATGTGACAGGACAGACCGCCGACTGGAGACCGCCGCCATCCTCCACCTTCCAATAAACCAAAACGGAAGGAGCATCAAAAACATTCAAAGAACCCGCATAACCATTGAACACGTCGAATGAGGTTCCATCCAGGCTCGCGAACACTTTCAAAGAGGAAGAACAATTGTCGGAAGCGGCGGAAAGCACGTCATCCAAACTGATGGAACATGGGACAATACCATTGACCGAATCCGCCACAGGAACCACACGTTTCCCCGAAGAGATATCATCACAGGATAAAGCCGGAGCCTGTTCATCACGCAAATGGACAATGATAGGATCAGGCGTTTCCGCGTCGAAGGAGGCACCCTCTTGCGTATGCACCACGACACGCCAGAAGATTTCGTCACCGGATGCGACATCCGTCAAGACCGGAGCCGTAGCGAAATCCACCCAAGAGCCACCATTCAACCGATAGGAATAAGCGGTGTCCTTACCCATATTGGAACAATATAAGATAGCCGGACGATAAGGGGTCAAGTCGAGAGACTTCAGCAGGCAACCATTGTTCGACACGCTATCAATCGTTTGCCCCGCAATGTTCCGCACATTAAAATCATAATTAACAAGAGCTCGGAACACCGTCGTATCCGGGCATCCTCCGTCAGGGAATGAGGCAATGAAGCGGTACTCCATGTCGAAGGCGCCCACGGCACAGGAGAAGGAATCCGACGTGCCAAGCAAAACGCCGGAAGTGTTTGTCCACCGGAAAGAAGTACGTCCACTCGCACTCGGGTCGAACGAGAAAGTGACCATTTCGCCCGTACAATCCATCTTATTCAAATCATCCTCCGTCAGAGAAGACTTGTCCACAGGAGGATAGACCGTAAGGTCAAGCGTGACAATGGTGTCGCAGTCCGCCCCTCCCGGGATCGTATCCACAGCCGTATGGTTGCTCTCCGTATAGGTTTTACCATCAATCCACACAAACGGACTGCCGCAGGAGATACGGGTATCCGTTTTTTCGCAGAAATCACGCGGCAACTCGGACACACCCATGTCGACCGCACTTCCAGAGATACGCGCATTCCCGAAATAGTCCACATTCGTCAGAGACGAAACCGCGGAACTATTACCCGCGTCCTCACACGGGGACCCCGAACGCAAGGAATAATCGGAATTCAAGAGAGGGTTGGAAGATATATTACCTGTCCCATCATATCCACCTTGCACACACGAGTAAGTCACATTCGCCTTACCAGAAATGCTTCTGACATTGCCATAAATAATACAGTTGGTGATTTGACAACCATTATTGGAGGATTTGACAGCATATTGTTCAGACGAGGTGTTGCCGGAGACACGGGTATTACCGACCACCGTACAGTTTATCATATTCCCGCCATTCAGATTGACGGCGGCGACATTCGAGCCACTCAACTTATTCGAGGCCACCACCACATTGACCAAACTTCCGCCCGAGTTGACCAATACAACGCCAATGTTAGCTTCCGAAGAGGTATTAGCAGTAATCAATCCACCAATCAAAGTGCCCGATACAGCGACGGGCGCACCTTCCGTACTATTCCGCACGCTGGTGTTGTTCAGTTTCAACACGGCTTTACTATTGACGGAGACATAATGGCTATAGGAAGAGAAGGATGTCGTGGAATTAAGGTTGTTACAATCGAGCACAACGTTCAAAAACTCCACCTCGCAGCCTCCATTGA
This sequence comes from Bacteroidales bacterium UBA1181, assembly GCA_002310215.1. Lineage (GTDB taxonomy): Bacteria > Bacteroidota > Bacteroidia > Bacteroidales > Paludibacteraceae > UBA1181. The sequence goes on from DBYR01000006.1 coordinate 123,982, forward strand.
TGTAGATGGACGTGTTATAGAGGTGAATCAGGTCCCAGAAGAAACTGATGGAAACCCTTTTGATGGCATATCCGTTACGGGACGTCACCACGACGCTTTTGGCGAAACTTAAATCGCTATTCAAAGATATGTCACTGAGCAACATCAGTGTGTCACCATTACTTGCGGCATCCAAGGCTTCAGACATGACAGAATAAGAGGCGCCAGAACCTGATACGCCGACTGTCAATGTACGTCCACACACAGAAGAGAGGGAACATAAAAAACATATAACTACACTCAGAAGTATTTTAAAACCCTTTGCTTTCATAACTAATTCGAATATTTAGCGTCCTCCACAGACGTTCCAAATTACAAATGTATGAAGAAATCCAACATCAGCAATATACCTAATTCACCTAAATAACCTCAAAGATGGGAAAAAATCTACAATACACCAACAATTATTAACACATTTACAAAAAAATCGCAAGGGGAACGTGAAAAAGCGCCCGTCAAGGCTGTTCGTCTCTTGTTAATAATTTGTCAGGAAACGGTTAGGAAAGAGTTAAAACCGCATGGGAGGGAAAAGAAAAAGGGAAGCCCCCACAATGAGGACTTCCCGATATTCCATATAAAAAATTCGCAAAGCGGCAAATTACATATTCATGCCACCACAGCAATGGATAACCTGTCCGGAGACATACGAAGAGAGGTCGGATGCCAAGAAAACCGCAACATTTGCCACGTCTTCCGGTGTACCTCCCCTTCTCAACGGAATAGTATCCGTCCATTGTTTGCGCACTTCCTCAGACAACTGCATCGTCATATCCGTCAGGATGAAACCTGGGGCGATACAGTTCGCACGGATGCCACGTGAGCCCAACTCCTTCGCGGTGGACTTCGCCAAACCGATCATACCCGCCTTGGAAGCAGAGTAGTTGCACTGTCCCGCATTACCGGAAACACCCACGACAGAGCTCATGTTAATGATGCTACCGCCACGCTGACGCATCATGATTGGAGCACATGCGTGAATAAAATTGAAAGCGGACTTCAAGTTCACCGTCAAGACAGCGTCCCATTGAGCCTCCGTCATACGCAGCAACAACGTATCTTTTGTAATGCCCGCATTATTCACCAAAATATCGATACTTCCGAAATCTTTTTGGATTTGCTCCACCACCTTATGCGTCTCTTCAAAATCAGCCGCATTGGATGCATATCCTTTAGCCTTCACGCCCAAAGCGGCGATTTCAGCCTCAGTCGCCTTACCGAGTTCGTCAATCTTCAAATCCGTGAACGCTATGTTTGCGCCCTCACTGGCGAACTTCAAGGCGATAGCCTTGCCAATACCTCTGGCGGCACCTGTGATAAGAGCCGTCTTGCCACTTAACAATCCCATAATTATATTCTCTTTTTGTTTTTAGTTATTAATTTTAGACAAAGATAGGAATTTATTTCCAATCTCCGTTTCGCTTAATCAAATCAATCAACCTATCCACAGCCTCCTCCGCCGGAATAAGTTTCTCCACGCAGGTCTGTCCTTTGTACAGATTCACCTTACCCTTCGCGGACCCCACATAACCATAGTCGGCATCGGCCATCTCGCCTGGTCCGTTCACGATACAACCCATGATTCCTATCTTCAGTCCCTTCAGATGGGAAGTCTTCGCTTTAATCTGTGCAATGGTGGACTGCAGGTCGAACAAGGTGCGCCCGCAACTCGGACACGAGATATACTCCGTCTTGCTGACGCGCACACGGGAGCCTTGTAGAATGCCGAACGACAAGGAGAGCAACTGTTCCTGCGGCACATTCGGAGCCTCAATCCATAGACCGTCGCCCAAACCATCAATGAAGAACACGCCCAAATCAGCAGCCGCCTTAATCTGCAAATCCTCAAGGTTGGAATCTTTGTACGTACGCTTCAACACGACAGGATTCCTCAGTCCCTCGGCAAGCAACGCATGGAAGAAAGCCCGTTGCTCCCCCACTCCATTCTGATGGTCAGTCGTCAAGATGAAGACCGTACGCTCATCCACCGAACCAGCGACCTCCTTGGAGTAGTCCGCATACGACAACTGCAAAAATTTCATCGGAGAGAGATCACTGCGCAACTCCGCAAGTTGGGAAACCTCATAAACAGTACCATTCCCAAAACGTCCGTCCACGAGAGCATAATCGGGCGCCAATCCATTCGCAGAGATTCCCGACGACATCATCACGACAGGAAGCGCATCTCCACCAATATTTTCCACTCCTAACGTGGATCTACGCACATATTGGAACGGATTAACTTTCCCTGAATCCTTCGCCACGATCTTTGCGTGTCCGGCTCTTTCCATGACATAATCAACCAATTTGCGGGCCACAGGGATTTCATGCTCAGGCTCCTCGCTCAACGAGACGCGCACCGTGTCGCCTATGCCATCCGCCAACAAAGCGCCAATGCCAAGAGCGGATTTAACTCGTCCGTCCTCACCGTCGCCAGCCTCCGTCACGCCCAAATGCAAAGGGAAGGAGAAACCCTCCCTCCTCATAGAAGCCGCGAGCAAGCGAACCGTCTGTACCATGACCACCGTATTAGAGGCTTTGATGGAAATCACCACATCGTCAAACCCATCCTCCTTGCAGATGCGGAGGAACTCCAGGCAAGACTCAACCATTCCACGTGGCGTATCACCATATCTGGACAAAATCCTATCGGACAAAGAGCCATGGTTCACGCCAATGCGAAGAGCCGTATGATGTTCCCTGCAAATACGAAGGAGAGGAAGCAAGCGTTCTCTGATCTTGTTCAATTCCTGGCTGTACTCCTCGTCCGTATAGTCGAAACGCTGGAGCGTATGCACACGGTCCACGAAATTCCCCGGATTAATGCGCACTTTCTCGACATACCGGGCCGCAACCTCCGCCGCAGCCGGGTTGAAATGGATATCGGCCACCAGAGGCGTATTGCACCCCTTCTCAGACAATGACCGGCGGATAGAGGCCAAACTCTCAGCCTCCCGAACGCCCTGAGCCGTGAAACGAACCAGTTCGCCACCTGCCGCGACGATACGCAACGCCTGCTCCACACTAGGATCGATGTCATTCGTGTTCGTATTGGCCATGGATTGGATACGGATAGGATTGTCACCGCCCATCTCCAACGCACCGATATGCACGACAGAAGAGCGTCTCCTCTGGTAATTGAACAAATCGTTAGACTCCAAATATTCCATAAGCAATGAAGATAAAAAAGATTTCACACATTTCAGGGAAAGAAACGTGTGAAATCTTTGTTATAAAAACCGGGAACAGAGATTTACATTACAAATCCCTTACCCCTATCATTTAGTCACAACCGATTTTGTATCAGCATTTCCGTTTGCTTTCCCTTTTGCATCCGCGGAAGCATCCTTTTTAGGAAGGAAACGGTAAGAAATCGGTGCCGCGATGAACCATGAAGAATACGTTCCGACAATCACACCAATCAACATGGCAAAGATGAAGCCACGGATAGTGTCACCACCGAATACGAAGATGATCACCAATACCACCAACGTACTCATGGAAGTACTGAACGTACGGCTCAATGTGGAGTTCAACGCATCGTTAAACAACCTATGGTCGTCACGAGACTTATACAATCCACGGAACTCACGGATACGGTCGAAGATGACCACCTTATCGTTAATAGAATAACCGATAACAGTCAGGATAGCCGCAATGAACGACTGATCCACCTCCATAGAGAACGGCATGACATTCTTCAACAATGAGAAGATACCCATCACGAACAATGTATCGTGAACCAATGCGGCGACAGCACCCAAGCTGAACGAAAGGTTACGGAAACGGATCAAGATGTAAAGGCCGATAACCAACACAGCGATCAACACCGCGAAGATAGCGGAAGTCTTGATATCGTCGGCCATCGTAGGACCCACCTTTTGGGAACTTTGAAGACCGTAAGTAACCGAACCGTCCTCGACATCAGCGCCGAACTCGCCAGACTCGGTACGCACATAGCGGCTCAAGAACATATCTTTCGTGACACCGTCCGCCAAGTAAGACTTAACACCCTCATATACCAATGACTCGATTTCATCATCGATATTATCGGAAGCTTCCATGATCTTGTAGTTCGTGGAGATTCTCACCTTATTGCTCTCTCCGATTGTAATGACACTGACATTGTCGAACACGCTTCTCAAAGAAGAAGCCATTTCAGCCGTATTGATTGGTTGCTCAAAACGGACGATATAGTTACGACCACCAGAGAAGTCAATACCCGACTTCAAACCAGAAGTGAGGAGAGAAACCAAACCAACAGCCAATATGATTGCGGAACCAATCATAAACTTCTTCGCCTTGCCGATGAAATCGAAGCTTACATTCTGCAAGAAATCCTTCGTGAAAGAGGTACAGAAAGGCAAGCCATCCATCACCTCAGGTTTCTTCTTGCACAAGAAATCGAAGATTAAACGGGAAATGAACACAGCGGTGAACAAAGAACAAAGCACACCGATAATCAACGTGGTGGCGAAGCCCTTGATTGGACCCGTACCGAACACGAAGAGGATAATACCCGTCAACACCGTAGTGATGTTAGAGTCGAGGATTGCGCTCAAAGCATTTCCATAACCATCCGTCAACGCCTGTTTGATAGGCTTTCCGTTACGTTTCTCCTCACGAATACGCTCATAAATCAACACGTTAGCATCGACCGCCATACCGAGGGTCAACACGATACCTGCGATACCTGGCAACGTCAAAACAGCCTTGAAGGAAGCCAAGACGCTGAATATGAAGAACACGTTGCAGAGCAATGCGAAGTCAGCCACAAGACCTGGGATCAAGCCATAGTAGAAAATCATGTAGATCAACACGAGGATGAAAGCCACAACGAAGGAGATGAAACCAGCATTGATAGCCTCTTGACCCAAGGAAGGTCCAACCACATCCTCTTGTACGATATGCGCAGGGGCAGGCATTTTACCAGACTTCAACACATTGGCCAAGTCCTTCGCCTCCTCCATTGTGAAGTTACCCGTGATTTGGGAACGTCCACCTGTGATCTCGCAATTCACATTCGGGAAAGAGTAAACATAGCCATCCAATACGATAGCCACACTCTTGTTAATATTTTTTTTCGTCAAGTCAGCCCATTTTTTTGCGCCTTCCTGATTCATCTCCATGCTCACCTCCGCAGAAGAGCCATATTGGCTAAGATCCGCACGGGCATCTGTGATGACAGATCCGTTCAACGGAGCCTTACCGTCCCTTCTCGCACAGTTGATGGCAACCAACTGCACATACATGCCGGCCTTGTCGAAAGGCTTAACGCTCCATACAGGATGCAAGCTGGAAGGGATCAGACGTTTCTCGCGAGCCAATCTGAAGTAGTTCATCACCTTAGAAGTATCCTTCACCTCAGCGATACCGAGGACAGGGCCCTTACCGTCAGTCCTCACTTGTTGGAGGATGGCGAACAATGGGTTCTGTTTCTTGAACTCTTGAGCGGACATGTTTTCAGGGTCGTTTTCGGAAGAATCCGCAGCAGCAGCTGCTGCAATAAGGCTATCCGCAATGGATTGAGCCACCGTATCCTTCACCGCATTCTCGGCAACAGTCTCCTGCTCGCCGTCCGCCTTTTTCGATGCGACAGCCTCCATGTCCTTTGCCATGTTGTTCACTGCCTGAAGATATTCGTAAACCTCCGAATAATCGTATGTCTCCCAGAACTCGAGGTCAGCGGAACCTTGCAACAACTTACGCACACGCTCAGGCTCCTTCACACCAGGCATCTCAATTAAGATACGGCCAGCGATGTCCAATTGTTGGATGTTAGGCTGAACCACACCGAAACGGTCGATACGGGAACGAAGCACATTGAACGAATTGTCAACAGCGGCTTTCACCTGCTCTTTCAACACGGAAACCACCTCTCGGTCCTCCGGAGTAGAAGTGAATTTATCCTTCAACTCGTATGAGAACAAATAGAACAATGGTTTACCTGGGTTCGTCTCTTTGTAGGCTTCCGCAAAAATATCCACGAAATCCTTCTGAGTGGTGAGTTGTCTTTCCTTCGCCAACTTCATTGCACTCACAAATTCATCGCTATTGGCTTGGCTACCTGCCAAAGACTTGATGATGTCCGCAACAGACACTTCCATCACGACGTTCATACCACCCTTCAAGTCCAAACCTAAGTTCAACTCATTCTCGCGACACTCCTTCAGCGTGTAACCCAACCAAACCTTTTCTCCAGAGAGGGAGTCGAGATACCTGTTGTACTCCTCCGTACCTTCGCCATACATCTTGGCCGCCTTATTCTCATAATGGCTGGTGACAAGGCTAAACGAAAGGTAGAAGAGGCAAGCAAATGCGAAGAGCACCGCAATCAACTTTACAAATCCTTTGTTTTGCATTTCTAGTAACTATTAATTAAATTTTAAATTTATTATTCAAATCAACGGACTGAAAACGAACCCACTTTCAATCGGAGCGCAAATATAGTTATTTTTGTTTTATATAACGCGTCAAAAACAAACGGATTTTAGAAAAAAAATGATTTGAATCGATTCACCGCCCTTCCCTCTGGAGTCATTTCAAGGAATAACACACTAAAAAAGGGAGAAGACGGACAAAATCCATCCTCTCCCCCTTGCCTTTGGATTCGGTCAGACCCGCATGGGGATTCCACATCCCGCCATCAAAGTCAACCGTCTATTCTTAACTTAGAACTCCACCTTCGGAGCCTTGTTAGCGCCATAGTCAGACTCGAAGTATGCTCTTGTGCTCAAGCCGAAGAGGCCAGCCAAGATATTGTTCGGGAATGTGCGGACCGACATGTTGTAATCTTTCGCAGCCACGTTGAAAGTGCGACGAGCCTCCGCGATACGGTTTTCCGTGCCTTCCAGCTGAGCCTGCAAATCGCCGAAACGAGCCTCCGCCTTCAAGTCGGGATAAGCCTCCGCCACAGCCAACAACTTGCCCAACGCACTGGTGACGCCCTGTTGAGCCTCCTGATACTTCGCCAACTCCTCCGGCGTAATGTTTGACGGATCGATGGTGATAGAAGTCGCCTTGCTTCTCGCCTCGATCACAGCGGTAAGGGTACCTTGCTCATGCTTCGCATAGCCTTTCACCACCTCCACCAAGTTAGGAATGAGGTCAGCTCGACGCTGGTACTGAGTTTCCACATTACCCCATTCCGCGGTCACTTTCTCGTCCTTCTGCACCAATGAGTTATAGGAAGAGATGCACCACATAACCAATATGGCCGCAGCAACCAATAAAATAATCGTACTTTTTTTCATATTACCTAATTATTTATAGAATTACATTAATTTTTTTCAAAAGCATCATATCCATGGCACATCAGAAGCGTGAGCCAGCGCCACCGCCACCGAAATGCCCGCCGCCGAAATGGCCACCTGACGAACCTCCACTGAAGCCGCCGCCGAAACCGCCTCCGAATCCACCGCCATAACCGCCCGACCGTCTAGTGGTCGAAGTCGATTTATAGACTGTGCGCAAGCGTTTCAGTTCTCCGCCGCACTTCTCGCAACGATAGGAGTCCTCATACTTATACATGGTTTTGTCCGAATAGACTTTCGAAGACATAACCCGCTTCAAGGAGTGTTTGCCGCAGTGAGGGCATTTTTTCCTCTTCCACCACGACCACAAAGCGATGAACGGGAAGAAGAGGATGCAAGCGAGAAAAAGCAGGATTTCAAGGAGAGACAGCTCAACGTCTTCCCCTTCCCACGACATTGACCCCTGCAACGTGTCATACACGGCACGGACACCCATTTTCATGCCTGTGGTCCAGTTCCCTTCGGAAAAGTACGGCAACATGTATGTCCTCTGGATCCGCTTACAGGTCACATCCGGCAAATAGCCTTCCAGACCGGACCCTGTGGCGAACTGCACACAACGTTCCTGCGTGGAAAGCAGTATGACCAAGCCATTATTCAAGGAAGACTTGCCCACACCATACTTCTGACCGAGGCGGATAGCAGTCTCATAGCAGTCATGGTTCGCGAGCGAATCCACCGCCACGACGACCACCTCAATACCCGTGGAGTCCTCCAAACGGCTCAACAAGGCATCCATCTCCGCGACGGATTCCCACGACAAGATATTCTCCGGGTTACAAACGTAACGGGAAGCATCCTGCAAATGCACCATCTCGATATTGTCAACGCTATACTGCTTGGCGAAAAGCCCGCAGAAAGAGAGCAATGCAACGAATGTAGACAATAATTTCCTCATTCCCTTAACCGTTATACACTATACAAAAATAAGAGAAAAGATACAGACAAACAACAATAAGAATAAAAAAAAGGGGGTCGGAAAAATCCGCCCCCGCTCGATTTAAAATAAATTCCCTTTCTTACTTATTCTGCCTCTGCATCAGAGGATGGAGTCGTAGTAGCCTCAACTTGTCCCGTCAACTTAGACTTCGCACCTGCTTCCTCACGAGGATAGAAGGCAGCACTCGCAATACTCAACACCACCACCACGCACATCAAGAACCAAGTCGCTTTCTCCATGAAATCCGTTGTTTTCTTCACGCCCATGATTTGATTTTGAGCTTGAAAACTTGAAACCAAGCCTCCTCCTTTGGAGTTTTGCATCAATACCGCGAAAACCAAAGTGATAGAAGCAATCACAACAACAATCGTAATAAAAGTAAACATCTTTTTTAATTATTTGTTTAAATTTTCTATCAGTCTTTCAAAGAATCTGATTTGGTCTGCAAAGTAAATGCTTTTTTCTGGATTTTTCAAACTTAACTGCCGAAATATTTTTATCGCCTTATCAAACTTCCTCTGTTTGATATATATTTTGGCCAAAGTCTCCGTAAAGCATGTATTTTCTTCCTGTTGATTATCAGGCTGTTCTGGCAAGATTGGCGCAGGTTCCGCCGGAAGCCTTTCCGACGCATAGTTTTTTTCGTCAAATGATTTTCTGGAGTGTATAAATTCATCAATCAGGCTTTGTCCCCGCATCTCCTTGGATGGAAGTCCCGTGTCGATAGGTTTCAGATCATTCAAGAGCTCCGTCATATCCGTTATATAAATCGGGGAAGCCACTCCATTAGGCTGTTGAGGGAGAGACACAGGATTCGATTCGGTAGAATCATCGGTCTTCTCCGGGCCAACTTCCGGGGAGATTTGCGAGGCAGTCGGTTCCGGGGTTTCCTCCTCTGGCTGAATTAGTATCAACTGGAAGAGAGCCGTTCTATCCGTCACAAACAAGGAAGCCTTCCTGAGTTCCTGGTCGAACCGCAGATCCCCCACGTTGTGCAGTCCCTTCAGGAAAAGCAAACGGAACGACTGGGCGTATGGGAAACGATCCACATACTCCTGTAGCTCCTTCAGATGCGAATCACGGATACGTCCCGGATGCTCCATCAACGATATGATCTCACTTGCCGTCATCTGATTACCAATTGGCCACGGTCGCGTTAAATATTTGGCTCACGATATCCTCTATCAGCAAGCCGTTGAGTTCGCCCTGCACCTGGTCAATCGTGTACTGGTTGGAAAACGTCTGATAGGAAGAGAACGATTTCTCGAAACTCTCCGTCGAGTTCACTTTGTTCACGAAACGGACAAAGACGGACATCTGCAAGCGGGAGTCCACCGCCTCGCCGGATGAATTCACGCCACTGGAGACCACATTATAGCCCGTGATATCCCCCGAAATCTGCAAATCCCCGTCACGTTCCACGAAACGCAGGGAGGTCTTGGAGGAAAACTCATCCTTCAGCTTCTCCGTGAAATCGGAAGAGAGTGAGGCATAGACCAGCGGAGCCCTATTAGGGAACTCCTCGATGCTGATTGTCTTCACAACCGTATAATCAATGGAAGAGCCATTGAACTTATAGGATATCTTGCACGAAGCGAAGAGAGCCAATAGGGCAACGAGCGTCGCCACGGGAATTGAAAATTTCCTACTCCAAACCATACTGTTTTATCTTTCTATACAACGTGCGCTCGGAAATTTTCAGATCCTGCGCCGCATATTTCCTTTTATTGTTATGTTTCTCCAAAGCCTTCTTTATCATATCCTTCTCGGCGTCCTCCAAGGAGAAGTTCTCCTCCACATACTCCTCCATGTCTTGTATGTCCCGTTGCGCCTTGATTTGCGACACAGAAGGAGAAGCGACCGGCGACGAAGAGGTTCCCGGCTCAGGATGGAACTCCGTGTTCAATCCCTGCACATCCTCAAGAGAATGGTGGATATCCCGGTATCCATGCACATCGACATGGGTCATCGGCACCTCGTCCACATGCATGCCTGCGCCCCGCATGATATCATTCACCAACTTCTTCAGGTCATTCATATCCTTCTTCATGTCGAAGAGCACCTGATAGAGGATTTCGCGTTCGCTATTGAAGGTCTTGTCACCCGACGACGGTGTGATCATCGGCAGATTCGATCCGACAGGCTGCGGAGGCAAATAGGCGAGCATCGTCTCCTTGGAGATCTCCCTATCGGTCTCCAACACGGAGATTTGTTCCGTCACGTTCTTCAACTGGCGGACATTTCCCGGCCAAGGATAACGAAGCAAGAGCAATTTAGCCTCTGGCGTAAGGGAAACAGCCGGCATCTTGTACTTCTCCGCGAAGTCTGTGGCGAATTTCCTGAATAACAAATAGATATCGTCTCCCCGTTGTCGAAGCGGAGGAACAGAAATAGGGACAGAATTCAATCTATAATAGAGGTCCTCACGAAAGCGGCCCTCCGCGATGGCGCGGGACATGTCCAGATTGGTGGCGGCAACCACCCGCACGTTCGTCTTGTATACCTCCGACGACCCGACTTTCATGTATTCGCCCGCCTCCAGCACGCGGAGCAAACGCACCTGTGTGGAGAGTGGGAGTTCCCCCACTTCGTCCAAGAAAATAGTGCCCCCGTTCGCCTCTTCGAAATAGCCTTTCCTATCCGACGTGGCGCCCGTGAACGACCCCTTGACGTGGCCAAAAAGTTCGGAATCAATAGTGCCTTCCGGAATCGCGCCGCAGTTCACCGCAATGTACTTGTTGTGTTTCCTCGCACTATTCTGATGGATGATCTGCGGGAAACGCTCCTTCCCGACACCACTCTCTCCGGTGACGAGCACAGACAAATCGGTGGAAGCCACTTGTACCGCCACGTCAATCGCACGATTCAATGCGGAGTCCGCACCCACAATGCCGAACTTATTCTTTACGCTTTGTATTTCACTATTGTTCATCATAATAGACCCGTCCTAACAGAGCACCACAAAATTACAACTTTCAGACGGATTATTTTCAAAAACGCATTATATTTGTATCATAAAAATTCATAAACATGGGAAAAGTTATATCAACATCCAACGCCCCTGCCGCCATCGGGCCGTACAGCCAGGCGATTTTAGTCGAGGGAAACTTATACACATCGGGGCAAATCGCGATTGATCCCGCCACTGGCAATCTTGCGGGGACATCCATCGAGGAACAAACAAAGCAAGTGATGAAGAATATCGGAGAAATTCTGAAAGAAGCGGGGCTCTCCTACTCCAATGTGGTGAAGACCACCGTATTCATCACCGACATGAGCAGTTTCGGCACCGTGAATCAAATCTACGGGGAATACTTCAAAGAGAATGCCCCCGCCAGATCTTGCGTGGAGGTGAAGTCTCTTCCCAAAGGCGCTTTGATCGAGGTAGAGGTAATCGCAGCGAAATAGATTTCCGCGCACAATCCCTGATGGAGGAATCACTGAGATATGCCTCCACGGGGATCTCCTTCTCAGTTTGTCATTTTTTTTCAAAAAACCTCCTGTTTTTCTAAAATATCAAATATATTTGCGGATATTTTGATAGACATTATTCACACATATTCAAACTCACAAAAATGAAATTCTTGTCTAAGGTTTTCTTATTATTTGGGGTATTTTCTTGCCTTATCATTGGCAAAATACAATCACAAGGCATATTGATTTTTGAGGTGTCAGACTCCAGGAACAAGGCTGTTTCCGACCTCCCCATCAACATATACAAAGGAGGCGAACTTTACAAGACCTACGTCACGGACGATGATGGACGCGTGGTGGATGCCGTCTTCCCTTCCGGCTCATATTCATACAGTTTCGAATACGGTGATCTGAACAAGGACACGTTCTTCGTCGGTAAAGGCAGTTACACGTGGATCAACTTAGACTACAGGGTTCTGCAAATCTCCTTCAAGGATGACGAGGGCACGATGTTGGATGACAAACGGGCGACCATCTACAAAGTGAATCCGGACAAGAGCCTGACCTACGTCACGGAAAAATATTCGGGGGAAGACGGCTTGGTGCAGTTCCTTCTCCCGGAAGGCGATTACATGTTCAGCACATTCAAGGGTGAAGAATACATCAAGGTAGAGGATAAGGACATCAATTCGGAGGTGGAGGTGTCCAGCGGACAGATCACGCACAAATTCAACTTCAGGTTTGTGAAGAACGGCATCGAAGTCGCCATCCTCACAAAGGAAATAGAAGTGACGCACATCACCCCGGACAGCATCTACCACTATGGTTCGGCTGACGTGTCGCCAGACCCCAACGCCAGGCCTGTCAACGGTTTCTACAAAACAAGCAAATCCAGCACCCCAGTCTCCTTATGCGCAGGAACTTTCGTGGCATCAGTGGAGACGAAAGATTACGGTCGACTGAGCGACACTATCATAATCGACGACAACTGGCCTCTGACAGGCAACGTCCATGACTTCGTCCTTCCAAGCATTCCTGGCGACGGAGGGAAAGAGCAGCAAAACCCAGGCGGGGAAGGCTCAGAAGAAGGTGGCGACGGGAAAGAAGGCGATGGTCCCGACGGAAACCCCGAATATTACCTTCAGATATACACCATCTCAAAGGAAGACAGCATCACACCTATCGGCAAGGTGCCAGTCTTATTGGAGGCTGCATCCGATGGGAAAAGAATCGGCGGACTGACAAACGCATACGGCTACATAAGATACAAAGCGGAGGGCACATTCAACATCTATGCGATGGACGACACCATCAAGGGTCTTACCATCACCCAAGACACTGTTGTTTACCTCTATGTCAATATGGAAACGGGGAAGAAAATCATTTTCGACTTCTATTACGGCGACGAGCAATTCACGCCGACCTCCATTAGGGACATTGTCATTTGGGACTCCCGCAACAGCGACGTCTATTTCAAGTATCCATCCACGTTTGACAACGACGAGAAAACCTATACCCTCGCAGACTCAATCATTTTGTATCCAGGGACCTACACATACAGCTTCTATCTGTCGGAAAAAGGCTACGACCAGAGGATAAACAGGAGTCTAACCATACAGAAATCGGACACTGTCGTCCATGCGAAGACATCCCTAGCTCCGTTCTACAATTTGACGATCAAGTTGAAGGACATCAACGGGAAGGACTACGAATCGAGACAATTCATCCATCAAATAGTGGGCATATCCTCATTGGAATATGTGACAGACAGCATTGGAGAGTACACCAACCAATTTCTGGAAGGCATTTATACATTCGAGGCATTGGGAGACACACAAACCATCGCACTCACCTCTGACACCACCATCTATTTCCAGCACCATGCGAAACACACCAAACATGTGAAATTCCAATTCCTACACGACGGAAGATTGGTTTACCCTCAAATCATGAACATGGACATATACACGTCCGACAGCACAAGATACGCCAGAATCACTTCCACGTATCATGAAAACTACAAAGGGATGGGGGAATCATGGGTGTTTGACCAACCTACCATCTGCGAAGCGGGTAGCTACTTCGTCTCATACGAGTTGAAAGACTACGATTTCAAGGGCGTCCATGCCCGTCTATTCGATATCCCTGCGGAATTCTCGGACAAAGACACCACCATCTACATCGTGGTACCGGTGAAACGTACAGTGACCATCTCCGTCAAGGACGCCAACTTGGAACTGTTAGAGGGTGTGAACGCCAACATCTACAAGTACGACTCGGACGGAAATCTTCTCCCGACCACCTACTACGATGACTTGTCGCATGAGATGATCCGAACCAATACGGACGGTCAAGTCATAGACCTCCTTACCCCAGGACGATACCAACTACGAATCATTGACATCGTAAGAGACTTCATCGTGAAAGACTACGACCTGAACTTCGAAGTGGTCTCCGGAGCAAAGATGTACGATGTCAAATACATCGCCCTGTACAAAGAGAACAACGAACCTGCGCCAGACCTTCTGTTAGACATTCAAAAGAATGGAGCATTCTACAACACCTCATACACGGACGAAAAAGGAACCGTGGAAATATTCTGTGAAAAGGGTAAATACTCCTACCAGCTCCACTATGGGGAAAACCACTCGGGCAGTTTCGACCTGAAGGCGGACACCACCATCTACATTTATCTGGAGAGCCCTGTTCTCATCGATTCCATGTACATTCCTGGATGTGTGTGCATCAACTACAACGACACTATAGACTTAAGCGTCAACATCTATCCTACGAATGCCACGATGAAGGAAATCGAATGGGAGGTGGACAACCAAGCGGTGGCACAGGTAACCAGTGACAACAAACTGATCATCAACGATATTCCATTCAATGGATTCTTCACGCTGACCGCAAGGGCAGTCGACAAAGGCAATGCGTTCACATCAAAGAAGTTCCACGTAGGTGACAACTGCGGGACCTCCTTCACGCTACACTTTGCGGGAAGCGAAGACACGGACATGCCTATCAGTTCCGACACCATCAACCTAAGAGTGACACCTGACGCAAAGGACGAGTTCGACTACGTCTTCTTATACCAAATCTCCACGGACTCCATTCAATGGAGCAACCTGTCCGAGCCAACGTCTGACACCACCCTACGCATTTCGACGCTCGACATCAAGAAGCATGCCTACTTCCGGGCTCTAAGCTCCTCCGACGTAGAGAACCTCATTGGATTCGATAAAACAGGAACGGCAAGTTGCGGCGTCGACAAAATATCCAACACGCTAATGCTGAGGCGAAACCGGCTTGCCCCAACCAATTGGGAGGACTCCATCTGTTCCAACCATGGAGAACTAACCTTCGCCATCGACAAAACCATGCTCGATGAACTGCCAGGAGGTTACACCATAGAATGGGCGACAAAGAAATTGGGTGATGACCTATACCAAACAGTGGAAGGGATGAGCGGGGAAGACACATTCCGTGTAACCTTCGATTCGACCTCATACATCAGAGTGAGCATCCAAAAAGATTCAGACATAATGGTCTCCTACGAGCAGAAAGTGTTTGTGGAGGAATTGCCATCCATCTCGCTGTCGGCTAATAGAGATACGGTCTGCCTCAACGACACGATCCAACTCTCAGCCAGCGTGAGCCAAGGACAGATACGCTCCTACTCATGGAGCGTAGGCGAATCCGATGAGCCTACCATCTCTACCCTCGCAAAGGATTCCATGTATGTCGTCTCCGCCCAATCCCGCTACGGATTGTGTCCAACGCAGTATGACACAGTATCCATCAAGATTGACAGGCCTATCGACATCCTCGTTTACGCGGAACAGGAGAGAATATGCAAGACGCAGGAAGAGGGCACCATCCTTCGTGTGGATAGATTAGGCAACGAAATAGGTCGATTCACATGGAGCGACCAATCCACGGCGGACACGCTGCATGTCACTCCATCCCAAACGACTTCCTATTCCGTCGAAGCGACCTCCTTATACGACAAGTGTCCAAGAGTAGAGAAGAGCACATCCGTAGAGGTGCGTGAACCACTATCCGTACAATTGTTCGTAGACATAGACGACATCTGCCAAAACGGAGAGGATTCCGTCACATTATCGGCAAAAGTTCTGTCCGGCGACCACTATCACTTCATTTGGTGGGATAGTTTAGAGACGGATTACGCGGAAAGGAAAGTTTTGCTCGACAAAAGCGCCGCACCTTGGGTGATGATCAGGGACAGCGTATGCGCCGATTCCGAGAAAGATTCCATCTCGATACGTGTAGCCCACCCAGCGACAGCAAGCATCAGAACCACGACGAAAGTGTTCGAATACGGTTCAAGCATCGACTTGGTAGCCGAGGCCACGGGACCAGTTTACGGACCTTACTCCTGGTATGCGATCGATGCGCAAGGAGAAGAGACGCTTCTCTCCACAACAGACGACTCCCTCTACTCGGACATGCCGAACGGAGATGTCACCTACTACGTCACGATTGAGAACGGAGCATGTCCAATCCTCGCGAGTGGTGAGATATCCGCCGCACTGACGGACAACATCGTCATTCCAACCATATTCACTCCATACACGATTGACGGGTTCAACGATGATTTCATGCCAGGCTACAAGGTGATCATCTATGACCGTTACGGAAATATCGTATGCAACTCCGACAATGGATGGGACGGAACATACAAGGGCGACACCGCCGAACCGGGCGTTTACATGTACGTGCTCACGCTCAAGGACGGACGGGTCATGAAAGGCACAATTGAAGTATTTAGAAAATAACGAATAAGGGAAAGATTAAGAAAATGAAAAGATTATTTTTATCCCTATTGACTGCGGGAATGCTGGTCATTTCCCAAAATGTGCTCAGCGCACAAGGGTTCAACTTTTCCAAAGGGGAGAACGTAGGGGAAGAATCCCTTCTCTCGCCATACAAAGGAGGATCAGCAATCTATGTCCGCCACGACAGCACATTCATTGCGGAGCTCAATGAAGACGGTTCCATTAAGACGTTAACATACACGGAGGATTTCTCCCGTATCAACCCGGACGGTCAAGTCGCCTACTGTGACAAGACAGGAACGTTGTATTACTCGAAATCAGGCAAACTTTTCTCCGCCAAGCAGAACAAAAAAGGCAAATGGGTGGAAGACCAGTACATCAAAATCATGGGGTCGGGAGTCGAGAGAGACAAATACCCCGGTTCTGTTTTAGCATACGCCAACTGGAGATACATGCCCAACGACTCCGTCGTAATCCTGAATCCGACAGTGAACGAAGATGGAACCGAGATCTATTTCGCCTCCAATATGCTCAATTCAAAGAAACTGGACATCTGGAAGGTAAAGAAAGACCCGGACGGGGAATGGGGCGTTCCGTCCAAATTGGGGTCCAACATCAACACGGAGGCTGACGAAAATTATCCACACCTAAGATCCGACGGCACCCTCGCATACGCATCCAACAAAAAGACAGGAGACAAAAAGCTAAAATCCGGCAAGTACAATGTCTACGTGGCGGACGTATACAAGCCAGACCAACCACGCACATACGCCGACGTGATTGAAAAAGAGAAGAAGCAACAAATCGAGGAGACGACCGCCGAGCGAGAAAAGTTGGACGAAGAAATCAAGAAGGCAGAGGGCCTTGCGCAAAAAGAGACGGGCAACGATTCTTCACCGAGCGAAAAAAACGACCAGAGCGACAACAAAGAGGGCGATGGAACATCCAGTTCCGATCCACTTGAGGAGAAACGCAAAGCGTTCATGGATGAAATCGCGAGAGTCAATAGTTTAGCCCAAGAGCAGACTGTTCCAGACGAGAAAGCAATCTCAGAGACAAACAAGTCCACAGTCCATCAGACAAACAAGTCGGAAATCGCCAAAGTGAAGCAAATCGACGACAAACTGAAGGCCAACCCCGATTCTGTCATCCGCATCTCCCAAAACGTATTGGCGACCCACGAAAAGCGTATTTTCTATTTTGAATTCGACAAAGACATTCCGAACGGAACATACGACAAGGACTTGCTCATCGTCTTGGATTTCATCAACGCTTACCCGAACAGCAAGTTCCTGATTGTCGGTCACACCGATGAACGAGGCACTTACGAATACAACGACGCATTGTCTCTCAAACGTGCAGAATGGGTCCGTTTCCACCTACTGCTCAAAGGCATCAAATTGGATAGGCTCCAGATCCGCGGAGACGGGGAATACCACCCTATCGTGAAGAACGCCAAGACGGAAGAAGAGCATCAGAGGAACCGTCGCGCGGAAATCATCAAATTGAATTGATAAACAGAGAACGATATATTTGGAACAATGAATAAGAAGAGTATAAAAGTCATCGTGCTTAGTTTAGCACTGTGTTGCGTCGCCAACCTACATGCACAACAGGACTTGATGTTGTCTCAACAATTTTTCTCCAGGATCAACGTCAATCCGGCAGGAACAGGAAACAACGAGAAGTTCGACGTTTTCGTGTTGGGCAGATTCCAATGGGCCGGTGTGAAGAATAGCCCTAAAACGGGCGTGCTGAACTTCTCCGGCTATAGCGAGCAATTCAAGTCCAGCTTAGGCCTCACCGTCAACTACGATAATCTGGGTGTAGCCCATAGCACGACCAACGCTCAACTCGTTTACTCCTATCATTTGGACATAACAGAGAAGTACATTCTCTCTATGGGTCTTTCCGGTGGCGCCAATTTCGGATATTTCAACCCCGAAGAGAACATCATGAGGGATGAGGCGGAGCGAAACAGCAACAAGACGTATGTGAAGGAGAAGACAACAGAAGTGAGACCAGACCTAAACTTCGGCGTGGAATTCACCTCCATGAGATGGATGGTCGGCGCTTCCTGCACACACATAATCAACGACAGTTCCACCACCTTCCAATCGGGAAGGCATTTATACTTCTACGGAAGAGGACTCATTCCATTGACAGAACATTTTGACATCGCCCCCGCACTTGTGTACATGCACAAACGCAAGACAAACATACTGGAAATCAACGCCATGGCGTTTTACAACAAATTCATTTGGGGAGGCATCACATGGAAACCGGACCTATCCAACCCGGCAGAAATGTCCATGTTAGCCATAACCTTAGGTGTGGAATGGGATATGTTCCGTGTGGGCTACACCTACGACCTGAACTTAGGGAAGTACAACAACCTGCCATCTAACACACACGAGATTATGTTGTCCTGCTTCTTCTAAACGAACACGACAACACACATTCTCAAAATTGACAAGCAAAAGACCAAACGTATGGGTGGGGCCAAAGGAGTTCCACCCTTCATTTTTTTGCCCGCCTATACGTTTTTGAATCTTCAAATGGCACCATCGTGTGCATTCTATGCAAATTTTAGGTTGATAGGTTTGATATAGTGTTAATATTTATTAAATTTGTCTATCAATACAATTCAATCTTAATTAGGGCACATAAATTCAAAGTCACATGGCAAACACGAATATTCATCTCAAGTGGATTATCACGATATGCACGCTTCTTGCCACATGCATTCCCGGGCAAGCCGCCAATTGGCTTTGCTTCACGGCGGAGGAAGATTCCTCGCTCATCTGGTATAAAAACGCAGGAGGGAACGGACCTTCAATAAGCTGCCGTATCAATGATGGAGAGTGGGAAGATTTGGGCGAAGGAGACACTGTAGTACTGCAACATACGGGCGATAAAGCATTCTTCCGAGGGGATAATCCGCAAGGGTTCTCGAGCAGCAAAGAGAGATACACCCATTTCGGCATGGCAGGACGCATCTCCGCCAGCGGTAGCGTGACGAGTTTGATCGACGGGAATGGCAACAGCATTGACATTCCGAACGACTACTGTTTCGAGCGACTCTTCTACGGTTGCGAAGCCATGGTGAATGCGCCGATACTTTCATCCTACCTCCTACGCAAATTCTGCTACGAGGAGATGTTCTATGGTTGTTCCAACTTGACCATTCCTCCGGAATTGCCGGCCACGAGCATGGAGGAAGGGTGCTATGCGGGACTCTTCGCCTACTGTACCCGACTGAAAGGAACGCCCATATTAGCGGCTTCGAGTCTGGCTCCGGCTTGTTACAAAGGCATGTTCATGGAATGCGACAGTCTGACCTCCGCAGGGTCTTTGATCGCAAAGACGTTGGCTCCCGCATGTTACGAAGCCATGTTCAGCGGATGCTCCGGGTTGGTTAGATCTCCCGTTTTACCGGCGGCAGAAGTGGCCCCATCCTGCTACAAAGCCATGTTCAGCGGATGTGATAATCTGACAAAAGTCGCCGGATTGTCAGCGGGGATCTTAGCGGAAAGTTGCTATGAAGAGATGTACTCCGGCTGTATCAAGTTGGAGAAGACGCAACCGCTTTCCGCACAAACCTTGGCGGAAAACTGTTATGCCGGCATGTTCTCCGGCTGTACCAACCTGACGCAAGTGGGCGAATTACCCACCACAGATTTGGAGAAAGGATGCTTTAGCAGAATGTTTGAAGGGTGTACCAGCCTGGCGGAGGCTCCCGAATTGTCTGTCTCAGAATTGGCGGAGTCCTGCTACGAATCCATGTTTAGCGGATGTACGAGCTTAACGAAAGCCCCCGAATTGCCCGCCAAAGAATTAAAAGAGAAATGCTACAAAAACATGTTCACGGATTGCATTAGCCTGAACTACATCAAAGTGGGTGTCATGTCATTGGACAATGAGTTTGAGGCCACGGACAAATGGGTGGAAGGCGTGGATGACAAGGGTACATTCATTTTCCCTTGCGGTAGCACGTATGACAAGCATGGAGACTCCGAAGTGCCTGACAGTTTCCAAATCATCAGTTCCCCCATCGCCATCTTCCAAAATCCAGACGGAGTCGTGCTATGGCGAGACACTGTCCCATGCGGCGAAACGCCTGAATACCATGGCGATACACCAACCTATGACGACGGACTCGTATTCAAAGATTGGGACAAAGAACTAACCCCACTCACCGAATTGGGCTTGTATTACTACACCGCCGAATACGAGATAGACATACCCGTACCAACATCTTGGCTCAGTTTCATGAGCCGGGAGGAAGGCTCTTATTTCTCCTATAAAAATTTCGGGGGCAACAACCCCGATGTGCAATACTCCACAGACTGGGGAGACACATGGATTCCACTGAAAGAGGGAGAAAGGGTGGAAATAGAGAATGTGAACGACAGGGTTTACATCAAGGGAAACAACCCGAATGGCTTCTCCCACGGGGAAGAGACATATACCCAATTCGAGATAGAGGGGACGGTGGAAATTTCCGGTAGCGTAATGAGTTTAGTTGATGGAAGGGGTGCCTCCACCATAATACCAAGCGATTATTGCTTCGCGCATTTGTTCGAGAATTGCAAGATCAACCGAATCATGGAGATGTATCCGTTACCTGCGCTCACATTGAAAGCACATTGTTACAGTTATATGTTCGCCGGATGTGAAAAACTGTTAGGTCCCGTCATGGTACTCCCCGCCACCCAACTGGAGCCTTACTGCTACAGCCACATGTTCGAAGGATGCACCTCTATTGCCAATCCCTCGGAACTGCCAGCAGAGGAATTAGCGGAGGGATGCTATTCCCACATGTACAGCGGGTGCTCGTACCTGTGCGTATTCTCAGGTTCTTTCGCCTCTTTGCCTGCGACAAAATTGGCGCCCTACTGCTACAGCGGCATGTTCTCGGACTGCGTGTCAATCTATGAGGCGCCAGAACTGCCAGCTTCGAATTTGGAGGACTACTGCTACGAAGCCATGTTCAGCGGATGTACAATCCTGAAGAAAGCTCCCCTCCTGCGGGCCAAGAAACTGGCCAAAGGGTGTTATTCCCAAATGTTCTCCTTCTGCGAGAGCCTGAATAATGTTTTCGCATTGCCTGCCGAGGATTTGAGCGAGCAATGCTACTATCACATGTTCGACGGATGCACAAACTTAGCAGAGGTTCCTTCCCTACCCGCCACAAAAACGGAAAGCGGATGTTATGACGGCATGTTCCGTGGATGCGCAAACCTCGTCAAGGCTCCCGAATTGCCTGCTCAGGAATTGTCCCAGCAATGTTACAGGAGCATGTTCGAAGGTTGTTCCAGCCTGAACTACATCAAAGTGGGTGTCATGTCTTTGGATAACGATTTCGAAGCCACGGACAATTGGGTCAAAGGAGTGGATGGCACAGGCACATTCATCTTCCCTTGCGGCAGCACATACAACAAGCGCGGAGACTCCGAAGTACCTAAGAAATTCGAGATAATCAGTTCCGCGATTGTCATCTTCCAAAATCCAGACAGTGCGGAACTTTGGCGTGACACCATCGGTTGTGATGTGGCGCCCGAATACAAAGGGGCGACCCCTACCTTCCTCGACGGACTTGTCTTCAGCCATTGGGACAAACCTTTAGCGCCATTGAGGGAGACTGGGACCTATTACTTTACCGCGGAGTACGGAAGCGTGGATAATCCGGAACTGGACAAGGTGCTTTGCTTCACAGCGGTGAAACCTAATTCCAGCATTTGGTACAGGAACAGCAACGGGAACCAGCCTGACATACAATACTCCCTTGATTTAGGCAAGACATGGATTCCATGGCAGGCTAACGACACCGTGGAACTAAACCGTGTGGGTGATAGGGTTTACGTCAAAGGAAACAATCCGCAAGGGTTCTCCCATGGAGAAGCATTTGTCCAGAAAACCACATCCTTCTGCATGTCGGGCGGCATCTCCGCTTCCGGTAGCGTAATGAGTCTGATTGACGGATTGGGTGAGACAACCGTAATACCTTGCGACTCCTGTTTCTATGGACTTTTTTACAGTTGCGATGCTCTCCTGAAAGCGCCGCAACTGACCGCCACCACCTTAGCAAACGCATGCTACATGTCCATGTTTAGCAGTTGTTCGAATCTCCAGGAAGCGCCTGATTTGCCAGCCACCGAACTGGCAAGCCGTTGCTACAGTTTCATGTTCCAAGGCACGAAACTCACAACACCTCCCGTATTGCCCGCCACGAAGTTGGCTGATGGTTGTTATAACGGCATGTTCTTTATGTGCAAAGAACTCACGAAAACGCCCCAACTGCCAGCCACCGAGTTGGCGCCAAACTGTTATAGCTACATGTTCCAGTATTGTGAGAACTTAACCCAAGTGACGGACTTGCCCGCAATGAAGATGGAGGATTATTGTTATTGCGGCATGTTCTCCGACTGCGGGAGGTTGTTGAAATCACCGGATTTACCAGCTGTCGAACTGGATTTAAACTGTTACGCGAGCATGTTCTACGCCTGCACGCTTCTGGTCCGCGCTCCCGAACTGCCAGCCACTGAATTGGCGGATGGTTGTTATAGTTCGATGTTCGTAAGGTGCGAACGCTTGACCGAAGCGCCCGAATTACCTGCTAATGAATTGAAGAGAGAATGCTATAAAAGCATGTTCGAAAGATGCTATAGCCTGAACTACATCAAAGTGGGTGTCAAATCTTTGGACAATGATTTTTATGCCACAAATAATTGGGTAGAAAGCGTGGATCGCAAGGGCACATTCATCTTCCCTTGCGGTAGCACGTACGATAAACACGGATATTCTGAGGTGCCGCCAAATTTTGACATTATCGCATCCCCTATCGTCATCTTCCAAAACCCGGACAGCACAGAACTGCAAAGAGACACCATCGATTGCGAAACGGTACCTGAATACAGGGGCGATGGTCCGACCTATGGAGACGGCCTCGTCTTCAAAAACTGGGACAAAGAACCGACCGTGCATACTACCCCAGATGTATATTACTACACTGCTGTATATGAGGAGGAAACAATCGAAATCACCAACGTGGATATTCCAGCATGCGACTCGTTCGTCCTCAAGGGCATCACCTATCACGAGAACATGGAATGGAGCGACACGCTCCGCTCTATCGCCGGGAGTGATAGCATCGTCACCTACCACGTGAACATTCATAAGAGCATTGTGGAAAGCACGACGATCGTTGCAGAGGAGAGCTACACGTGGAAGGATATCACCTACACGGAAGATGCATCTTGGGAGGATACGTTGATGACCGCCAACGGGTGCGATAGCATCGTGCACTACCAACTCATAATCCAAAGGAATTGCGTCCCAACTTCCGTCACCGATGTGAACATTCCCGCCTGCGACTCGTTCGTCTATAAGGGCATCACCTATCGTGAGAACAAGGAATGGAACGACACGCTATTCTCCATCAACGGATGCGACAGCATCATCGCTTACCACCTGACCGTCCACAAGAGCGTTGTGACGGAGAAGACCATCACGGCGGAGGAAAGCTACACATGGAAGGAGTTCACCTTCACGGAAGACGCCTCGTGGGAGGATACGCTGACGACTGCTTTCGGGTGCGATAGCATCGTGCGCTACCAACTCATCAT
>DBYR01000026.1 GCA_002310215.1 Bacteroidales bacterium UBA1181
GGCTTCTATATGAGCCTTTCAGGCTCTGGGAACTGTCACAGGGAGGTCGCTAATTTCCCTTATCCGCCGCGATCACCGCATTGATCATCTTGGCGATTTGTTGCACCATCGGTTTCCTTTGGCCTGAGAAGTTGGAGACCATGATGCAGAAGGCGTACCATTTGTTGTTTGCGTTGATGTAGCCGGCGTAGTTCTGCACGCGCTCCATGCTACCGCTCTTGACGAACGCCTTGCCTTCCAAGGCGGTACCCTTCATGAAACCCGCCACGGTGCCGTTCCTGCCGGCTGTGGGTAGTGTCTGGAGGAAGGATTTCGAATAGGTGCTCTGGTTATGCATGTAGGAGAGCACGTCTACCATGAACTTCGGTGAGAGGGCGTTCTTCATCGATAGGCCCGAACCGTCCACCTGGAAGATCCGTTTGGTCTCGATGCCCAGCCCCGACCAATACTTTGATATCACACTGGCGGACCGCCATCCCACGCAGGGCGCGAGGCTGTCCTTCTGCTTGGATAGGATGAGGAAGATGCTCTCCGCATAGAGGTTGTTGCTCTTGTGGTTGGTGACCCGCTCGATCTCCTTCAGCGTGGCGGACTTATGCACGAAGAGCGTGTCGCGGATCGAGTCCCGCTTGTACCATCTGACCGTGGTGGCGAGAGAATCGACCGTGATGCCTGCGCTGATCAGCAGGTTG
This sequence comes from Bacteroidales bacterium UBA1181, assembly GCA_002310215.1. GTDB lineage: Bacteria > Bacteroidota > Bacteroidia > Bacteroidales > Paludibacteraceae > UBA1181. Next base: position 693 of record DBYR01000026.1, read on the forward strand.
CGGAGGGAGTCGGCCAAGAAGAGGGCAGGCTCCGGCATCTCCGTCTTGAGGAATTGTTTCGTGTCGACCGGCAGGTTGCCCCTGAATGTGGGAGCCCAGGAGAAGTCCGTTTTCGTCATTCTCCACGCTTTTTCCTTCCCGGTCTGGGTCATCTCTATCTTGGGCTGTAAAAGTCCCGTAGAGGGCGTGCAACTCGTGTAGGAGATTCCGCAGGAGTCGGACGACAGCACGATGCCCAGCAGGTTATCATGGATGTTGAGGCCGGAGGGGGTCGGCGAGTAGGAGGATCCGATGTCCTCCACCAGCCAATGGAACGGTGCGCCGTCCTCCCTGAAGACGGAGGCGTCGCCCACCACATGTCCCGTGATCCGTTTGATGCCCTTCTGTTGCAGGGCAAGCAGTGCCTCGGCGTAGAAATCGCCTGCGCTTGGCGCATAGGCGGAGCCCAAGGTCGGGTCGCCTCCACCACGGATGTAGAGGTCGCCGTGAAGCGTCGAATCGATGATCGTGCCGCAGTATTCGATGTTCGTCTTGAACCGGAAGGTGTCGGAAAGCATCTCCATGGCGGCGGCCGTCGTGATGATCTTGGTGACGGAGGCAGGGTTCCTGTCCGTCATCTCCTGGTAGCTCGCCACGACCCGACCGTTGGTGATATCCTTCACCAAAAAACCTATGCCCGCCTGTACGAGGTTGTCGGAGTTGACGAACTCCTCGATGGCTTTGTTCTCCTGCGCCATGGCGGACATGCAAAGCGTAACGGATAGGATAAGGTTTAAAAAGACTTTCCGCATATTATTTTCCTCCCATATCGAATGGTTGTGTTAACGTTTCTTCGTTATGCTCCTGACCAAGGCTTTCCCTAGTGGTTTCAATATGTTCGTGACGATCCATTTCCAGATGGCCTTGTTTCTCTTCTTAGAGGCTTTTTGAGCTTTCTCGTCCTCCTTCTCCTTCTGCTTTTTCTTGCTCTCCTCCTCTTTGGCGGCTATCTCTTTGGATTTCTGCTCTTCCTGTTTCTTCGCGTCGTCGATCAGTATCTCGTAGGCGGAGCGGCGGTCTTCCGTCTCGCGGTACGATTTCTCGAGACCGGACTCCTTGATGGCCTTCTTCCTCTCCTCCTCGGTGATAGGTCCGATTTGGCCCTGCGGGCAGAGCATCTTCGCTCTTTCCACCACGTTAGGGGCACCTTTCTCGTCGAGGAAGGAGATCAGGGCCTCTCCCGTCTCCAATTCAAGCAACGCCTTCTCCGTGTCGAAGGATTCGTTGGTGCGGAAGGATTGCGCCACGGCCTTGACAGCCTTCTGGTCCTTAGGCGTGAAGGCGCGGAGGGCGTGTTGTATCTTGTTACCCAATTGACCCAAAACGTTTTCCGGAATATCCATCGGGTTTTGGGTGATGAAGTAGACGCCGACGCCCTTGGAACGGATCAGGCGGACGATCTTCTCTATCTGCGTCAGCAACGCCTTGGATGCGTCGTCGAACAGCAGGTGTGCCTCGTCGAAGAAGAAGATGAACTTAGGCTTGTCCAGGTCTCCCACTTCAGGCAACTCGTTGTAGATGGAGGTCAGGAGCCACATCAGGAAGGCGGAGTAGAGCCTTGGGTTGTGGTAGAGCTTATCCGCCGCGAGGATGTTGAGCATACCCTTCTTGGTGTCGTGCATTCTCTCCGTGACGAAGAAATCCTCGATCTTGAATTCAGGAAGACCGAAGAAGAGGTCGCCGCCTTGCTCCTCCAGCGCCAACAGGTTTCGTTGGATGGCGCCTACGGATATGGACGAGATGTTACCGTATTCCGTTTGGAACTCCTTGGCGTTCTGTCCTATGTAGTTGAGCGCGGCGCGGAGGTCCTTCAGGTCGTCCAGTGGCATGTTCCTATCTTCGCAGATGCGGAAGACAGCGGCCAGCACGCCCTCCTGCGTGTCGGTGAGTGACATGATGCGGGAGAATAGCAGTACGCCGAAGTTCTTGATGGTCACACGCATCGGAACACCTTGCTCCCCGTAGACATCGAAGAACTGGACAGGGTAAGGTTGGAAGTCGAACGTGACGCCGAACTCGTTTTGTCTCTTTTCGATGAATTTGGTCAGGGTACCCTCTTTGTAGACGCCCGAGAGGTCGCCCTTCATGTCGGCCATGAAGCAAGGGACACCCAAATCACTGAATGATTCTGCCAATACTTGGAGGGAAACTGTCTTTCCTGTTCCGGTCGCGCCTGCGATGAGGCCGTGTCTGTTCGCCATCTTAGGCTCGATGTAGAGCGGATGGTCCGAATGCGCTATGTATAAGCGGTTTTCGTTATCTAACATAGTAAGTAAACTTTTGCATTTTTCCTTTTTGCAAATATAATAAAAAGAGTTGAGAATTAACCCTTTTCGCTATATTTGCAGAAAAAGTGGGAAGTGACTATGGGCTTATATCTGAATCGGAATGCGGAAGCGTTTCAAATGTTGCCTCATAAAATAAAATGAACGATGCCGCAAAGTTCATGCGGGAAATTTTGATAACTGATTTTTTATAATATATTGCGCTTTTTAATGAATGTCTATTTCATAAATAAATGTCGTTGTTTTTGATATATTTATAGAGTAGTAGATTTTATATTTCAAAGAAATAAAATTTATCATGTTTTGAGTTGATGTGGATATATTTTATATTTGTATTATATTTAGTATGGAGGTTGGTTAGATGAGACTAAATTTAATTTAAATGAAATCAATAAAGGTACATATCAACAATTTAGGTTTGATTAGAAATGCTGACATTGAAATCAAACAGTTAATGTTGTTTTCTGGCTATTCTGGTCTTGGTAAGAGTTATGTTGCCATTCTCTGTAATTATTTTTACTGGGTCTGGATGAGGCCGAATAGATTGGATCCATTCTTTCGCCATATTCAAGAGATTAATGGCATTTCATTTAGTAATTCAGATGGAAGTAAAAGGGAGTTTAGCGTAAAAAAAATAGAAATAGAAAAATGGTTGGCGGAGGATTCGATCAGTTATTTGAAATATATGCTAGAATTCTCTGAATTATCAGCGGATATTAAAGTGGAACTTCCTATTGACTCACATAGTTTTTCTTTTCTATATGAGCAGGAAGTGATTGAAATGGGCAATAATACAGAGATATACAACAAACTTTCTATCAATCTTTCGGGTCTTAGTGTAACCTATCGTTTCAAGGAGCTCGGCATTACCGATGAATCTCCTTGTTCTTTGCTTTTTCGTTATGCTATGGTTACGTATCTTTGGGGAGAGCATAAAAATCTTAGTTACTCTTATGTTTTACCACCTGCAAGAGGTATGTATGTGTCGGAATTTCCGATGTTTTCAAATGCAAAAACAGGCCTTTATCAGTCATTTGTTAATGATATGCAGGAACTTAATAGAGCGCAAGAAAATTCTGATAAGATATCTCCAGATTTGAATAAGTTAATCCGAGAAGTACTATCAGGAGATGTAAAATTTGATGGGGAAAAATATATATATATTACACAAGGGAAAAGACTTCCAATTTCAGCAGCAGCAGCCTCTGTAAGAGAAGTCGGTTCTTTGCAACAATTGATATTGAAGCGAGATATAAGTAAGTGTGTGATATTGCTTGAAGAACCTGAATCTCATTTACATCCATTGAAACAAATTCAGATGGCTGATATTATTGCCTTGATGGCAAATGGTGGCGCAAAGATGCTGATAACGACGCATAGTGATTATTTTTTCCGCAGGTTAAATGATCGGATAAGACTACATGTTTTGAAGCAAAGAGATGAACAGAAGTACAAAGAGTTGTGTGATGAGTATCATCTACCTGATATTACTCTTGATCCGACAATTGTGTCTGCTTATTATTTGGAACAAGAAGAAGGTGGAGATGTAAAGATGAAACCGCAGGATGTATCTACAGGTATGCCTATGGATACATTCGATAGCGCAAATGATAAGCCTTTGGATTTAAGTATTAAGCTGTATGAAATGACGAGAAATATTTCTTGAGGATGGAAGACCTAATTAACGATTACAATCAAGCATATCATGCATTGTCAGCAAGTCCATTTACTTCATCATGTATAATATACGAACCTGATAATAGAAAAGAAGGGACTTTGTGTAAAATGGAATTAACAGGTTTTGATGGCTATTTTTTCCCACATCAATTAGCGAGTGATTTAAGTTCTTTTGTAAAAATATCAACGACAGTAAAAGATGGTAATGGGAAAAAAACTGGAGAAGGCAAATTATCTGATGGGAAAGAGCATCTTCTTGTGAAAGATTGTGATGGTATAATTTTTTTTGAAAAAGATGAACATAAATATATGCTTTTTTGCGAACTAAAAAGCAGTTATATTAATACGGAAATCTATAAGGCTAAAGACCAGATTTGTGCTTCATATATTAAAATGAAAGCATTGATGGGTACATTACAGAAATTCAACTTGCAGGATTTTGTTCCAATAGGAATAATATTTTCATACGAACCGAATTCAGAAGAAAAAGTTTTTAATTCTAAGATTTATCAAAAAGATTGCAATAGTTTCCCTGAAAAGTTACGAATGCACAAGAGAGTTTATTTAAGTAAGTCAGATCATAAAAAAGCATTTCCTATTTTTAATATGGATGAAATAACTATGTATTACTGTGCTGTTCCATCTGGTTATGGGGAATATAGCGTTAATATTAGTCGGATTTTGCAAGATAACAATGAAATGTAAAATAGCTTGTTAGTTATTTTTAAAGAACATAAATAATATAGAATTCGGTTGTAATTGTATTCAGATGGAAAAAACGAAGGCTATCATCAGGCGAATCGATTGGTTGGACCAGGAGACCCGAGAGGCGGATGTGTGCTTCGAGGTGGGGAAGAATAGTTATTGGGCTTTCTGTCATCCTTGCGATTTCACGGAAGGGGAGGAGAGATGCGTCGGGTTTGATTTTGTTGATTGTGAGGATATTACATGGGAAACGATGTTCTCATACAATAGGGATGAGGAGAAGAAACTGGTTCCCATGACCAACGATAGAACTTCCTATTGCTGCTATGGAAAGATTGTAGGCGTCAATCCGTTGGTCGTTGATTGCGGAGACCTCCGCCTTGATTTGGGAGCCCTGACCCATGACGATAGGGTGATTGGTTCTTATGTCTATTTCGTCATTCCCCGCCTTGATGTAGTTGCGGTTTAATTTTGTTTTAATGACCGTAGAGACGCACGGCCGTGCGTCTCTACACCCCCAAATACTCCCAAAAATTCTCCTTGTTCACCACGTTGAATTTTGCGTTGGGGTATGCGTCCGCAAACGCTTTGGGAGCCTTAGGGTTCTTCTTCCCGGCTTTCATCTCGAATGCGGTAAGGTTGTTGTTATTCTCTTCTATCAGGTCAATCTCTTGTTGGTCGTATGTTCGCCAGAAAAACATGTTGGTGCTCGCTAAGTTGTTGTGTTTCATCTTCAATCGTTCACTGATGATGAAATTTTCCCACAATGCGCCTCTCTCTTCGCTCGATCTGTCGGCGAGCGGGCGGAAATCATTCAACACAGCGTTGCGGATGCCGTTGTCTTGAAAATACCATTTGGATGATTTGGTGACCTCTTTGCGGAGATTATTGGAATATCCTCCCAAACGGTACAATACGAACACTTTCTGCAGCAAGTCGAGATAACGCTCAGTTGTATTGCGGCTAATGCCCAACTGCTTGCCCAGTTCATCAATGGATACTTCACTGCCGACTTGATATGCTATCAATCGCAATAGATCGTGCATCTTCTGCGCATTCTTTATTCCATCGACGGCGAGAATGTCCCGTAATAGATAGGAGTCCACAATCTCCGTAAGATAACGAGCTTGCTCTTCTGACGACTCTATGCTGATTAGTTCCGGATAACATCCGTATATTAAATGACTGTCTATGTTCGATATGGTCTCAAATACGGAATGATGGTCGCTCAACTCTTTGAAAGAAAATGGAGTCAGGAAAAAACGTGTGCATCGTCCAACTAATGGTTCTCCCGCTTGATTCTGAAGGTCAAATGAGGAGGAACCCGTCGCGATTATCGCCAAGCCTGGTATTTCATCAACCATTAATTTTAGTTTCATTCCAATGTCGGGGATATGTTGTGCCTCGTCGATTGCCAACAAGTCTATTCCCGCAAACAAACGTTTGTAGTTGCTTATGGATTTGTCCGCGATCATACGTGCCGTGTCGGCGCTTTCTCCATTCAATAGAAGTTTCTTCCCCTTGAACTCGTCAAGGATCTCGCGTAGCAGCAGCGTCTTTCCAACACGCCGAGCCCCAAATATTAGCATCACTTTTTGTGGCTTGATCCTTGCTGCTATTTGATGTTTTAGTGTTCTTTCTATTGCCATGCCTTTCCCCGTTGTTACGATTTGCCTACAAATATAAAGATAATTAGCGTGTTATCCAAATAAAATGTAAATTCCTTCAGTCCAATTGAACGAATTAATGTAAATTCCTTCAGTCTCACTGAACGAATTAACGTTAATTCCTTCAGTTGCATTGAACGAATTAACGTAAATTCATTCAATGGGTCGATGAAAATTGCTGTTCCCCTTGCCTGATATGGCCGGGAAAACACGAAAAAGATTGGTTGGATGGATTGGATGTGTTACCCTTTCACCTGAACCTCGCTGCACCCGTTGATCCCTCTCTTGCTGACCCGTATCTGCGTCGGTATGCGCTCCTTCAGGATCTCCACGTGCGAGATGATGCCGACCTTCTTGCCGCCGAGGTTATGGAGCTTCTCCAGCATGTTCATCACAGCGTCCAGGTAATCTGCGCTGAGGGTGCCGAATCCCTCGTCGATGAAGATGATGTCGGTGGTCAGCCTGCTTTTGTTGAGCGTGGAGAGACCTAAGGCCAAGGCGAGGGAGATGATGAAGCTCTCTCCTCCCGACAGCGTGTTGCAGGGGCGCACGTTGCCGCCCATGTAGAGGTCACGCACCCAGATGCCGAGGCTCCGGCTGTTGCAGCTCAGTTCGTAGCGGTCGTTCAGTTTCATCAGGAAGGCGTTGGCGTTGTTCAGCAGTTGGCGGAGCACGTAGCTTTGCGCGATGAGACGGAAGGCCTTCCCGTCGCTGCTGCCGAAGTGCTGGTTGAGGATGTCCCACTTGCTCCACTCCTCCCGTAGTTTTTCGACGTTCTTCCTGACCTCCGCCACCTTCCGTATGTTCTCCTCGCTCCGCTTGAAGTCGAGCTCTATTTTTGCGATGGATTCGATGATTTCCTTCATCTCCGCCTCGGCTTGCTCGATCTTCTCCGTGATGGTTGCGAGGGTGGTCTCCGAGGTTATTCCTTCAGGTTTTTGCGCTTGGGTCTCTTCGATTCTTTTGTTGAGGCTCTTGATCTCGCCCTCCGCCATGTCGATTTGCCTTCCCTTCTCCTCGATTGTCCGCTTCTCCTCCTCAAATCTCTCTTTGGTGATCTGCTGCAATTCGGTGAGGCGTTCCTGCGTGAAGGTGCTGTTTTCTCGGATGAAATCGTCTATTTTTTGTGTCAACTGGTTTCTCTCCTCCTGGTTTTTCCTCAGGTCGCTTTGGAGCGATGAACACTCTTTCGCCAACTGGGAGGTGAGCTGGGTGAGTTGATCGATTCGGGTGGAGACGCCATCGCTCTCCCAATCGGGGAATGTCTGCAGGATCCATATCTGGTCCCGCTCGATGGTGTCGAGGGCATTCTCCCATTGGCTGATCTCAAGGATGAGCCGCTCCTTCGTTTGGCATCGTTCCTTGTATGCCTTCACCTCCTGCTCCAGGGAAACGAGGAAGGCGGGTATGTCTGTCTCCCACTGTTTCCGCTTGATCTTCTTCGTTGCGGTTTCGTATCTTTTTTTAGCGTTTTCATCGTGGGTTTTGGCGATGCTCAGGCTCTCCGTAATCCGCTCCTTGGCGGTGTTCGCCCGCTTCTCCGCCTCGTTGAGCGCCTCTTGGGCTTTGTTGCGGGATTGGACGATGGTGTCCTTCTCCTTCTGCAGCTCGCCGATGACCTTTTGCGTGTTGAGGATGGCCTCCCGCTCTTGCTCTTTTATCCTCTTCTTTTCTGCGATGGATTCGCCGATTTTTAGTTTATCTTGGGGAATAGACAGGCTTTGGCACAATTGCTGTATCGTTGCGTCTCTGTGCTTTGTCTCCTCCTCGATTTTGCGGATCTCCTCCGTGAGGTTCTTCTTCTCCTGGAGGATCAGCTCGATCCGCTTCTCGCAGTCGGTCAGTGATTTCAACGCGTTTTCCTTGGATTTGCGGATCTCCTCCAGCTCCTTCTCGTATGGGGCGATGGCGGCCTCCAGTTCACTCTCTTTCACGATGGAATCGATCTTTTTCCCACATATCGGGCATTCGTCCCCGACCTTCAGCGAGTGGCGTATCTCCTTGATGGCGTCTCCCACGGCCAATCGTAGGGTTTGCAGGCTCTTGGCGTGTTTCTGCTCTTCCTCCTTCCAATCCTCGTACTTCTTCTTCTCGTCGGGTACTCTTTGGGTGAGACTCTTTTCCTCTTCGGTCAGGACGGTTAGCTTCTCCTGTTGTGCGTTGAGCCGCGTCTCCTCCTTCTGTTGGAGTCTCCATTCGGTGTCGAGTTGTTGCAGATGGGTGATCTCCTCGTTCAGCCGGTTGAGGTCTTTGCCCTTCAGCTCATCCTGTTTGGCGGTCAGCTCGGCTTGCTTCTGCTGCTCCTTCTTGTCGCACTCTTGTTTTATTTTTGCGATTTCATTGATTTTTTTCTGGATATTGGGCAACTCCTCCGCCTCGATCCTCTTCGCTTCTCCTCGGGATTTCTCCGCCTCTTTCCGTTCGCTCAGGTATCCGTTCAGGTTCTCTTGGATGGAAGGGAAGGCCTCATACATCTCCGCCTCCTCTTTCTGCCCTTCCAACTCCTTCGTCAGTTTTTGGTCGAGGATCCTCTTCTCGGTGAGTTTCTCCTTCGCCCAGGTGATGCCACCGCTGATCCGGCGGAACTCTTTTCGGATGTTCGCCTCCTTCTCCGACAGGGTGATTCTCTCCGCCTCCCGGTTCTTCAGGTTGAGCATTTCGTTGCGCACTTCGATGGTGGCGCTCCACTCTTCGATATTCCTTTTTTGTCGGATGAAATCGGGCTTTTTTATCTCCTCTTCCAGTTGTTGGCGGTTTTGGGTGGCGGTGGCGAGATCCTGTTGCAGCTTCTTCTCCGTCGTCAACCACTCTCTGATCCCTTCCGCTTGGCGTTTCCCTTTTTGGACCATCGTCTGACGGTCGTTCAGGATCTTCAGCTCCTCTTTCTTTTGGCGGGTCTCCTCCTCGGTGAGGATTTCGAAACCCTCTATTTTCTTCTCCTCGTTGGCGCAAGCCTCCTTGACTGCCTTCGCTTTCTCGAAGATGGCGATGCCTATTTGGGAGTAGATCTCCGTGCCTGTCAGTTTCTCCAGTATATCGGACTTCTCCTTCTCGTTGCTGGAGAGGAACTTGGTGAACTCGCCTTGGGCTAGTAGGGAGGTGCGGCAGAATTGTTCGTACTTCATTCCCACGCATCGTTCGATTTCGGTGTCGATCTCCCTCTTTTTGGTCAAATATAGCCCTTTCGCCGGACATTCCAGGCTGCGGCTGTCCTCCACATTGCCGGTTCTTTTCTGCCGTACCGTCCAAAGTGCGGTGTAGGTCTGCTCGTCGTTTCCGATGAAGTGTAGTTCGGCGGAGCCCTCTTTCGCTCCCCGGCGCATCATCTGCCTGATGTCCTTGAAGCCCATCACCTCGTTCTCCTCCTTCTCTTTGACGGTCGCGCTGTTGTTGATCCTTGGCGTGTTGGCGTAGAGGGCCAGACAGATGGTGTCCAGTATCGTGCTTTTGCCAGAACCGGTCTCTCCGCAGATGAGGAATATGGGGTTTCCCGAGAAAGGCTCCTGGTCGAAATAGATGTCCGCTTTCTCGATGGAAGCGATGTTTTTTATATGTAACGATAGGTATTTCATGCCTCCTCCCGCTCCTTTCTACGGAGTCCCTCCGTGATTTCCCGGATCATCGTTCTCATCTCTTTGTCCAGCTCCTTGCCGTAGACCTCCTGGTAGTAGGTGTTGGCGAGTTCGGCGGGTTCCATGTCCGTGATTTCGTAGGAGTCGATGATTTGGGCGGCAGACGAGTGCTTCCTCGCCTTCCTTGTTGTCTTTATCTTGCAGAACCGGCACTTCTTCAGTTGGAGCAGTTGCTCTATCCTCGTCTCCGCATCCGAAGGCACGTACTCCTCCACCTCCACGTTGAGGCAGACGTAGGAAGAGGGGTCGACAGGGGTTTCAGCGAAGGCCTTGAACGCCTCCTCGAAGGGCAAAGGTTCCGATGGAATCGTTAAAAATCGATGGTCGTTCTGGATGGTGACCTCCTTGACGGAAGCCTTCTCGCCGTGTCGGTTGATCTCCACCACGGAGACCGAGTGCGGGTACATCTCGTCGAAGTTGACTTGGATCGGGCTGCCGCTGTACCTCGCCTTCTCATCCCCTTTGATGAATTGCGGGTGGTGGATATGGCCCAAGGCGAAGTAATCGTAGTAATTTCCCAGCGTGTTGATCTCCACGTAATCCATGCCACCCACCGATTGCTCGTCGTGCCCTTTAGTGTCCGCCCCGCAGAGGGTAAGGTGTCCCATCATGATGACGGGCACATCTTGTTTGTTCTTTTTACGGACGATTTCCTGCGTCGTGTTGAACAGTCCCATTTGGCTCTCCCTGATATGGGGGATGGCGATGACGTAGGCGATGGTTGCTCCGCCTTTCCCTTGGATGGGAATGATATGTTTTTTTTCGATGGATTCGTTGTTTTCATCTTTCTCGGCGTGACCGATCACCTTCACGTTCGCCAATTGCCAGAGCTCGTCGGCCGACTCCAGTCGGGAGTAGCTGTCATGGTTGCCGGCGGTGACGATGATGGACATGGATGGGCACGCTTTGTGGATGGCTACCATGCTGTCGGTGTAGAGTTTCTGCGCCGCGGCGGAAGGGACGGCGGTGTGGTAGATGTCTCCGCTGACCAGCAGTGCGTCGGGTTGTTCCCTCTCCACGATGGCACACAGTTGGTGGAAGAAGCTGCGGTGCTCCTCCTCACGGTCATATCGGTAGAAATCCTGCCCGATATGCCAGTCCGATGTGTGGATGAACTTCACAGAGAGATGTTATTTATTTGAAGATTTTCCTTATAGCCTCTTTGAACCGTTCCTTCCTCTTCCTTTTCGCTCTATCCTTGTATTTCCAATCGAGGAAAGATTGGACGCACTGCTCCACGTCCGCGCCGCGCTCTTTCGCATAGTAGGTGGCGCATAGGCGGAAGAACTCGTCGTTGCCGCGCATCCTTCTGAAGTTCTTGCAGCCCATCTCGACGCTGACCGGGCGGAACTGCATACGGTTGATGTCCACGAGGGAGAAATGATAAGATATTTTCCCCATTTCATCGACTTTTTCGCGCAATATGTTTCCCGGAGAATAATCGCAATGTAAGATGTCCGCTTCGTGAAGTCGGGCGGTGAATTCCGCGAAAGCCTTGATCAGATCCTCCTTCCCCACATTATCCTTGTCCTCGTCGTTGAAGAGCCTCATGTGGCCGTCCATGGGGGTATGCAGGCTGATGAAGAAGCTTCTGTGGAGCAGACCGCTCTTCTTCGTCTCGATGTAGGCGACGGGATCCGGCGTCTGGAACCCCTTCGACAGGAGCGTGAGCGCATGCTCGTAGGCGCGGGAGGCCTTGGAAGGTCTGAAGAAGGTGTAGGCGATGCGGTTGATGAGAATCGGCACCTTGTAGGATTTGACGTTCAGGGTGAGTCCCTCCACCTCGTATAATTTGATTTCGTTCCTTGCTAAGAAGATTGATTCGCCTTCCTTGTCGAAGATGTCGGGCAGACTCTCGATGAAGGTTCGCAGGTGCGAATATTTGTCGCGGAGGACAAGCTTCATTTCTCTCTTCCTCCCATATATTTTAGGTAAACATACCATGCACCCATCTGGCATAGTTTGAAGCCGTAATAGCCATCCAGAAATCCTAACTTGATGATGTAGTTGATGAAGAAACGGTAGATGGCTTTGAGTATGATGACGGGTTTGCTATAGCGTTTGCCGCTCATCTTTACCTCCAATGCGCCCAATTTGCCGTACTCCTCCGTTTTTTTGACATGTTGCTCCACGCTATCGTAGGTGTGGTGCTTCAGGTCTCCGTTGATGCGTATGATACGTGTAATCGATTGGCAATCAATCTCTTCATGCACCAGTTTTTCACTCCAGTTGGCGCGGGTGCGGTTGAAGAGGCGTACTTTGCTCTCGTAACCTCCTTCATAGAAACGGATCAGTTTCTTGCAGTAGTAGTTTCTTCTCTTCAGGGCGTAGGCGGTGGTGGCTTCCCCGAGACCTTCCTGCTTCAGCGCTAGAATCGCTTCGGCGAGTTCGGGAGACAGCTCCTCGTCCGCGTCGAGACTGAGGATCCAATCGTGGCTGGCGAGGCTGACGGCGAAACGTTTCTGCGGGCCATAGCCGGAGAACTCGTGTTGCACGAACTTGCAGCCCAATCCTCTGCAGATCTCCTCCGTCCTATCGGTGGAGAAGGAATCCACAACGATCGTCTCGTCGGCAATCGCCCCAATTGAGCGTATGCAACGTTCGATTTTCTTCTCTTCGTTCCGAGTGATGATGACCGCTGAAATATTTGCCATTTTGTGTTGAAATTTTTCCCCCTTTCCTTGCTAAGGTCAAATGGGACTACGAATATACTATATATTTTCGAGAAAATCGGTTTGTGTTTCGCAAAAAAACTTAAGCCAGTCATGACGATTTCTTTTGATTCATGGAGTGTGGTTTCATTTCTTTTAATAGAACGGTCCATTTTTAGTGTTTGATTCTCTTGGGGGATTTTTGAGCATCCTGTTCCCGCACAGACTTGTCCGTAAAAATGGAATCGATGTGGTAAAAATGAAAAAATGTGACGCGTTTCACAACGCGTCACATTCATTTCGTGGTTTTTCTTAAAGTTATTTAAATATCTATCAGTAACACAAAGGTACGAATTGTTGGATTATATGCAAAATTTTGAGTCTGTTTTTTCTATTGTGGAATAAATTAATAATGTATTGTTATAATGTTTACTTTTAATGACATTTATTATGTAATTACAAAGCCATTTGTGTCTTAAATATGACAATCGGAGTATATGTACAAAAAAAATTCCACTCATCTCACGACGAATGGAACTCTACTATTAACTTTTATAATCTTATGTATATGATGTGTATATGATTGAATATTGAAGTCTATTTATGTTTTTATTTGTTGTACGAAAACTATACCCCAAATCCTTTTTTCCTTTAACACGTTGCAAATGTAGAATAATTCCACAAACCGTGCAAATAATCTTGTGGAAAAAATCCACCGAATTTTATTTATTATTATTATTCAATTTTTCTGTTTAATATGCATTTTCGTCTAATGGAGGCCCGCAAACCCTTTAGTTATCGGGTATGTGCATGGGTTAGACTCCTATTACAATTGTTTAATATAATAGTGAAACAACCCTTTGATGTGTTTATAAGTCGCAACCGAAAAGAACTTCTTTTGTGAGGTGCGGTTGTAGTGATGGATGATTTGGAATTGGGGTAGGATGGTGATCTCTTTTCCTGTCCGTGTGATTCTTTGGCAGAAGTCCGCATCCTCCGGGCCATAGAATATGCTTTCGTCCAAATAGCCGACCTTGTCGAGTATTTCCTTTCTGAACATCTGGCAGGCTCCGATGGTGTATTCGACGGAAAATGGCGATTCCATCGATAATTCTTTATGGTAGAACTGTCGCTCGTTCTTCTCGTTGATCCAACGGGAAAGCGAAGTGGGGAGGAACTTCCTCGTGGCGAGTATGTTCATCAGTTTGTATTTCGGCCAAGGGAGTTTCCTGCAACTCTCTTGAGGGACACCGTTGGCGTCGGTTAGCTTGCAGGCGCATAATCCGCATTGTTCGTGTGTCGTGATGTGTTGGAACAACCCTTCCGCCGCCTTTTGGTTCACGATTGTGTCGATGTCCAATATCCAAATGATATCGTTGGAGGCTTGCTTCAGCCCGATATTCCGCGCGGGGGCCACGCCCTTGTTCTCCTGTAGTCTGTGCAGTTTGATTTTTTCCCCGAATTGTTCGAGCAGTCCGATGGTGCCGTCAGTTGATCCGTTGTCGATCACGATGATTTCGGTCTCGATGTTCCTCGTCGCCTCCAAGAGGGAGGTGATGCAGTCGTTGACGTCCCTTTCGGAGTTCCATGAGAGGATGATTACGGAGAGTTTGTGGTCCATTATTTGTGGAATAGTTTTCTCCTCAATGCGGTGAGCGCGATGCGGAAGTCGGACCAGGAACTGAATTTCCTGATGTGGTTGAATATGAAGGAGGGACGGATGAAGAATCTCACGTTGTTCCAGAAGAGCATCTTTTCCATCTCCTCGCTGGATAGGTTAGGGTAGTTGATGATGGATTTGTGCTGCACGTCCGTCGGCACATATTCCCCTCCCTTGATCCAATTGTTTTGTTTCGCCAGTTCGTAGAACTCCGTTCCCGGGAAAGGCGCCACTATGTTGAACATCACTTGGGAAACGCCTAATTCTTTGGATTTCCTGAGGGTCTCCTTGATGGTCTCCTTCGTTTCGAGCGGACTCGTGCCGATGAGGATGTTCAGCTTCACCGGAACATTGTATTTCTTCAGGAGCTGAATGCCTTCGTGAATCTGTTGGGAGGTGATCCCCTTTTTGATGTATTGGAGGATCTCGTCGTTGAAACTCTCCACGCCGAGGTCGACGAATTGACATTGGGCGTCCGATAGGATCTGCGCTATTTCCTCCGTGATGGCGTCCACACGCGCCTGACAACCCCAACTGAGTTGGTGCTTCTTCAGGCACTCGCAGATGGGACGTAGCCGCTTGGCTGTCGTGATGAAATTGTCGTCGATGAAGCAGATGGCCTTGTAGCCTTGGCTGGCCAGCATCTCGATTTCCTCGATGACGTTCTCGACGGAACGGAAGGATATGAATGGTTTTTTCCCTGTCTCCCTCTTGTTCTCGATCTCCCTTGCGAAGGTGAGCGAGCTGGGCACGCAGTAGATGCAATGGAAAGGACAATTGCGGCTGGTGAGCACCGTCGTGTAGGGGTGCTTCTTCAGCTTCGGGTTGGTGAAGGTATATTTCTCGATGAAATGGCGAGCCGGGAAAGGAAGTTCGTCCAAATCTCTCAGCAACTCCCTGGTCGGTTGGTGGGTCACTTTCCCCTCCACCAATCGTGTGATACCTTTGACGACGGAGAGATCTCTCCCCTGCTCAATGGTTTTTATCGTTTCGGATGTTGTCAATTCAGGTTCACCGCGGACGATGATGACACGTTCGTCTACGAGAAGTTTGTCTGTGTAATACGTCACGCCGGGTCCCATGGCGACGACCCAGGCGTCGGGGTGGGTTTCGCGGATGCGTTGGATGCATTTCAGGTCCGTTTCTAAGGATAGGTTGACGCTCCAAAGGGCGTATGCCTCGCTGTGGTCGTTCCGCAGGAAATTGATCAGGTCCTTCTCCTCCTTCTCCTCCAACACGAAATCCTCGTGGCGCACGTCGTGTCCGTCACGTTCCAATACGGCAGCTACGATCAGCTCGTAGATGTTGGGCATCGGGTATACGAGGTGTGTGCATCCGGCGGTGCGTTCCGCTGGCATTTCTCCGTCCAGGGGAGGAGGAACGATGAAAGTAATGACCATATTTCCTTCTTCTGTGTTTGATTCTTCTAAAGGGGGAACGGAAGGCGCTTTTGATTATTGCATGGTCGGGCTATTCGTTCGCCATCATTTTCTCTGCTTTCAGTCTGTCCTCTCCGATGGCGGCGCGCAGGTCAGCTTCCGAGCAGAACTTATTTTGTGCGCGCAGCTTATGCAGGAACTGCATGTTGATGCGTTCTCCGTATATATCTTCGTCAAAATCGAAAATGTTGACCTCGATGGAGACCTCCCCCCCACCGTACGTCGGGCGCGTGCCGATGCAGGCGACACCTTTGTACGTCTTCCCTTTCACGGTCACCTTCACGGCAAACACGCCGAAGCAAGGGATGCATTTGTTCTCAATCTCAGGCTCGATGTTAGCGGTAGGGAACCCGAGTTTGCGGCCGTTTTGCTTGCCGTGGATGACGGTGCCCGAGATGTTGTAGTTGTATCCGAGGTATTTATTGGCCAACTCGATGTCGCCCACACCCAGAAGGTTACGGATGAAGGAAGAACTGATGGTGAAATTGTTTTCTTCATAAGGTTCGGCTCTCGTCACTCTCATGCCGAGTTCTTCCCCGTATGTGCAGTAATCGTCGAAACCCTCCTCCCTGTTTTTGCCGAAGCGGTGGTCGTATCCGATGAGGAGGTGTTTGACGTTGAGACGGTCACGTAGCACTTTCTCCATGAAGTCGTGGGCGCTGAGGTTGGAGACTTCCGTGGTGAATTCCATCTGGATGCAGTAGTCCACAGGCAGTTGCTTCAACAACTCAAGTTTCTCCTCGTGGGTGTTCAGCAACTTGGGCTGGTAGGCCTCGTGAAGAATGATTCTTGGGTGTGGCCAGAATGTTAGAATGGCAGACTTTAGCCCTTCGCTTTGCGCAACCTTGGCTAATTGCTTCGCTAAAAACAGATGTCCGTGGTGGACCCCGTCAAAGAATCCAATTGTGAGTGCAAGCCCTTCCTTACTTGCGATTCCCGTCTCCTCTATCAATTCCATCTTCCTTCTTTTTTTATTCGAATATTTTGTACTTTGGAGACAAAACACTAATTTTGCCTTCGTTTTGCAAAGGTAACAATTTTTGGTTAATTGCAAGCAGGACCCATAGCTCAGTTGGTTAGTAGCACCTGACTCATAATCAGGGGGTCACAGGTTCAAGCCCTGTTGGGTCCACGGATGAGGAGAAACATGGTTTCTCCTTTTTTTGTAATACACTGAGTGATAGAAGGTTATTGCTCGGTGACGATGTCTGAAAATTTTTCAGGAATTTTCTTTTTCCCTTATGACGGGTCACCTTGGAGATTGAAGTTTTTTCTCAAAAAAGATATCATATTTTTAGTTAATGTCAAAAATATATCTTTTGGGAGGAGAAAAAATAGTGTTGACTGAAAATTCCATTTATTGTTTACTCGTAATTGCCTAATAATATGAATAAAGAAGAAAGAATAGAGCGTGCGAAAGAGCTTTTCAAAAGCGGTTTTAATTGTTCGCAGTCTGTGGTGGCGGCTTTCGCTGACCTGTATGGTTTGACGGAGGAGCAGGCGTTGAAGGTGTCCGCCTCTTTCGGTGGCGGTATTGGTCGTATGCGCGAGACATGCGGGGCGGCTTGCGGAATCTTCCTTTTGGCTGGACTGAAGTATGGTTCGACTGACCCCAAGAATGCGGATGCGAAGGGCGAGAACTACCGTATCGTCCAGGAGTTGGCGGAGGATTTCAAAAAGGCTAACGGATTCCTGAAGTGCCGTGATCTCCTCAGCTTGGATAAGAATCTCAAGGAGTCTCCTCAGCCTGCCGAACGCAACGCCGCCTACTATGCGAAGCGTCCGTGTGTGGAGATCGTGGCTTCCGCCGCAAGGATTTGGGCGGAGAAGCATGAGGGATAGGAGGTGCCTCAACTCTCTTGGCATCGCTTATTCGGCGGAATAGATTGTTCTCCCTGCTGAATTTATGTTGTGTAAAAAGGCTACAAAATTCCTCCTTCCCCGTCTTTAAAATTCTCGAAAAAAGTATATCTTTGCATCTGCCGCATGTGCCTTCGTCGGCACCCACGACAAAAAATTTATTTTTCAACCTGTTTCCAAATTATTATTGATATGAAAAAAGAGGAAATTCTTGATTTGTTTGAGCAATTCGAACAAGCATCGTGTGAAGTGAATCAGATAGAGTGTTGGAGTGCAAGAGAGCTTCAAATGCTATTGGGTTACAGTAAATGGGAGAACTTTTCAAAAGTTATTGACAAGGCAAAAGAAGCATGTACCAATGCAGGACAAGAGGTCTTAGATCATTTTCCTGACGTCAGGAAAATGATAAACCTAGCGAAAGGTGCGCAACGAGAGGTGGACGACATTATGCTGACCCGTTACGCCTGCTACCTGATTGCGCAGAACGGAGACCCCCGCAAGACGCAGATAGCCTTTGCCCAGACCTATTTTGCAGTACAGACCCGTCGTGCGGAGCTGGTGGAACAGCGGCTAATGGAGATTGAACGTGTGCAAGCCCGAACTAAGTTGCAAGAGACGGAGAAGAAGTTGTCAGGCATACTTTACGAACGAGGAGTAAACGACCAGACATTCGCCATCATCCGATCCAAGGGAGACCAGGCGCTTTTCCACCTAAGCACCAATATGTTGAAGAAGAAGATGGGGATACCAGAGAAACGTCCTCTTGCCGACTTTCTGCCCACCATCAGCATCAAGGCGAAAGACTTCGCCTCCGAAATGACCAGCGTCAACGTGCAGGCAAAGAACCTGCAAGGGGAAAGGAACATCACTCAAGAGCATGTAGACAACAACTCAGCCGTCCGCAAGATACTCATTGAACGTGGCATCGTACCCGAGAATCTTCCTCCAGCCGAAGATGTGAAAAAAGTGGAGAGACGATTGGCATCCGAAGAGAAAAATTTGCTGAAGAATAAAGATTAGATCATACAGAATCGATAACCCCCAACGGTGCATTATAGAGGACCTTTTGTCCGACGTTATCCGAAAATTTAGGACAGCTTCGGACAAATGGTCTGAAAAATTCCACCCTCCCCACCCTCGATATATCTCAAAAAATTTTATCTTTGCATCTAACTTATCGAAAAAGTTTTGCGCACTGTTTTGCGTGGCATTTTAACACAAACAAATGAATACAAGTTACAAAATAGAAGAACAAAACTCAGATTACGTTTGCGAACCTGAAGGATCATGGGGAGGATCATGGACTGAACAGAAACTTGAAACTTTCGAAAAATATGTCAATGCTTACCTAACCATAATGAATGTATATAGGGACAACTATCATTGGAAATTAATCTATTTCGACGGATTTGCAGGAAGCGGTTCTCGTGATGACAAAAATGAATCAGACTCGATAACCTCAGCATCTAGCCTCGAAATATTTAAAGAAATAAAAATTGAAATAGAAGAACTGACTCCATACAAAGGAGCCGCAGAACGAGTGTTAAATATCACACAAAAAAGGATTTGATTTTTACTATTTTATAGACAAAGACGAGACTTCCAGCAACAAACTAAAAAGCAAATTATCCCCTATCCGAAACAATAGAATACTCGAATTTAGGCATTCAGATGCGAACGAACAACTAAGTTTATTAGCGAAAGCAATGCATAAAAACAAAAAGCTAAAATCGCTTGTATTATTGGATCCATTTGGAATGCAAGTTAAATGGGATTCCATCTGTCAATTGAAAGGAACCGGCACAGACTTATGGATTCTCATTCCTACCGGCGTGATTATAAACCGTTTACTAGACAGGAAATGCAAGCTGACACACATTGAAAAGCTGACTTCATTTTTCGGCAAAGATGAAGATTTTCTAAAAAAATACTTTTACGAAACCAAACAAGAGAACACATTGTTCGGAGAGATGGAGATTATAGAGAAAGTAAAGAATCCCATTGAGAAGATTGCAGAATTATATATACGGCAAATGCATACCATTTTTGACTATGTGACAGAAAAACCTTTGGTGTTATATAACACAAGGAATGTGCCTATATTTCATTTTGCTTGTGCGTCAAACAACCAGAATGCTATTAAAATAGCGCATCAAATAATAAACAAATAGCCATGGCAACAAAAACCACCAAAATAGAATGGACCGACAAGACGTGGAACCCCATCACTGGATGCACCAAGATTTCGCAGGGTTGCGCACACTGCTATGCGGAAGTGATGACAAGGCGACTAAATGCCATGGGGCTTGAAAAATACACCAATGGATTTAATGTGACACTACATGAGGAATGTATTGAAGAACCATTGGCTTGGAAACAACCCCATACCATATTCGTATGCTCAATGAGTGATTTATTCCACAAAGATGTTCCGTTTGACTTTATAGACAAAATCATGAACACCATTCGTCGTACGCCACAGCATCGTTATCAACTATTAACCAAACGGGCGGAGCGAATGGCGGAATATTTTCTGACACATGATGTGCCAAGAAACGTTTGGTTAGGAGTGACTGTAGAAGCGCAATCATCAAAATCAAGAATCGACTGTCTACGAGTATTAGATGCGCCAATACGGTTTCTCTCATGCGAACCATTAATCGAGGATTTGGGTGAATTGGATTTGAGAAACATCGACTGGGTGATTGTTGGTGGCGAGAGTGGACCGAAAGCCCGACCGATGAAAGAAGAATGGGTACTTTCCATCATGGAGCAAACAGAAAAGCAAGGCTCTGCATTTTTCTTCAAGCAATGGGGCGCATGGGGAAGCGACGGTATCAAACGCAACAAGCATAAAAACGGCAAATTAATCAAGGGAAAAGTGTTTCAGGAGATGCCGGGGGTGAAAAAGGTGGTAGAACAACAAAAGCCACACTAAAAAGCGTGGCTTTATATGGGTAGTGACGTATGCGGCTTGCCCTCACGGGAAACTTACCCGGATAGTCCAATTGCTTAGACATTGTAAATATACGCAATAAATGCCCTTCCCGCAAAAGTTTGTTGTTGAAAATTGTTGGGCTGGGTGAAAAAGTAACAAAATCTTTCCTCTCCACCCCAAAATCTCTCAAAAAATTTTATCTTTGCATCTGTCGCATGTATCTTGATGGATGCTTGCGGCGCTACATACTAAAAGGCGTTACTGACGCTTTGTTTTCGACTATTAGAATCAGCCCGCTGAATAAAAGAATTTAGTTTTTTTGGAATGACCGATATTATATCAACAAGAGACTTGCAACAAGCAGTTGAAACCATAAAGGAAGCCATACAACGCAGTCAGGCACGAGCATTGTTACATGTTAACAACGAAGTGCTTTCGTTGTATTATGGTATTGGTCGCTACATCTCAGAAAATTCCAGGCATCACTTTTGGGGCACAGGCGCTTTGCGGGCTATCAGCATGCAATTACAAAAAGAGATTCCCGGATTAACAGGATTTGGGGAGACTAGCCTTAAAAACATGCGCACATTTTATGAAGAATGGTGTAACTTTGTAAATCGTCAACCGACAGCTGACGATTTACAGATTGATATTTCATGTTTATAGCCCCCCAATATCGGCTGGTGGTAGGTGATGAAGAAAAATTTGTCGATTTGTTATTCTTCAACCGACAACTGAACTGTCTGGTGGCAATAGAGTTGAAAGATTGTCGTTTTCAACCGGCACATTTGGGGCAACTTTCCTTTTACTTATCGGTACTTGACGAACAAGTTCGCAAGCCACATGAAAACCCGTCAGTTGGCATAGTATTGTGTCGTGAAATGGACAAAACCGTGGTTGAAATAGCCGTAAGAGACTATAACAAGCCTATGGGCGTAGCCACTTTCCGATTAGGAGAAGATGCACCCGAAAAATACAGCAAGATTTTGCCAGATTTGTCAAGAATAAACGCCCTAATGCAAGATGACTTGGACGATAGCCCCGATTGAGCAGGCATTGTCCGATTCTCTGTGATTCCCCACACGCCCACTCATTCATTTCAAGACCTCACCCCTACGGTATTATGCGGTCAACACCGTTCCCGTCATACATTCTTTAAATCTAAAAAACAACTTCCCATCATCTTTTCCCCATGAATTTTTCTGTCCCCAACAGATCAAAAGGCCATGTAAATGAAAAAGATCTTCCTCCCCACCCCCAAAAATTCCATCTCCACAGGCCTCACCCACGCCTTGTTTCCAGGCTATACGAAATTAGTTTTCAGTTTCATTTCTACTTTGTTTCTATCTGTCAATTTTTTTGTGTAATTTTGGAGGGGTGTGAAATTATGTCGTGATATAGCGAAATGCCCTAACAGATCATGGTGAATGCTAACTATTCGAGAGAAAATTGGGTGTTAAATGCGCAAATAAAATCATGGCAAAAAGTAATCTACATAATTGAACGTTATTAAATGAGCAAAGACGGCATAACATATAAAGCTATAGATTTCTTCTGCGGAGGAGGAGGAATGACTTGTGGCCTGCGGCAAGCTGGTATTGATGTGATTGCAGGAGTTGATTTTGACAAAAACGCAAAAGAGACATACGAATTCAACAACCCTGGCAGTGTATTTATACAAAAAGATGTAAAAAGGCTACACAGCAATTATTTTGAGAAAAATTTTGGAGTTCAGAAAAACGATGACCACCTAATAATGGTGGGATGCAGTCCATGCCAATATTATAGTATCATCAACACTGACCATTCCAAGGCAGAACTATCAAAAGACTTGTTGATGAACTTTGCCAGATTTATAGAATATTATAGACCAGGATACATACTAGTCGAAAATGTTCCAGGAATTGTAACAAACAAAGAAACTATATTGCCCAAATTCTTGAAAAAGATAGAAACCCTTGGGTATAGACATACAGAGGAAATTATTGACATGAGCCAATATGGTGTACCTCAAAGTCGTCGCCGTTTTTCTCTTATTGCGACACGTTTGGATGATGTCATGATTTCCTTACCCCAAAAGTCTGAAAAAGTTTATACTGTCGCAGATGTTCTAGGCGAAAAAAATGGTTTTGGAAGGATAACAGCTGGACACAAAGACACCTCCGATTTTCAACATACAGTTGCAGGGTTAAGCGTTGCCAGTTTAAAACGTATGGCGTTAACACCTCACAATGGAGGGAATAGATTGAGTTGGGCCAACCAAGCAGAGCTACAACTAGCTTGTTATGAAGGGAAAGACAATATCTTTAAAGACAACTACGGACGAATGTGGTGGGACAGGCCTTCGCCAACTATAACGACCAAGTTTTTCAGCGTGTCCAATGGACGTTTCGCACATCCAGAAGAAGATCGGGCGATTTCTATTCGTGAAGGTGCCACACTGCAATCCTTCCCGAAAGACTACGTT
>DBYR01000022.1:0-5591 GCA_002310215.1 Bacteroidales bacterium UBA1181
TGTAACGCTATTTTAGGACTAGACAAGGGGATGAAAAAAGGGGAGCGCCGCAGCGTTCCCCTCTATCAATCGATAATTAGGAGTAATCTATATTTTCAGCATTTCGTTGGCAATCTCCCTTACACGGTCGATTTCCTTTTGCAGCGCCAACTTCTCTTGCTTGAGCGCCTCTATGTTCGCTTCCTGCTCCTTCGCGCGGTGCTTGAGTTGAAGGTTTTGCTCGGTGAGTTTCTTGTTCACCGTCCTCAACTCCTCGATGGTCATCTCATGGTCTTTGATGGCGGCCTTCAACCTATCCAGGGCGATTTCGGTTTCTTTCCCGCCCTCTAAGATCTGATTCATCATGACCTTGTTCTTGTCCAGTAACGCCACAATGTTGGAGTTGGATTCCTCGATGGCTTTCACGTTCGCGGACTTCTGTGCGGAACGGGCGGCCTGCAGTTCGGCGATAGCGGCGATTTCGGCCTTGTATTCGTTTTCCTTGGCTATGTCGATGATCGGTTCTGCGACCTCTGCCGCAATAGAGGAGAACGATGGTTCTTCCTTCTTCTCCTGTTGTTTCTCCTGTTGTGACGGGGCTTGCGCAGCCGGTTTAGGGGCTTGTGCGACCGGTTGGGAAACAAATGCGGCGCGAATTGGTTCCTCTTTCACTTTGACAGGTTCCGGCTCCGGGATTTTAGCCGTGATAGGTTCTGGCGCAGGCGCAGGTTGTGGCGCAGGCGCAGGTTCCGGTGCGGGCGCCGATGCCTTTGCTGGAACGGCGTTATGTAACGCATCGATGATTGGGGTGATGATGCCGCGGAGCGTCAACACGTCGCAAGTCTGCTCCACATTGCAGAAGGCGCCACCTGTCATGTCAGCCACCTTCTTCGCTGTCCTTTGGTTTGCCTCGGACATGCAGATACCGATGATATTTACCTGAATAGGATATTCCTTTATCGCTTTCTCCACTTCATAATCCAAAATGCCTGCGTCGGTGTCTTCTCCGTTTGTCACAAATACAATGCGACGGGTAACTTCTCCGTTTGTCTTCTCGAATTTTTTAAAGCCTGCGCATGACTCCTTGAAGGCCTCCGCGATAGGCGCGCCACCATTAGGGAAAGGTAATCCCTGTATTTTCTTCACGAAATCCTCCCGCATGTTTGTGCCCAAATCCAATGAGTTGATGATGATTGGGGACTTGACGATCGAGAGGAAGGTACGCATACCAAAAGGTTCCGAGAAATCGAAGTTCGGAACAATGCCATCTATAACCACATTTTGGACAATAGGCACTTTCTTGTCCATCTTATCGGAAATGTCGATAAGGAAATCCGTTGCATTTTTCATGATATATTTAATATGTTTTTTAATATGTTTTGCTTGCTAAAATACAAATTGTATCAATATATAGCAAAAATAACATGATAATTTTTCGGCGTATGGGTTTGATATATGGTTGAATCCCCCACTGTATATGCCCATGGTCCATCCATGTTTGTGGAATTTTGTTTGGCAGTGCCATATATTTTTCTTAAGTTTGTTTAGATATATGCAAGAATTTATGTGTGCGGAGATAAGTCATAACCAGGAGAAGAAAGACAAGCGCGAGTGGGCTATCATCCAGATGTTTCGTTCCTCATGTCCCACCTTCCCGATAGGCGAGCTTCAGAAATCGGAGTCGCCCGACTTCCTTTTGCAAACAGACCAACGGCTCTATGGCATCGAACTCACTGAACTGAAGTATGAAAGGCAGGACAAGGAGTTTAATCTGCGGGCCCATGAGGATTTCCTATCTGTGCTCATGCGGGATGCCCAAGTTATTTTCGAACGTAAGCATAAATTCAAACTGATTGTCGATGTCCATTTCTCCAATGAGTTGAACGAAACGGTCTCACTGATGGATGACGATTTGCGTTCTATCATCCGACAGGACTTCGCGGAGACCATCGTCAAGATAGTGGAGGAGAACCTGCCGGAAGCGACAGGCATACAGTACAAAGTGGATCGGTCCTCCAAATACGGGTTCCACAACCTGCCGCAGAAGATAGAGTGCATCAACATTAAAAACGTGACGGGCAGGTGGTATGACGGATTGTGGTATGCGGCCATTTCGACCAAGGTCAAACCGCTTTCCGTAGCCAGTGTGTCGCAACGGTTGATCGCCAAGGAATGTAAACTGAAGAAGTACAACCCGACTTGTGACGAGCAATGGTTGATTATCATACAAAATAGTTTCCTGATGTCCAGTTCCTATAATCCGCTTACGGCGAGCGAGGCGCTGGCCCATACTTACAAGAGCACTTTCGACAAAGTGTTTGTGTTTGAACGTAGTGCGGGTAGCGTTTCTCTTTTGAAAACGGAAAAATATGATTAGATTCGCGGTGTTTTGATTAAGGTTCAGAATGATTGCAATGACGAAAAGAATGGCGGCTCTCTTGCCTGTTGCATGTCTGCTCAGCGCATGCATTCAAGAGGAACCATTGAATGCGGAGGCGGATATTCTGTCTTGTGACCTCTCCTCCGACAAGGATATCTTAGTCGTTCAGGCGGATACGGCGCTGGCCATTACCAGTACTACCGAGAAGATAGATATATACGTCCAATTAGGGGCGGATCTCCATGCCAGGGCGCCTAAATTCCACCTCACGGATGGAGCTACCATCTCTCCCGCCAACGGTTCGGTCCATGACTTCTCTGAAGGGAAGGCTGTGCGGTATGAAGTGACCTCGCAGGATGCGCAATGGAAGCGCACCTACTACGTCTCCTATGTTTCGTGCGAGTTGACGACAAGCTATCATTTCGAGGATTATGTGCTTCCTTCGAGCGGGAAGTACCATCTGATATGCGAACAGGTCGATGGACGTTTAATGCTGAACTGGTGGGGTACCGGGAATCCGGGTTTTAGTCTCGCCAACTCATTGGCTGCTCCGACGGAATATCCGACCGCCATTGTGCCGGGAGGACGGTCGGGCAACTGCCTTCAATTGGTCACACGCTCTGCGGGAGTGTTTGGGAAGATGGCTGGCATGCCGATCGCCCCGGGCAATCTCTTCTTGGGCTCGTTTAACGTGTCGGATGCGCTGAAAGCCCCGTTGTCGGCCACCCATTTTGGCATCCCTTTCCGCCAAATACCGACCGCCATCAAGGGGTATTACAAGTTCAAGTCGGGGGAACAGATGACCGATGCGAAAGGAAACGAGGTCGCTGGGAAGGATGACTTCAATATCTATGCGATGCTCTACGAGAATACGGATGAAAACGGCAACCAAGTAGTTCTCGACGGCACCAACTCCAACGATAGCCCTTATCTCGTCTTGTACGGGAAGATAGCGGGGCAGCGGGAGGCGGAGGATTGGACAGCCTTTTCCTTTGACCTGACGCCGATGAACGGAAAAGTGATCGATATGGAGAAGTTGGCTCGATTCGGATATAGTTTCTCCATCGTCTTCTCTTCCAGCCTGAAGGGGGATCTCTTCACAGGTGCGGTGGGAAGCACGTTGATGATTGATGACGTGGAGGTTGAATGTAAATGACAAAGGTTTCATGATGAAAAAAAGATTCTCCATAATTGTTGGACTCACTCTTATCGCTGCTCTCGCTTATGCGGAGGGGGAGCGTGCTCCTCAGTCGCAGCCAGTGGGAGAATCCTACTTCACGGCCAAGTTGGGTTATGGCGTGGGTGGAACGACCCCTTTGCCTATTCCTGCCGAAATCAGGGAAATCAAGGGCTTCAAGCCTCTATGCAACCTGTCGGTCCAAGGTCTTTATCGAATCGCGCTCTCCGAACGATGGGGCATTCAACCCGGCTTGCGCATCGAACGGAAGGGAATGACCTCCGATGCCACTGTGAAGAATTACGGGATGACCATCACCGATGATGATGGTGGCACAGTCTCTGGCAGGTGGACGGGTGATGTCAGCATGACTGCGGATATGATCCAAATGACTTTCCCTTTCTCTGCCTCATTCCTCTGCTCCTCCCGATGGGATCTCCACGCGGGATTGTATTTAGGTCTTTTGTTGAGGCATGAATTTTATGGGGAGGTCTCCAATGGATATTTGCGGGAAGGTAATCCGACTGGTGCAAAAATTGAGGTAGATGACAAACCGCAAACTTACGATTTCTCGGAGGAGATGCGCAGCCTGCAATGGGGCGCTACGGTGGGTTGCGTATTCTATATTTGCCCGAATTTCGGTATATTCGCGGATCTGAACTGGGGATTAAACGATATCTTTGCGAAGGATTTCACGACCATCACGTTCAACATGTATCCAATCTATGCGACAGTAGGGCTTTCCTACTCGCTGAAATAGAGGGAGACAGGCAATAAAAAAAGAGGAAAAACGTTATTACATAACATAACAACCATACAAAGGTGAGATGAAAAAGATTATTTTTAGTATACTTTTCGTAGGAACCCTCCTATCTGGTTACTCAACGGCTAAGGCGGAATATGCGCATGGCAGGACGCTGAACCTTATCAATGCCGACAACAGGCTCTACCACTTCGGCTTCATATTGGGTCTGAACGCGATGGATTTCAATGTGACCAACTCTGGTGCCGTGAGTGATTCGACGGGCGAATTCGCGTCGGCGGATAGTGAGAAGGGGGAGATCTGGTATGGAGAGGATACTAAATTGTCTCCCGGCTTTTCCGTGGGTATCATATCGGACCTGCGCATCTTTTCGTGGTTGGACCTGCGATTCACACCGACCCTATTCTTCAACGCGCGTCAATTGTGTTTTAAAAATGCGAAGGGCGAGGAGCGTAGGGACGGGAAAATCACCGTCCAGTCTAATATGATGGAGTTCCCGCTTACACTTAAGTTCCGTGGACAGAGGAAGAATAATTATCGCCCTTATCTCCTCGCCGGTGGGGCCTTCACGGTCGATATGGGACGCTCCAGCGAAGACCCTATTATGCTGACTCAAACGGATTATGGAGTCGAAGTGGGATTGGGCATCGATTTCTATCTGCCATATTTCAAATTGGCTCCTGAACTGAAATTCTACTTTGGATTGAGTGATGTGTTGGAGCGCGATAGACCTGAAATCGCAAATCCTGAAGACATGAAATTCACCAATGCCATGTCTCGTCTGACTTCCCGTCTGATTATCTTTAACATTAATTTCGAATAAAAAGGGGAGTCGGGCGTTGGGAATTCTCCTGATGCGTGACATCACGGCGTTTCCATTTAGTTTTCTGAAAGGGGAAAAACGCTTACGGCGTATGTGATGATGGAGGAGATGTGTTTCTCTTCTTCGAATCCCTATATTTCCACATGTAATCATTCATTAAATGAAGGAGTTATGTCTTGATATCTCCTTTATGTGTGTTGTGCATAAATGCCACCCAAATAATGCTTTTTATATAAAAAACGACATTTATTTTAAGCTATACATGGAAATTGCGTGCTATTTTCCTATATTTGCAGTATCTTTTTTTAAATGTATCATAGAGTCTGAGTATTAAGGAAAAGTTGTAATATTGTATGGGAAAAGAAATGTGTCGTTTCGTGATGAGGAAATTCGTATATACAACATTGGTGGTGATGCTGTCGCTGCAACCGGCGGTCGGCGGTACGTGGATGAAGAACAAGACGAAGTC
>DBYR01000022.1:5766-48395 GCA_002310215.1 Bacteroidales bacterium UBA1181
AGAACTGGACCGTCATACAAGGCAACACCGTCCCTTTCGACGTGCGGGGCGTCTGCATGACCTCCCCCAACACGGTGGTGCTCGTGGGTTCTGGCGGCAACATAGCCGAGTACACCTTCGGACAGTCATCCGTCACGGCTAAGACCAGCGGCACGCGGAATACGCTGAACTCCGTCAGCTTCTACGGCGGCACGGGCTACGCGTGCGGTAACGACGGCACAATCCTGAAATACGAGGAGGGCGCATGGACTTGCCTCACCTCGGAGAACGAGAAGAACTGGGTCTCCTACACGGACCCCACGGAGGCGGGACGGACAGCCCGCCTGAACGAGATACGGGCGGTCGACGCCCGCACGGTCTACGCGTGTGGCGACGAGGGCGTGCTGCTGAAGACGGTGGACGGCGGAACGACGTGGAGCCGCCGCGAGTCCGGCACGACGCAGAACCTCACCGCGATGACGATCAAGCCGGACGGCAACCTGAGCATCAACGGGGGCGGCAAGCAGCTGACCGTCGACGACCAGACGGACAAATACTCCGTGAAGATGTACTACGACCGCCTCGGAAGGGTGGTCGCCTCACAGAACAGCAAGCAACATGCGATGCGCCCGCAGCGCTTCTCCTACACGGTGTACGACGCCCTCGGACGCAACGTCGAGGCGGGCGAGCTGGAGAGCGACGCGGAGCCGACCGACGAGATGATCAACGCCACGGACACGCGCTTCCCGGACAACTGGAGCCACAAGCGCTACCAGGTGATCCGCTCCGTCTACGACGAGCCTATCTATGGCGAGTCGGCGGACGATTCGGTGCGCCAGGCGTTCGGCGAGGGCGGACAGCAGCACCTGCGCAACCGCATCGCCACGACCCTCTACCAGGAGGTGTACAACCCGTCGTCGAGGGTCTACAACCACGCGACGCACTACAGTTACGACATACACGGCAACGTCAGCACATTGGTGCATGACATACGCGAACTGGGGAAGGTAGACCAACGCTTCAAGCGGATAGACTACGACTACGACCTCATAAGCGGTAAGGTGAACCAACTCGACTACCAGAAGGGTCAGCCTGACGGCTACTCCCTCCGCTACGAGTACGACGGGGAGAACCACCTGACGAAGGTCCTCGCCAACTACGGCGACATGGACAACGAGGACCAACCCGCATGGCACGAGCTCGCCCGCTACGAGTACTACCGCCACGGACCGCTGGCTCGCACGGTGTTGGGCACGAACCTGCAGGGGGTGGACTACGCCTACACGCTGCAGGGCTGGACCAAGGGCGTGAACCTCTCGCAGGAGAGCGACACGGTCAAGGCGGACGTCTACGGCTATGAGCTGCAGTACAACAACGAGGACTACAAGCCGATTGGCATAGCGAACCACCCTCAGGTGGACGACGGCGCGGCGAACCTCTACAACGGCAACATCGCCGCCATGCGGACGACCCTCACGCAGAACGTCCCGGCGAACGAAGGGAACCTGTTCGGGGCGCAGACGAGGCGCTTCGTCTACGACGAGCTGAACCGCCTGAAGGCTTCGCAGGTGTTGGGGAGCGACCAGTACAAGACCTCCTACACCTACGACGCGAACGGCAACATCACCTCTCTGACCCGCAACAACCAGTCGGGCACGGCGATGGACAACCTGACGTACCGCTACGCCACGGACAAGGCGGGCAACATCCTGAACAACAGGCTGCTGCACGTGAACGACGCGGCGAACACCACCGATGGCACCGACATCAAGGACCAGGGCGGCAACTACACCCAGCAACGCGCGTCGACCCACAACTACGACTACGATGAGATAGGAAACCTCATCAAGGACAAATCGGAGCAGATTGCAGAAATCAAATGGACGGTGACGGGCAAGGTCTCCGACGTGATCCGCACCAACGGCAGCAGCAAGCCCGACCTCCACTTCGACTACGACGCCATGGGCCAGCGCATCGCCAAGACGGTGACCAACAAGAACACGACCGACGGCACGGACAAATTTGTGACCACCTACTACGTGCGCGACCCGCAGGGCAACGTGTTGGCGGTGTATGAGCATAAGCATGGAGAATCGGACAACGGCACCTTCACCCTCGCCGAGCAGCACCTCTACGGAGCCGGCCGCCTCGGCATGAAGAAGCGTGATTTGGCGCTGAACGTCGCCAATGCGAGTGAACCCACACCTGTCACCCACTACGAGCTCACCAACCACCTCGGCAACGTGATGGCGGTGATATCTGATAAGGCATCCACCACAGCTGAGCCTACCGTCGTGAGCCTTTCGGACTACTATCCGTATGGTATGACGGAGCCGGGAAGAAGCTGGAATGCTGGCGACTATCGCTTCGGCTATACGGGGCATGAGAAGGAGGAAGATTTGGCTAGTGGTGTTTACACTACGGAGTACCGATTGCTGGATACAAGATTGGGAAGGTGGATGAGTGCGGATCCGCTGGCTGGAAAGTATCCGGGGATGAGTTCGTATAATTATTGTGGGGGAAATCCGTTGGTATTTATTGATAGTGATGGAAGAAAGTTGATTTTTGCGAATGAAGAAGCTCAAGTGAGATTTATGAGTTATATCTGTAGGATAAATGACAAATCATTATTACGTGACTATGAACAATTAGAATCGAGTAGCATTCCTTATCATGTGGAATACGTAAGTAATATAGTTGATCAGTTTGGCGTTGGTTATGAAGTAAGAGGTGTTGTGTATCCTACATATTATAATAAAGCAGATAAGCTTACAGAAAAAAATAGCGATGGTAGTCCATTCGCATTTTTCCAATTTAATGCGGAAGAGGCTGGGTTGACATTAAATTCTGGACATTATTCTGGAATTGTTCCGTTTTTCCATGAGTTAAGACATGCTGCTTTATTTGATGCGTTAGTAAGATATATAGATTTGGGAGAGGATGTGTCGTTAGATTTAATCGACGATGCAATATGTAAGTATAATAATATGGAAACGCACGCAGAAAAACAGATAAGTATAGAATCTATAAAGGAGGAGGGTCTAACCGGAGGTGAAATTTATGTGTTGTATTTTGGTGCGCAAACGCCTGCGGATACTCCAACAGAATTACAAGCAATAGAACAGGAATGTAAAATCGCAATAGATCAATCAGAGCTGAAGGAAGGCGAAGTTACGAGATATTCATATGATAGATATAAAGATCGAAAAATAAGAGATGAAAAGAATAATTCAAAATAAATTGATATTTATTTGTGCTTATATATTTGTTTTTCAATATTCTAATTCCCAATGTCTTAACTCTATAGAGGATAATGAAACAAATAAGATTGGCTTTGTTAATGAGAAAGGTGATACGATAGTTCCTTTAATATATGACAAAGCAAACATGTTATATTATAAATTCAATAATGGGATATGTAAGGTGGCTCAATTTGATAGAGGATATGGATATATTGATTCAACAGGAAAGGAGATTATACCTTGTTCGTATTTATATCTTGGGGAGGAACATGATGGTTTAATCGCTGCTGTCAGAAAAGAAAAACTTAGTCAAATGTATCTTAATAGGGAAGGTGACGTGATATTGGATTTGGATTCCATAAAAGGTATTCCTCGTGATTTTCATAATGGATTGGCTCTGATACGAAGGAACGGAAGATTTGGATACATAGGTAAAGATGGGGAAATTGTAATCCCTATAGAATATACGGACGGAACTGATTTTTCAAATGGATTCGCAGATGTGAGCATAGATACTAAGAAATATTCGGTGGATGTTCATGGAATAAAATATAAGGAAAAATCATGTCAGAAAAGAGATATAGAGCATTATATATTTAACAATGATTTTATTAATGCTGCATCGGAAGAATCGGTATTGGATAAACTTATTGATTATAAGTTGGCTAAGATGTATGATGCTCCATCTTACTTTTGGTATCAGGATACGTGTAGATGGTTAAATTATCAAATTAATACCAAAGTTATTAATCGCCATGTTTCTTCTCAAATGAAAATATATTATTGGATTATAAAAATATACAACCACGATAATACAAATAACGAGAATGAAATATGTGTGTTTTACGACAAGAACCATGAAATTATATATGATTATGATGTATATGCAGAATATAAAAATGGAATAATGAAAATAAAAGCAAAGAAAAATAAAAGAGATTGTTTTATTCGTAAAAAAATTGAAAAGTGGTATTTAATTGTAAAAAAATATGGAATAGAATATGTGAGAGATCATAAAATAGAGCCCTTGCCTAAAATGTTTTATGAAATTAAGGCACTTAAATGAAATCACCATTTCACTTTTCATCCACATTTGCAAAATTAAGAAACAATTTTTATTTTAGTGGATATGAAAATCAGTGGTGGAAATATCATAGTAACTTATAGCTTTCATAGTCCGTTGTGCAATATCACCCGCAACGACCAATCGGGTTCGGCGATGGACAACCTGACGTACCGCTACGCCAAGGATTCGAAGGGCAACATACTCAATAACAGGCTGCTGCACGTGAACGACGCGGTGAGAAACAACGCCACCACGACGGACATCAAGGATCAGGGCAACTACGCCCAGCAACGCGCGTCGACCCACAACTACGCCTATGACGAAGTGGGCAACCTCATCAAGGACAAGAGCGAGGAAATCGCCGAGATCAGTTGGACGGTGACGGGCAAGGTCTCCGACGTGATCCGCACCGAGGAGAGCAACAAGCCTAAGCTCCACTTCGACTACGACGCCATGGGCCAGCGCATCGTCAAGACGATGACCAACAAAAACGTCACTATGGGCGACAAGTTTGTGACCACCTACTACGTGCGTGACCCGCAGGGCAATGTGTTGGCGGTGTATGAGAAGAAGGAGGACGCCGCAGGCGCGGGACAGTTCCAACTGAAGGAGCGCCACCTGTACGGAATGAACCGCTTGGGCATGGTCTCCCAGAACGTCACCTTGGCGCAGTTCGACAACTCGAATGTCACCAATGGGACAGACCCGACCACGCCACAGGCAGGCGACACCCACTACGAGCTCACCAACCACCTCGGCAACGTGATGGCGGTGATATCTGATACGACATCTGCTACAGCCGAACCTACTGTTGTGAGTCTTTCGGATTACTATCCGTTTGGTATGACGGAGCCGGGAAGGAGTTGGAATTCGGGTGATTATCGCTTCGGTTACACGGGACATGAGAAGGAGAATGATTTGGCGGAAGGGGTGTATACTACTGAGTACCGGTTGTTAGATACGAGGCTGGGCAGGTGGTTGGGTGTGGATAAGTTGGCGGGAGATTATGCATGGATGAGTCCATATAATTATTGTAAGGGGAATCCTATGGTGATGGTGGATCCTGATGGAAAAGCTGGTTATTACTTCTTGCTTGATAATGGTACCTATGAAGGCTATGGAGATGCAACCATATATACCTATAATCACAAGGATGAAAACGCATATCCGGGTGAAAACAAGGGCGTTCTTTATAGTTTAGGGGATGATGGTAAGATGAACATAATAAAAGAATTTGAATTTGTTGATCCAGAACATGATATAAGTCGCCTACGTACTAGGGATGAAAAAATTGAATCTACTACTAGTAGAATGGAAAGTATAAGGGGAAGAAGAAAGTCTGGTTTGGAAGCTAATGAAAAGGATGAATCGATTACTCAGGTAGTTGTTTATACAAAAGAGCAAATAAATGCTGCGTTGTTTAATTCCGGTGTAGATATGATAGAAAATCAATACAGCTACGGTAAATATCTTTACGCAAATAATGAAAGTAGAAATAAAAAAATGGATTATTACGTGTCGGCAAATTTTAAATTAACGTATGAACTTAGCTTTAGTGGTGCTACGTTTGATTTTTATGATCCGGTTCCTACTGTGTCTATATTTAATGTTGGTATTTCTTCTGGTTGTCTTTATTTGTCAGAAACAGATGGGGGTTGTTATGCCCATAACGACCATAATTTCGGAAATTTTCTATGGGGTGCAGGTATGAATTGTTTAGGTATTCCGGAATCTATTGCAAAAACTGGAGGACATTGGGATTGTCTGTTGAATGAAATTCAGCTAGATTCTAAAGACGATCAGCGTTCAATAGGGCTCGGGTATGAATGGAATTATTCTCGACCAGAATCTATAAAACAGCCGAAAAGTGATCAGAAATAGAATGTATTACAAAAAACACATATAATAGTGAAAAAAAAATATATTTTTATATCGATATTAGCTTTGTTAGTGACATTCATCCTACTAACATTTGTTCATCCATCACCTGGGAAAGGGAAGGTGTCTGATTTTAAAGAGCTAGTGGAAAAAGGGGATATGGAACATGTGGTTGAGATGGTAAAAAGATCATCGATTACTTGGATCGAAATAAGAGACAAATACTATCCGATATATATAATACATTATGGTGATGCATTTGACCCTATTAATGAAAGGACGCAATTCCCTTATTGTCCCCGATTAATGTACAAAAAATTTATTTTCACAAAAGCGAAAAAAACTAATTTCTTTTATTTGGATGAAGTGACAAGATGTTGCATAGAGAGGAAAGGCGGAAATGTTGCAGAGGTGAAGTATCTGATAGATTTTTTTGAAATGTTCGAAATGTGTAGCATTTATTTTGATCGCAATGAGGATGCTATATATTTCAGATTAATTGAAAATAACCATCTTTGTTCTTTTCGCTATTCCTTTAATAAGAATTCGGACGGAGAATTGGACGGCTCGAACATTAAGAAGATTAACGACAATTGGCTTTTTATTGTCGATGAATAGTTGCAGAAGGATGGAATAGAATTTCATCATTGCTAGTCGGATGATGGATTGTATTATGGGTAACTTGATTAAGGACAAGAGCGAGGAGATTGCCCAAATCAAATGGACGGCATCGGGCAAGGTCTCTGACGTGATCCGCACCGCGGGCAGTCAGAAGCCCGACCTCCACTTCGACTACGACGCCATGGGCCAGCGCATCGCCAAGACGGTGACGAACAAGAACGTGACCACGGGCGACAAGTTTGTGACGACCTACTACGTGCGCGACCCGCAGGGCAACGTGCTGGCGGTGTATGAGCACAAGCATGGCGACTCGGACAACGGCACCTTCACCCTCGCCGAGCAGCATCTCTACGGAGCCGGCCGCCTCGGCATGAGGAAGCGTGACTTGGCGCTGAACGCCACCAATGCGAATGAATCACCTGCCACTTATTACGAGCTCACCAACCACCTCGGCAACGTGATGGCGGTGATTTCGGATAAGGCATCCTCTACAAACGAACCTGCGGTCGTTAGTTTGTCGGATTACTATCCGTATGGTATGACGGAGCCGGGAAGAAGCTGGAATTCGGGTGATTATCGCTTCGGCTACACAGGACATGAGAAGGAGAATGACTTGGCGGAAGGAGTGTATACTACGGAGTACAGGTTGTTGGATACGAGGCTGGGCAGGTGGTTGAGTGTGGATCCGCTGTTTGGAAAGTATCCGGGGATGAGTTCTTATAATTATTGTGGGGGGAATCCGATGGTGTTTTGTGATTCGGATGGAAGAGACTTGAACGGAAATAATGTATTTGCCAATTATTCTAGTCAATCAATATTTTTAGGAGGTTGTACCGGCTCAAATAAAGATGGGAAAGAGGTATTATATGAGAAAACCCTTTTCGAGTTAAAACCACACCACAAGTTGGTGCCATTTGAAACTAAAGATGGAGAAAAACTTGCTCATATTTACAGAATGGAAATGATCAATGATAGAATGGTTGATGTTTATGTTGAAACCATATATGCGTATGACGTTGATTATATTAAGTTGCAACAGGGACAGACCCTGACAACAGAAGATGGAACTCGTTATAGTACTGACATCAATGATGATAAGGCTGTTACTCCTATATCTACATGGACAAAGAATGCAAATGAAAATAATGAAATACCTGATCATACTCTTCATGGAGATTTAAAAATTGCGCCAAGTTCGGACTATTTCGCTAACCAACGTGTAATTAATTTTCAAGATAATGGGGAAGATGAAATTAAATGTAATATAGGAGCCCCTACTATAGGAATAATAAAGAAGTTCTCTTTTTTTGAACCGTCCATTTTTTCGGAATTTGATCCGTTGCCTCATGTTAAGACAGAGAAAGAATCATCGAAATGAAAAAAATAAAAAAAATCATAATAGTTATTATAATTGTTTATATTGTCTTGAGTAATCCTATTACTGGCCATTTTTTCCGTCTTGTGTTTGATGGGTTTTGGCAAGGTGGAATAACATGGATTTTGTATAAGGATGATATAGAGAAATATGTATACAATTCGGATAGATTTGATGTTTTAGATCCTAGTTTTTGCTGTATGACACGTGCTATGGATTCTTTTGAAAAACATACAAAAGATTCAGTAAAGGTTGATAGTATGTTAATTGTATTGCTTAGTTTTAGGGATAAAAAAGGAGACATTCGATGCAATGATATTCACTTGGCAACAATTCATCATGTGATACACACTCATAGGTGTCATTTGTTGCCTTTTATTGAACAATTGAAAGACTCATTTGATACATATCCAACTGATATGACATTTGATACAAAAATGTCATATGGAGCTATAAAGTTGAACAGGAATATAAAAGATAATATTAATCGTGAGATAGAAATTGTTAAAAGATAAGTATGGCATAATGCTGCAAAAAAAATAATTCTTAAATTAGTATTCATGAAGGAAAACACACCCACAATGCCAAGCCCCATCGCATCGCCAAGACGGTGACCAACAAGAACGTGACCACGGGCGACAAGTTTGTGACGACCTACTACATGCGCGACCCGCAGGGCAACTCAGAAATGGAGAATTGGATCCTCCCCGCTTTTTTTCATTCCATCCTCACATACTTCATGTACTCGTCGTAGGGGATGTATCGTCCGCCCATGCTCTTGAGGTGGGGGGTCTCCAGTTGGCAATCAATCATCACGCCGCCGTTTTGCGCAAACACTTTAGCTAAGAAGATCAACGCCAGTTTGGATGCGCTTGGCGCGAGGGAGAACATGCTCTCTCCGAAGAAACACCTTCCGATGGTCACACCGTAGAGTCCGCCGACCAGCTTCTCCTCTTGGTCCCACACCTCGACGCTCGCCGCGAACCCCTGTTCGTGCAGCGCCGTGTATGCCTTCGTCATGTCATCGCCTAACCATGCCCCCTCCATCTCCTTGCGGAGGTCTCCGCAGTTCTTGATCACGGAGGCGAAGTCCTGATTGATCGTGACGTGGTAGAGACCCTTGTTCATCAATGTCCGCATGGAGTGCGACACATGGATCTCGTCGGGGAAGATGACGAAGCGGTTCATCGGGCAGAACCATAGGATGTCCGAGTCGCGGAACGAGTACCATGGGAAGATACCGTTCGAGTAGGCCAATAGGAGACGGTCGATGGAGAGGTCTCCGCCGATGGCGAAAAGTCCGTCCTCCTCCCCGTTCCGTGGGTCGGGGAACGCTATCTGGTCCGTCAGTTGGTAGATCATGCGCCTTGGACTAATTTTATGGATTCATTCTCCAGCACCACCTCGGCGGTGCCGCCCGACTTCAGGAAGCCGAAGAGGATCTCACGCATCAGGGAGGTGCTCAGTTGGTTACGGATCACACGGTCCATCTCCCTTGCCCCGTAGGTCTTGGAGTAGCCCTGTTTCAGGAGATGGGCATGCGCCTCGTCCGATATCTTCAGCGTCACGTTCTTAGCCTGCAGCTTCTCTTTCAGCTCACCCAGTTTCTTGTCCAGCACGGCCGCCGCCATCTTCTCGTCCATATCGTTGAAGGTCACCATACCATTCAGGCGGTTGATGAACTCCGGCTTGAAGGTCTTCTTCACCTGGTCCAGCATGGCTGTGCCGGCGGACTTGCCGCCAC
Organism: Bacteroidales bacterium UBA1181; assembly: GCA_002310215.1. Lineage (GTDB taxonomy): Bacteria > Bacteroidota > Bacteroidia > Bacteroidales > Paludibacteraceae > UBA1181. The sequence continues at coordinate 15,672 of DBYR01000022.1, forward strand.
CGAAGCCGATGGAGGAGAGGTGAGCGTACTGCGCACCCGCATTGGAGGTCATCACTAAGATGACGTGGCGGAAATCCGCCTTGCGTCCCTTATTGTCCGTCAGGCGCGCGTAGTCCATCACCTGCAGGAGGATGTTGTAGATATCCGCATGCGCCTTCTCGATCTCGTCGAGGAGCAGCACGCAGTTAGGCGTCTTGCGGATCGCGTCGGTGAGCAGACCGCCATCCTCGTAGCCCACATAGCCCGCAGGCGAACCGATCAGTTTCGCCACCGTATGTTTCTCCGTGTATTCGCTCATGTCGAAGCGTACCAAGCTGATGCCTAACTCCGCCGCCAGCACCTTGCAGAGCTCCGTCTTGCCCACGCCCGTCGGTCCGACGAACAGGAGGCTTGCGATCGGCTTGTCGTCGTCCAGCAGGCCCGCCTTGGACATCTGCACCGCCTCGACCACCTGACGGATCGCTTCGTCCTGGCCGTAGATCTTCTTCATGATGTTCGGTTCCAGCGTTTCCAGGGCGGTGTTATCCTCCTCTTTCAGGGCCACGGCGTCAATCTTGCAGACCAAAGACAGCACATCCGAGAGGAGAGGCTGGTCCACTATTTGTTCGGCGGCGTCCACGGGGTGTAGTTCACGGAAAGCCCCCGCCTCGTCGATCAGGTCGATCGCCTTGTCCGGCAGGAAACGGTCCGCGATGAACTTGGCGCTGCTCTCCACCGCATATTCGATGGCGCCATCAGCGTAGACCACGTGGTGGTACTCCTCGTATTTCTTCTTCAATCCGTTGATGATATGGATGGCCTCCTCGACGGAAGGCTCTGGTATGTCTATTTGTTGGAAGCGGCGCACGAGCGCCTTGTCTTGCGAGAAATAGCGGTTATATTCCTCGTAGGTGGTGGAGCCGATGAAGCGGAGGTTATCCCCTTCGAGGTACGGTTTGAGCAGGTTGCTGGCATCCATGGAGCCGTCGCCCGTCCTGCCCGCGCCGACCAGGTTATGGATCTCGTCGATGTAGACGATCGATTTCCCCTCGTTGGAGATACCGTCCATGATCGCCTTCAAGCGCTTCTCGAAGTCGCCGCGGAACTGTGTGCCCGCCAAAAGCGAGCCTAGGTTCAGCTCATAGATCCTGTATCCCTTCAGTCGTTCAGGCACCTTCCCCTTGCGAAGCAGGTCCGCCAGACCATAGACGAGGGCCGTCTTACCGACACCCGGCTCACCGATATGCAGTGGGTTGTTTTTATCCTTGCGGCAAAGGATTTGGATGGTACGTTCCAGCTCCTTCTCCCTGCCGATCAAAGGATTGTGATCGTCGATATGGTCACTGATGCAGAGCACCATGCTACGCCATGATTTTTCACCCATGCCGGGTAGGGGTCCGTCGTCGGGGAAACCCTCCTCATCCTCGTCGTCCATATCCTCCTCGTCCTCGTCGCTATAGCTATCGTACGAAGAGATGAAGTCGCTCAGTAGCACGCTCATGTCCACCATGGCATACTTCTTCAGGAGGTAGGACGCCATTGATTCGGGCAGTTCAATGATGGCTTTGAGTATGTGTGTGAAATTAATCTCCTGTTGACCCGCATAATGTGCGATACGGCTGGCGATCAACAACACCTGGGTGGTATGTTCGGAGAACTCAACCTCGTAGGGGACGTTTTGGGGCACCTGCTCCACCTGGTTCGCCAAGTAATCGACCAGTTCCGCCCGCAGTTCGGAAGTCTGCACATCACCGATGGAGACGTAGTAGAAGCAAGGTTCATCCAACAAAACATGCAGCAGATGCTCCGGCATCAGAAACTCGTGGTGATACTGTTCGGCGCAGCATCTGGCCTTTTCAAAGATAATCTTTGAACAATCATCATAATCTAATTCTTCCATGCCTAATTTTAATCTAAAGGTTCACATGTAATTCTCAAGGGAAAACCCTCTGCTCTCGCCATCTTGGTGGCCTTCTCCATCTTCGACACCGCCACGTCGTGGGAATAGATGCCGACGGTCGCCTGCTTTTTACGGTCCACCTCGAACGTCAGTCGTTGCGCTTCGCTTTCAGACTTGAAGAAAACGACCATCAAGACTTTCACGACGAATTCGAAGGTCGTGAAGTCATCGTTATGGAAAATCACCTTGAACTGTCGGGGCTCATCTATATCGACCCTCTGACGTTCTTTAACGGAAGATTGTTGTTTTGCCATAAGAAAGTATTAAAATACAAAATCCATACCATTGTTCGTTTTGCGGAAGAGATGCGGGCAGAGAGGCTCTGAGGGCCCAATCAGGCGTTTTCCGCCAGTAGTTCGTACGCCTCGTTGATTCGCAGGAATTTCTCCGTGGAGATCTTCAACTCCTCGTCGGTAGCGTCGATCTGTTTATCCGGGTGATATTGCATGGATAGTTTGCGGAAAGCATTTTTGATCTCTTTCTCGGACGCATTGTGGGGAACTCCCAATACATCGTATGCCCAATCCTTTTTCGTGGAGTTCTTGTCGGTGGACGAAGTGTCGGATGAGTTAGCCTTTTGCTTGCCCGTATTCTCCCAGGTAAAACCGTATGCGAAATACCCGCGTTGCCGGTCGAAGTCCACCTGCTTGATGCAAGCGAAGCGGGCATACATCTCGATGACCTTCGCCTCCTCCTTTTCGATGCGTGAATCGACGACCGCGATCTCGAACAGGGTGGTGAGGAAAGCGAGCCGTTGTCTGTACGACATGTTTTGGTTCAATTGGAGGCAGAAGGGTCTCAAGTCCTGCGGCATAGGCTTCTTTAGGCATTGGGACATCATCTGTAGTATCGTATGCGCATCCCTCTCGTCGAAATTGAGGGATAGGTATTTCTTTACCACATTCAATTCCGTCTTTGTCGTCTTTCTATCCGCGGCCATCACAATGCACAGCAATTGCGCCACGCTTTTGAAGAAGGAAGCGCGTTGCGAGCCACTTGTGCCTATCCCATCGTCTTTGAATATGCCTGATGCATCATCTTCATCGTCGGTCGGGATGTTTTTCAACACAAAGAAAACGATAAGAAGTATTATGAATAAGGCGAAGGGCATCGTTTATTAAAAATAAAATGATAAACCAGCCAGGAAATTGAATCTCTGGACGTCATATCCGTACCAACTTTGGTAAGCTTGGTTGAGCAGGTTGTCGAATTTCACGAAGAAGTCCAACCAGTTCAGGAACTTATAGTCGGCTCCGATGTTGATGTTGTGGGCATTCTTCATGTCGACCGCCTTCTTGTTCACGTAGGCGTGTCTTCCGCCCTCGAACTGGTAGCCCAAGTTGAATCGCAGCGCTTTAGTGAATCGGTAGCTGGCGTGGTAGTCCAGTTTCCAGTCTGGTCTTTGCCAAGCGTACTCAAGTTTCTCCAGCGCCCATTTGTTGATCACGGCGTCGAAGGTCATATCCAACTTCTCTTTGCAGTGGTAACCTAAGGATACTCCCGCGTTGAAGACACCGGCGTTCTTTTCGTACACCACGCCGAACTGGCGGGTCATGACCATGTTCGTGTCGCCGTTCACGATGGAAGGGCGCATCTTATTCACGAAGAAATAAGGGTTGTTGATGATCTTATAGCCACCGTAGATGTCCACGTCCACACGTCGTGCCACTTTCATCCGTACACCCGCATACAAGTCAATAGGTGTATAGGTGTCTTCCGGGCGGACATCCGGGGCGATGTATTTGTTCTCTTTTGTCGTGCGGTGGAAGTTGTTCACGGCATAGTCGCCCGTGACGCAGGCGTAGAGGTAGGCGATGTCCTTCTTCAGCTTCACTGTTCCGAAGATATCAGGGCAAATGGTACCTTTCTTGCCTTGACCGAGGCTGAACGCCGTCTTGATACCGATGCTTATTTTGCCGATTTCACCGTTGAAAACGAAGCTTGGCTTCAGTTTCAGTACAGTGTAGTTGTTCATGTTCGCTGCCTTTTCGAAATCATAGTATTCGTTCTCTTCGGGTAGGCTCATGATGATGTTGTACATGTCGAAGTCCAATCCGATTGTGTAGTTTTCCATGCGGTACCCTCCGCATAGATTCGTGAGGATGGTATGTTCGGACAGGTCGTCGTTGTTGCTGAACAGTTGATAGTTCGTCTGGAAATCGTAGCGCCATTTCCCGATGAATTCCTTCGTTTTGAATCTCACGTTGGCATCCAGGTTGAGGAAGTGTTGCTTAAACTCCTCGTTGTCGGACTCCATGTATCCTCTATTGAAGAGAGATTGCATTGCGTCGTCGTATCCGTAGTAGCGGAAGACATCGTAGTCCGCCACGAAGAAAGAGCTGAGTTCTTTGGTGTGACGTATGGTGGAGTTGAAACGGAGTTGCGCCCTCGTGTCGCAGTCCAACGCCTTCGATTTCATGTCGCTGAGCAACGGTTCGTAGTTGTCGGCGGAGAGTTTCACGTTTCCGAATGAGGATCTGTGCCTAATGTCCAAGTCCATGGCGGATTTCTGTTGTTGGAAGATGGGCGTGTAGAACTCTCCCAAGAGGGTGGAGTAGTTGCCGCCACCTATGCGGGCGAAGTGTTGCTTGTCTTCCTTCCTCCTTATGGGTTGTGCGGTGGCGTAATCCAAAGGATATAGCTCGCTCGGCTTCACGTCATAAGGCGTTGTCCAGACAGAGTATGTCGATTCCCTCTTTTTCGTCTCGATCGGTTTCAGTTCCGGCATAGTGCTGATTTTCCCCGCATCCTTGATGATGGGGTTGTATTCCTTCACCACATCGACGTTGCGCTCGATGGTTGTGTCCGAGCTTTCCTGTGCGGTGGCAGTGATGGCGCAGAAAGCGGTGAATCCGGTTATCAAAAACAAACGTTTCATATCGTAGTTACCCATTAATTCTCATTAACAATCTTTTCATTCTCACTTTGTTCGATGCGGCTCAGCCTGAGTTTTATTTCGGAGGCGATATCATCGTTTCCGTTGTAGTTCTCGCGGACGCTCAGCAGATATTGCTTCGCCTCGAACATCTTTCCTTGTCGCATATAGATGTCCGCAAGGAGGATGAAGCTCTTCGCCAACCAATACTGGTGAGGCGTGTTTTTGTCTATGAAGGCGAAGATCTCTTTCTCTGTCCCATCGAGGTCGCCGGCGCGGAAGGAGTACTCCTGCTTGATGAACTGCGACTCGGCGCCGTATGCGTCCATGCAGTTGCCCGAGAGTACTTTGTAGTCGGCCAACGCCAAGGCGGAGTCGCCTAACAACTCGTATGTCCTGGCGCGGGTGAAGAGAGCCTCCCTATAGATCGCCGGGTCCAGTTTGTCGCTGTTGGTGAGCAGGGTGGCGGCATCGACGGTTTGCTCCAGATTGCCCAATAGGTTGTGGCAACGCATGATGCCTAAGCGGGCCGCCATCTTATTCTCAGGGTTTTGGGCCACGCTGTCCAAAGTCTCCATGCTGGTGATGGCCCCCTTGTATTCTTTGTTGTCGTATTGGATTTTGGAGAGGAGCACCAAGGCGGCCTCACGATCGGGGCAACCGACCAATGAGGAGACGATGGCGAACTGCTCCTTCGCCTTCTCCTTGTCGCCGGATTGGTAGTAGCTATCTCCTAAGTTGAAGTGGGCTCTGTTGACGAACACGCTCTCCGGGAACTTCTCCAAGAAATTGCTGAAGCTCTTCGCCGCCCGTGCGTATTCCCCTTTCTCGTAGAGGTTTTCCGCGGCGAGGTAGGTGAGGGAGTCTTGCTCGGAGCGTTGGAACTTGACGAATCCGCCCAAGGTCTCCACGTAGTCGGCGTAGCCTTGGATGTTATCCTGCTCGAAGTATACACGCTTCAGGTTCTCCAAGGCGGTATGGGCCTCCACGCTGGTGGGGAAGTACTCGACGATCTCCTTGTAGGTCGCGATGGATTTGCTGGAGTTGTTCATCTCGTCGTAGAGCATGGCGGTCTGTAGGCGACCTTTCCTGCTCAATGGGCTGTGCGGATAGTCACGGTTCAGCGCCTCATAGGTCTTGATGGCCTTGTCGTTTTGCTTCATCATGATGTAAGCGCGGCCGATCTCATACTTGGCGTCCGCCAGGTATTCGGACTGCGGGAAGGTCTTCTGCAGCTTGTTCAACGTGGCGATCTTGCCATTGTAGTCCTTTTGCAATCCTTGGATGAAAGCCTGTTGGAAGCAGGCGTAGTCTGCGCCCGGTCCCTTCATCGAGAATACTTGTGAATAGCTCTTCACCGCATTGCTGAAGTCACGTTGGTAGAAGTAGCAGTCGCCGATACGGTTGGTGGCGTCGGCGATCAACGTTTTGTTTTGCTCCTCCATGTTGACGTACTTCCTGAACCATGACAACGCATCCGAGTAACGTTTTTCCGTGAATCGGCTGTAACCCATGTTGTAGTGGGCGAGTGTGAACTCCTCGCAGCTTCTGGCGCCAGGGGAGTTGACGAAGGTTTCGAAATCGCTGGCGGAGTGCTTGAAGTCCTTCAGTTTGTAGTAGGCTTCACCCCTCCAGAAGATGGTGGAGGCCTCTAATGTGCGGTTGTACTGACCGTCCTTCAGGGAGGTGTTGAAATGCTCGATCGCCTTGGCGTAGTTGCCGTTCGTGAAGTTCTCGATACCCATGCTGTAGGCGATGCGTTGGCGCGCCTCGTAGATTTGGATGTTCTTCTCCTTGATCTTCTCGATGGACGCGTAGGCCTCCGCATAGTTCTTCGTCGTCAGGTAGAGGTTGGTCATGTAGTTGTAGACCCTATCCCTATAGCGGGAGTTCGGGAAGGTCTCCAGGAAGCGCTCGAAGGCGGTGATGGATTCGTTGAAAGGGGAGTACGACTGCTCGTAGATGGTCAACGCATAGTTGTAGAACGCCTCCTCCTTCACGTTCGGGTCGAAGTCCATGCGGCTCGCCGATTCGAAGCAGAATCTCGCATTGGTGATATTCTTTTGTTTGACGTAGCAGGAGCCGAGGTAGAGGTAGGCGTTCTGTCCCATCGCATCCTCGACTGTGGTCACTGTCTGCAGGCAGGAGACCGCATTTTGGTAGTCGCCCGTCTGGTAATAGGAGTTACCCAACATGTACATGTTTTCGCGGACCACCTGCTCCGCCTCTTTCTGGTAGAGCGAGAGGTACTTGATCGTGTTGACATAGTCTTTCTTGGTGTAATAGCATTCACCCAAGAGTCTGTGGATCTCTTTGCTGTTCGGGTTGTTCGGGTCAGCTTTCAGTAGCGCCTCGCCCGTCTCTAACACCTCGTCGTAACGCTTTTGGGCGTAATAGATTTGGAAGATATAGTAAGGGACGATGCGTGCGTACTCCGGCAGCTGTTGTAGCTCCTCGAAGACGGGGAGGGCGGCCTCATAATCCTTCAGGAGATAATCCGTGTAGGCTTTGTAGTATTTCGCCGCCACGTTATACTTGGATTGTTGGTTCAATAGGATTGAGAAGGTGTTCCTTGCCCTTTCGATCTCCTTGCATTGCAACAGGGAGTAGCCCTGCTTGAATAGGTAGTCGGCCGATTCCTTTTGGGAAAGGAGCAGCCTGTCGCATTGGCTGAATTCCTCCACAGCCTCCTTGTAGAGCTGTCGGTCGTATTTCTGTGAAGCGGAGAGGAAGTGGATCCGGTTCGTCAACGTGGACTGAGGGTTTTCGGACGTGAAGGCATCCAACTTCCTGCCGGCGTCTTTCTTTTGTAGTTCGTAGCTACAGCAGGCGATGTAATATTCCGTCTCGATATAGCGTGGCGAACGGTCTTTCATGTCCAATGTCAGGAAATATTCGTTCAAGCGTTCGTAAGCCGCCTTGAAGTGCCCTTGGTCATACAACGCCTTCCCTTCGTGGAAAAGCTTGTCCGCCTGCGTGTAGTCTTTTGATTGCTGCGCACAGATTAATTGCGCCGAAACCAGCATGGATGCTAAAATGAGTTTTCTTCTCATTGGTGTCTATAATTATACATTTTCGCAAAGATACAGAAACTAAGCGTAAAAAGTAGAACAAAAAATAAAAAATAGAGGCGTGTGATAAAAAACATTTCATCCGTTACAAGGAGAATTGCGGAAGGGGAAAAACGGAATAGTCTTGCAAATTACCCGTTTTTTTACGATTATTGCATAATAGTATTCGACAATGTGTAACGTTGTACTTTAATGGCAGAAGTATGAAACATATCTTTTATCCAATCTTCCTCTTCGCCGCCGTCTTTTTCGGGGCGTGTGCCCAAACGGGCGAGAACGGACAGTCAGTGCGACAGAATAGTACGAATGAGGTGACCACTATCGCTGAGATCCCTTCCGTGGGAGAGGGCGTACAATCGGAGACGGTAGCGAACAATGCGCAAGCTATCACGGTCACGGTAAAAGGGGGCATCAATCCTATCGACTGGAAACCGGGTGAGACGGCGACCCTCACGTTCAGCGGGTTCCCTCGTAATGCGGCGCAATTGCAGGCTGTGCAGGAGCAATATGGTGGCAAGCCGGAGGTGGCGGTGCTCCTCGAACTCATGGCCTTCGAGATCTACAACCATGACAAAGAGGAGGGAAGCAAATGCCTCGACATGGTCAATGTGGCCAACAACATTCCTGACGTGACCAGGATTCTGAAGGACAGGTATAACCCGCAGTACGGAGACTATTATACGCCCCAGCTCGTGGCGACCTACATGGAGGGTGCCACGCCCGAGAACGCTTACAAGGCGAAACAGCCTTTCACGATCCAGGTGCGCTCCCACAAGGTGAATAAATACCAGGATTCAAATGCCCTTAAAGGGACAGTGCTCTACCTCGAGGTCTATAGTTCAGGCTATGATACGCCGTGGCGGGGAATCAGCGTGACCAAGCAGAAGGGTTGCCCATACTACAAGGCGGTGAATTGCCCGTCACTCTATACGCAGTGCAAGCCCGTCTCCTTCAAGATCGACGACGAGTATACGGATATTTGGGCGCAATAAAAGGGCGTGAAACAAGCTCCGGGAAGGTCATCATGGACCATTCCGTAATTTAAAAAATAGAGAGAGGACTATCCTTCAGCGGGTTAGTCCTCTTTCTCTACTTGTGTGATGGTGATCTCCACGTTGCTATCCAGCCCGTTCATCATGCGCAACGCCCTGATGGCCTGCGCATCCGTGTACTCCCCTACGATGGGCACGCGCATGTAGTGCTCTCCGTCCCAATCTCCGGAGCCCTTTACGGTGAAGTTCACCAGATAGTTATTGGCATTGCTTATGTTGGTGCTTGCCTCACTGAACGCCTTGAAAATCTTCAATAGATGGTCTAATATTCCCATGGTATGTGATTTTTGATGTGTGGGCAAAGTTAATGAAACGCGGGACAATTGTGAATTTTGAATTGTGTTTTTTGTCCGTGGATAGCCCTGTCCATTAACTCATAATCCTTAATTCATATCTCCCGACTCTTAATTCTTATCTCTTAATTCTTAACTCTTAATTAATTTCGTATCTTTGTGGCGTAAAAAGATAGTGTATGGGTATATTCAGCAGTATTTTTTCCAAGGAGAAGAAAGAGTCGCTCGACAAGGGGCTCGAAAAAACCAAGCAAAACCTTTTCAGTAAGATAGCCCGGGCTGTTGTCGGGAAGTCGAAGGTGGATGACGAAGTGTTGGACAACCTGGAGGAGGTGTTGATCACTTCCGATGTCGGGGTGGATACTACCCTGAAAATCATCGAAAGGATTGAGCAGCGCGTGGAGCGTGATAAGTACGTGGGTACCGAGGAGTTGAACGATATCCTGAAGGACGAGATCGCTGCTTTGTTGGAGGAGAATAATACGACGGACGAGAAGGACTTTTCCGTGCCGCAAACCGATGGTCCGTATGTCATCATGGTGGTCGGCGTGAATGGTGTGGGCAAGACCACTACCATCGGGAAATTGGCTTACCAGTTCCAAAAGCTTGGGAAAAAGGTCTATTTGGGTGCTGCGGATACGTTCCGCGCGGCCGCTATCGAGCAACTCTGTATCTGGGGTGAGCGGGTCGGTTGCCCGGTCATCAAGCAGCAGATGGGTTCCGACCCGGCTTCCGTGGCGTTCGATACCCTCTCATCCGCCAAGGCGAACAACGCCGATGTGGTGATCATCGACACGGCCGGACGTCTTCACAATAAAATCAACCTGATGAACGAACTCTCTAAGATTAAACAGGTGATGCGCAAGATCATACCGAACGCTCCGCATGACGTGCTGCTTGTGCTGGATGGCTCCACGGGGCAGAACGCGTTTGAGCAGGCTAAGCAGTTCACTCGCGCGACGGAGGTCTCATCGTTGGCCATCACGAAGTTGGACGGTACCGCCAAGGGTGGCGTCGTCATCGGCATATCCGACCAGTTCAAGATCCCTGTCAAGTACATCGGTGTCGGTGAGGGAATGGATCACCTGCAGGTCTTCAATAAGAGGGAATTCGTCGATTCACTGTTCAAATAATCGGAAGCGGATGCGAAAGAAGGCCATCGACATCATCTGCATGGGATGCTCCAAGAATCTCGTGGATGCGGAGTTTTTAGCCAGCCAACTGGATGCGAACGGGTACGAGACGCATTTCGACCCCAACCCCTCCAGGGCGAAAATAGTCATCATCAACACCTGCGGCTTCATCGGCGACGCGAAGGAGGAGTCCGTCAACCAGATTCTGCGTTTCGCTGAGAAACGCAAAAGGGGAGGTCTCGAGCAATTGTTGGTGATGGGCTGTCTGTCGGAACGCTACCGGAGTGAGCTGGAAAAGGAAATCCCGGAGGTGGATAAATTCTATGGGAAGTTCGCCTGGAAGGATATTATCGCTGACCTTAAGGGGGAATACCGCCCGCAATGCGCCCATATCCATAAACTATCGACCCCTTCCCACTATGCCTACGTGAAGGTCTCCGAGGGGTGCAACCGTCATTGCGCCTACTGCGCCATTCCTTTGATTACAGGGGAATACAAGTCCCGCCCGATGGAGGAAATCGTCTCCGAGGTCGAGTCGCTCGTGGCGCAGGGTGTGAAGGAGTTCCAGATCATCGCGCAGGACCTCACCTACTACGGAAAGGATTTATACGGCAGGTTCGCCATCGCGGAGTTGGTCGAGAGGATATCCGATATAAAGGGGGTGGAGTGGATCCGTCTGCACTACGGCTATCCGACCCAGTTCCCGTATGATCTGCTTCGGGTGATGAGGGAGCGGGAGAATGTCTGCAAATACCTCGATATCGCTTTGCAACATATCGACGACGACATCCTCAGGGCGATGCGGCGTCCCATCACGGAGGAGGAGACGTTGACCCTGCTCGACCGCATACGCGAGGAGGTGCCGGGCATCCATATACGCACCACGTTGATGGTCGGTTTCCCGGGCGAGACGGAGGCGCAATTCAACAAACTGATGGATTTCACGCGGAAGGCCCGGTTTGAGCGTATGGGCGCCTTCAAGTATTGCGAGGAGGAGGGCACGTATGCCGGTGACCATCTGAAGGATAATGTCAGTGAGAAAACCAAGGAGAAACGGCTCGATCAGCTGATGGCGCTCCAGGAGACCATCGCCGAGGAGTTGAACAATGCGAAGGTGGGACAATCCTTCAAGGTCATCATAGACCGCAAAGAGGATGATTACTATTATGGCAGGACCGAATTCGACTCTCCGGAAGTCGATCAGGAGGTGCTGATACCTGTTTCGCTGGGCGAACTGACCATCGGGGCTTTTTATGCTGTCCGCATCACTGCCTACGAATGTTTCGACCTGATAGGTGAATTGGTTTAGTCGGGCGTATCTTCTAATTGCGGACCTACCCCTTCTCGAAAGTTTGTCAATCGAATATTTTACCGAATACGCTTACCTTGACGTCCGGGACAGACTTTTTTTGCAAAAATCTATCGAGGATGGTGGCTCCTTTTAATAAAATTTATATATTTGGGGACTAGTTTGGGTATAGTATATTGTCACATAGAATTATTAGGTTATGAAACATATAGTTAGACCATTTATTATCGCTTTGGCAGTATTGTGCGGGTGCGTTTCGGACATGTATTCACAGGCACAGGCACACAAGTATGATCCGTCCGTGTTTATTGATATCAATATCAATTCGGGTGACCCTGCGTTTCCATATCCCCAGTTTAAAGAGTACAGAGTTGGTAAAACTTTGGCAAAATACAATGCGGAAGGTGTTACCCATGCGGATATGGAGAAGACGGGACGTGAGGCATATCAGATTATGTCCCATAGATGTAGGTATTCTGGGGCGACTTCAAAGGATGGCTCGGTGAAATACATTTCTTTTAATAGTGATGAAGTGCCTGATGGCGTTGGTGGTGGTCCACATTGTTCTGAAGGTGATGGATATATGTTATTGATGGCTGCCATATTTGCTGATCAGCCTACTTTTAATGGACTATGGATGTGGATTCACGATTACAAGATTCCGCTTGTGAAACGTTACATGGATGGGAAAATTCTGTTTGAAGATTATCCATGGAGTCCTGGTCTTCCGACCTGTTACACAACTGATAAAAAAATTGACGAAGAGAAGTCAGGTCCTCATGGATTATATTCTAACGCTTCTTCTGCCACCGATGGTGATGATGATATTGCGTTGGCGCTTTTGGTTGCCTACAAACAATGGGGTGAAACAATGATGCAGAATGGTAAACCTGTGAAGGATGCTAATGGCAAAGTGATTTCATACAAGGAAATATTGGATGATTTTCTGAAAGCGTATGCGGATACTTTTATGATTAAATATTCAAATCCTGGAGAGACTACTATACATTATGCAGGTCATTCCAGTGGTGACATAGGAATTGATGGTTATGTGACGGGTGGAAATAAGTCTGGAGATATTACGCAATGGCGTGCTACACAGACAGACTATCCTGGTATTTCTCCTTCTAATAATATGTGTGGTAATCCATTTGATCACGCAGATTACGTGGCACCTGCCTACTATCATGAATTCGCAAAGTATCTTGAAGAGGAGGGCGAGGGTACTGGAAGAACACGCCCGTGGTTGATTAACCAATACAAAAGGGCAGAGGCGTCTTCGGATTGGTTGATCGGACAATGTTATGATCAGGGTTATATCGCCTCATTTGGTGGACCCACGTCGATCTCATTGAATGGCAATCAAGTTGGATTCACGCAATTTAATGAAGGAGAGGATTTCCGTTTCGCAATGCGTACCATCTTAAATTATATGTGGCATGGTAATCCTGAGACTACTTGGGATCCAGCTAAGCATCAACCCGTAGCGGGTGGTAATACCTTTGAGTATGATATGGCTATGCGTCAAGCGGAGTTCTTGAAAAATCCATGGTCTGGGTATGGTGCGAAAGCTCCCGGTGATACGCATGGCCAGTGTGTGCAGTTAGGCGCATCTGCCGATCGTGGTCAGCCATTTTGGTCGGGTGTCTGCAATATTATGCAGACATATATGGGAGATAAAACTCCAATGGGTTCAGGAATATCTCCTGCGCCATATACCCTTGGTGCGATGTCTACATCTGCCGTATGTTCTGGCGATTTGGATTTGATCGCTGATATGTATCGTCAGTCGGAAGTAACATGGGACGGTACAAACCAAGCGTGTACGTGGGATTCTGAGGAACGATATTTAGGTTCTACACCTGAATATTTCCATGGCTTCTTCCGTTGTTGGGGTCTTTTGGCTCATTCGGGTAATCTACATGCTCCTCAAGACATGAAGAGGGAAGCCAATGTGAAGGTCTATATGTCTGTCGATAAAACATACGCCTACGTAGATGACCAGATTGAATATACTGTCCAATTCCGTAATTATGGTTCTGCCGCTGCTGAGAATGTGAAAATTGAAACGGAGTTGGACCCTAACTATGAGGTGGTTGCTATAAAAAGAGGAAATGGAACTATCTCAGATGGTAAAATCATTTGGAATGTTGGAGAAATTCCTGGATTTAAGACGGGTGGTCTTGCCGCAACCATAGACTCGGTTTCGTTCATTGTCGTTGTTAAGGACACGTTAAACCCTCGTATTTGTTTGACAAGTACAATCACTGGTTCTAACTTTGAGGATTGGACAAGTAATGAATATCCAAATCATGCCACTTATACGATGGAGCGAAATTGTGTGGATATCGTTCCGGACAGAACGCTTCAGTTGAAGAAAAAAGCGTCGAGAAAGATTTTGAATCCTAATGATGCTGTTACGTTTACTCTCGAGTTTGAAAACAAATCCTTGGGAGAGGCCTCTTGGTTGAATGGTGGACGAAATCATGTTCGTTTGTCGTATGCGAATTATGTATCGGGTACGGAGTTGTTCCAAGGCTACCGCTTCTGGCATGATGCATACGAGGCATACATCAATCCTGGTAATTATAGGGTTTCTTATTTCATGTATGATGCAGCGGCGATTGGGCTATACTCTGCCACAAATCCTACGGGTTGGGATTTTACATTGAATAACGCCAATGATTGTTACAAATATCTGTTGACAGATACACCAGATACGATTTCGTTCCATTATCAGCGTGTTCCTTCTGGTTCAGATACTCTTGACGGAAGGAAATGGAATCAACGTCTGATGGTGAAATTTGCGGATTATACGATGGCTCCATCCTCTTATACATTCAATAAGATTTCTGACCGACCTCAAAATCCGGCGGCAACGCCTGGTGCGAACAATTTCTATTCTTTGCACAAGGGTGTGGGAGGTCCTGCATTTATCAGAACCCAATTGAGAAGTAATCCTCACTTGGCTATGGAAGGAAAGGTGAAAGATGATTGGTCTTATAAGAAATTGGAGACAGCAACTCAAAAAAATGATATGCAAACTTCCGCACTTTATTTGCTAACCCCGTGTTATGCCGATGTCAATAATCTTGGATATGAGGTTACTACTCACGGAAGGAACGTCTGCCACACAGGTGATATTGATATGACTACCTATGACCGTATGTTGGTGGAGGAATTCGATGGATATGCTTGGCGAAGAATCCTTGGACGCGCACCTCTTCCTGGACGCGAGTGTATGAATGTGCAGATCGTGGATACAATCCCGTATGAGTTGGTTTTCCATCATTGGGTGGACAGTACGGCATTGAAAAATGACAAGGGTGAAAGGATTCAGGCAACATATACGCCTGCACCTGCTGGGACAAAGGAATACAGCGGTATCGTTAAGTGGTCTGTGCCTAGTATGCTTGTGGGAGAGAAGGATAAGTTGGTCTATGTTTGTATGGCGAGAAATATGGGATGCCCAGATGCCGAGGATGTATATTACTCGAACGTTGCATGGATTTCTTCGGAAACAGATTCTCCAGATTCTTCCCGTGTCGACTTGATGACTACTTGTAGGGAAATCCCTCCAGTTGGAGAAGAACAGGAGTCTTTGTTTAAGTCTGCTGACAAAAAGTCTGCTCAGCAAGGTGAAACGGTATCGTATGAGGTCAAATATATCAACAACACTGGTACTCATGTGGAGGCGAATTGTAAGTCTACAGATGGGTGGAAAGCTCTCAGTGGTTCTTTGCCGAGTGTGAACGATGGCTACATTTCGTTGCAGTCAAATGGATCACATTTGTTCGCTCCTGAGTATTCGTATGGATATAATGGAGATGTATATCTAAAGTTGGATCATTGTATTGATAAGATTGTAAATACGTATGTGGTGCTTCGGTGGAAAAAAGGTGTGCCTGGGACTTCTGAATTTGAGGGCGTCGCTGTGAGACTAATGCCTCATTGGGATCGAGATAACACATTCAAATGTGAAATTTATGATAATGGGAAACGTATCGTAAAGGCAAGCGAAGATAACAATGATGATTTGTTGATTTATATGGGTGATGCAGTGAATCCAGAGTTCAAGTTCACATTTGTTGATGACCATTTGTTTATGTATATCAATGGGGCCGAAGATGAGTGGGTTGATGTGCAGGGGGATTGGAAGAATTTGTCTCCGAAAAAGCCTGGATATTTTGGCGTATATGTTAATGGACAAACCAACTCTGCTCCTCATTTGACTAAATTCGTGACGGACCTCGATTATGCGTTCAACGTCACGTTGAGTGACCAACTCCCTGAGGAGCTTGGGAATGTGGCAAACATTTCCGATAATGGATCTTGGGATGAATCGAAAAACTTTATCTCTTGGCCTACTGTCGCCACTACTGTGGAAACGGCTATCCCTCCTATGGATTCTGTTGTCCGTACCTACACCGCTGAGGTGAATGCATGCGTGGATAAATATATCACCAACATGGGTATCGCCACCGTCTATGGATTGGACACCCTCAAGGTGCTCAACACCATCTCTTGCGGCGTGGAATGTTCATTGCTCGGCGTCGATCTCTCCGCGGATGATAATCGCATCTGCGAGGGTGATTCCGTAATGCTTGCCGCTATAGTGAGGGATGAGAATGATGGTAATTATTATCGATATGAGTTCTTCTTGGACGGTATCTCTTTGGGTCACGCTTCCAGCTCGCATAGTATCTATGCGAAGAAGACTGGTTCCTATCGCGTGGTGGCTTCGTCGGCGGCCGACCCGTCTTGCTTCGCGGAGAGCTCTCCGTTTAAACTCACTGTGAACGAGCGTCCTTCGGGTGAGGACTTCGCCTTGGGTACGTTGTGTGTCCGTAGTGCGGTGAATGATAATGAGAAGTATAAACACATGGTGGACGCTATCGGTGCTAATCACGCGAATGGTGTAAACTATAGCTGGGAGAATGACAACGGAGGTGTGCCGACCCTCTATCCTTCGGTCGGTACGGAGGTGGCTGGCGATTTTTCCAGGGGTTATGTGTTATCTTCGGAATATGGTTGCGCCAGCGACACCTTCCACCTCACCTATACGGTTTCAGATACCGCCGTGGTGAAACTCTCTGACCTCACGATCTGTTCGGGCCAGTCGGGCACATTGACCGCCGGCACCGACCTGACCTATACGTACCTCTGGAACGATGGTTCCACTCAGAACGAGTTGGTTACCGACCAGCCTGGCAAGTACTCCGTAGTGGTTACCACTCCGGAGGGTTGCGAGTCGATGGCTTCCGCTACGGTTACGGTGGCGGACGAACTGAAGGTGGACTTGGGTACCGATACTACCATCTGCGATGGCAACCTTCCGTTGGTGCTCGACGCTTCCAATAGCTACGATACGTACGAGTGGACGGATGGTTCGACACTTTCTACCCTTAGTGTCACCCAGTCGGGCGAATACGAGGTGAAGGTGACCCAAGGCTCTTGCTCGGGTTCGGGTAAGATCAATGTGACGGTTTCGCCTACGCCTGTCTTGAAGGGTTCGTTCAAGGTTACCTATCTGGTGAACGATACGACCGCCGCCGGCGTCTTCGACAAGTCGCTGACCGCATACGATGCGAATGTGTTGGAAAAGGAGTCTGGCATAACCTATTCGTGGTATGACGAGAACAAGAACATGTTGGCGGACGAGCCTATCCCTGCTGTTCCTGCGGGTGGAGGCAATGCTGATTATACTTATTACGTGAAGGCGAAGAATGTGGACGGTTGCGAAAGTGACTTCCAGAAAGTCGTGGCTGTAGTGAGTGGTTCGCCTATGCCTTCCGCCGATGATGTCGTTTACTGTTTGAACGATCCTTCCGTAAAGGCTCTGGAGGCTAAAGCGACGGACAACGGTAGCAATACGCTTTGGACGTTGGCATGGTACGATGCCGCAGGTACCCGTTTGCCTGATGCGCCTGTGCCTGATGTTTCCGTGGCGGGCGAAACCAAGTATTTCGTTTCCCAAATCGACCAACAAGGCACGGAAGGCGGTAAGACTCCTGTCACGGTGACGGTCTATGCCTTGCCACAGTTGAAGGCGGAACCGCAGGAGGTGAAACTCTGTAATATTTCCTATGAGTTGGGTTCCGCTTTCCAGGAAGTCAATGGCTTGTCTGTGTCGTACGCTTATTTCGACTCGAATAAGGATCTGCTGCCGGCAAGTGATCCGAAGGTGGAGAAGAGCGGCACTTACTATGCGAAAGCATCCTATGTCCCTATCTCGGGATTGACTTGCGAAACGGCTGACTTCACTGCCGTGAATGTGCTCATTGACCAGATTACGGATGTTGAGGTGAAGGCCTCTCCAAGCATCTGCCCGTATGGCGAGACGGAGTTGTCCGCTTCAGCCAAGAGCTTAGGCAGCACCCTTGACATCTTTTGGCGGGGCGATGCGTCGAGCGACGATCCGACGCTGAAGGTGAAGGATGAGACAGGCGAATATGGCAAAGTATATTCCTACGACTTGGTAATTGAGGCGGGTGTCTGCACGTTCGACACTACTGTCATGGTGACGGTGGGCCGAGGTGTGCTGACGGGCGCACTCTCCGCCAATGGAGTAGATACGAAGACGTACCGCACATGTGGCGACGAGGATATCGCGCTCAACGCTACCCATGATGGACAAGACTTCAAATGGACCACTTATGATGGTGATTTGCTGGAGAGCGCTAAGTCTACTGTCGTGCACCCTACGCAGACAACTACCTATGTCCTCTCTTTCGTGAATGAGTGCGAGACTTCGGACACATTGGTGGTGGAGGTCTATCCATTCTCTGTCTCCACCGACTTCTCCGGTTTGGATACTGCCGTATGTGAGGGCGTTTCCGCTTCGGGTCGACTGATTTTGAATGGTTACGACGAGAAGATGGAAGGTTCTTACATCAAATGGTATAAGAATGATGTGGAGATGACTGGGTATGCTGGCGTTTCTGAACTGAATTTCACGAATGTTTCGGCCGCCGATGAAGCGGTGTATTCCTTCGAGGCAAGCAATGGCATCTGTCTGGCTAAGAGCTTGGATGGTGTCTCTTCCGCCCATTTGATAGTGAAGCCGTTCGTTTCCTTTGCCACGCCTGTGAATGTGGTCGCCGCGAATGGAGCGTCCGCTACCTTGGAGCTGCTGGATATGACGCCTTCTGACGCTACCGTTGTATGGAAGGGAAGTGTGAATGAAGGCACCGGCAATCCGTTTGAGATTGCGGAAGTCTTCTCGGACGAAATGTTCTCTGTGAATGTCTCTGCCGATGGATATTGCGAACAAAGTGCTTATTTGCAGTTGTTGGTGGATGCGAAGGTGGTGGTTTCCGCTACCACTTCCACTCCGAAGATTTGTTCGGGCGAGCCCGCTTCTTTGGTGGCCGACACGGTTGGCACGGGACATCTGTTGTATCCGGAGCAGTATTCGATCGTATGGTATGCGTGCGATGAGTCCGGCGTTTGTGGCTCGCTGCAGATGAAGGGTACTGAGTTGACGCATTATCCGGAAGCTGGCCTTTCTTACTATGCGGTGGTCACTTATGGCAACCAGGAGGTGCATAGCGACACGATCCCGGTTACGGTTATCTCTCAGGTATCCTATACGACCTCCATGGATGTCGTTTCATGTTCCGGTGAGGAGGTGACGCTCTCCGTCGCTTTGGAGAATGCTCCGAACGCTGTGGTGACGTGGAGCGACGGCACACAGGCCGACTCGCTGACGGTTACCCCTACCGAGGCGACCGAATATGGATTCACGATCACGCAGGATGGCATCTGCCCGCAGGAGGGTACTATCCCTGTCGAGGTGAAGGAAAAGCCTTCCATCACAATGGGTGATGATGTTGTCGTATGTAGTGGCAACGGCATCACCCTTACCCCTACGGTGGGTGGTGACGATATCGATACGTACCATTGGATTGGCCCTGACGGAGATACGATCGCACATACGCGCGACCTTACCATCCCTACGGAACCGGAATCGGGCAGTTATACCCTTGTCGCTGTCTCCAAACTCTGTGGTGAGTCCAGCGCTTCGCAGAAAGTCGAGGTGGTTCCTCTCCCTGAGTTGCTGATTGATTCATTGGCCCTCAATTCACGAAAGATAGTGGCTGTGGGCCATGCTGGAATGTACGAGTATAAGGTTGATAACAAAGAATGGAGCACGCAGGATGTCTATGAGAACCTTACGTACGACTATCCTCATACGGCGTTCGTCCGCGATGAGCGTGGATGCGAGAACATGACGGTCTTCACCATCATCTCTCCTCCTATCGCTATTCCGGACTATTTCACGCCGAGCGATGATGGCATGAACGATTCGTGGGATCTCTCGACCATCATGGATGCTTATCCTAACACGAAGGTGACCATCTATGACCGTACGGGTAAGGTGGTGGCTGTCTTGGAGGGCGACGTTATGGATTGGGACGGTACGTATAACGGAAATCCGTTGCCTTCTACGGATTATTGGTATCTGATCAATGTTCCTGAAATCCGTAAGCAATTCACGGGCCACTTCACGTTGATCCGTTCGAAGTGATCCGTCTTAGATTCTGTGATGATATATGTGGAGACGCTCGATGAACGTCTCCACTTTGTTTCTTTTTAACTGGTTTTTTCATGAAAGGTCGTTTCTTATTTTCCTTCCTCCTCCTCTTCTCTTGCCTTACGCTTCCCGCCCAGGTGTCCTATCGTTCGGCGGAAACCATCGACTACATTGAGCGTTTTCATCGTGTCGCGATTCGTGAGATGTATCTCTATAACATACCCGCCAGCATCACATTGGCGCAGGGGATCTTGGAGTCGGGCAGTGGCAGAAGCCCTTTGGCGGTCAAGGCGAATAACCATTTCGGCATTAAGTGTACGGGCGATTATGCCGGTAAGAAGTATTACCAGGATGATGATAGGAAGCATGACTGTTTCCGGGTCTACGCTTCGCCAGAGGAGTCTTTCCGCGACCATTCGCTCTTTCTCCTGCGTCCACACTATGCGGATCTATTTAAACTACGTACCACCGACTACAAGGGTTGGGCGAAAGGGTTGAAGAAAGCGGGCTACGCGACTAACCCCAAATACCCGGCCCTTCTGATGGAGGTCATTGAACAGAACTATCTGGATATATACGACCGTAACCCGGAGAAGTTCTTGCCTCGTGATGGATCGTCGGAGACGGACGGAAATTCTTCCAAGGATAAAAAGCGGAACAAGGTGGATGATGGAGGGAAGAGCAAAAAGGACGATCCTAAGCGAGTTTCTCCGCCCCAAAGGGATAAGTCCCCGTCTTCTCCCGAATACGACGAAATAAACGGCGTGAGATGCTTTGTGGTGAAGCATGGCGATACTTTCTATGGCTTGTCTAAGCGGGCTGGTGTCTCGGTGGAGAAACTGAAGGTCTACAACGATTTCCCTGCCGGTTATGTCCTGAAGTCCGGCGACCGTGTGTTCATTCAACCTAAAAAGACTAAATCGGCTAAGCACTCCCATCATAGGGTGAAGGCGGGTGACTCATGGTTGTCTGTTTCCCAATTATACGGCATCCAGTTATCCGCTTTGAAGAAAATGAATAAGTCCGTGAAGTTCAAGACGGGAGCGAAACTGAGGTTGAGGTAGAAATCCTTCCGTATGTGTTATGGCCCTTCCGTTTAGGTGCCAACGCTTCCCGTACATTTGAAATGCGAAAGGTAGGGCCTTGCCTGAAAACGAAAAATGAGGGTGTATCAAAATTCGAATTTTGATACACCCCCAATTTTGTCCCAATCGTAGCTGCTGTATTTTGACTTTTCCGGATAGCCCCACTTGTACATAATCTGTGCCATCGCCACCGCCGCGCAACCCGCCAAAGTATGGCTACACTGATCGTCATCATCTAAATCCGACGGGCAGAAATGGTTGTAGGATGGGTGACAACCACCTTTGTCATTTACTCCTTGTCCCCACATGATATTATAGTTCGGATTTCTACTATCTAAAAGATACGTTCCTGGCTTATATGCGTACATTTGATATGCGCATACAGTCAGAATAATGTTTAACAAAACTTTTTTCATTTTAATCTTTCTAATTTATTTAATGAGTTGGTTTTAATAATTGATTTTAACGCATCCATGTCGTAATTATGATAAAATATGTATACTTCCTCAAATGGATTTGTGTCTATTATATATGTTTTTAAAGAGTCCAAGAATGTATTGTTCCATTCATTTGCCGTTATGGATGTATATGCTACATCATTATACCGAGCTGAATTCAATTTATAATAATCCCCCTGAATTTTTACGGTATGGTTGTTTAGCGAGACACAGCAATAACTTGTGTCATTATCTGTGTTAACAAACATAGTTGCAATCACCCGGTCTGTGTAATCATTTTTCATTTTGACCACATACCCTTTAGGGTCATGTTCGTCCACGCAACTATCTCCCGGGCAACTACACAAAAAGACAGGCATTGCAGCGACTGCCGTGATCAGAAACTTTTTAATTATTTTCATGCTGAATCAATATTTTAAAATTAATTTGTGTAAAAATAAACAAACAATGGCGCGGATAATATTTTAATTAAAATTAACAGCACTACAATTGATAAAAATGCATCTTGAGATTTGGGTAATGCAGTCTTCGTATCGACGAAAAAGCCGTCCTGCTCGAAGGGAGTGGGACGGCTTTTTTGTTCCTTGTGGAACGTTTTTTTAATATTTTATCATTCTGAGAATGTGTCGTCGGGTAACCATTTGCCCATCTTGGTTCTCGTAATCGTAATCTTCGTATATCACTAATTTTACGTTCGATAATTCTTGTATGCAAAATAGTTTGTCTTTCCCAGAGTATGAGACTGATAAGTTCGATTTGTCCGCATACCATTTCCCTGCTCCAGTGCTTTCTGTATTGTGGTCTTCTAGTAATGAGAAAGAAGTCTCTGGTTTTAGGGGTTCAACCTTTATTGTGTCTCCTTTTAAGAGATGGTAGTATGTTTCATTTGTGGATTTCCATGTCCCAACAAGCATTTCTTCTGTGTCATTTAGGTCATCTCCACAACTTGTGAAAATAAAAGTCACTGCTGTTAGACACATGATGATACCTACCATGATTTTTGAACTGTAATGTCTCATTTTTATTCTTTTCTTTTGAAGGTGTTTGATATGTTTTTCCTATAATCATTCTCCCTCGAATTTTACTTTGATTTTAATGTGACTTTTTCCCTTTCTTTCGTAGGTTTCAGGGTTCCCTATGATTTTTATGAGTCCGCATTTCCCTTCTTGGGTCTTGAATCCGATGACAGTCCCGTCCGACCACCCGAATGCGTCACTGAAATAGGCGTCGGAGGACATGTCTCCGTTGTTAGTGACGGTTTCTGAAAGTGCGATAACTTCCTTGATTCCTGCGACGGTAGTGAGCGTGTCGAAGTGGGCATAGGTGAATTTGTAGGGCACATCATAGAACGTGGTTTTCCGTTTACATTTGTATAGGAAACCGCTCCTCTTCAGATCTTTGGATGAAGGCGCTCCCAAGTAGTATTTAGGGTAGGTCGATGGGGTGCAACTCTTGTAGTCAAAAGAGGATTGACCGTCAAAAATGTTATTGATGACGAGTGTGTCGTAGTGGGCGAAGGCGAAATCAAACGAATGGTTGTCCGCATATACATTTTCGTCATTTTCTTCGTAATCCTTATCGGTCGTGTCTACTTCCATCATGACGACTTCCATCCTTTTGGCATCGAACATGGGGAATGAGTCATACTGGTTGGATAACCTGAATTCTCCGACTTTCACCAACTGCGGTTCAATCGGTTCTGTTCCCTCTTTCTTTTCGTCTTTTTTGCAGGAGGTGTATAAACATGCCATTCCTACTATTATTAAACCTATATTTTTAAAACTCATGATTTAATTTTTTGAAATCATTCTTGATTAAATTTAACTTGAAATCTGAATCTCACACGACTATCGGTTGCTGTATAATGGGGGTCATGCTTTGTCCTTGTTTTTCCTATTATTCCTAAGGTTTTGTATGTGTCATGACCTTCGGTAAAGTCTCTTGTCAACTTGATTTCATCTAATGTCACAATTCCGTCGTTCTCAATCACTTTGGACATTGGAATCGCTTTCGTGTAGGTGTCGAATTCATCATATTCATGTCTGTTCCCGCAGCCACATGGCGCTTGCCAACGTATCAGTTTGGCTTGAATAAGCAAAGTGGCATCCTCCCCCTTCTCTAATTCAATGGATTGAATGTCGCTGCTTGGTGGTACATCTATTGAATATCCTTGTTTTACGATAAATGTGTCGCTTGCGCTAACGCTTTTGTTGAAAAGATAGAAGGGGCTTGAAACGTAGGTGTTGCCTTTATAAATCGTTAGGGTGATGGTTCCCCGGATGTCGTTGTTCCCTTTGATGCCATACATGTCAAGCGGAACAATGGAGGCGTTGGTCGACCAACACTTGCGTGATATGTATTCGGTGCCGTTTACTACGTTGAACACAGAGTTGTCTGATAGTCTCGTGAGGGTGAAGGCAACGGGTTTGCCCGGTGAGTTCTTCGAGAAATTTCCTCCTGAGGTAATAAAGGAAAGGATGCCTTCGTAGCCTCGTATGGCGGTTACGGCACTATCTGCCGCCCCTCCTATTACGGAACCGGATATTTTGCACTCTTCCATTTTGTTCCTATGCTCGACACTTGTTTTTATTACCACCGAGTCGCCACCGAATTTAAAAGAGGAGTTCAAGAGATTGGCGACGGAGTCGGATTTCATGTTGCTCTCCACACATACGTAGGCCACACGTCCGTATTTTACGCTGGAGACATATACGGGTACGGTGTTCTTTCCGCCGATGGCGTTGCGCAGATCGTCTGCGGTGACGTCTTTCGAGAAAAATCCAGCAGGGGTGGAAGGTGCGTCCACATCGATGGTATAGTAGACTTGTTGGAATTTCAGCATGAATTTGGATGTTTTGCTGGTCTTGGAGAAGTCGAATTTTTCGTCCAGTTTCAGTTTCTTGTAGGATACGCTGGCTCCTACCGCCAATTTGAGTTCTTCTTCTGATTTAATTTCTTTCACTTCAAAGGACATGGCGGCTGCTGTGGCACCTGATATCTCTCCTTCATAGAGCATCTCTTTCTCGGCTTGTCTGACTTGGGATAGGGTTGGGTTTTCGATGGTACGGAATGGAGATGTTGATGTCCCCTTAAAATCTGTTGAGATGGTAAGAGGGGCTCTGTCGAGCACTATTTGTCTGTATGAGCCGTCAATGACCGAGTTCCCATCGATGATACTTCCTGGATATATGACGTTGGAAGTCGGGTCCATAAGCATTACTTCGCTGAACTCACTGCTCATTTTGTGTTTGGTGCATTCGCAATAGGTGTGGGTTTCTTCGTCTACTTCGGCAAGCACGTCGCCGATGGTTTCTTCTCCGTTTGTGGAGCCTATTTGTATGGGGTCTTTCAGGCTCATAATAAATTCGTTGAGACTTGTGGATGAAGCTTCGTCTGTTTCGTTTTTGTCTTTGCAGGAAACATGTAACATTAATAGTGACATTGTGGCTACTGCAATCAAGATAGTTGGTTTTTCTATATGCCTTTTGTTCATAAAACCGTAATGTATTAAAAAGTGTACTAAAAATGTAGTACAAAAACTGTGCCAAACCGCATAAAAAAGTGTAAAAAATATCCCTCGCCTTTGCGGGGCGAGGGATATTGCCTGATTATCAGCGATAAAATTAATTCACTTCCAAATTGAAAGAAATCGTATACTCGTCGTTTACGCTACCCTTGATGACGGTGTTACCTTTAGCGATAGTCTTAACGGTCATCTTAGCGGTGTTAGCCTTTTCTGCATCCTCATACTCTGCGGAGATGGTAGCCACGCTCTCGTCTGAGCTGGTCCATACGATTTGTCTCAAAACACTTGGGTCGTAGAAGGACAATTCGTTTCCTTCACTGTCATAAAGTCGGAAGGAGAATTTGCCTTTAGATGCTTTGTATGACGTTGATTCTCCGTTCTGTAATGTTTTGTTTGCCAAGTCGTTGGAGCGGAAAGTGGCACCGTCGAAGAAATTCATCACTACTTCAACTTCCTCATTGTCTGAATCAGTTCCGTTCTCTTTCCATACAGAGTTGAATTGTTCGATTGTAATCTCCAATTTCAAGTTGCCGTTATTTTGATTTCCACAGAAAAGATCTGCGAGGTTGTTGTTCCCTCTGATATCTAGTGTGTCGATGTTGTTTTGACCACAAAGAAGGGTGGTCAAAGCTGAATTTTGGGAGATGTCCAATTTGGTGAGTTGGTTGTTTTGGCAACGCAGCGTCTGGAGTTTTGTCAATTTAGACAAATCGAGAGCGGCGATTTGGTTGCTTTCGCAACTCAGTTCCTCCAAGTTGAAGAAGTAGTAGAGCTCCTCGAAAGAGGTGATGCCCTTGTCGGAGATATCCAATGATTTCACCAATTCAGCCTCTTTGCGGGAGATGCCGTCATCACCGTCCGTGTTGATGCTAGTGTTGCTCTTCAAGGCGTTCAACAATTTAGCGTCCTTGAATTCGATGTTCTTGAGGACAGTCACCTTACAAGAATCCTTGTGGTTGCCACCTCTTGAAGTCGCGATGATGTAGGTTGTTCCTGCATTCTCTGCCGCATATACCTTACCGGAAGAGATGACGGAAGCGATGTTGTCGTCTTGGCTAGACCAATCCACGTCTTGCGTGTCAGCGTTAGCAGGCAAGATGGTGGCGGTGAGCATGAAGTTGTCGCCAGCGAAGATAGTTGTGTCGTGGATGTCCAATGTGATGCTCTCCACTTTCACGGCTGGTTTGATAGGCGCTTCAGCCTTTTCGTCTTTCTTACAAGATCCCATGAGGGCTGGTAATGCCAAAGAGGCTACTACCATCGATTTGAATAAAATACTTCTTTCCATTTTATGTTATTAAATTAATTAATGATTCTATAACTGTTGTATGTCCCAATCAATCATATACTTTTTGGTGGGGAATATCCGCCAGCGACACAAAATTTGTCTCAACCGTACAAAATTACTTGTGCATTACGCGAAGATAATATCTTTTTGAGGAAATGTATTGCCCGTTATCGTTAATGTTTGCAAAAAAATATGCTGAAAAAACGTATCCTGCCTTGTTCTTTCGAATATTTTTTTGTACCTTGTGGTGTTCTGTCATTCTAAGGAGACATGCCGCCACGCATTGTGAATGGCAATGGGTTTATTTATTGTAATATGATGTAATATTGATGTAATTCGCTCGCTTATGGAACAATTGAAACAATTAGGCGGTCGCCTTCTCGGGAAGAAGAGCGTCGTGGTTAGTCTTTTAGGTTTATTGGGGCTCTGTTGTCCCTCTTCGCTTTGGGCGGAGAAGTTGGACACCACCTTCGTGTTGGACATGGTGATAGATAGTACACCGTGCTATTTTACCCAATACAATGACAAAGGACAAATTATCCAATACGACATATACCATAGTAGTTCTTTCTACTCATCTCTCAGTATAAGAGGCTATGCTCTCATCGACGATGACGACTTCTCTCACATCAACATAGGTTACATCACCGACATGACAGGGGAAAGGGTGGACACAATTTACTACATTCGCGATAAAGTGACGAAACAATGGAGAGAAAAAAAAGATTTCCCCAATTGTATGGGTTATAGTCCCGATGAAATAGAACTTCGTTTCTATAATAACGGGATGTTGGAATCCATCAATGCCTCCAACTCCTTTATATCCTTTATGTCAGGTCACGTTGAATTTTCGGAATCTGGTGAATTAAAGGAATATAGTAATGATTATCAACTCCATGACACATGGGTTATAAATGACGGTTATAGTATGAACTGCGATTCGTTCGGAAATATAAACCTTGAAATTAGGTCAAATAGTGGCTCACATAGGGGAGGCGTTGCGGAATCGAGTTCATCTTATGACAAAACAATCTATAAGAACCAATACGACAACAAATATAATTTGATTGAGGTAGAGGAATTCACAGAATACAGGAGTAGTCGGTCTAGCCTCGACTCTTATTCCTATGATTACGATGTGGAAGGTACATCTCGTCGCAAGATGGAACATAGCTACGACAGCCAAAATAGAAGAATAAAAACCATAACATATGATTACATAGGTTCAAATTATGTCCTGAGAGATAGTACCATATACTCGTACGGGCACGCATTACACGAAGGAGAGGCTTGCCTCTTGTCCCTAATGGTCAGTGGTAATACGATAGATAGTTTCTCTCCCGATAAATACCATTACGATCTTTCGGATAGAGTGTATCGAGAAATAACTTATAGAACGCCTTTCGGTTCGTCTGCGGAAACATTCTACGATTGGAAGACGGGACAAGTGACAATTCATGTCCAAGGAAACGGATCTTCCCAAGACTCGTCCAACACGAGCATTTATACAATCAAGTTCGCTACGCCTGAATCGTATATTACTTCCATGACAAACGACGGGGAACCTGTCGAGGGTTTTTCGCAGGACAAATATGAGTATGATTTCATGGACTTACCAGTCTCCTGGAGTTGGAATCTTGATTACGAATTCTCGCTAGGTTCTACCGTGAAAAAAAGCTATGATTATTTGACCAACACATTGTCGATTCGTGTATATGGCGCCGATTTCGAACAAGATTCAAGCAATGTGCACACTTATTCCATCCGCTGCAAAGCTCCTAAAGCTTATCTGACTTCATTGAGTTTTAATGGGAGCCCGGTGGACAATTTCTCACCTACCACATTCAAATACACATTAGGCGGTCTCTATTCGCCACAGGGAAGGACCATTTCTTACACAGCATTTCCGGGATCTATTGTGACGAGTACAGCCTATGAGACTTCTTTGCATATCACGGTCGAAAACGAAATAATCCATCAAGAAAATGAATATATCATCGATTTCCCATTAATAGAAGATGTATGTTTGACTTCATTGAGTATCAATGGGAATCCCGTGGATGGCTTCTCGTGGGACAAATACGAGTACGATTTCTCGGATTCCTTAGAATATCACGAAGGGGAAGTCTCTTACACATCACTTCAGCCTGGCGTGATAGTTAATGGTATTTATAATGGTATTTCTGTTGGAAATTTTAGGAGGTTGATGACTATCGAGGAAGAATACTATGATTATGATACGGACATTTTGAGAATCCATGTCACTTTAGGTTCTGTTTCCCTGGATGGAAGTGTATGGGCAACGAACGATAGTAAGACGACGTATGTTATCAAGTTTAAAAAATCTAAACCAGAGTCCTTCTTGACCTCATTGAAACTTGACGAAATACCGATTGACACCTTTTCTAAAGACAACTACATATACGACCTCTCTGATTACTCATTTTCTGCTGTCCAAAATGGTGGGGTGTGTCACAAAGAAGTCTCGAATTGTAGGGATGACGGTTATTACATAGTTTTGTCAAAACCGAAATTTTTTAACGATGACACTTATGGTTTTTATAATAGCACGTTGAGATGGAGCAATTCAAAATATTCGACATTCGATGTCTCTTATGAGGAAAAGACGGGTGTTATTTCTATTACTGTCAAAGGGAAAGACTACAAAGAAGATTCCAGCAACATTCATGTTTATAAAATTCTAACGAAGAAGATTGACAGCTTATCTATATATTCATTTGAGGTTGTCTATTATTCTGGAGAAGAATGGAGCAACAATGTGAATGTTATCGCCAACGAGCACGAATACAAGGCATTTTCGCCTTATCCTACTGATTTCACATACGGCAGGTTTAGTTATAGTACAATCTCAAACGTTGACGTTACTATGGACAACCAGTATTCTGAAGAAGCCCACACGATATACTACATATTCTCTCATCGAACAATCCAATCGTTGGTAGACACATATTCTGTGGTTCTCCAACCATGTGTGACCTCAATACTTGTGGGTGAAAATCTCACATACGAGGCTATTGATAAACTTGAGCACTATATTAACAGGGAATATAAGGTAGAGGAATTCAAATATGAACTGCCGGCGGGAGTTGTCGCCACAGAGTCCTATGATGACTCCACGAACATTCTTACGCTTACAGCCCGATTCGGAACTGGGGATACTACTTCGAAGACGGAATATCACATCCACTTCCGCCCGGTAGACGGTGTCGACGACTTCCTGGGCGACCAGGTGAAACTCTACGTCACGGACAAGACCATCTGCGTCGATGGCGCGACGGAGCCAATCAGCGTCTATGATCTTCTCGGTACTTTGGTCGGCATTAGCCGTGGCGAGGAGGCCCGCATCCCTGTGGCGCAGGTGGGCGTCTATGTGGTGAAGGCTGGCGGAAAAGCCGCGAAGGTGGTGGTGAAGTGACACATTGAAAAATTTCTCTAACAAAGGGGCCATCGGATATCCGAAGATCCGATGTCCCCTTATTTTTATGCGCCAATCGTCATGCTAAATTTTTTTAGCACAAATCACAAAAAAACTTTTTCCCCTGCTATTTTTTTGTAACTTAGATATGTTCTGTCATTCTAAGGAGACATGCCGCCACGCATTGTGGAATGGCAGGTGGTATTATTTATTGTACTATCATAAATTAGTTCGCTTATGGAACAATTGAGGCAATTAGGCGGTCGCCTTCTCGGGAAGAAGCGCGTCGCGGTCTTTTTAGGGTTATTGGGGCTCTGCTGCCCCTCTTCGCTTTGGGCGGAGAAGTTGGACACCACCTTCGTGTTGGACATAGATATGACAATTGACATGACACCGTGCTATTATACAAAATACAATGGCAGTGGTCAAATTGTCGATTATGGAATTTATTGGCAAGGTGTATTAGAAAACAATCTCTTTGACAACTATCATCAATCATGTGTGAACGCATATTACCGATTCCCAGGAGGAGGATATTCCCGCATCAACATAGGCATTGTCACCAATGAAGAAGGATTCCCGTTAGACACTCTCTTCTACGCATGTGATAGGGTGACAAAACAGTGGAGAGAGGTACCTTCCCTCCTAAAAGACCCTCAGTATAGTTATGAATTTTATGAT
Organism: Bacteroidales bacterium UBA1181; assembly: GCA_002310215.1. Classification (GTDB taxonomy): domain Bacteria; phylum Bacteroidota; class Bacteroidia; order Bacteroidales; family Paludibacteraceae; genus UBA1181. Next base: position 46,354 of record DBYR01000022.1, read on the forward strand.
AATGGCATGCTTAGGGGACTCTATTATTATGGAAAATATCGAGATTATCAGGTGTTTTCTGATGACGAGTGGGTAACAGAGCAAGTGCCTAGTTGGATGGCTTATATCACATATAGTAAAAACGGATATCCATCGAAATTTTTACATGAAACATACTCTGCAGGAGGCCTTTACCATGTAAAAATAGGCGTTGACAGCCATGAAGAGCTTAATTTCGACACTTGGGGAAATTACTCAATTTGGAACAGCACCACTTATGACGAAAGGCATAATTTGATTCAGACTGTGTACGAAAACAATGTTTGTACTCACGCCTACGACAGCCTCGACCGAAGGATTAAAACCGTTAACTATGATGCAGGTTACAACGTGACGGATAGTGTCATATACACATACGGACACCCGTTATACTGGGGAAAACCTTATCTTTTGTCTCTCAGAGTGGATGGCCATCCAATACAAGATTTTGCACCCGACAAGTTTCAGTACGACTTGTCCGATTCGATTACATATTATAATGATATATATTATATAGCCCCGTATGGTTCGTCTGTTGAACAGTCATACGACAAAAAGACAAACATTATGACACTTACAGTTAAAGGCGCAAATTATGGTCGGGATTCAACAGCTGTAAGTCAATACGTCCTTACTGTCAAAAAACCCGAGTCATATATCACAGCACTAAACATCGACGGTTTTTCACCTGAGAAATACCACTACGATAATTTTAATCAAGCTTATTATTGTGGTGGTGATTATTATTATCATTATGTGCGAATGGGTAGTGCTCGGTATGACTACAAAATCTCGAAATACGCAAAAAGTTTCCACACATACGACATTGAAACCGGCATTTTGACTATTACAGTAAAAGGAGCGGATTATTGTGAGGATTCAACCAATGTGCACACGTACACTTTCCCAACCAGAAGAATAGAGAATGTCCATCTCAATTCAATTAAGATTAATGAGAAAGAACTCGAGGGATTCTCTCCTGACAAGTTTTATTACGAATTTATTCCCGAATACTACGGAATCTCCTCTGATGTCTCTTATTCAGACATTTATGTGAATCAGTATCCTAACTTCATTGAGGTATCTGAAGAAAGAGATCCTCAATCGCTCCATACATTTGCCATTTATCTTTACGTTGAGGAGACTTATAATACATTTGCCTCTTATCATCTCCGTTTCCTACCTGGCATAAGGGAGCTTCTCGTTGATGGTGTCTCTCTCAGTGATTTCTCTGTCAACAAATACGAATATGAAGTACCTGTTAATTATTCACGTGAACGGGTTACTTATCAAGTCAGTGAGGGCATAGATTCAAAAGAATCATTTGACGCCTCAACCAATATGCTTACCTTATCAGTTTTCTTTGCCGATGATAGCACAAAGACGACGAAATACCATATCCACTTCCGTCCAATAGACGGTGTCGACGACTTCTTGGGCGACCAGGTGAAACTCTACGTCACGGACAAGACCATCTGCATTGATGGTGCTACGGCGCCAATCTACGTTTACAACATACTCGGCACACTGGTCGGCACCGGACAAGGGGAAGAAATACGCATCCCGGTACCTCAAGCGGGCGTCTACGTAGTGAGGTCTGGAGAAAAAGCCGCGAAGGTGGTGGTGAAGTGACACATTGAATAATACTTCTAACAAAGGGGACATCGAATATTTGAAAATCCGATGTCCCCTTATTTTTATGCGCCAATCGTCATGCTAAATTTTTTTAGCACAAATCACAAAAAAACTTTTTTCCCTGCTAATTTTTTCGTAACTTAGATATGTTCTGTCATTCTAAGGAGACATGCCGCCACGCATTGTGGAATGGCAGGTGGTATTATTTATTGTACTATCAAAAAATTAGTTCGCTTATGGTACAATTGGGACAATTAGGCGCCCGCCTTCTCGGGAAGAAGCGCGTCGCGATCATTTTAGGGTTATTGGGGCTTTGCAGTTCGTCTTCGCTTTGGGCGGAGAAGTTGGACACCACCTTCGTGCTGGACATAGATATGACAATTGACATG
>DBYR01000013.1:0-89405 GCA_002310215.1 Bacteroidales bacterium UBA1181
CTACAACGCTCTCCGCCACGTTGCCGGCGGCATCCTTATAGTTTGCCGTCCATGTTTTCGTAACCTGGCAACCATTGCTACTTTGAGAAGGAGTGACGTCTGCCTCTGGCACATTCCCCTCTCCGTCGCAATTGTCAGAGAACGTGAATTGTGGTGCCACAACGGTCGGGTTACAACCCCAGTCGTATCCATCAGGTTTGCTCTCTGTGTTCAACGCTATCACCGGCTTCGTTCCATCCTCCACCCTGATCGTCTGCTCGCAGGTAGAGAACTCCGCACCGTCGATCATAACCGACCAAGAGAGTTTATCACCATCGTTGACGTCGAATGAGGAACCTGGGTATGCTATTGTTTCTCCGTCATTCAACTTATACGAGAAGGTTGCGCCCTCGGCCACGTTATTCTCCTGCGGTGCGACTGGCGTGTACTCTACTGTACAGTCGGTGGCATCCTCTGCTGTCTGCAACGTGGTGTCCGCACAGGAGAGGGTCACCTTCAAGGTGCCTAAGTCCTCTGATGAGATTTCATAGTTATTAGGGTTGACATCACCCCAATTTATTTCATACGTGTTGACGCTCTCACCCACCTCAGTCTGACTACCCGTTGCTGTGGCAGTAACGGTAGACTCGTCTACATACTGATTGTTGATAAGACCTTCAATCGTAACAGTTGATTCCGTCAATGCTTCTCCATCATACTCCTTCGTAGCACTGCCTGTGGTGACGGTCAATGGGGCTGGACAGATAACCAATTCACCATCACGCACAACCGGCGTCACATTGTAATTCTGGTCCTCCGGTATCCTCACACCATTCAACACATCGGCTTTTGGCAATGTATATGTGCCCGCATCCGTTTCCGTCATGGAAATGGCTGCCGCTTGAGTACGTATCTCATCCCCATGTTGCGAATCATATAGCGCACTCGAAATAATAATTTCTGCGCCATTATTACGGAATCCGATGGTCCTTGGCACGCCATTGTAACAATCCCCATTCGTCCAACGGTCTGGATTGAGAGCGACCGTCACATTCTGAGGCGTAATCCTCAAATTTCCTGGCACATATTCAATATGATAGAAGCTATCGCAAGCACCCGTGAACTGCGCATCCCTCGGCGTGGTTGGCACACTACCCTCCGACACGTTGGTCACCAACCCGTCATAACTGATGGAAGAAAGGGCATGTCCAGTTTCCAGACCCAAGAGTGTCACATCGTCTGTACCCTCACTGCGTAATGCAGTGCCATCGTATGTTTTATTCTGATTCTTTGCCGTGATGGTGAGGTTCTTTTGGAAATAGGCCCATGCCTCCAATGAGGACGGACCTTCAGGAGCTTCCCAAACCACAGGCGTGCTACTTACATACGTGGAACATTGTGGTTCCGGCAATCCCGCCCAAGAGGCGCAAAGCTTATTGAAGGTGTACCCCTGCAGGTTCCTGTCAAGCTCATACACCGCATCCTTCTGAACCGCTTTCTTCACCACTGGGATACCCGGTATTGGGTTACCGCACATGTCCACATACGTGATGTTGAAGATCACACTCTTGTAGTCGAGGTAGTAGATCGTGAAGATATTCGACTCGCCGTCCTTACCCAACTGGAAGGTGGTAGCCGTCTCCTCCGGATAGTAATCCTTGGCCAGGATGTCTTGCGTCACACCAGGCTGTCCCCCCATCCAGGTCTTGTCCACATTCGCAGCCAAGACAGTAATGCTCGTCCTGTTGCCCGGCACCGTCACCCAATCACTCTCCTCATGCACTTCTATATTGGAATCCTTCAAGAGATAACGCACCTTGTACTTGTTGCTCTCCGGCTTCGTCACGTAGAAGAAGGTGATCACATTCCCCTCATAGTCGAGAGCGAGTCTCTTCTCCGCATTATCAGGCATATAGCCCGCAATGGTGAGGGCCTGCTCCGTGACCTCGTAGCCGAGGGTAAACGCAGGGCTCTTCACCGTCTTCTCCGTAAAGAGTTCGTTATTCGTACCCTCCTCCAGATACTTCACGGTATACTCCAACGGAATAAGCTGCCAGTGGGCGTAGAGGGTCACGTCGGCGGTCACCTGCTCACCCACGCTGTAACGAGTGCCGCCCACCGGATCGGTGTACCAGCCCTCGAACACGTAATGGGCACGGGACGGCAACCCTGGGTCTGTCGCCACCTTGTACTTCTCCACCGTCTGCGAGTAGTATGGATCGGAAGCACCTTCGTAGTTAAGATTGAAGGTGACCGTATATTTCGGGGCATTCCAACATGCGTACAATATCAAGTCATTGCCCGGCATCACATCGAACGTATAATCGTTTGTCAGATTAGCGTCCGACTTCCAGCCTCCCCAAGTGTAGTCTTCCTTCCCTGAAGGTTTGTTTGGCGTATAGTTGTAGGTGGTGCTATTAATATTAGCGCCAAACCTAACATTTGACACAGTATTTAATGTCGTAGATCCATCCTTATAGGTGATGGTGTGTGTCTCACGATTGTAGTAGAAACGGTAGGTATAAACACAATTCTGTTCTTGACGATTATACCTTGTCTGTCCATAATCGTAAGTGAAATTTATCTGTCTTGAACGATAATAATGATTTTGATAATTCCAATATGTGACACCATACGCAGCATAAGTTCTGGCATCATCTCTCACATAAGATCCATTATTAGCTTCTGAAAACCTATAATTATTATTGTTCCCATTTCTACTATATCGTTTCCCACCATCTCCCTCTATTGTTTGGTTAGAAGGATTACGATAAGCCCTATATGAATGCCCATCAGATTCCTCGTATGTAACGTTAGGTACACTATGCGCATCATCCCTTACATACCCACCATTATTATTCTGAGAAAAAATCACATCGCATGCATTGCCTGTTGATGGGTAACCCGCTGGAGCATCCACATTCTCATATCCCTTCAAATCTTTTGCAGAAAGATTTGAAGTCGATGTCTCACTATAAAATGTTTGACTTAACCGTTCATCTTTTTGATAATTACCATTTGCATCCTGCAGCCAATATTCAACAGCTATAGTATAGCCTCCCGCTAACCACTGCGCAGTATATGTAACAGTATTAGAATTATTCGAAGACGGCAACATATCTTCCGTAACCGTCAATCGCTTGGTGACATAAACAGAATTTTCTCCATTATTAGGATACCAACCACGGAAATTTACACTTTGGTTACCACCTGACCTATAATAACCCGTCACCTCCATCGGCCAAGTAGAAGAGATGTCCTGACCTAATTTCACCGTCATGGAATAAGACAATTGGTTTTGTTGATTGGTCACATTATGGCCTACCAAGGTGGCATAAACATTATAAGTATTACTAAACCATCCACCTGTCTCATACGTTCCCGCATTAAATCGGAACGTATACTCTTTCAATTTATAATAAACATATAGCACCGCAGATCCATCCGCCTTCACCTCAATACTTGAAGAGGCATTCTGTGCATTATCTTTTTCCCACCCCTTTCGAGTTTTATCAGGGATATTTGCATTCGTCGCACTGACCGTAGATCCGACAGTAGCCTGTCCGACTTCCGAGTTATCATATACAAAAGACGATGAGGTTCCCTCTTCATTATATTTTTCAAACATATAGACGATCGTATAGTTCACCGTCTTACCCGTCCACTTCGCATAGAGGGTTTGGTCAGCATTGAGCGTGACTTTATTACCTGCAGGCTGCGTTAAACCCTCATCTAAGTACCAACCAGCAAAGGTGTAACCCGTGCGTGTCGGGTTGGACGAAGGGATTGTCACCTCAGAGCCGTATGGACTTTGAATGGCATTGACAGGCGTTCCTCCGTTCGTGTTGAAGGAGAGCAGAAAGTTCTTTCGGGTATAGAACACATCAATCTCCTGCCCTGATTCCTCCGTAATCAGAGTCGGCGTAGTGCTCTCGAATTCAGCATAGTCGAAATTCTTCACCGTGGCGGTCACCGTAGAATTTTTGACACCATGGACATTATTCTCCCTATCTATCTCCGTATAACCATTGCCCGTCAAGTTCTTCAACTTATAGACGAAGGAGTAGGTGGCGGTGAAAGGAACGTACTTGACCTCCCTCGTCATTTCCCTTTCACTACCAAGGGCGGCAAGTTCGGCGGAGGTGATCGAAATGGTCGGTTCCTCCGGGTAAAAAATATCGTCGGTGGCATTCGCTGTACAGTTCTGCACGGCAACAGGCACATTCGTCTGCGCAGGTGAAGTGATTTGGTAAGGATGCCCATCCGTCACTTTGGTCCCGTCGATGATATAGGCAGCCTGGTCGAAAACCTTTTTCGCATTACCGTCACTGCAATCAATATAGTAATAATTCACCGTGATGGTATAGAGATGTATATCGTCGTAGACCGCACGGACAACCATATTTCCGGTCACCGTGGTCGACTCGTCGACCACCGCATCAGTCGCATCGTTCACCCAATGGTTGAAATTCTTTCCGGCACAAAAGGGGTTCTGTGGCAGGAAGGCGAAAGGCGCCCCCGTCTCACGCGTCATCACCGCACACTCATGCCTCGTTTCCTCGCAATCATAGACGAAGCGCACGGTATGCGTGGCGGCCTGAGCGGAAGAGAATCCCGCAAAAAGGGAGAACACCAGTGTGAGGAGCACGAAGAAATACTTCAGCGCACCGCCCAAACGTTTCCGATTAGACACACATGATAGAAAGTCATATATAGTTTCCATAACGGTAAATATTTACGTACAACAAAATAAGAGAACAGAACACCCCGCAAAGGTAGCACACAGGGAATAGATACCTTTCACATGCACTCATAATACCCTATTTGTCTATAATACAATACTTTGCGTCATAAGTCTAGTTCTCCGAGATAATACTCGTTGCAAAGTTAAATATTTTTAGGCAGAAAGAATGGAGGAATGTCAAAAAAAATACATATTTTAACAAATGATAAACAATAAGAAGATTTACGCCGTATCGCAACATCCGATGCGTGTCAGCGGTACAGATTTTTATTCTGATAAAGGAAAAAGTATTTAAAAAACGCAAGGTAGAGCGTACAGAGGCGGAAGATGTGGCCAGCGGGTCATAAAAAAAATCGGGGATGAGTTGAACCCACCCCCGATATAATTATTCCATTACGGAAGATTGATTACTTTACGATAATCTTGGCGAACTTAGAGCCTTCAGCAGAAGCAACCTCTACGTTGTAAACACCAGCTGCCAAGTTGATGGCGAGCTTAGATGCGCCCTCGATAGAAGTGCTGTAAACCTCAGCGCCGACCAAGTTGAAGATCTTCACGTCAGCCTTGCCCTCGGCAGCCACGTTGATGATACCATCAGCAACTACTGAAGGGTAAACGATAGACTCAGTGTTGTTCAAGATCTTCTCTACAGAAGTGCCATCCAGATTATTTATCTCCTCTGGATAACCTTCGCCAGTATATGGTTTCTCATACGTGAAACGGAGACCGCCGATACCGACGTGGCCGTTAGGGAAGGACATCTTAACGACATGCTTACCAGCCTCCTTGAAGAGGATACCATCGTATGTTCTTTCCATACCGAGTTCATGATCACCCGTATAGCACCATACCTTATCGTTTCCGTCCTTAGATGTCTTTCCGTTCACTGGACCATCGATATATGGAGCATATTGCTCAGCTGACATAGCAACTGGCTCAGTCGGAGTAGACTTCTTCACGTCAACCATGAATACTTGAGAAGCGTGGTCCTTCAAAGTGAGGATGAAACCACCTGCACCTGTAGCGACGCACTCACCTGTCTCTTCGTCACACTTCGTTGAACCGATACCACGAGACTCGTCAGATGTGTTCACAGCCATTTGCATGCTATAATAACCAGGATCCTTTACATCGAAGGTGTAGAGCAACCACTCACCTGCGCAAACCCAACCCAAGTTATAGAGTCCAGATGACCAACTGCCTTCGATACATGCACCAGTTACATCGACACACTCATCGATACGGAAGTCACACCAGTCACGACCAGCGTAGCACTTCAAAACCTCACGCTCTACGTTAGAGTTTTTGTTCTCGCTCATTATAGTTTCCTTCTCGTCATACGTAGTAGCGGTTGCTTTCGTATATCCCTCCTCATCGGTGTTGTTAGCATCGTAGTAAGTGATACCAGATGAAGCTGCCCAGTCACCATCTTGTTTCTCCGGATTATCATCATAGAAACCTAAGTTCAACGTAGCATCCTCGCTGTCAGCGCCAAGCTCGAAGCAGATACCACCATAACATGCGGTTACAACTGGCTTAAGCTCGCCACCCAACATCTCTTGGATAAACTTACCTGAAGGTGAAAGCTCACCACCACATCTGTCCTTAAATGTAGAAGAACCCTCTCTCTTCATACCATAAGACCAGTTCATCCAGCTGACAATCTGTCCGCAACCATCGTATCCGGCGCAGTGTCTCAAGAATGTCGTGGCGAAAGAAGTGTTAACGTCATCGTATGAACCTCTCTTCTCAGGTTGTGCGGAGCTCAAACCCCACTCAGACACGAAGATAGGAATTCTTGTAGATGCAGGGAGGAACTCTGAGCTCTCCAAACCTACGTGAGCAGCCTCGTTCGCATACAAGTGGAACGCATACATTACGTATGCATCATTCGTGTTGATCAAATCACCCTTGCTGGCAACCTGAGAGTAGATGTATTGGTCCCAGTTTGGTGTACCAACGATAACAACTGGTTTGTTCTTATCAATGGCAACAATGGTCTTGATCACATCCTCAGCATAGCTCTTGATAGTACCCCATCCCACACCAGAAGGCTCGTTACAAAGCTCATAAATGATGTGTTTGTACTTCTTGTCAGCTACCTCTTGTGCAACCATACGGAAGAAATTCTTCGCGTCATTCGTATATTTGCCAGGGTTTCCATCTCCATTGGCTGCCTCCAAGATGTGCCAGTCAATGACACAGTACATACCCTTCTGAGCTGTCCAGCTCATCCAGTTCTTGATACCGTTGTCATCGATAGAACCACTACCATTACCCAAGTAACGAGCGATACGAACACAGTTCGCACCTGCGCCCTTCATGGACTCCAAGTCGTTCGCACTTGTCAAACAGTTCTCACCATAAAATCCGAACGAACTCCAACCTTTCAATTGGATAGCTTCGCCATTCTCGCTTGAAAGCTGGATGCCCACCAATTTCAATCTACCCCATTTTTCGATGTAATTGTCGCTCACATCCGCCGCATTCACCTGAATCCACGCAAAGGCGGCCATTAAAAGGAATAAAACTTTCTTCATTTTTCTTATACAATTAATTAAACATAAAATAATCTGCGTCTAAACTCAGCGCACAAATTTAGTAAAAGAATTTGAATGCGGAAATGAAAAGTGTTAAAAATGTGGAAGGAGCAAGCGAGGACATGTTGTAATATCAACGATCGGGGCGGAGTTTGACAAACGGCAAACCCCTCACGGGGAAAGGCCCGTCCCAAAAGGAAAGACTCCATTGGATGACTAAAACAAAAATGGAGCCGATGCAACCGCACCGACTCCACTCGCCTATATTTTCACAGGGTTATCAGTCCCCTATCTTAGATCTGCTCAACTTCTTGTCCTACAGACTCCTGCTTTCCCTTCTCCTCGGCTCTCTTCGCCTCAAGGATCGCTGAGTTGCGACGAATGGTCTCCTCGTCGATCTTATAGAATACCAATGCCAAGATACCGATTACGGAACCTACCAACGGCAACAGTGAGAAATAGGACTTCAGGGATTCTATGGTCTCAGGGCTCAACTGGGTGTTTGCCACGAAACCGATGGCTGCCAAGGCGTATGCTGGAATTGAGTTCGCCAACGCTTGTCCCAACTTCTGCGCCATCGTGGCGGAAGAGTAGATCAAACCGGTTGCGCGACGTCCCGTCTCCACCTCAGCATTGTCTGCCACGTCAGCATACATACTCCACATGATGTAGCCGGAAGGACCGATCGCCAATGTGAAGATGATGTTCAGGATGATGATCGTACCGATATTGCTTCTGTCCAAAACAAGGAAGGAGAGGGAAAGAAGGGATGCCAACGTGAAGCATGCGATCCATGTAGGTTTCTTACCGAACTTCTTCACAACGGTCTGGATCAACATCGTACCAATGATCGTGAAGACAGAGCCGGAAGCCAATAGCAACGTGGAAACCAACTCCCATGTCAACTCAAAGCCGAAAAGCGTTCCTGAAACGGTGAACACTTCTTGTCCGTCCACAATGTTATAGTCGGCCAAGCAATACTTAGCATAGTAAGGGATCAAACCATTGTGCACGAACACGAAGAACAACATGGCGATACCCGCGATGGACAACATGATCCATGGCTTGTTCTTGCACAAGTCCTTCACATCGTCTGAAAGCTTGCTGGTCTCTTGCTTCACCGGCTCAACACGCTCCCTGGTGAAGAAGAAGGTGCACATCAACATGACGAACGCCGCGATAGCATAGATGAAGGCTGTCCAAGAGAACGCCGCCTGTCCGCTACAGTTCAAATGGTCTTGGATGAAACGAACCAACGTGAAGACCATACCGTAGCTGCACAAGCAACCGATCTGCGCACCGATGTTACGGAATGCGGAAACGGAGGTTCTCTCGTCCGGGTCCGGAGAGATGACACCCATCAACGCACCGTAAGGCACATTGACTACGGAGTACATCAAACGGCAGAGCAAGAAGGTCGCATACGCATAGATGACCTTACCTGTCTCATTGAACTCAGGCGTGTAGAAAGTGAAGAAACCGATGACACAGAACGGAACCACACCGAAGAGGATCCAAGGACGGAAACGTCCCCAACGGGTGTTATGACGGTCTGCGATCGCACCGATGATCACATCGAACGCAATGTCAATACATGAAACGACTAAGACCATGGTACCGACCACCGCAGGGGCGATGCCGAAATAGTCTGTATAGAACGCTGTGGCCATGCATATCAAACCCCAGAAGAGGTTACATGCCAAATCTCCCGCACCATAGGAGAGTTTTTCTAGAATAGATAATTTTTGATTGTTCTCCATTGTATTAAAATTTTTATTGATTTTCAATTATTTAAGGGCATCAGGGTTCAACTTCACCGGTGAATGTGCCGTGAATGGTATCTCGCCGCACAGGGCCCTAACCACAGCCGTCTGCGTGAAAGGATCGATGCTGTAGGCATTGACCTTCACCGGTGCGACTCCCTCGTAGCAATCGTTCAGGAACGGATTGCTGTAAGAGATGGCGATGCGCTTCTTCGGATCCGTCATATTGACCGTCCATACGCCGAACGACTCCTTGTCCTTGAAGAACGGTGTGCCCAATGGCGCGAAGTAACGGTTCTCGAAGCAGACGATGATCTTGTCGTAGTAATCCAACGAATCGATGCGGTAGCCCCAATCGTAGAAATGTGGGTTAACCATCACCGTCACATCGAAGCCACGCTTCTCGAACTCCTGTTTTGTGACGCTGAACTTACCCTCGTCCAGGCAGTAGCCTACAGGGACGATCAGCAGTTTCTTGGTCATGTCCGGCTTCAGAGGAATGTCGCTGTTGCAATCCTCCTCCAATGTGATGGCGGACTCCGCCAACTTGGTGCCCGTCTCCTTCACGAAGGCCTTCGTCTCCTCGTTCATCGGAGTGCAGAGGGAATCCGGAGAACCCTTCTCCAGCAAGCCGAAACGCTCACGCAACGCCCACACGCGGCTGACAGCGTCGTCCAGACGGGACATCGGGATCTCTCCCCTATTGATTCTGGCCTCAACCGTGTCCATGTACGCCAAGGAAGGCCAGAGGACGATATCCGCACCCGCAGCGAAGCACTGCACGGAGACCTCCAATTCGTTTTTGTAGTAACCTGCGCAACCGCCCATGTTGAGGGCGTCCGTAATCACTACACCATTGTATTTCATCTTGTTCTTCAACAGGTCTACCATCAGCTCCTTGGAGAGGGTTGCCGGTGGCAATTGACCGTTGATCTTCTCTTTCTGGTAGAATGGCAGTTGGATATGGCCCACCATGATGGAGGCCGCCCCGTCGTCGATCATCTCGCCGAAGAGTTTGCCGAAGGTCGCTTTCCACTCCTCCTCAGAGAGAGTGTTGGCGGTCGTCACGATATGCTGGTTGCGCATGGTGACACCATCGCCCGGGAAGTGCTTCACGGTGGAGATGACGTTCTGCTCGTGGATTCCCTCCATCTGTTTCTTGAGGATAGGGATCGCCTTCTCCACGTCGTCGGAGACGGAACGTTCGATGACCAACTCCTGCAATGGGTTCATGTTCAGGTCGCACACAGGGTGCAGCAACCAGTTGAAGCCCATCTCCTTCGCCTCGGAGGCGATCGCCTTGCCGAAGTCATAGGCTAAAGTAGGGTTATTCGCCGCACCGAGCGACATCTCGGCAGGCATGTGCGTGTACTTCGGATAGGTCTCGCCCAAGCCACGTTCGAAGTCCTCGCTGAAGAACAACGGATACTTGGCCGCCGCGGCGTAATCCTTCATCGCGCTTGCGATCAGGTTCTCCGAAGAGGTGTTGTATTGTTTCTGGTAATTATCGAAATACCAACGGGCGATGAAGAAACCACCAATCGGGTATTTCTCCATGAAGGCCTTCATGTCCCCGCCACCGATCTTTTTCTGATCATAGTATTGAGAGACCACCATCATGGTCTGTCCGATCTTCTCGCGGACGGAAAGATTTTTCCAAGAGGTATCAATCGCGGCAAACTTATAACCCACGTTCTCTTGAACCAACTTAATAGATTTCTCTTTCGGGGAATCGCACTGCGTAAACGTCAATGCGCCCAAAGCCAATGCAAATAGGCCTTTTACCATTCCGATTCTCATACCTCTCGCAAAACCTTTAAAGTTAAAAAAAAGGAAGCACCCCCCGCAAAGAGGGTGCGTTCCATGTTACTTCGTATACAAATTAGACTGCTTCAAAACAGTGGAATCAACTCCGCCCTTGTTTACGACAGAGAGAATTCGCTTGATGTAGTCGCCCGATGGGGTGACATCGTTCCATGCCTCCCTGGCGCAAGCACCCGGATTGAGGGCAGACGAAGAACGTTCGTTGTCAGAAAAACTCCAGTTACAGAAACTTACCACTTGTTTTCCGGCGTTGTTTCCGCTCAACAGCAACAACCATTTGTCGGTGCGGTCAGGATCCAACTCGCCGTTACCGTTCGCCTCGCAGAGACCGAACTCAGAGCAGAAAACAGGCAGTTTGCCCAACACGTCGTACATGTAGGCGTACATGTTATAGTAGTCTGGCTTTCCATCCTTCTCGAAACCCTCGTTGTGCTCCTTCGCATAGAAGTGGAAGGCATACATGACGTTGTCATGCTTCAGACGGGCGTCGCGGGCAGGCAACGAGTCGCAGAGGTCCTTGCCGTTTCCTTGATACATACCCTCCTTCAGACAAGCGTCCACCAATTGGTCCCACTGCGGAGTGCCCACGATGACGATTGGATGGGAGACCTTCAGCGAATCGTAATTTCCCTGGATGGCAGGGATAATCTCGTCGGCATAGTCGGCGATCATGTCCCATGTGACATTGGTCTCCTTGGTGCAAACCCAAGGATGAATCGGGTCGCCCTTCTCCAGGCAATTGTTAGGCTCGTTGCAGATCTCGTAGAGCAGATGCTCCTTGTTTGCATATTTTTTCGATATGAAACTGAAAAATTCTTTGGCGCCACCATACTTGGAGTCCAACGGATTACCTGGGGTCAAGATATGCCAATCAACAATACAATAGATTCCCAACTCGCCGCAGATATCAATCATCTCACACATTCTCTGCTTGAAACCGATAGGGTTCGTGTTGTAACCACCCTCCTCGACATACATCGCGAGACGGAGCACATTGATGCCCCACTCCTCTACCATGGTCTTGATGGATTCCTTGGTGTAGCAATCGCCGCACCACTGCCAGCCCATTGTGCTCATACCCGCCAATTGGACAGGGTTACCATCTTTGTCGCAAAGCTGTAAATCTTTGACTTGCAGTCTACCGTACTTGGCCACTGGGGAATTCTCCGGATATGGCGAAACGGATTTCTTCTGTTTGGCGTTATTACCTCCGCCGCCACACGACACAAGTACGACAAGAGCCATCAGTGCGCCAAAAAACAATCTCTTCATTTATCGAAAAATTTATGTTAAATAGAAAAGCAGGGAAGCCACCCGGAAGGGGTAGCCTCCTTGCTGACACTTGTGTTATCCCATAATAACCTCAACAACGTTCTTACTTCCCTTAGGTTGCATAGGAACGATGTTGCCGGTGATCTCCTTACCATTGACGATCAACTTCTTGACGCCCTTCTGGACACCACTTGGGTTGGTAACCTTGATGCTATATTCAGCGTCACGGAAGATACGGTTAATAGAGTAGCCTTTGATGTCCGCAGGCAAACAAGGATTAACCTCCAAACCTGTATAGGCAGGCTTGATACCGAGGAGGTATTGACTTACCGTCAACCACATCCATGCGGCCGTACCCGTCAACCATGAGTTCTTACCCTCACCTGGCTTAGCGGCGTCCTTACCGGCTACCATCTGGCAGTTCACGTAAGGCTCCACCTTATGAAGCGCTTGATCCTTCAAGTACATAGGAGCGATCTTGCGGAAGAGCTCCCAAGCGTCGTTACCACGTCCGGCAACCGTCTCACCGATGATCACCCATGGGTTGTTGTGGCAGAAGATACCCGCATTCTCCTTGTATCCTGCAGGGTATGAACTGATCTCACCCATCTCGACATGATAGGTTGTATAGGCAGGGTTGTTAAGAACCATACCGTGCTCGCAGTCGAGGTATTTCTTACAAGAGTCGATGGCCTTGTCGACCATACCCTCTTCGAGACCGATACCAGCCATCGTACAGAATCCCTGGCTCTCGATGAAGATCTTACCCTCCTCACACTCCTTGGAACCGATCTTGTTTCCGTAGAAGTCGTATGCGCGGAGGTACCAGTCGCCGTCCCAACCATGCTTCTTCACAGCCTCAACCATGGAGTCGATGCACTTCTGGGCGCGGGCAGCCTCGTCAGCCTTACCCAATTGCTTACAGAGTTCCACATAATCTTTACCTGTCACAACGAACAAACCGGCGATCATCAAAGACTCAGCCTTGCTGCCTACCGAATTGTTCTCCGTCGTTTGGAACGACTCGTTCGGATCCCAAGAGAAGCAGTTCAAGTTCAAGCAGTCGTTCCAGTCAGCACGGCCAATCAATGGCAACATGTGAGGACCGAGGTTGTTGACCACGTGGTTGAAAGATATCTTAAGGTGCTCGAAGAGAGACACTTCCGTACCTGGCTTGTTATCGAATGGAACAGGCTCGTCCAAGATGGAGAAGTCGCCCGTCTCTTTCACGTAGGCAGCCGTACCGAAGATCAACCAGCATGGGTCATCGTTGAATCCACCACCGATGTCATTGTTACCACGCTTCGTCAATGGTTGGTACTGGTGGTAGCAACCACCGTCCGGGAATTGGGTAGACGCGATGTCTATGATACGTTGACGCGCGCGGGAAGGAACTTGATGAACGAAGCCGACCAAGTCTTGGTTGGAATCGCGGAATCCCATACCACGTCCGATACCGCTCTCGAAGAAGGATGCTGAACGGGAGAAGTTGAAGGTGATCATACACTGGTATTGGCTCCAGATGTTCACCATACGGTTCAATTTCTCGTCGTCTGACTTGACAACGTAAACCTCCAAAAGCTTGTCCCACATAGCAGCCAACTCAGCGAATGCCTCGTCCACCGCCTTAACCGTAGAGAAGCGCTTGATTGTCTCAAGGGCTTTCTTCTTGTTGACAAGTGTAACATCGGAATCTTGGGAAGAAATCAATGTTCCGTTTTTCTTGCGGGTGATATCCTCCTTGGAGAACTTCTCATCCTGCTCGTTCTCGACATAACCCAAGACGAAGATGAAATCCTTGCTCTCTCCTGGTTGCAACTCAACCTCAACATAGTGGGAAGCGATAGGTGACCATCCGTGTGCGAGTGAATTAGCTGGTTTACCAGCCATTACACACTGAGGGTCAGCGAATTCGTTGTAAAGGCCGATGAATGACTCACGGTCCGTGTCATAACCATCTATCTTAGAGTTGGTCAACGCGTAATACGCATAGTGGTTACGACGCTCCTTGTATTCTGTCTTATGGTAGATTACGCTACCGTCGATCTCCACCTCACCGGTAGACCAGTTACGTTGGAAGTTCTCCATATCGGTGGCGGCGTTCCAAAGACACCACTCAGCGAAAGAGAAGAGCTTGATCTTCTTAGCGTATGTTGTCGTGTTCCTCAAAGTGACTTTTTGAACCTCCGCCCAAGTCTTCAATGGAACGAAGAAAAGCACGGATGCCTCTATACCGTTTTTCGCACCCGTGATGCGCGTATAGTTCATACCGTGACGGCACTCGTATGCGTCGAGCGGAGTCTTGCATGGTTTCCATCCCGGATTCCATACGGTTCCATTATCGTTGATATAGAAATAACGTCCGCCATTGTCCATAGGCACACCGTTGTAACGGTAACGTGTAATACGGCGGAACTTCGCGTCCTTGTAGAAACTATAACCACCCGCTGTGTTTGAAATCAAACCGAAAAAATCCTCGTTTCCAAGATAATTAATCCATGGGAACGGTGTCGCAGGATTGGTGATGACAAACTCACGGTTCGCATCGTCAAAATGTCCAAAATTCATATTCTCTTCTTTTTTTAAATTTTTGTTTTCTCAAAAAAATGTATCCACATACATCGTACAAATATACTACAATATTTGATTTACACAACACTTTTTAACAAAGGTTTTGCCTAAAATCACGGTACCTTCATTAAAAGCGTGACGTACATAAAGAGGGGACTGCTCAGTCCCCTCCCTATATTTCATTACCAGCCATGAACCGGAAACAGAAGGGAAGAATCCCTCCTCCGGATCTCATATAACTTACTGCTTGGACGTGGATTCGCTTCCTTCTTCCGCCTCTTCAGGCTCCTCTTCCCCGTTGCCGAACGTGATGTCAAAGCCGAATTTCAGACCTACGTATGTGTCGTGGTAGCTGGTCTTGATACCTGGCCAACCATTCAGCTCGCGGAAGTCCGGGTCCTCATCCTTGCATCCCAAACGATCAAGTACGACAGCCACGGAGAAACACTTATAATGGATACCCAAGCCCAACTCGAGGAAGAGTCCGCTGTTATCCGTGCTGATGCCTGGGTTAGTCGCCTCTGGCTTAAAACTATATTTGTTAAGTCCTACCGCATAACCTAACCTTGCGTCCACGAATGGAGTGACCTTGCGAGGCGTGAATTTCCAACGTCCCATGATATAGATCGGAAGCCTGTAGACTTTGTCCTCATACTCATCGCGCAACGTAGGGTTCCAATCCATTATCTCGTCGAAATCCTCCATTTTCATGCTGCTCATGTAGAAGGAGACACCCCATCCGATGGATAGATTGGCGTTCAACTGATATGCCAGGTTCACACCCGCCGTGATGTCGAAATTCGGCTTCGTGTCCACACGGTCGCTAAACAGCAACTTGCCTCCTCCGACTTCTGGACGGAGAAGCAATCCTTCGCTATACGGAACATACGGCTCCGACGTATCCGCGGCAACAGAATCCACCACCTCTTCAAGTGAAGTGGCAAGGGAATCCTCCGCAACCTTTACAACTTGTTTCGCGGAATCCTTCACCGCCTGCAACGAGGAATCTTTCACAGACTCCACGGCGTCTTCCAACACCGTCAACTGTTCGTCCACTACATCCTCCGCAAATGTGGTCGGCGCAAATGACACCATGAGCGCCAACAACGAAATAATTTGTTTCTTCATCTATTTTTTATTTTAATTAGGCTAATTGTGCTTCCATGGATTTCTTGGAACTACCCAATCAAGGCTCTATCCCCTGACCCCTGTAGAGCTTCAGCATCCAACGGTCTTTCTTCGTGGCGTTGCGGAAATTCTTGTAGTAGGCGGGGTAACCGGTCACAATCACTTCGATCTCCGTCTCGGAGGCGTGCACTTCATAACGTACACCTATCATGACGTCGGCTTTGTATTCTTTTTCCGCATGGGCTAACGCTATATCCTTGTATCTCTGGATCTTTTCCTTCGCATCCCCTTCCATGTTGACACTGAAAGTCTCTTTGTACGTCACCTTCTCATTCCCTATCATCTCCAAATCAGCGATGAGCGGATTCATGATGATGCCATTGGCTGGCTCCATCGTATTTGAATTACTACTCTCCTCGTAGGAGAATGGAACCTCCTTTTTCTTACAATCGGCGGTGGTGGCGCAACATATCACCAACACTGAAACGCACAATAGTTGTTTAAAAATTCTACACTTCATAGATGTCAAAATGAAATTTCGCACAAAAATAATTTTTTTTTCAAATAAACAAAAATGATTATGGATAAGATGAGGTTTCTGAAACAAAAAGGCGGGCCTATCCACCATTGAATAGACCCGCTCTCGACTATATATCACTATTCCTTCACGATTTCATTCACGGCGACACCGTCTCGGAAGAATACCTTCACGCAATAGACGCCCCTCGCCAACCTGGATATATTCACCTCATCCGACTCAGACTCAAGCAGGAAGCGTCCCGTCAGGTCGAACAACTGTACCTTCATCAGTTCCATCCCCTCTGGAACAGAAACAGAGAATGCATCCCTCGCCGGGTTCGGATAGAGGGTGATAAGCTGTTTGTCGAGGAGGATATCTTCCACGCCGTCGTGGCAACCATGGAAGTTGTGCGGCTCCGACAACTTGGATTTGATATACTCTCCCGCAACGGATACCGAGTTCCAATCCTTGGTGCCGCATGCGCCGGAAAGCAACATGGAGTTCAAGTCATTGCCATCGGCATAATGGGCATTCGCCCAACTGAGACCCTGGTTCTTCATCCATGTAATCCACTGCTCCGCCTCTGTCGTGTTGACAGAACCACCATTCGACGGTGAAAGGGAGAACTCGGAGACGAACAAAGGCAAGCCCCTGGAGATGGCTGCATCTGCCTTGTCCCGCAGGGACTGTCCGTCCGTGCCCACAGTGAAATGAAGCGCATACATGACGTTGCTGTCAGACAATGGGTTTGAAATGACAGACGACCATTCGCGGTCGTTCGATGGTGTCCCGCAGATAATCACCTTATTCTTGTCGAACTGACGGATCAGGGCGATCATGGAGTCCGCATAGCTCTTTATCGCGCTCCACTCCACACCACTGGCATTGTCGCATATCTCAAAGATCACGTGCGTGAACTTCGTGTACCGCTGCGCCATGTGACGCCAGAAGACAGTGGCCTCCTTCAAATGGGCGTTCGGGTCACCTCCTTCGTTGAGGTGCCAATCAACCACACAATAGAGACCTCTCATCCCGCATAAGCGGACCAGCTCGTCCACCTTGTCGTTGTAATCGTACATGGAGAGCCATTGGTCCGAACCGTTCACACAATAACCGCCCTTCCCGTTCGTGTTGACGGAGATGCGGAACAGACTGGCGTTCCAATCATTGGCTAAAGCGGTAAGGGAGCTCGTCGAATAGCACCTTGTGTAAATGGACATGTTATCCGAGCTAACACCCCTCAACTGCACATCGAAGTCACACTCGTTGGTCAACCGTCCGTTCTGCACATGGAGTTGTCCATTGTGGTAAATAGGAGATCCTTTCGGATAACTGACTTTATTCATTGCCGGAACAATCTCCACGTACTCTTGGGTAGGGATTGAATCGCCCCCACACGACTCGTAACTTTTCGGTTGTGAAAGTTTCCGTTTGATGTATTGCCCGGACTCGGATACCATGTTCCAGTCGCCGCTGTTGGAGGCGCCCGGCTTCAATGCGGCGGAAGACTCCGGCTTGTCCGCGAAACTCCAATTCACCCAACTGATCTTACGGGCATCCATCCAGTCCATCCACGTGTTGCACTCGTCGAAGTAGACACCGCCGTCTCCGCTCGCCTGGGTCGTGCCGAACTCCGTCACGAAAAGGGCCAATCCCTTGTTAATCGCCACCTGCGCCTTATCTCTCAAGTATTGCGTGTGCGTGCCAGAATAGAAGTGGAGCGTGTACATCACATTGTCATAAGAAAGGGGATCCTGCGCCGCGAGGTCCACATCCTGGCTCCAAGTAGGGGTACCGCAAATAATGATCTTGTCGGGGTCATTTTTACGGATCACAGGGATGACCGCCTCCGCATATTCCTTGACATCGGCCCATTTCACATCGAACCCGTTCGGCTCGTTGCATATCTCATACAAGACGTGCTTGTCGTCCTTGTGCTTCGCGGACATATAATCCCAGAAAGGGATGGCGTCATCCAGCGTGTAATTCGGGTCGCCACTGCCATCATTCAGCACATGCCAGTCGATGATACAGTAGATGCCCAATTTGGCGCAGATATCAACCATGTTGTCGATGTATGCGTTGTAATCATCCTTGCTCTTCCATTGATTTGTGGTATAACCGCCCCACTCGTGCGTGTAGATGGCGAGACGGAAAATGTCTATGTTCCAATCCTTCACCAAGGCGGTCAACGACGCCTCCGTATAACATTTAGGGAACCAAGCCAATCCGTGGGAGCTCATACCCCTCAGCTGGACAGGCTTTCCACACTCACTCACCATCTGGGTGCCTTGAACGGATAATTTACCGTTGTGGTAGACCGGAGAACCCTCCGGATAGGTGTACCCCGCATTGGGCGCGGGAGATACTCGTTGCTCCATCTCTTCTTCATTTAGGTCGTACCCGCCGGAATACGCCGACGCCCCGGCAAAAAGGAACGATGCCGTAAGCACAACCATTTTAAAAATCATTCTTGCATTCATAACATTAATAACATTTATACTTTACAATAATACATCGGTGAATCAATAAAAAAATTAGAAAACTCAAACTCGGCGACGGCGCACATAACGCATCGAAGCCATTTGCCCGCAAAAATAAAAGGTTTTTCCTTAATAAAAAAATATTGTGGGATTTAGCCAAAACAAAAAGGCGGGGCTAATCCATTACAGAATAGCTCCGCCTCAATTCACGATATTTTGTTACTCTTTCACAAGTTCACTCACAGCAACGCCCTCCGTGAAGACCACCTTCACGCCATAGACGCCACGCCCCAGCGCGGAGATGTTTATCTCTTCCTTCTCGCTCTCGAACAGGAAGCGGCCTGTCAGGTCGAAGAGCTGCACCTTCACTAATCTCATCCCCTCAGGCACAGAGACGGAGAACACGTCCTTCGCAGGGTTCGGATAGAGGGTGATAGGCTGTTTGTCGAGAAGATTATCCTCCACTCCATTGATGTCTTCACACGGTTCGAAGTTCTTCGGTTGGCTCAACATCTGTTTGATGTATTGCCCGGACTCGGAAACCATGTTCCAGTTTTTGCTCCTGGAAGCGCCTGGCTGCAAGGCGGCGGAAGATTCCGCCTTATCGGAGAAGCTCCAGTTCACCCAACTAATTTTGCGTTCGTTCATCCACTCCATCCACCTGTTACACTCATCAAGGAAGACACCACCGTCACCGGAAGCCTTCGTCGTGCCGAACTCCGTCACAAAGATCGCCGCACCATTGTTGAGCGCCGTTTGCGCCTTATCACGCAAACTTTGGAAGTGATCGCCAGAGTAGAAATGAAGCGTGTACATCACATTGTTATACGACAACGGATTCTGAGACGCCAAGTCCACATCCTGGCTCCACATCGGGGTGCCACAAATGATGATCTTGTCCGGGTCATTCGCGCGAATCACAGGGATCACCTTATCCGCATACTCCTTCACATCGGACCATCTCACCATGAATCCGTTCGGTTCATTGCATATCTCATACAAAACGTGCTTGTCGTCCTTGTGCTTCGCGGACATATATTCCCAGAAAGGTATCGCGTCATCCAACGTGTTTTTCGGGTTTCCGCTTCCTTCCTGCAGGATATGCCAGTCGATAATGCAGTATATGCCCAACTTTCCGCAGATAGCCACCAACTCATCGATGTATGCGTTGTAGTCCTCCTTGCTCTTCCACTGTGTACCATCCGTTTTGCAATATCCTCCTTTTTCATGCGTGTAGATAGCCAAACGGAATATGTCTATGTGCCAATCGTTCACCAATACGGACAATGACTCCTCCGTGTAGCATTGAGGAAACCAGGCCAAGCCGTGGGAACTCATTCCCTTCAACTGTACGGGTTTTCCGCACTCGTTCACCATCTGGGTGCCCTGCACGGATAATTTACCGTTGTAATAGACCGGAGAGCCCACCGGATAATTGTACCTCACATTGGGCGCGGAAGAGACCCGATGCCCCGTTCCTTTTTCATTCATGTCGTACCCGCCAGCATACACCGACGCACCGGCAAAGAAGAACGATGCCGTAAGTACTGCCATCTTAACAATCAGTTTTGCTTTCATAACATTTATACTTTACAATAATACATAGCTGAATCAACAAAATTAGAAAACTCAAAATCTGGCGACGGCGCACAAAACGCATCGAAGCCATCCGTCCGCAAAAATAAGAGGTTTTTTTCTAATAAAAAAATATCGGGGGGTAGCGGAACCCCTAACTCCTAACTCTTAATTGACTACGTCGAACTAACGTTTCTTAACTCTTAATTCTCACGAGTGCTTTTTTTGCCCAAAGATATTGGGACAAATGAAAAATTAAGATAGTTTTGCAAAATCATTTAGACGAATAGTATGGCAACTCGCATCGAAGCGGAAAGGTTTTCTATGGGAGATTTGAAATTACTATGGATTTGAAACAGAATGAAAAACATATTAATTAATTAAAGAATAAATAATGGGGTATAACACAAAACATATAATGAGACGGTTACTGATCGGAATGGTTCTGCTGTTCGCGAATGGCACGACCGCTTTGAACGCCCAAAACGCCCAATGCGTGGTGTCTGGCACAAATTTTGATACGGGCAAAGAGCTCTGCTGTCCGATAATGAAATCGGATGATACTGGGTGGTATGACGAAGATCTCGACTGGGATAAACTGTGCAAAACGGACATGTTTGTTGGCCCGGAATATGTGAAAAAAGAAGGATTAGGCGGCGCCTTCTCTAGCGAGAGCAGCAATGATATGACAAAAGCAAATGCCATTTTCCTTCGGAACGATCTTCAGGCAGATGGAAGTAAAGCGCAATATGGGTACTCTATCGTCACGGCACAGCCAAAACTCATTCATTCATTTTGCAAGGCGAACGAGACGCCTAACAATATGTATGTCAACTTAGGGTCTGCCCATCATTGCCCATTCGTTTCTTATAGCGTAAGTGGATTAAACCCAGGTTCTTCGGTCGAGTTGTCCTTTACAGTATATAACTTGTTGGATCCCACCTACTTCGACCATCTTGTAAACGTCCAACAAGTGACCTCGATGAATAATTATATCACAAAATATACCTACGGAAGCAACAAAATAAATGGTAACAATTTAACTATTGGAGTTGTGTCGAACAATGATGGTGCGGCATTCGATAGATCATATAACAACGCACTTAAAGAAAATAGTTTAACCAAAGCCACGACAAAAGTTGTTGATTTTGGGAAGTCCGCAACTATCACCCACACGACAACTGTCCCCGAATCAGGGAATATCACATTCTATTTTTACCGCGCAAATGACTGTTTCCAAATACCTATTGGCATCGACGACATAAAGGTGACAGGGGAAATCAAGCCATTGATTGCATATACGGGAAATCCATGTCCTGAACAACCATTGCGAATATTCACAGGACAAACCTTCCCCGATGGAACAACATATTCATGGAAGGAATCAAAAACAGGGCAAACCTCCACTGGCGCCGACTTCCAATTCGTTCCAGACGAAGCAGAGACTGACTACAGCGTAACATGTGAGGTCACAATCCCTGGTTGCGCCGCTACCAAATCGGATGCTATAACTATCCACTCTGGGACATGCTGCACGGACCCCTCCACAGGGGCACCTATGGCAATGACAAACCTATATTATGATGATTTTGGAGATTTCCCAACAGACAACACCTACGTATGGACGGACAGATATGGAATAACACATACTGAAAACATTCCAAATGGTCAGGTACATGAAGCACAATCACATAAAGATGCCAATGGTGAATTTGAAAAAATCCCATATGTAAAGGCATACTATATCGAATCAACAGGAGCCAAACTGACAGTACCGGCACTTGGCTCTGTTCCTACCCCAAACGGTAATCCGCCACAACTATACGATCATGGAGTATATGCAATTTCCAAATATGGAGGTTATGAACACGGCGTAGCCTATGATAATTCAGGCACTCACACAGGAGGTATGCTTCAGTTCGACCTCTTGGACGAAGGAACGCAGGACGATTTCTTCGAAATTGATATCGACCATATCTGCACAGGAAAGGAGATAAACTTTGGTGCGGACTTCGCATCTATCTCCCAATATCCAGGATCTATTGAAGTGACTTTGGAATATAACGGAAATGTTCTACAACATGAATATAAATATTTCAAAAACGGAGAAGATGGTTGGAAACATGCAGGCAAACCATTCAAAATCATGGCAAATGAAGTAGGAGGAGCCGATGAAATATCCGTCAAGATGAAGGTGCGGCATTATGGAATAGATATGGATGGTAATCCAATTTATGGACTCACTCGTGACTATGCCATCGACAATATCATTTTCCAAGTTTGTACGCCACCAGACGTGAATGTAAAATCTTCAGTAAACACAGGCAAGGATATTTTCAACCTATGTACCGAAGATATATTAACCCTTACTTCCGTAACATCTGAGGCAGTAGATAAATTCTTTTTATACGAAAATGGTCAGATTGACCCGAACAAGGAGATTGGCTACATCTACCAATATACGCTCCAAGACCCTTCCACGGAAAGCACAACTAATCCAATCAAATGGACCACTCTTCATCAGGAAGAGGTGGTAAAGACAAATACATTTGATGTGCCAGTGGAGACATATTGGGATGACATTTTCTCTCAACTACAGGATGAACAACGCGTCTATTTCCGCGTCGTTATAGGTGAATATTCCGACCTAAATGCCGACAAATCATGGAAAACGAAATCTGCGCTCTCTAACTGCCGCAAGGTCTCTATTTCCACAATTCCAGTAATGGCCGGAATTAACTGTGCCGCCTGCGAAAAGGTGAAAGAGGCAGCAATCATCTCGGCTGATCCCGCCACCAAGATCACAACCAATTCAAAGAGTGAGAAGGAGGTGAACCTTTGTCCGGGCGAGACCGCTAAACTGACGACCAAGGCGTTCGCCCCAACCGACCCTACCGTTATGGGTATCACAGTCGGTCCGGACAATGAGCCCCGCAAGTATATAGCCTCATGGCACAAAGGCTCCAAGAATGCTCCGGGTACTCCTGGCGCCAACTATACGGCAGGTGACGAGACCTCTTCCCTCAACGTGACGTGGGAGGATGCGGATTGGTACTATCTGTTGGTGAAGGACATAGAGTTCCCTGGCGATGACGGACAGAATTGCTGGGCATGGGATAGCATCCATGTCATCGCAAACGCCAAGCCTGACGAGACACTGACCGACCCTGACCCATTCTGCGAAGGGGAGCTCAACACGGAGCCTACGAAGGCTATAGCCAATCATGACATCATTTGGTACACCGCCAACGACACCTTGCAAAAAACCTCTGAACCTGCAGTGTCCGCCGTGTTGGCAGGAGATTCCCCGAAGACCTTCTACTATGTCGTGAAGGATAAGACAACGGGGTGCCGCTCGGATGTGAACGAATATACCGTCACGGTGAGCAGAATCCCTTCCGTTGATCTGGACGGAACAGTGGCTGATTTCTGCGCATCGGTGACCGATCCATCCAAGCAATCGCCGGAAGCGACCGCAATCCCTTCATTGCCGAAGCCTGCGGACGCAAGCCTAACCATCGATTGGTACACGGATAAAAATATGCAATCGGCGGCACAGACGGACCTCTCCTCCTTGGCGGGTAGTCTCACCCCTTACACCTACTACTACAAAGTGACAGGGGGAGGATGTTCGGACACTTCCCACATCACCTTCAACGCCAAGCCTACAGCGATGGTTACCCCTGCCGCAGCCCCTGTCTGCGACAAGACAACCTTGAGCGTGACGACCGACCCGGCATCGGCATCGGTGAAATGGAGCAACGGACAAACCGTGACGACATACGACATCACAACGGCGGCGGAAGCTGGTGCCCTTACGGTAACGGCTGAGGCCACGGGCTATTGCGCCAGCGCCGCGGGAAGCATAACGGCTGACTTCTACGAGAGCCCCGCCAAGCTGACCACCACCACCGTGCAATACCTGAAGACGGAACCTATCACGGACATCCTGACACGAAAGTCTGATGCCGTGACGGGTAAAACGGCTGACGGCACGATCATGTGGCTGGGACAATTCAATGACGAGACAGAGCCTGCCTCCACCTCTGGGGCATCATCAACTACCCCTACCCCTACGGCAAAAAATCTGGCTTCCACTGAAGATGAGACTTACTATTATTGGGTATTCCAACAAACCACCAACCCGGACGGCACGACTTGCCAAAGCGGCCTGACGAAGCTGACGGTGATGATCCTGGGCGCACCCGCTCCTCTCGTGTCGGATACGGTTTACTGCCTGAACGACACCCCGGCGGACTTGACGAAGAACGCCAAGATCAATCAGATGGATCCTAACAAAACGTACGAACTGCTCTGGTACGACGCACAGACGGGAGGGACAGGCTCCACCACACCACCTGCCGTTTCGACAGCCACCGAAGGCGAGACGACCTACTACGTGTCGCAACGTGACGCAAGCACCGCCAGCAACGAGAGCTCGCGCATGCCTATCAAGGTGACCGTTTACAAGGTGCCGGCGCCTAGCATCGATCCTATCGCGGATTATTGCGTGGGAGACATCGCCTCTCCTTTGCCAACCGACTTGACCAAGGATGAGGGCCATTTCCTAATGGCGGATAGACAGGTATGGTCCGACGGCTCAACCACAGGCACCACCTTCACGCCAAGCACGACAGTCAGCACCACAACCACATACACCTATTCGGCTAAGCAATACTACAAACTGTCGAGCGGAACGGAGTGTGAAAGCGAGGAAACCACTATAACCGTGAAGGTCAACTTCACCCCTGTCCCTGGCAATGCCACGGTTTCATACATCGCGGCGGAAGTGGGAAGCGATAACAAGACATTCCCTGCCATCACCACGAAGAACTGGATGGAGGAAACAGGATACACCTACTACTACGCTTTGGAAGGGACGACAAACTTCCAGAAGGGGGCGCCTAAGCCGGAGTTCGATGTCAGCAGCCTGAATGGTGGCACGAAGAAGATCCAGTATAGCGTATACCGTGTGGATGATGCGACAGGCTGCAAGAGCGAGACTTCAACCATCACGGTGACCATCAGCGACGCATTCCCTCCGATCGTGGAGGATGTGCTTTACTGTGAAGGTGAGGCATTGGCAGACCTGACGGCGAAGAGGAATCCTCAAGGCAACAAGACGGAGGCGGATTACACGCTGATCTGGTACGGAACGACCCAACCAAGCTCGACGACCGACCCAGGCACGGAAGCGGACACCTACCCATTGCAAGGGAACGCCACAACTTCTCCTGCGGGAGAGGTGACGACCACGACATACTATGTGGCCCAAAGGGACGATAACACCGGAGCGGTCAGCCCTGCGCAAGAGATCAAGGTGATTGTCTACCCGACGCCGGTATTGTCCATAACCACCCCTTCTGCGGTCTGTGAGGCGAACGTGAACTTAGCGACCGCCGTCACTCTGACGAACGAGGTGCCGGGCAAGGTTTACGACAAGACCTATTTCGCCGATGCGAACGGAAGCGCTCCTTTGGCAAACTCTCTGGTGTCAGAGTCGGGAAGCTATGGTGTCCAGTATGCGTACAACGCGAACGTGAATTCGGGAGAGCTCTGTAAATCTAAGATCGAGGCAATCAATGTCACGGTCGACACCCTAACCGTCTTGGCGGATAATGTGACCACCTGCCCGGATATGTCCGCGAAGTTCACCTCAGAGGCACAGACAAACGCATCGACCGTCACATACGCATGGTCGTCAGCCGATGGAAACAACGGCAGTGCGGCCGAATTCGAGACCAAGAAATTCATTGGTGGCAATTACGGAGACCACTATCCATACACGCTGACCGTGACGGCAGGAACCTGTAGCGAGACTTTGTCGTTGGAGGTGATATTAGGCCAGGGCCCTGTCGTCGGAACGATGACAATCGCAGACCCTACCAACACGGAGGTACCGATAAAGACATACACCAATTCGCTGACATCGGAGGAATACTACTATTGTGGTAGTGATGTGACAGTCATCCCAACGTACGACGGAGATGGTGATTATGTGCTGACGACTCCTTCGGGAGCCACCTCTTCCTCCAGTCCGTTCACCGTATCGGAAGCAGGTGTTTACACCTTGTCCTACACGAACGGATGTCCTACCAGCGTGACCTTCAAACTGACCGATGCGCAAATCTCCTTGACGAACACGACACCTTCGCTGGGATTGTGCGAGGGAGATAATTTCACCTCCTCCTTGACCGTCACGCCTGCGAGTGGTCCTGACTACACCCTCATCTGGAAGAAAGACGATGTAGCCATCGACGGAGAAACATCATCGACCTACACGATCAACGGAGCGGTAGCAGAGAATAGCGGTTCCTACACGGCAGAAGCGAACCGTAAAGGGTGCGTCTCCACCACGGAGATAGGCGATTTGAAGGTGACAGCGGCCATCAGCGTCACTTTGCCTGACGAGCCTACGATCTGCGAGGGAGAAGAGACGGAATTGGTCATCACCGACATCCAACCGGACGGCACAACCCTCGAGTGGCAGGCAGACCCTACCATCCTGACATCGACCACAAGTGAAAGCGTGACGGTTCAGCCAACCTTCAGGGAAGGCGACGGACACCAGTCCACCTACACGTACACCGTGACCGCAAGCAACTCAGGCTGCGAACGGACCTATCAGGTGAGTGTCAAGGTAGATGAGGCATTGAAGGGCGATCTGACCGGTGTGACAACAATTTGCGAAGGAAATAAAACCACCCTATCGGCGGAGTCGTATGAGGCCACCACATACGCATGGTCTTTAGCAAACGAACCTATCGCTACCACCGCCACCACGACCGTGAGCCCGGAGGCAACCTCCACCTATAAAGTCGACGTGACACGTGGCGTATGTACCGCTACCGACGAAATAAAGGTTGTGGTGACCACCCATCCAATCATTCTAAGCATGGATTCCGCAGGCATCCGAGACCGTCAGATCGTGATGGAGCCAAACAGAGGTTCAGGTGTATTCACCTATTGGATCGATGACGATGTCACCCACAAGACAACCAATACAATGATTACGGATTTGACCTTCGCGACACATGTTATCCATGTGGTGGACGAGAACGGATGCGGCTCGACCTTCCAATTCACATTGGATCCGCCAGCAATTTTCATCCCTTCCTATTTCACCCCTAACGGAGACGGAATCCATGATCGTTGGATCATCGGAAACTTGGCCGAGACCTATCCGAATGCGGTAGTCAACATATTCGACCGTTATGGTAAATTGATGGCACAGTACCTCGGCGCCAAATCGGATGGATGGGACGGAACGTATCAAGGGAAAGCGCTTCCATCCACAGACTATTGGTATATCATTGAGATTGAGGAGATCAGCAAACAATTTACAGGTCACTTCACATTGATAAGGAGATAAGAGCCCTATTGCTCAAAAACTATGGGGTGTTGTGCGATTCATGGATCCACAACACCCCAAAATATTTTTATTCGTCATAATATTCGTACTCTTTTATTACGCTAGCATTATTCCGACAAAAGGAACTTCTCCATCAGCCTGGACACCGCATACTCTCCCAGCCGATTCTTTTCCACCTCGATGTAGGCAGAATCCTTCCTGCGCAAGAGATGTCCCTTCGCACGGAGGAAGGCGGCATGGATGTTTTGGTGGGTCAACACGTGCTTCTTCATCACAGGCGCACCGATGATATGCAGCTCCGAGAAATCCTGCTCCAAAGGCTTCATCCAATCACTATCCGCACTCTCGGACAAAGGTGCGGGGAGTTCCACCATAGGGTATTCGTACAATCCTTTCCATATATCCTTTCCCTCCCTACGACGCAGGTAGGTCTTCGTGCCATCCTCCACCGCTAGATAGACGAAGTAACGGTCTCGTTGCACCATCCTCTTCGCCTTCTTCGGGTACTCGACCACCTCCATCAAGCCTGCCATGGCACAACCCTCCTTTAGCGGACAGGCTTCACAGTTGGGTGCGGCGGGCAAGCAGATCGTCGCCCCAAGATCCATCACCGCCTGGTTGTACAATGCGGGACGGCCCTTATCCATCACCTCCAACGACAGCTGCGTGAAGAGGCGCTTGCCTTGCGGCGTGTCGATGGGCTCCTCCACACGGAAGAAACGTGACAACAAGCGGTAGGCGTTGCCATCCACCGCTGGGTAAGGCAGATCATAGGCGAACGAGCAGATGGCGGCGGCCGTGTAGTCACCGACACCCTTCAATGAACGCACCTCTTCGTATTCTTTCGGGAAAACTCCTCCGAACCGTTCCACCACCTGACGGGCGGCCTCCCGCATATTACGGGCTCGGCTGTAATATCCCAAGCCTTGCCACATCTTCAGCACCTCATCCTCCGAGGCGGAAGCCAAGGAGACCACGTCCGGGAAGCGCTCCATGAACCGCAGGTAATAGGCCATGCCCTGCACCACACGGGTCTGCTGCAGTATGATCTCGGAGACCCAAATAGCATAGGGGTCACGTGTCTGCCGCCAAGGCAAATCGCGACCATTCCGTTGGTACCAGCTTATCAGTTCATGGGAGAAGTCCATATCACATATTCAAGTAAAAATCAGAGGTGAGCGCCTTGTAGGCCTCGGAGTAGTGTAGCAGACCGCCATCCTCGATCACCAGTTCATCGCAGGCGCACTTCCCCTCCGTGAGCGAGAACTCCGCCATGACACGCTTCGAGGGCGAAGAGGGGGTCGAATAGACATCCGTGCGACGCACGCAGTAGAGGCCCTTCGCCTGCGCCAAACCCTCCAAGCGGGGGAAGTCTAACGTGGGGATGATCACCGAGAAACGTCCCTCCGGCGTCATC
Organism: Bacteroidales bacterium UBA1181; assembly: GCA_002310215.1. Taxonomy (GTDB): domain Bacteria; phylum Bacteroidota; class Bacteroidia; order Bacteroidales; family Paludibacteraceae; genus UBA1181. Next base: position 29,189 of record DBYR01000013.1, read on the forward strand.
AACGAGACCACCGAGGAGACCAATTCATCATACGGCAACACATCCGCATGACGGGCCATCGAACGTCCCGCCACAGGCGATTTCTGCGAGTCCACAAAGTAAGGCGGGTTGCTCACCACACGATCGAACCGACGGCCCGCAGAGGAGGCGTACGCCTGAATGGCGGAGCATACGATGGAGACCCTATCCTTCCACGGAGAGCGCTCCACGTTCTCCACCGCCTGTGCGGCAGCTTCAGTATCCAGTTCAACGCCCACGACCTCGGCGGACGAGCGTTGCGCCGCCATCAAGGCAATCAAGCCCGTGCCCGTGCCGATGTCCAGCACGGAGGCGGCGCCCTCCAATCCGCACCATGCGCCCAGCAGCACACCATCGGTGCCCACCTTCATCGCACAGCGGTCTTGGAATACCGTGAATTGTTTGAACCGGAAATAGGGATTCGACATCAGTTAGCGGATTCCGTATTTCAACTTCAGGTTGGTCAGGACACGCTTCGTATCCAGCGTGAAATCCCCCTGCATCATCCACGAGTAATACCCAGGGTCTGTCAGCAGGACCTCCGCCACCTTTCTACCCTTGTATTTACCGAAGTTGACGATTTCCTCCATCTTCTCGTTGTAGATGAAACGACCGGCAAAATCGACGTTATTGTTGTGGGCGGAATATTCAGACAGGAAGTCTATGTCGTTCTGCAAGTCCGGGTAGCGGTCGAGCTGCGCCTTGAGCACCTCGTATGTGGCAGTGATGTCCGCCTCGGCGCCATGGGCACCCTCCAATTCCTTGTCGCAGTAGAAGCGATAAGCGGCGGTCAGTGTGCGTTGCTCCTTCTTGTTGAAGATGACCTGCGCATCCACGAACTTGCTCTTACGCAAGTCAATGTCCACGTCAGCGCGAAGAAACTCCTCCGCCAAGAGCGGCACATCGAAGCGGTTAGAGTTATAACCACCCAAATCGCAGCCCTTCAGCCACTCCGACAAGGACTTTGCAATCTGCTTGAAAGTAGGCTTATCGGCCAGGTCGGCATCCTGAATATGGGTCAGATCCGACACCTCCTTCGGCAAGGGAATTTGGTTGCCGGCATCGTCCACAGGCTTCAGCCGACGGGTCTTGACCTCCTGGTCACCATTAGGCATTATCTTGATAGCTGAGATTTCTATAATCCTATCCTTAGCGATATTCAGGCCCGTAGTCTCCAGGTCAAAAAAAACGATTGGTCTCTTCAGATTCAGTTCCATACAAAAAACTCATGAAAAAATGAAAAAGAGAGATGCGCCACAAGAAGGGCGCATCTCCACCTATAGCAAATGTGCACACGCACGATTAATCATTCAACATCAACGGCATGATGAGCATGCGTACCTCTTCGTTCTCCTCCTGCTCCAAAGGCACGACCAGACCCGCCTTGGAAGGATCAGCCAATTCGATGACCACCTCACCGCAAGAGAGGTTGGAAAGGATCTCGATCAGCAAGGTAGACTTAAAGCCAATGCGCATCGGCTCACCGTCATAGCTACATACAAGGTCCTCCGTCGCGGAGATAGAGAAGTCGATATCCTGTGCGGAGATCGTCATCTTGTTAGGGAAGAGCTCCACCTTGACAAGGTTCAACGCCTGGTTAGAGAAGATGGAGATACGACGCAAGGTGTTCATCAACGAAACACGGTCCACCGTCACCTTATAAGGGTTATTCTGTGGGATCACAGAGTTATAGTTAGGATATTTGCCCTCTTGGAGACGGCAAACCATCACATAGTTGTCAAAACTGAAAACAGCATTCTTGCTATCGAACTTAATCTCCAAGTTACCAGACACTTTAGAGAGGACGGCACGCAAGAGGTTGGTTGGTTTTTTCGGCAGGATGAAACTGCAATCCTTTTCTCCGCGAGCCGAGATGGTACGCAAGCAGGAGAGTTTCTGCGCATCCGAACCCACGAATGTGACATCGTTCATCGTGATGTCAAAGAAGATACCATTCATCGCCGGACGGTTCTCATCGTCCGCAGTGGCGAACACCGTTCTGTTCAAGCCCGTATTCAGCACATCGGTGGAAATCGTGAGCGAATTGGAATCATCCGATAGGGTACGCATCTTAGGGTACTCGGCGCCATCCTCCGCCACCAGGTTATAGACACCCGATTCCGAACGGAAAGTAGTGGCGAGCGTTCCCTCCTCCACATTGAACGAAAGAGGCATATCGCCAAACTCCTTCAGCGTATCGAGAAGAAGTTTAGAACCCAATGCGACAGAACCAGAGCCTTCCGCATCCTCCAAATCGATGAACGTCTGCATCATGGACTCCATGTCGGCCGCCGTCAACGTAAGCCTTTTCCCTTCCAACGTGAAAAGGAACTTGTCAAGAATCGGCAATGGGCTTTTCGGGTTGATGACACGGCTAATCGTCTGAAGATGAGCAGACAGGAGTGAACTTGAAATAGTAAATTTCATATTAATATGTATTTTGTTAAATCAACTTATTATCCGCAAAGATATAAATTAAGAGTTAAGAGTTAAAAATTAAGAGTTAAAAAATTCTTCTTGAAAGCAAATCCAATCTTTGCGGAGAAAAAGCGCCTTCCACAACTCTTTATTTATATTTTTGTGTAACTTTTATGCAATTTATTTTTTATTATGAAAAAAAAAGGCTACATTTGCACCCGAGTGAATTAACATAAAGTTTTAACGAAGTAATTAAAAATTTAAATCTATGTCTGTTAACAAAGTAATTTTGATTGGAAATGTAGGGAAAGACCCTGAAGTGCGCTACGTGGACAAAGACGTGGCAGTAGCCAATTTCACCTTAGCCACAACAGAAAGAGGCTACACGACCGCCTCCGGGCAAACGATTCCGGAGAGGACGGAGTGGCACAACATCGTCGCATGGAGAGGATTGGCCAAACTGGCGGAGAATTATATCAGGAAAGGCACATCCATCTACGTGGAAGGGAAAATCAGGACTCGATCATGGGTGGACGAGAAGAACGGAAGCGTAACCCGTTACACCACAGAGATATACGCTGACGAGATACAATTGTTAGGCAAAAAACCAGAGGGCGGCGTCGCACCATTGTCCACCACTCCTTCCGCCGCCAACAATGCGGTGGAGACACCTCCGCCACCTGTGGAAAATTCGAAGGACGATTTCCCTTTCTAGAGGGATAGGCCAACGGTTTGTTACGGATTTATTCTCCGTAACAAATTGGGGAACAAATAGGTATTAATCTTTATTTGGGAGACAATCCACGATTTGTAGAGACGCACGGCCGTGCGTCTCTACAGGCCGTGCGTCTCTACATTTTTTTGATCCGTTCCCAACCCATGACATCCTGCCGTTCGCCAATCGGGCACCACCGTAGAGACGCAATGCATTACGTCTCAATAACGCATTGCAGAAACAAAGACGGAAACAAAATCCCACGAAACGATTTAACAGCCCCCCCAAATCGTATATAGCTAAATTGTCAAATAGTAAATAAATGGCGCATTCAGGATAACAAATGACACCACCACGCCCCCTCCGCAATAATTCTTAACTCTTCATTCTTCATTCTTAATTCTTTTTTTTATCTTTGCGCTCGCGAAAAATTTTTAATTTTCTAAATATAAATAGAATGGTTAATTACAAAGATCTTGGCTTGGTGAACACGAAGGATATGTTTGCCAAAGCAGTAAAGGGAGGTTATGCAGTTCCAGCATTCAACTTCAACAACATGGAGCAATTGCAAGCCATCATCATGGCAGCAGCAGAGACTAAGTCTCCAGTAATCCTCCAAGTATCCAAAGGCGCACGTAACTACGCAAACCAAACTTTGCTCCGTTACATGGCAGAGGGTGCTGTAGAGTACGCTAAGGAGTTGGGTTGGGCTAAGCCTCAAATTTGCCTCCACTTGGATCACGGTGACTCTTTCGAGCTTTGCAAGAGCTGCGTGGACATGGGCTTCTCTTCAGTCATGATCGACGGTTCTTCTCTTCCTTACGACGAGAACGTAGCCTTGACGAAGAAGGTATGTGAGTACGCTCACCAACACGATGTTACCGTAGAGGGCGAGTTGGGTGTCTTGGCAGGTGTTGAGGACGAGGTTCAAGCTGAGGAGTCTCACTACACCAAACCAGAAGAGGTGATCGACTTCACTTCTAAGACTGGTGTTGATTCATTGGCTATCTCAATCGGTACTTCCCACGGTGCTTACAAGTTCAAACCAGAGCAGTGCACCCGCGACCCTAAGACTGGCAAGTTGGTTCCTCCTCCGTTGGCATTCGACGTATTGGCAGAGATCGAGAAGAAACTCCCTGGATTCCCTATCGTACTCCACGGTTCTTCTTCTGTACCTCAAGACGAGGTTGACACGATCAACAAGTTCGGTGGTAAGTTGCCAGACGCTGTAGGTATTCCTGAGGAGCAATTGCGTAAAGCTGCTAAGTCAGCCGTTTGCAAGATCAACATCGACTCTGACTCTCGTTTGGCTATGACGGCTGCTATCCGTCAAACCTTCGCTGAGAAGCCAGGTGAGTTCGACCCTCGTAAGTACCTCGGTCCTGCTCGTGACAACATGAAGAAGATGTACATGCACAAGATCATCAACGTGCTTGGATCTAACGGAAAGGCTGAATAATCATAGCTTCCATATTTCATCAAAAGGCTGTCCTGATGGGCAGCCTTTTTTATTGATATCCACTACACGGGGTTTTATTTGCTATATCATACATTTACAATTAGTTACGATTTAATTATTTACGATCTACTATTTCATAGACGCAGAAATACAAATCGCATCTCGACTGTCTTAATGGAAATTATGCACATCCGTAGTTTTTCCCTTTTAAATATCAGGGGAAATCATTATATTTGTTAGATTTTTGTTCCAAATAGATTGATGAACCGTCTACCGAACAAACTTCAAACAACGGAACCACACAAATTATGCTTATGAATATAAAGAAATTACTCATTTTAGTCTCTTTGGTTTGCGCTTGTTTTCATGTACAAGCAGACAATGAAGTAAATTACATCGAACAATTTGGTCGACCGAAATTAGTGGGCAACCAACTCTCCGACGAGAACGGGGATCCTATCCAACTGAAAGGATTCACCGCCTACAGCCCCGATTACGACAACTGCCTGAAGTCCAAAGAGGACCTCGTCAATCTGCGGGAAATGGGCGTGAACTGCGTACGTATCGCCCGCCAAATCTCCGGAGAGGAGATAATCAGCGACGAGCAGGTTAAGCAATGGATGGAATGGACCTACGAGGCGGGACTTTACTGCATCATCGACTGGAACTTCATGGATAAGTTCAACAAGAAAAAGGGCGGCAGCGGCGACCCGAACGACTACATCGAAGAAGCCACTGAATTCTTCCAAATGGTGGCGCAGGAAGTGGCTGACAAGCAATACAAACACGTCATCTACGAGATATGCAACGAGCCTTCCCAAGTGAGCTGGACAACCATCAAAAAATATGCGGAAGCGATCATCGGCACCATCACTGGCATAGACACGAAAAAACCAATCATCATCGTAGGTACCCCGAACTGGTGCCAGAACATCTACTCTCAAGTGGCTACAAGCGATAACAAGATCACCACGGACAAGGCGGGCATTATGTACGCATTCCATTTCTACGCTGGAGAGAATAACCACATCAGTCTTGAATCCGCGGAATTCCTCCTAGCGACGAGGTATCTACCCATATTCGCAACCGAATGGAGTCTCGGCAGAGTACCTGAACTTGCCACTGCGGCAAACAATACTATCAACACCCCAAGCGGTGCTAAATTCATGAACCACTGCTTAGGGGCGGATGGCAGCAACCAAATCGTCAGCTGGATATACAACTCCTACGGTAGCGGAGGAAACGGAGCCGCTATGTTCAAAGAGGAATGTGGCGGGGATTTGACAGAGGCCGGAGAATATATCGACAAGTCATTTAGGGGAACCTGCTGCTCTGAACAATACTACGTGAAGAAATGGGGCCGCCTGCAACTGGTGGGCAACCAGCTCTCCGACGAGAATGGCAACCCAATCCAATTGAAGGGTTTCAGCGCCTTCAGCCCCGATTACGACAACTGCCTGAAGTCCAAAGAGGACCTCGACCAAATGAGAGCCTGGGGAATGAACTGCGTGCGCATCTCCAAGGTACTCACGGAAAACGGCATCAGCAATGAAGAGGTCAAGAAATGGATGAGCCTGACCCGAGAGGCGGGCATGTACTGCATCATCGACTGGCACATCCTCGAAGAGGTCAACGGCAGCGGCAACCCGAACGACTACATCGAAGAGGCCTCCGCTTTCTTCCGCATGGTGGCCCAGGAGGTCGCCGAAAAGGAGTACAAGCACATCATCTACGAACTGTGTAACGAGCCTTCTGGAGTGGCTTGGGCAACCATCAAGAGCTATGAGGAGGCCATCATCGACCTCATCACCGACATCGACACCCTCAAGCCTGTCATCATCGCAGGTGTGCCGAACTGGAACCAATACATCAACACCCAAGTGGCATCTTCCAACAACCTAATTGAGACTGACAAGGCACATGTGATGTACGCCTTCCACCTATTTGCGAACGAGCCTGCCCACGTTGGGATAGAGAGCTCCGAGTTCCTTCCTGCGACCAACAGGATCCCCGTATTCGTCTCCGAATGGAATCTCGGCAGAGTCCAAAAAAAAGAAAATGACGACTATCCTATCAACCTCAGTTTCGGAAGCACATTCCTCACCCACTGCGCCGGACTGGACGGATGCGGTCAGCTCGTCAGCTGGATCTACAACGCTTACGGTAGCGGAGGAAACGGTGCTGGTGTCTTCACAGACGAATGCGGAACACTGTCGGCAAGTGGACAGAGGGCTATCGAATGGGTCGCTCCAAACTGCTGCGGGCCATTAGTTACCTTCACACTCGACAACGAATCGGAAAATGAAGTCTTAAACATGGGCTACTACGATGAAAATCCGAACAAGCAAGACGGTGAATTAGCGAGTGGCTCCGGCATCACTTACTATGATGTCAACAATACCCCTGACGAGCAACAGGATGGGGCCAACCCATCCAATTACGACGAGAAGGCAACCGTAATGGCAGTCAACCAAAGCACAGGCGAGGAACGTGAAGCCCTAGTATGTTATGCCGGACGTGAGTACTGCGACTTCCGCTCCGACGAGTGTGTGGATATCTTTACCACAAGGATTGAAGGCTCATGGTCAACAGGCCTTTATAGCCTCGATTGGATAGAACCAGGAGAATGGTTACTCTACACCGTCAAAGTGAATAGTCCAGGATACTACAGCTTGCAGATGGCTGTGAACCCGGAAAAAGTGAAAACGATCGAATCCGCCGGATTCGATCTGTCCCTACCTCTCGAAGATTACGAGACGTTTATGGTGGATATCGACAAGTCCACCGAGACACAGGAAGTGGGTCTGGCTTGTCACAACAAAGGCGGATTCATTCCATACCTGGGAGAATTAGAGAAAGAGGCCGAAGATGAATACGACAAGGTCTGGTGCAACACGGGAGATAACTGCTCTTCTACCCACGAAAAGAAGAACTACGGTATTCTTTTCAAAAAGAAGGGAACATACATCATGCGTTTATCCTTCCCATACGGACACGCAGGTTTAGGTGGCTTACGGTTCACCTATGCGAAGGCATGGAGAACCTCCGAGGCCAATTCCGTCAACACGAACCTGGCCTCCTCCGCCAACATCTATCCAACCATCGTGGAGAAAGGTCGTTTCACCGTCTCCGTACCGGACAAAGCGAACGTATTGATTTACAACGTGACAGGATCCTTGGTTCAATCCGAGGAGATAAACGGTTCATCCGAGATCTCCACCCGCCTTGCACCGGGCCTCTACAACGTGAAGGTCATCCAAGAAGAGGAAGCCCAAACGACTAAGATCATCGTAAGATAAATAACATAATTTCACGCTAGCCCATCCACGAAATATGTAATTTCTTTTGTAACTTCGCGGTCTAATTCAAGGAAAGGCCTAAAAAGTTGGAAATGAACGAAAAGAAAAGGAATTTTGTGGATGGACTACGCGATGGATTTCCTATCGGAATGGGCTATTTCGCCGTGGCATTCTCCCTAGGATTCATCGCACGGAAAGCGGGCTTAACACCCTTGGAAGGCTATCTCGCCAGCGTCCTCAACCACGCCTCGGCGGGCGAATACGGTCTTTACACCTCTATCACGGAACTGGCCACATACGCCGAAGTGGCGCTCATCACCTTCATCGCCAACGCACGCTACCTGCTGATGAGTTGCTCCCTCAGCCAACGATTCGACCCCAACGCACCATTCTTCCACAGACTACTCGTGGGCTTCGGCATCACGGACGAGATATTCGGCGTCTCCATCGCACGTCCCGGCTACCTATCCCCCGAACATTTCTACGGCGCCATGGCCATGTCCATACCGCTATGGGGACTGGGCAATTTCCTTGGCATCTGGCTGGGTAACTTGCTGCCGGAGCACATCACCAGCGCACTCTCGGTGGCTCTCTACGGCATGTTCATCGCTATCATCATACCACCGGCCAAGAAGGAGAAAGTCATCGCCGTGGCGGTCTTCGCAAGCTTCCTGTTTAGCTATTTGGCAACACAAACACCCTACCTCAAGGAGCTATCGGCAGGCACACGCACCATCATCCTGACCGTCATCATATCAACCGTGGCGGCCCTCGTGAAACCGGTGAAAGAGAGTGAAATCAATCAAATGGAGGGAAAGGAATGACACACAACGCAATCATATATATCCTAGTCGCCGCTCTGGTCTCCTACATCATCAGAGTGTTGCCGCTGACGCTGATACGGAAGCCTATCACCAACCAGTTCGTCAGATCATTCCTCTACTACGTGCCCTACGTGACCCTTTCGGTCATGACCTTCCCGGCCATCACCGAAGCGACACAATGCCCCATGGCGGGATTGGCCGCACTGCTGACCAGCATAGCGGCGGCACTACTCGGAGCAGGGTTGTTCCCCGTGGCATGCATCAGCTGCCTCACCGTGCTCGTCTCAGAATTTCTATTGAGATGCTAACCCTTCCCTAACGTCTCCGCCAGAGAAGGGTTTTCCCCATCAAACTATATCAGACTATTTCATCCACTTCTTGCAGCACTCCCTCGCCTCGGCGATGATGCGTTCCTCGTCCTTCACCTTGCGGTCCTTCATGACGATCTTACCATCGCAGATGAGCGTGTTGAAGGCCTCGTTGCTGGATGCGTTCACCAAGTTGGAGTTGAAGTTGTAGCAAGGCACGAAACGTTCGTTGTCCAAGTCGATCAGCAAAGCGTCCGCCACCTTCCCTACCTTGATCTCTCCACCATTGATGCCAAAGGCCTCCGCACCGTTCTTGGTCGCCCAATCCACCGCCATATCCACAGGGAGAATCTCAGGTCCGTAGTTGCACTTCGCGATCATGGAGGCGCACTTCACCTCCTCACGCATGTCCAAGTTGTTGTTCGACGAGCAACCATCCGTACCGATGGTCACCCGGCAGCCCGAATCGATCACCATCTTCGTCCGGAAGAAGCCGGAGGAGAGTTTCATATTGGATATAGGGTTATGGGCGATCGTCACGCCCCGCTCCTTCATGATGGCAAGTTCCTCCGCATCCACATGCACGACATGAGCGGCGATGCAGTCGGGTCCCAAGACGCCCAACTTATCCAACCAACGGACAGGCGACAGACCATGCTCCTTCACGCAGTCGTGCACCTCCTTCTTCGTCTCGGAGAGATGGAAATGGCAGAAGGCATGGTGCTTGCGTACCGCCTCCACCGCACGGAGCCAAAGCTTCTCGCCGACCGTATAAACAGCGTGCGGCGCAAGCGACATCAGGATGCGGGAAGAACGTCCCACATACTTCTCAAACACGTCGAAGGAGGCCTCGATACGCTCCTCGCCTATGTTGTCGATTAGCGTGACGCCCATGCAACCACGAATCCCCATGCGGTCCAAAGCCTTCCAGGTCTCCTCCGTGTTCCAATACATATCATTGAAAAAGACCGTACCCGACTTGATCATCTCCAGCACGGCCAACTCGCTACCGATGCGGATATCGTCCGCCGTCATCTTTGCCTCGAACGGCCAAATATGCTCGTTGAGCCACGTGAAGAGCTCCATGTCGTCGGCATACCCGCGCAGGAGCGTCATGGCCGCATGTGTGTGCATATTGTAAAACGGAGGCACGATCGCCATGTTCTTCATCAGGTCCGAATGGAAGATCTCATCCCCAGGTTCCGGCTTGACATCCTTGCCGACGCCCGTGAAAACACCATGCTCCATCCGCACATTAACATACTCGCCATCCAACAGGACATGGCCTATATACAACGCCTTACTATCACTCATAATCATCTCTGTTTTGTTATACCTACATTAAACAACTCCCCATAGAACCCAGCGTTCAAAAGGAATAATTCCAAATTAATAAATTTAAATGATATTTTATGCAATAAATCTGAAAAAATATGAGGCAATTTTTTAACTTTGCCATGTTATGGTAAAATGGAGATGAAAACGGGCGCAGAATGACAGCCATAAATTCTATAGAATTATTATGAAAATATGAATATGAATATGAAGTATTGCAAGAAATTAGGGTTAATGCTACTACCCTTGTTAGCATTGCCATTCAGCAGCTGGGCCATTGAAAAAGACCTACAGATGGGCATCGACCAAGTGACAGTCTACCGTTCGGGAGCCGAAGTGGTGCGTTCCTCCGACGTCAATCTACCCGCAGGCGTCACCGAGTTACGAATCAGATCGCTCTCCCCTTCCATCGATCCGAAGAGCATCTTGGTTAAGATGAGCAACGAAAACGTGAAGCTGATTTCCGTGACCCACGAACTCGACTTCGCCAATCAAAAGAAGATATTAGAAGAGACCGCCAAGATTCAGAAAATCACAGAGGCACTGAAAGATTCCATCGCCCAGACAAACAGTTTGTTGGAAGTGTACGCATCCGAAAAGGAGATGATGAAGTCCAACAAGAGCATCAAGGGTGTTGAGGGTATCACAGCGGACGACCTCTCGAAGATCACCACCTTCTACCACAAGAAGATGACGGAGATCGAGAACGAGCAGAATAGGCTGAAGAAGAAAAAGAAGGAGTTCACCAACCAATACATCACGATGACCCAGAAGCAGATCGCTCTCAACCTGTCCGCTAACGAGTCATCTTTCACCATCAAAGCCATGGTGCAGGCGGAAAAGGCGACAGACACGAGGATCAGACTCACCTACTTCGTGACGGAAGCCGGTTGGAACCCAGTCTACGAAGCCCGCATCACGGACAACAAACACCCTATGCAACTCACCTACGCCGCCAGCGTGAGACAGAACGTGCACGAGGACTGGAGCAACATCTCGATTCGCATCTCAACGGAGAACCCGATGGAGGACAATGTCTCTCCAACCATCTCCAGCGACAAACTGAACTTCGGCAACTCGGCTAACTACGTGACGAAAGCACAGGCGAAGGTCAAACCTCGCACAAAGACCATCAAGGGTATCGTATCCAACTTCATGCAACCTCTCCCATACGTCTGCGTCGTGGCTAAAGGGACAAACTTCTACGCCATCACAGACCAAAACGGATACTATGAGATCAATGCGCCAGAGAATTGCGAAGTGGAGTTCTCCCACCTCGGTTACACGACCCAAAACATCCAAATCACACCTGCCTCGGGGGATGTGATCAACATCAACCTAACCGAGTCCGCAGAACTGAAGGATAACCTTAACGAGATACTGAACAATAACGAGGCTAACCGCCAAGAGCAAAACGCATCAACCGCTCCTGGCGTCACCACTGAATCCTCAGAAAAGAAAGTCACCAACCTCAACCACAAGGACTTGAGACCGACCCACCTCGCAGAAGCAGAGATGGATTTGGAGGAGGAAATCGTTCCGGGATGGCTGAATCTGGCACCTTTCACCGTGTCCATCCCTAACAAATACACGATTCCTTCCAACAACATCCCAACGCTCATCCTTATTAACGATTACACTATCAACGCAACATACGAGTATGTGGTGTTGCCTAAATTGGAGAAGAAGGCCTACATCTCGGCTTTCATCCCTGACTGGACGAAATACAAATTGCTGGACGGACCTGTCTACATCTTCTGGAACAACGAGTTCAAGGGACAAAGCTACCTCTCCACCAACGCCATGAAGAACTATGTGGAGCTTTCCATCGGTGCAGACAAGGGTATCACCGTCAACCGTGAAATCGTACAATCCAACTCTTCCAAGCAGGTGCTGATCTCCAGCAACAAGGCTACACGCACCTGGAAGATCACCCTCAACAACACGAAGGACACGCCAGTGGACATCGCAGTGAAGGACCAATACCCACTCTCCAACGACGAGGATATCACGGTGGATCTCCTGCAGAGCCAAGGCGCTTCGGTGGACAAGAGCACGGGTATCATCACATGGCGGACTACCCTCCAGCCTGGCGAAGAGAAGAAATTCGAATTCACGTACAGAGTCAAATACCCAGTGGGTAAGTCCCTGTACTTGGAATAATGGCCTTATCAGGTCAACCATACACCAAATCTGTAGAGGCTCGGACTCCGTGCCTCTACATTTTGGTTTAAAAGGAGTTAGTCATTAACATTCACCCATTCAACTGAAAATCAAAAGATAATACAATGGGTTGGAAATTTTAAGGAACCCATTCGAACAATAACAGCGGAAATGCAAAGAACAGAAATATCCACATTGGGCGAGTTCGGACTCATCAAGCACCTCACCCAATCCTTCGAACTGAAGAACAGTTCCTCGATCAAGGGCATAGGCGACGATGCGGCTATCCTGGACTACAAGGAGAAACAGGTGTTGGTCACCACTGACCTCCTGCTGGAGGGTGTGCACTTCGACCTCACCTACGTGCCATTGAAGCATTTAGGCTACAAATCGGCGGTCGTCAACATCTCCGACATCTGCGCCATGAACGGTAAACCCAAACAGATAACCGTCTCCCTCGGCGTCTCCAAACGGTTCTCCGTGGAGGACATGGAGGAGCTCTACGCAGGCATACGGTTGGCGTGCGACCACTACGGAGTGGATCTGGTAGGCGGCGACACATCCGCCTCCATGACAGGCCTGACCATCAGCATCACCTGCATCGGCGAAGGCGAAAAGGGGAAGGTGGTCTGCCGCAACACTGCCCAACCAAACGACCTCATCTGCGTGTCGGGCGACCTCGGCGCAGCCTACATGGGACTGTTGCTCCTCGAACGTGAGAAGAAAATCTTCGCCGGGGACAATTCCATCCAACCCGACTTCGCTGGCAAGGAATACATCATCGAACGTCAGTTGAAGCCTGAGGCTCGGCAGGACATCATCGAGTCGCTGGAGCGCATCAACGTAGTGCCGACCTCCATGATGGACATCTCGGACGGACTCTCCTCCGAACTGTTGCACATCTGCAAGCAAAGCAATGTGGGTTGCCGCGTCTACGAGGACAGGATCCCGATCGACTACCAAACCGCCGTCATGGCGGAGGAGTTCAACATGAACGTCACCACCGTCGCCCTGAACGGAGGCGAGGACTACGAACTGCTCTTCACCGTACCGCTGTCGATGAACGACGTGTTCCAGAACCTGCCGGGCATCAAGGTGATCGGACACACGACCGACGCTTCGTTAGGCTCTTGCCTCATCACACGCGACGGACAGGAAATCACCCTGAAAGCGCAGGGTTGGAACTCCCTCGAAAAATAAAAGTCAGTATTACATTCCCAAACACAAATTTAGACCGGAGCCGAATTAAGAACACCTATAGGTGTCTGAATCGAGTGGAAGTCTTTTGTCGTAACGGAAGCGCCACCACCACCCTCCCAATGGAGGAGTGAAGGAAAGAATTCGCCAAATTCCCCCTACTTATTTGATGTATTTCTTACAAAAAACTTGCAAATATTAAGAATTATTCAGAAATTTGCCTCGAATTTGTAAGCATAAACATGGATATACTATTTATCAGATTACAGATACTCAAAAGAACGACTAAACATTTGACTTCTAATTTATGAGAAAAAAATTACTATTAACATGTGCCGCATTGTTCCAAATGTGGATATCCCATGCGGAAATCGATCCAAGCACAAAAACACTGATCATTGAGGAGGGGACGACGGTTATCCCTGCCAATTCGTACAAAAACAACACGCAATTCACGTCGATTCAATTCCCATCGACGTTGGAGCGTATTGGCGAAAGCGCCTTCATCGGTTGCGACAGTCTGGAAACCGTGGTGTTACCAGAGGGCGTCTATGTGGAGAAATATGCGTTCCAAAACTGTAAGGGATTGAAGAAAGTGGTCTTCTCGGACAACGTTAATGTGGGGGAACGCGCTTTCCGTTATTGCACATCCATTGAATCTATCCAATTGGCGGAAAATGACTCATTGGATTATGGGGCGTTCGCGGATATCACGCCTGTCAAAAAAGTGGTTATCCCCAGCTCCACTTACGTGTACTCGTGGGGTATCCCGAGTGATACCACTTACTACATGGGATCGGTAGAGGATATCTTCCGTAAATTCGTTTGTTTCCATAAAGGAACGGTCTTATATGTTGATAATGAAAAAATGGATGGGAACATCGTGGTGCCTAACTTTGTGACAGAATTGTCTTACAAGCAGGTGTGTGCGCTGTCAAGGTCGTTCACCACATTCACTGTAAAACCTCAATCTATTAAACTCGATTTTAATGAGTGTACGATAGACACTCTGAATTATTTAGGCACATTGGCCCAATATGCTGATGAGGAGCAACCGATTATTGCGAATACTGTTCTTTTCAATGGCAAACCATTTGATGGTATCTTGCCGGAGGGTATTGACTCTTTGGGGTGTGAAGCATCCAGCTCAATGATGAATAACAATCTGAAAAAGAAGGTCGTATTGCCTTCCACCTTGAAATTTATATGCACGGTTGTAGGTGCTTATGATTCCGTCTTGAATATCATTTCATATGCCGAACAGCCTCCTGTCTTGAATAGTAATTATTACATGCAAAAATACGATGTGCGTCTATATGTCCCTTGTCAAAGCGTTTCGGCCTACCAAGAGGATAAGATGTGGGGCGCCGCGAAAACCATTAAATGCCTGAGCGATACGACAGAGATTATTCCTCCGGTCATCAACGACACGACTGTGATAGACACGACGATCATACCACCAGTCATCATAGACACGACTGTGGTCGATACCACCGCACATATCCATGACTTCACCTACGGTGATTGCTCTTGCGGCGTGGTGGACAGCGTGGAGCAACATTGGTTCGACATCTCCACCGTGGAGGAATTGTATCAATTCGCAGACCTTGTCAACAGTGGTCATAAATGGCTGAACGGTAGATTGTTGGAAGATATCACTTTGAACGACACGATTATCCATCGTCAGGTCGAGTACAATAGGAAGAGAGAGGTGTTCGGTGATACTTCGGTGCTGAAGAAATGGACGCCGATCAGGAATTATTCCGCCATATTTGATGGAGGAAATCATGTCATCAGAGGTCTCTATTTTGAGCGTGGACCGTTAAATGGGGATGGCAATTATAGCTTCATTTGTGATCTTGAGAATGGAGCGGTACGCAATCTGGCCATTGAAAACGCATTCATCTTCAATAACTGGGAGGGTGAAGTAGGTATTATTTGCTCGTATGCGAAAAAC
Source organism: Bacteroidales bacterium UBA1181 (assembly GCA_002310215.1). Lineage (GTDB taxonomy): Bacteria > Bacteroidota > Bacteroidia > Bacteroidales > Paludibacteraceae > UBA1181. The sequence goes on from DBYR01000013.1 coordinate 44,882, forward strand.
TCACGATTCGAGAACTGCCATGTCTCCGGATTCGTCGGGGCTCTTTATGGCCTGGCAGGCGGTTTGGTGGCTAACGCGCCTAATTGTACCTTTAGGAACTGCTATAACCTCGCCTCTGTTTACGGACAAAACGCTGTGGCAGGTATCGCTTCCGTTTACGACGGAACGCAGGGCAAGAACGACTATTTGCTAACCATCGAAAAATGCTGGAACATGGGTGACATTTCCGGCAACCAATACACTGAGATCGTGGCGGGTATTGCCTGCACCTATTTCGGCAAACTGGACATCCGCGACTGTTACAATACGGGTTCGGTCACATCTCCCGCAAAGGAGAATGTGAATTTTGGCACAGGTGGTATCTGTGGCGGTTCCATGAAGAATGTACGTGTCTCGGATTGCTTCAACGTGGGTGAAGTGACCGCTTCCGGATTGGTGGGCGTCATCGCTCCTACGACCACGCGCGATTGCAAAGTCAGCAATGTGGCGCAACACAACGACAGCGCAGTCTTCGTGAATGATTCATTCTACATCCACAACTGCTACGCATTGATCGGTTCTGTCGAGGGAAATGCGGCAGGGGATTCCGCACTCTCTGAACTGCACATGGTGATTGGCGACCAATTCGCTTCGGGTGAAGTTTGCTACGGATTGAACCACGGCGTGACGGACGGTACCCAAGCCTACTACCAAAACCTGAAGGACGTCACTCTCCGTGCGGGCGGTAACACCGACCTAAGCATCCCGTCTTTGGACACTACCCTTCAGACGGTTGCCTTCGACGGCACGGTTTACTACAACATGAAGCCGGAAGAGGTGGGTGAGAAGATATTGACCAGCGGACAAGGCGTATCGATCGTCTCCACAACCGACGGAATCGTTGTCGAGAATGCGTCAGGATTGATCCGTTTGGCCGACATAAACGGCAGGGTGCTTTTCATCAGGAAAGTCGAGGACGCGCAATCAGTGGAGATCTCCATCGGCAACAAGGGCGTTTACCTCCTGTCAATCGATGATTACACCTACAAGCTCATTGTACGGTAATAGGTTGACCCTAAAATAAGTGTGAGGCGGAGTCGTTGATTCGATTCCGCCTCATATTTTTACGGGAGGGGTCTTCCCTCGCTGCGCACCGCCATATTTTCCGCTAATCGCTTGCAAATCTTAAGTTTTTTTTCGAATTTTGTAACATATTTATGCGTTTCCGCAGCTATGGCACTTGATTGTTTTTTACAATAACAATACACTAAAAATCAAAGGAATACATAACCTTCGGGTGTCTATTTTATAAACTAATTCAACCAACGGGTTAAAGACATTATCTCAGACATGATTCGACTAACAAAATACCTCATCGGACTAATGTTCCTCTCCCTACTCTGCGGATGCTCCGTCAAGTCTAAAATCAGAAAGGCGGACAAGAAATACGAGATCGGAGAATACTATAACGCGGCGAACATCTACAGCAAAGCCTACCCTAAGGTGAAACTCAAGGATAGGCAGTTGAAGGCGTACACCGCATTCAAGTTGGGGGATTGCTACCGTCTCACGAACCTCGACGAAAGGGCCGAACGTGCCTTCGCCAATGCGGTGAAGTTCAACTACAAGGATTCCATCGTCTTCCTGTACTACGCCGACGCGCTGAGGAAGAACCAAAAGATGAAATATGCCATCACATTATACGACAGCTATCTGGCGACCCACCCCAACGACCAGCGCGCCCTCAACGGCAAGCAATCCGCTGAGGAGGCTGCGGAGTGGGAAAAGAACCCTACCCGCTACATCGTGAAGAAGGAGGAGTTCTTCTCCTCCAAGAAGGCGGAGTTCAGTCCGGCATTCCCTGGCGGAGACGGTGAGATCGTCTACTTCAACTCCTCAAGAGAGAACAAGGAGATCGGGGGCGGAAACAGTAAGATCACAGGCCTCCGCAACAACGATATCTATACCGCCAAGCGTAACGCGTTGGGGGAATGGGACGACATCACACCTGTAGAGGGTGACATCAACTCCGACATGGACGAGGGTTCCGCCTCCTTCAGCGCGGACGGTAAGACAATGTACTTCACCCGCTGCGTCGCCCAAAAGGGAGAGAGCCGCGGCGCCCAGATCTGCTACGTGACCCGCTCCGGCGGCAAATGGGGCAAGGTGAACGAGGTGAAACTATCCCCGGATAGCTCTATCACATTCGCCCACCCGACCATCTCGCCCGACGATAAATTCCTCTACTTCGTCTCCGACATGCCAGGCGGCTACGGCGGCAAGGATATCTGGCGAAGCGAGAAGAACGGCACCTCATTCGGCGCACCGGTCAACCTGGGGCCTTCCATCAACACCAGCGGAGACGAGATGTTCCCTTGCATGAGGGAGAACGGCACGCTCTACTTCTCCTCCACGGGACACCCGGGCTTCGGCGGACTGGACATCTTTTACGCCAACGAACTGGAGGATGGCTCATGGACGGTCACCAACATGATGTACCCTATCAACTCCAACGGAGACGACTTCGGCATCACCTTCATCCAAGGGAAAGAGAAAGGACTCTTCTCCTCCAACCGTGGGGAGAAGAAAGGATACGACAAGATATACTCCTTCGAATTGCCTGAGATAGAGTTCCTCATCGACGGCAAGGTGACAGACATGTCCGGCGAGGCGCTGGGCGGTGCCACGGTGCGCATCGTGGGCGACGACGGTACCAACACGAAGGTGCAGTCCAAGAAGGACGGAACCTTCAAGCTGAGCCTCAACAAGGGTGTCAAATACGTGCTGTTGGGCAACTGCAGGGGCTACCTCAACCAGAAGGAGGACGCCGTGACCGTGGACTTGGAAGACTCCAAGACCTTCCCTATCAACTTCACCCTCGCCTCCCTCAGCAAGCCTGTGGGCTTGGACAACATCTTCTTCGAGTTCGGCAAGGCCACCCTAACGCCTGAATCCTCCGCCGCCTTGGATAAGCTGGTGAAGGTGCTGAACGACAACCCTAACATCACCATCGAGATCGGCGCCCACACGGACCGTATCGGATCCGCCGACGGCAACCTGCAGCTCTCCGGCAAGCGTGCACAGTCGGTTGTCGACTACCTCATCAAGGGGGGCATCGAAGCGGAGCGCCTGACCGCCAAAGGGTACGGAAAGACACAGCCGGTCGTGGTGGACAAGAAACTCAAGAAGAAATACAACTTCCTGAAGGAGGAGGCTGCCCTCGACGAAGAGTACATCGAGACCCTGACGGACGAGCAGAAGGAGATCGCGGACTCCATCAACCGACGCACCGAGTTCCGCGTGCTGAAGACCACCTACAAGATGTACTAACATGACCCGAGGCAGAAGCAGGAAAGCAGTAGGAGGCAATCCGAAGAACCCGTTCCGATTCAACACGAACAGCAAAAAGAGCTCGGGCGGAAAGCGAATCGGCAAATCCAAGCCCGAAAAGGCTAATAATATGCTGAATAGGAGGGTGAAGTGAAAGAATCACAGCGTTAGCTATAATAAAAATAGAATCAATGAACAATAAAGACTTTTGGAACGATATAAATTCGATCATAGACGAAGGATTTTCGTCCGAGGGTCTGTCAAAATTGGAGTCCTATGCAGAACAATTCATCAGCGGAAGGCTTGTATATCAACGATTTTCACCGGCGGAACAGCATGGCTGCATTGCGGGAGGTCCGACGCATGTCATTGCATCCATACTCGCGGGAGCAGAAAATTGGACAAATAAAGATGCTGGAAAAGGAATCGGGGATTTCAAAAGAGAAATTGAACGAGGAAAGACGCAGTCGGCAATTATAGAGCAATGGGCAAGAAAAGTCGGTTGTTGGATTGAGGATGTGGATAAGACTCTCCCGCAAACGTTGGGAGAACATATTGCGGAAGGAGGAGAAGCAAAAGTTTATGACAACGGATACTTGCTTGTAAAAACTATTGGCCTTGATTATTTTATTCAGCCGATTTTAGCATTAGATCGTGTTTCTTTGCATAACACACTCTTTCCTGAAACTTCGATGGAGGTTATTGGCTTTGGGAAAACATCTTCGCAAGATTTCAACATCATCGTGAATCAACCCTTTGTCGAAGGATCACATATTACTAATGCTGCCATTTCAGAATATATCCAGAGATTAGGTTTTCAGTTGATAAACCCGAGGAATTGGACTTTTGCGACGCCCGAAATCTATTTGAGTGACCTTCACGATGAGAATGTGATTCTTTCCAAAGAGGGTAATGTGTTTGTAGTAGATTGTGACGTGCGCATCAACATACCAGAGCTGCGTTGCGGTGGTAAAAGAACGCTGACGACGAATGTTGAATTTAGATGAAAAGGTTTGCTTGAATTTTTCAGTCAGCGACTGAAAAATCCAATTAGCTACGCGATTGACAGAAATTTATGGTTCGGGGTGGAGTGATAGAAGTCTGTTGCATTGTATACGCATTGCGTATACTTTTACTGAAGATGAAATTGTGTACGCAGCGCGTACACAATTCAGTTGGACGCATATTCGTTCGCTTTCTGCTTTGACAGACCCGCTCGCCCGTCAGTTTTATATGGAGATTGACGGCAAATCATTGGAAGAGGTCTTGGAACGTTCTTATATTATCACATTGAATTAAGTGTTGAATCATTATATTCTGATGAATTTATGTATCTTTGTATACTGAGATGAGTTTTTGTTGAACCAATATTAATAAACAGAAAACAGAAATATTTTAAAATAACATAGTATTAATCATAGCGTTTGCTATTTATTCGAGACATCCTAAAAATTTGGCGATTTGAAGATGAAAGTCAGAAGAATAAGTTCAGTGAACGTCTACGCTTTGGCGTGGACGGAACTTATTTGACTTTCGGGTTACGCCAAATACCTTAGGATGCAATAAGTGAAGTTCACGCTTTTTGCATTCCTCCCTATTTGTAACCCGCAGTCATCGGTAAGTATGCTGAACGCCTATAAAGCATAACGCCGAAAATGATTACAAAAGATAATTTAAAAAGAATACTAGGTGCCCTTGGATTTTCAAAAGAAAATGAGGTTTATTCCAAACACTATGAATCGACAGATTGCGATTTAAAAGTGGATTTCAAAGAAGGAAAGATAATATATCCTGAGACAAAAGGTTTTGTGGTAAACGAACGTCAAACTTGTAATTTATCAGATCCTGAAAACTTTGTGGTTTTAGAATGTGTAAATCAACTGTTTGAGAAAGGATACCATCCGAATCATATAGAATTGGAGCCTCGCTGGAAATTAGGTCATAATGCAAAAAGTGGTCGTGCCGATATTTGGGTTCGAACATTCAAAAAAATTGATGATAAGGAAACCGAGGAAAAAGAATCTCTTTTGATTATTGAATGTAAAACCTCTGGTGGGGAATTTAATGGAGCTTGGAAAGATACGTTAGAGGATGGCGCACAGTTATTCAGTTATTTTCAGCAAGAACGTGCATCTAAATTCCTTTGTCTTTACACGAGTGACTTCATTGACGATAAAATTAAAAGCGAATACCATCTTATTAATGTACAAGACAATGATGATTTACTTATAAACCTTAAAGAACCAAAGACTTACAAAAAATCCCAAAATAACAAGGAACTCTTTGCCACTTGGAAAGAAACGTACCAACAAGATTCATCTACACGTGGGCTTTTCGAACCAGACATTGCAGCTTACGAAATCGGGAAAAACAAGTATACTATTGAAGATTTAGTAGAGATTGACAGCGAAAGTATGCAAAAAAAATATAATGAATTTGCAACTATACTTCGACAACATAATGTGAGCGGACACGAAAATGCGTTTGATAAATTGGTCAATCTGTTTCTTGCAAAGGTTGTTGACGAAACAAATAATCCTCAATCTCTCAATTTTTATTGGAAAGGTGCGGCGTACGATGATTATTTTCATTTACAAGATCGTTTGCAGAAACTGTACAAAATTGGAATGGAAAAGTTTCTTGGTGAAGATGTAACATATATAGATAATAAGGAAGTTGAAGATGCTTTTCGTTTGTTCAAAAATGATCCTGATGCTACCAAGAAAACTATTTTGGAATATTTCCGCCAATTGAAATTTTTTACCAATAACGATTTTGCTTTTATTGATGTTCACAATGAACATTTGTTTTATCAAAATTCAGCGGTTTTGCTCAAAATCGTAAAAATGTTACAAGACATTAAATTGAAAACAAAAACTCAAAATCAGTTCCTGGGTGATTTATTCGAAGGATTCCTCGACCAAGGCGTAAAACAAAGCGAAGGACAGTTTTTCACACCTACGCCAATAGTAAAATTTTTGATTTCATCGTTACCCTTACAGCAAATTGTTGACGAAACAGAAATACCACAAGTGATTGATTATGCCTGTGGCGCAGGACATTTTCTTAATGAGTATGCAGAGCAGATCAAACCATTTGTTATGGCGAAAAAAGGTAACCTCTCTGATTATTACGGAGCAATTGTGGGAATAGAGAAAGAATACCGCTTGTCAAAAGTATCAAAGGTAGCTTCCTTTATGTATGGACAAGATGACATTAAGATTATTTATGCAGATGCCCTTTCCGATATAAATGACGTTAAAAGCAACACATTTTCGGTATTGGTTGCCAATCCACCTTATAGTGTGAAGGGATTTTTGGAAACTTTGACCAAAGAAGAACGCTCTAAATTTGAACTTATTAATGAAGTGAGTGATATTGCTGTAAATAATTCCATTGAAACATTTTTTGTAGAACGTGCCGCACAACTATTGAAAATTGGCGGTGTGGCAGCAATCATTCTGCCTTCGTCGGTGTTGAGCAACGGAAATATTTACATAAAATGTCGAGAAATAATATTGCAATATTTTGACATAGTAGCTATTGCAGAGTTCGGCAGTGGAACTTTCGGAAAAACAGGGACAAACACGGTTACCTTGTTCTTACGTCGCAAAGCAGTAAATCCAAGCTTAGCTGAACATTACAGAAATAGAGTAGATACGTGGTTTAATGGTGATGAAACTAAAAATGAAGTTTTTGAAGATCACCCATTGCTGGAGGCGTATTGTCAACATATTGGTGTACCAGTAAAAACGTATAAAACTCTATTTAATACAAATTTAATTACTACAGAAACAACAAACACGGGAGAACCGCAATATGATAATGAAACAATGTATATTGCTGCGGAACCCATTGCAGATTATCACGCAAAATCATTAATGGACTACGATATTTTTAAGGAATATGAGCGTGTTTTTGATGCGAAATCGGAAGGCGGAAGAATTGACACAAAAGGGCTGAACGAAAAAGCGAAAGTTATTAGAAAGAAAATGCGTGATAAAGCAAAATCAAAAACGTTTAAAAATCTTTCGTTGTCAGAACAGGATGCATTAATATCAAAAGAACTTACTTCGTTCATTAAGGAGATTGAGAAGGATAAATTGTATTATTATATGCTTGTAAAAGATAACAAGCAACCCATTGTTGTCGTGAAATCGCCAGCCAATAAAGATGATATTAAGAAGTATCTTGGATACGAATGGAGTGATGCAAAAGGGAATGAGGGGATAAAATATTTAAATGTTACAGTCTCTAAGACAAACGAAGGAGAGGGTGCCGAGGATGATACAATGCAGCAATTGCAAGGTATAAAAGGAATACAAACGCCATTATTCAATCCGCAGGATTTGTTGGATTCAGAAAAAATCAATTCCATTATCAGACAAAATTTCCAAAATGGGGCACCGAACATTCCAGAACAACTTATGTCTTTCGTTTCGATGTGTGAATTAGTTGATATGCTCGATTTCACACGTGTGTCATTCGATAAGCAAATTAAAACTACTGTCGACAAGAAAGTTGAGATTGTGAGTAAATATCCATTGGTGAAGTTAGGTGATATTGCAGAAGTTTTGAAAGGGAAATCAATAACATCGGCGCAAACAAAAAAAGGGAATGTAAAGGTTGTCGCTGGTGGAATAGATTATGCATATCTGCATAATGAAGCAAATAGGCCTGCAAACACAGTAACAATTAGTGCAAGCGGTGCAAATGCTGGATATGTAAACTTTTGGCGTGAACCCATTTTTGCATCAGATTGTACTACAGTAAGAGGGAAGAACGATTTACATACTTTGTTTTTGTATAATTTTCTTCTCTCTATACAAGACCAGATTTACTATTTACAAAAAGGTTCTGGGCAGCCACACGTTTATCCCGATGACCTGAAACTAATTCAAGTTCCAAATATTGACGAAAAACTTCAACGACAAATTATTTCTGAATGCGAAAAGATTGATGAGGAATACAACAATAGTCGAAAAAGCATAGAGGAATGTCAAAAGAAGATAGAGGATGTATTTGATAAAATAGACAAAAAGGCAACCAAAGAAATAAGGCTTTCTAATGTGGCTCTATTTGATATTTCCATCGGTCGCAGAGTGCTAAACTCCGAGGTCAATCCGAATTACGACATTCCTGTGTATAGCGCAAACGTATTTGAACCATTTGGAATGATAGACAAACTTTTGATAGAAGATTTTTCTAAAGATTCTATACTTTGGGGAATAGATGGAGATTGGATGGTAAATGTAATACCAGCTAATCAATCATTTTACCCAACAGACCATTGTGGTGTGTTACGAATAAAAACTGATGACATATTGCCCAAATATATGGCTCATCTATTAGAAACAGAAGGTAAAAAAGTTGGGTTTAAACGAAGTTATCGTGCATCAATAGACAGAATCGAAGGTTTGTCTGTAAAAGTAGCACCAATCGATGACCAGTGTAGAGCTATCTCAGAAATTGAAACATACGAGCAGAAAATCGCAGAGGCAAAGGCAATAATGGCTGGTTGTGCAGAGCGAAAGAAGCAGATTCTGGATAAGTGGCTGAAATAACAGTACATCTGTAAACACATACAAAAAAGACAAAACATAATGCACCCTTACACTTTTTAGTCGCACTTTCTGTACCATCGTTACACTTTTTCCTACGTAAAAAACGTTTCCCCTCTTCCGTCAGGAAAGGTTCTACTTCGTCGAGCGGGATGGCTGCTTCTGGACAGCAATCGTCTGTAATCTCATAGCGCTTAATAAACACTTAAAGAGCCATGATTTAGAGTCCCGAAGGGACGACACGATTATCTGTCGACCAGGGAATCAGTTCAAAAGCCAGTTATTCAAGGTGCTAATCAAGGTGTTACAAAAGAGACTAATCTTGATGGAAAATTAATTTTGTCTTGCACATAAAACAAAATATACATAATTTTGTCTTGCACGCAAAACAAAATAGAGAAATGTTAGATGTAAATCATATTAAAACAATCCTTCGATCCAATCAAGTCATGGTGGAGAATGTGAAGGTCGTACATCGAGATTTTGATTTCTACGATGGGGCTAATTTTGTGCTTGTAGGTGTACGACGCGCAGGCAAGTCTTTCCTTTTGTTCCAGCAGATGCAACACCTATTACGCATCGGGAAGACTTGGAGGGATATGCTTTACATCAATTTTGAAGATGATCGGCTTTTAGGATTTGAGACATCTGATTTCGAGCGACTGTTAGAGGCTCATAACTCTATGAGCGGTAGCGACGAACATCCAATATTGTTCCTAGATGAGATTCAAAACATTGATGGATGGCATAAGTTCGCAAGACGGCTAGCAGACCACAAATATCAGGTCTATATCACTGGTTCAAACGCAAAGATGTTAGGTTCTGACGTGCCGACAACCTTGGGCGGACGCTATGTGGTGAAAACAATTTTCCCTTATAGTTATCACGAATTCCTGAATGCCAATGGCGTTAATTTGTCTGACAACCAGATACGCCTGACAACTGAGAAAGCAAAACTGAATTGGTGCCTTGAAGAATATATGTGCTATGGGGGGTTCCCCGAATGTGCGACGTATCCTGCTAAAACAGAATACCTAATGTCTGTGTATCAAAAAATATATTTAGGTGATATCGCATCTCGTCACAAGATAGAGAACACGTTCGCTTTGCGCCTGATGTTCAAGAAATTGGCGGAAAGCATAAAACAACCCATCTCATTTTCTCGCCTCACATCCTTGATTTCTTCAACAGGAACAAAATTCTCAAAAAGTACGGCCATAAACTATATGGAATATTCCAAAGATTCATTCTTGGTCATGCCAATACAGAATATGGCCGACAATTTTACGGAGAGGGAAACTAACATGAAGTATTATTTTGTCGACAACGGCATCATCTCTCTTTTAACACTGGATAATCGAACCTCATTGCTTGAAAACATGGTTGCAACAGCATTATGGAGGAAATATGAGGCTTTCGAAAATACGGTTTTTTTCTATAACCATAATATAGAAGTTGATTTTGTCGTACCCGAACACGGACTTGCCATACAAGTTTGTTATGATTTAGGTGAAGAAGGGTCCGAAACTTATATCCGTGAGACACAGGCTTTGCTGAAAATCAGCAAAAAATTCAGTGCCTACGAAAGACTTATTATCCTGACCTATTCCGGCAAGGAGTATAAAATAAAAACGGACGACAAAACGATTGATGTGGTGAATGTAGGGAATTGGTTGTTGAGCAATGATTAATCACATTTTTTAGTCGCACTTTCTGCACCATCATTACACTTTTTAGTCGCACTTTTTGTCTGTTCGATACACTTTTTAGTCGGAGTTTTTGTAAATCGTTACACTTTTCAGGCGGACTTTTGGCAAACAGGGTCAAATCAAACATGCGCATATATTTCCACAAATGAAGGGAAAATTATATATTTGCACTATCGGAAAAATTCCGATGTATTATGTTTAACGAAATTTTCAGTAATTGGATATACCACTTTTATCTTTTATGGAATGGGCCGGCACACCGGATGCTTGGTGGACGGCCACTCTTACGGCGGCGGTCATTGTCGCGATTATCTCTTTTGTGTTGCTAGCCTTCGTTTCATTCTTCGAATCGGAGTTCTTCTCCTTGAACAGCAATGAAATAGCTGAGATCAAGATTTCCAACGACAAGAAGTTCGAACGGCTGAAGAACCTCTCCGAAGACCCGCTCAGAACCTTAGGCGGCGTGATCTCAACCCGCTACATCTTCATCGTGACGGGCATATCCACCACCACCCTCCTGCTGTGGCACCTCCTTTCGGGCACCTGCGTGGCGCTATGGGGAAAATGGCTCATCGTCATCGCCACAATAGGCATCCTACTGACCATCTTCGCAGAATATATCCCGAAGAAAATGGCCAACAAACAAAGCCAGAAACACCTGTGCCGGAGCGCTAACATCGTCAGCCTGTTCGGCCTGCTATTCTCCCCGTTCACCAAACTGCTGATGCTCAAGACCGGCGTCGTGGAGCGCAGGCTGGAGTCGCGCACCCAACATAGCGCAGCCATAGAGGACATCTCAGACTCGCTGAACCTCTCCGACGCGGAGACGGCCGACGAGAAAGAGATCCTGCGGGGCGTGATGAACTTCGGTAAAATCAGCGTCGACGAGATCATGCAACCGCGCGTGGACATCGTGGACGTGGACTTCAACAGCGATTTCGACACCGTGCTCGAGATCATACGCGAGTCGGAATACTCCCGCCTCCCCGTCTACGAGGACTCCATCGACTACGTGAAGGGTATCCTCTACATCAAGGACTTCCTGCAATACACCGACCAGAAGAAAGACTTCAAGTGGCAGAACCATATCCGTGAGGCCTACTTCGTGCCGGAGAACAAGAAGATAGACGACCTCCTGAAGGAATTCCAACAGAAGCATATCCACATGGCGGTCGTGGTGGACGAGTTCGGCGGAACGTCGGGCATCGTCACCATGGAGGACATCATCGAGGTCATCGTGGGCGACATCTGCGACGAGCACGACGAGGAGGAGAAACAGATCATCCCGATCGACGCCAACACCTATATCCTCGACGGAAAACTCCTGCTCTCGGACTTCTACCACATCAACGGTGTGAACAAGGAGGACTTCGGCGAGACGGAGGGCGACGCGGACACGCTGGCGGGTCTCATCCTCGAAATGAAGGGCTACATCCCTACCCCAGGCGAAACGATCGAGCTGGGCAGCAGATACCGCTTCGAGATCAAATCGGCGGATAAACGCAGAATCAAGGAAATAAAGTTCATCATCAATGAAGAAAAGAATGAATAAAGGCATATTGTTCCTCTTCGCCATGGTGCTGCTGAGCGCCTGCACGGAGTACATGCCTAAACCACGTGGATACTTCCGCATAGATCTGCAAGAGAAGTCTTACAAGAGATTCCATACGGAGGGTTTCCCCTGCTCCTTCGAATACGCCGACAACGTCTCCGTCGTCAAGACAAGCGGTGTCGAGGCGGACTCGGTGTGGGTGGATATCATATACCCGCAATACAACGCGCGCATCTACGGCACCTACCGCAAGGTGGACGGCAACTTCGCCCAACTCTCGGAGGAGGCCTACAAACTGGTGTACCAACCCCACGTCTCCAAGGCGGAGGGCATCAACACCTCCTTCTTCTCCAGCGACGAGCACAAGGTCTACGGCATGCTCTATGAGCTGAAGGGCAACACCGCGTCGAACATCCAGTTCGCCATGTCGGACAGCACCCGCCACTTCCTGCGCGGGGCGCTCTACTTCAACGCCAGCCCGAACAAAGACTCCATCGCCCCTGTGGTGGACTACATCAAGGAGGATATCATCAACCTAATCAACACGTTAGAATGGAAATGATAAAAAAGAGCATCCATATCATCCTTTTCATCATAGCGGTCATCGCTGTCTACTTCATATCGGAGCGGCACTTCTTCCGCATCGACCTGACCTCGGAGAAGCGTTATTCCCTCTCCGACAACACCAAGAACCTCCTCGGCTCACTGGACGACGAACTGGAGGTGAAGGTCTATCTGGACGGAGACCTCAACGCGGGCTTCCTGCGCCTCCGCAAGGCCACCAAGGAGATGCTCGACGAGTTTGACGCATACGCGGGGAAGAGGGTACGCTACTCCTTCGAGAACCCTTCCGCAGGCGCCACCAACGAGGAGCGCGACAAGAAATACGAAGAGCTGGAGAAACGTGGAATGCGGGGCATATTGGTCCACGACAGGGACCAGGAGGGTCAGGCCATGCAAAAGGTGGTCTTCCCGTGGATTGAGATCCTCTACAAGGGGAAAAGCCGCCCCGTCAACCTCCTGAAGAACGTGCCGGACAAGTCGGGCGAGGAGAACCTCAACACCTCCATCGAGACGTTGGAATACGAGATCACCGACGCCCTGCGCCTCATGACCACGAAACAGGTGCCTAAGGTGGCCTTCCTGGAGGGCCACGGCGAATGGGTGCAGCCGCTGGTCTACGACATGACCCAGGCATTGAGCCACTACTACCAGGTGGACAGAGGCGCCATCACCGACGACCCCTCCATCCTGAACGACTACAAGGCGCTCATCATCGCCGGACCTACGGAGGACTTCCCCGAAAAGGATAAATACGTGATCGACCAATACATCATGAAGGGAGGCAAGGTGCTCTGGCTGGTGGACGGTGCCCGCATCTCGCTGGATAGCCTCTCCACCGCCTCGCAAACCATCGGCATAGAGAACAAGCTGAACCTCAGCGACCAACTCTTCAACTACGGCGTGCGCATCAACGCGGACCTCGTGCAGGACGTGCAATGCCTACTGATCCCAGTGAACACGGCGCGCATGGGCGACCAACCTAAGTACGAACCGATGCCTTGGTACTACTCACCTCTGGCGTTGGCGACCCCTATCCACCCTATCTCCAAGAACCTGGCGCCCGTGAAGACGGAGTTCGTCAGCTCAATCGACTTCGTGAACGAGGAGATGGACGTGAAGAAGACCCCGCTGCTCGTCACCTCGACCGGTACGCACGTGCAGAACATCCCTTCCGTCGTCAGCATGGATGTCATCAACGTGGAAAAGAACGGTTACTACTTCAACAAGCATAATATCATCCTCGGAGCCGTGCTGGAGGGCGTGTTCCCTTCCGTCTTCAAGAACAGGATGGTCCCTCAGGGCGTGACGACGTCAGACCCGATGCTGACGGAGAGCAAACCGACCAAGATGGTTGTCATCGCGGATGGCGACGTCATCCGAAACGATGTGCAGGGCAAGGGTGAGAACATGAACATCCTACCGCTCGGCTACGACCGCTACATGAACCAACAATTCAGCAACAAGGAGCTACTCCTCAATGCTGTGAACTACCTCACGGACGATGACGGATGGATGGCCCTTCGCTCACGGGAGATCAAGCTGCGCCTGCTGAACAAACCCGCCATCATCGGACAACGCACCTTCTGGCAGATCGCCAACATAGCGCTGCCGCTCGTCCTCCTCGGACTCTTCGGGGTATGTTTCAACTTTATCAGGAAGAAAAGATACACCAAGGAACTAAAAAAGTGAGTTCATCCAATCATTGGACGAACCCACCTGAACCATATATGAGGGCATTCCGCCCCGCCACACACCGTCACCCTACACGAGCGACTCGATGTGCGAATCCCTAAACCCAAGGAAATAGAGGATACCATCCAACCCGATGGTGGAGATCGCTTGTTGTGCGTTCGCCTTCACCTTAGGCTTCGCATGGAAGGCGATGCCCAAGCCCGCCAAGTTCAGCATCGGGAGGTCATTCGCACCGTCCCCGACCGCGATCACCTGTTCCAGTTCGATCTTCTCCACCTGCGCGATAAGGTTCAGCAACTCCGCCTTGCGCTTACCATCCACGATATCACCCACATAGTTGCCCGTCAGCTTACCATCCACAATCTCCAACTGGTTGGCATAGACATAATCGACACCGAAACGTTTCTGCAGATAACGGCCGAAGTAGGTGAAACCACCGGAGAGAATCGCTATCTTGAAGCCGCAACGCTTCAGCACACCCATCAGGCGGTCGGCGCCGTCCATGATCGGCAGGTTCTCGGCTATGTTACGCATCACAGACTCGTCCAACCCCTTCAGCAGCGCCACACGGCGACGGAAGCTCTCGCTGAAATCGATCTCACCACGCATGGCGGACTCCGTGATGGCGCGCACCTGGTCGCCCACACCGGCGCGGTCCGCCAGCTCGTCGATCACCTCCGTCTTGATCAGCGTGGAATCCATATCGAAGCAAACCAAGCGACGGTTGCGGCGGTAGAGGTCATCCTTCTGGAAGGAGATGTCCACATTCTCCTGCGAGGAGATCTCCATGAAACGTTGGGAGAGCGCCTCCTTGTCCAACAACTGCCCGCGCACGGAGAACTCGATGCAGGAACGCACGTTCTCCAGCTCCCGCACGTCCAGCGAAGGACGACCGGAAAGTCGCTTGATGGAGTCGATGTTGAGGTGTTGTTCCGCCACCGCCTTGGAGACCAAAGCCATCTGGCGCGCCGTGATCGCATGGCCCAACATCGTGACGACGTAGCGGTGACGACCCTGCTTGCCCGCCCACTCGTTGTACTCGTCCGACGAGACAGGCGAGAAACGCACCTGGATGCCCAGTTCGGAGCATTTGAAGAGAATCTCCTTCATGATGTTACCCGAGTCGTTCGAGTCATCGATTTTCACCAAGAAACCCAGCGACAAGGTATGGTGGATATCCGCCTGGCCCACATCCAGGATGGTGGTGCCATATCTACCCAAAATCTCCGTCACGGAAGCAGTCACACCAGGACGATCCTCTCCATGTATGCTAATCAATATAATCTCACTAACCATTAATCTCTCTTACTTAATTATTTAGGTTTATCCAATCATACCCTGTCACACCAGAGTAGTTTCACAAACAGGGCGCAAAGGTACAACATTAACCGCAAATTGGAGCAATCGGCGCCTGCCAAATTACCGCGGAATAGCCATAAATAAAGCGTTTTTTAACATTAGGAGGGAGGAACCCTCTTGGAAGTGCAGGCGGATTCGCGTAACTTTGTGAAAACCGCAATACCTGTACGGATGAAGATGTACCCAAGTCAGGACATACATACGAAGAGATTGGGGGATGTAGATAACAATAAAAAATTCACACAATGACAAAAGAAGAGCTATTCAAACTGATGAACGAACATCCAGTGATGTACGTTGCGACCAATGACAACGGGCAGCCTCACGTACGAGGCATATTGATGTACAAAGCCGACGAGGAAGGCATCGTGTTCCATACCGGAGTGACGAAGGATCTATACCGCCAGTTGGTGGCCGACCCACGCGCCGAGGTGTGCTTCTCCTGCGGCAAGTACCAGATACGTGTGGAAGGCAAATTCGAGCTTGTCGAGGATAGAGCATTGAAGGAAGAGATCGTCAACCACCCGTCACGCCAGTTCCTCCAGCCTTGGAGGGCACAGCAAGGCGACGAGGCGTTCTTCGCCTTCCTTCAGGTGTTCCGCATGCGGCACGGCAAAGCGCACGCATGGTGCATGGAGGACAACTTCAAGCCCAAAGAGTACGTGATATTGTAAGAGAATGCCGCCCGGAGAGAGGCTTCGGGCGGCGATTCGTTGTGCGCCCACTTCAGCCAACCATTGACGAATTGGTTCCGCCTTCTTGGGAAGAAATCAAGTCTGTTGCGGATGTCACCTTCGTATGCAAAAAAGGAGACGCATGCGGAGAGGGAGGAAGTTATACTCCCCATGCCCACACGGAGCACGGAGAGTTTTGTTAATTAATCGAGCATATAGGACTGACTCATATAGACCCTCTTCACGAGAGTTGTGCACAGCTTGTTTAACGCCTTGTTCAGGGATTTCTGCTCGCACTTGTCGAGGGCGGTGTAAGCACTGCCGTGTTCCTTGAGGAAATCGTCAAGCACATCCTTGGAGATAAGTAGAGAAAACAACCCCTGATCTCTTGCCCAAAAAATCTTCCTATACTCCCTTTGAATGGGAATTATTTTCCTACATTTGCAAGTATATGCAAACATACAATCCTCAAGATGTTGAGCGGGCAATAAAATTATGACACAAGAGAATAAAGAGAGATTGATTCAATTACTCAGTAAGCATCATGATCTGGGTATATCAAAACAGATAGACTATGATAAGTTCTATCTATACTCTCTTATTACCCACTCCACTGCCATTGAGGGCAGTACAGTGACCGAAGTGGAGGCTCAATTGCTGTTTGATGAGGGCATCACCTCAAGTAAACGCAATATAACTGAACAAAACATGAATCTCGACCTTAAAGCGGCATACGACTATGGATATGTATGGATTAAACGTCATGAAGAGATTACAGTTGAATCCCTTATTAATCTGGCAGCCAAAGTAATGGCACGTACAGGCTCGGTATATAACTCCCTTGGAGGTTCATTTGATGCTTCAAAAGGGGAACTTCGTAAACTCAATGTTACCGCAGGAGCAGGAGGACGTTCGTATATGAACTATCTGAAAGTGCCGCAACGATTGGAGGATTTTTGTAGGGAGTTGAACGCTCGACGTAGGGTTGTTGACTCGTCTGACACTTGTGCCATATATGAACTCAGTTTTTGGGCACATTACGAACTTGTCACGATTCACCCTTGGGCAGATGGCAACGGACGAACCAGTCGACTGCTTATGAATCTATTGCAGATGGAATATGATGTTTTGCCCACAAAGGTTCTGAAGCAAGATAAAGCCGAATACATCCAGTCTCTCATTGACGCACGAGAGAAAGAAGATATCAGCATCTTCCTTGACTGCATGGCACGCCTCCACATCGCTCATCTGCAACATGACATACAAAACTATGAGAAATCCATGCAAGACGAAGTGGACAGAAAAGGTGGACAGGAAAATCCTAAAGTGGACAGAAAAGGTGGACAGAAAACTCGTGAAGCCATTCTATCGCTCATCACAGAGAATCCACAAATCACCTCCATGCAAATGGCGGAGAGACTCGGCATAAACCGTAGTGCCATCTCCAAGCACCTCAAACGTATGCAAGCGGAAGGTGTCGTTCGTCGCATAGGCCCGGACAAGGGCGGACACTGGGAGGTGGATCATAACACAAACGGATAAGATCCTCTTACTCGAAAAGGAGGAAATTATCATGTTGCATTACATCGCTCCTTAAGGTACGGCAAAAAAGTGATAGTATTTCACCAAGCTATTTGTAGAGGAAGTTACGTACAATATTCGTTTCCTCACAGAACGAGGGAATAATGTATGGTGGTTCGATGGTGAGCGAGTGAACTTCCGCAGCGACTCAACAAGCAAGATCCTCAATCTTATGTATGCTGCCCCAGACATCACAATTCAGAGGCCATCAATTGAGGTGGGTATCAACGTTGCAGCCGTAAACAAGCAACTGAAACAGCTGACCACCAAAGGCTACATACAACGAGTAGAGAAAGATGGCACATGGCGACTAATTATCACGCCATCGGTATAAATTTAGCACGGAATACAGACATCATCCAACCACTTTCCGACCGGTCCCCAAATCCATGATCAATCCGTCTATATGATACTTGGAATTAAGCGCGGGAACATGCTTATGAAAAAATCACACGCAATTTCTTGATATTAAAAAATATACTCTAACTTTGTGGCGTACCCACTACGGGTGCGGACATATATAGAAAAACGTTTACTGACGTTTCCTTTGACGATTCGGAAAACATATAATGAAGAAGCTGGAGAAACATATCCAGAAATGCAATTATGAGCATTATAACAAAATTTATCCTAACTGAGGCAGTTCAAATATAACCATGAAAATAAAAAAAGTAATAATCAGTAATTTTCGAGCTTTTAAACATGCCGAATTCGAACTAGACGATTTTAATTGCATCATAGGCAAAAATGACACGGGCAAGTCAACATTGTTGGCTGCATTAGAATGGTTCTTCAACACTAACAAAAAATTAGATAGTGATGACTATGCAATAGCAAGTATTTGCCCAAACGATTGTCCCTATGATTCCATCATATCTGTCGAAGTGCATTTTGTTGGGGAAGATATTCCTCTAGGAGAAAAATCAACAGACAAATTCATTTTTAACCATGATTTTAAACGCAATGATTGTGTGTGTATAAAGAAGAAATACATGTATCACCCCAATTCACTTGAACAGCAAATCGGATATTCAATAAAACAATTTCCATTTAAACAGATAGGGAAAATTCTTTCTGATTGCTCCGTGGAAGAATTGGTAAATTACTATACGAAGATAAAAGAACTAGATGATGATGCAAATGAATTACTATCTGAACTAAAATCGCAAAAGGAGAATAGGCCCAAAAGAAGAGGGGTAGGACAACTTATCCATGATGAAGAAACAAAAAAAACGGAAAACAAACTTAAGAAGAATTTATGTGAGAAACTATATAAATTATATTCTGAAAAAAATGAGCAAATAATAAATGACCAATGGTTAGATTTTGACGACGAAGAGGATAGACTTCCCTTAGACTGGTTTTACTCTTACATGTTTCACATTTACACTTCCCAAACACCAATAAGTGTTTATTTAAATAGTATATTTACACCATATAACACACGTAAATTGTATGACTCTATCAAAGAAGTTAAGGCACACACTGCAGGTAAAATTACAGAAATACTTAAAACAAATTATGATATTGGTCAGATAGCATTTGAGGAACAGGAACGAGTTAACATTTTCACAGAAGATAGCTTGGTCTTTAAACATGACACTTCATCAATTAATATACCATTAAAAAACAGAGGAGAAGGAATTCAATTGGCAATAAAAAACGCTGTAATTAAGTTGCTTATTGAAATTTACGAAAAAAAACAAAGCGCTATTTTCGCATTCGAAGAGCCTGAAACCCACTTGCATCCATCAGCACAGCTTGAGATGTACAAAACAATTAAGGCTCTTTCCAAAAATCCAAATCATCAAGTAATTATAACAACACATTCACCATATATAGTTAAAGAACTAGCAAATGACAACATTAACCCAATTGTTGTCACACAAGAAAAAGGAAGTAATGAATCGAAGCTTGAGGTACTTTCAAAACGAGTTTTGCCATATGTTTCAATGAATGAAATTAATTATATTGCGTTTGACGAACCTTCAATAGAATACCATATAGAGCTATATGGATACATGCAAAACAAATTAAATAAAAATGTTTCAGAGGTAGACTCTTGGTTAAAAGGGAAGGGAGTTGATGGTTCACATGTTTGGTACGACACAAGAACCTTTTCCATGGAACAAAGGACATTGCCTTATTGTGTCCGCAATAATATAGATCATCCATTAGTTGATGGTGACGGGGAAAAGCACGTAGCATATACGAACAACAACCAATATGACGACAGAGAGGTTATCAAAGAAAGCATTGAAATTATGAGAAATACAATAGTCAATAATCCAAATGATTTTGCTTAAAGGGACGTGTTTCTACAGACTTCTATATCTTCAACTAAGCATTATTGATTTTTTAATAACTTTGTGCCCAAAAATACGATAAAACATTTAAACAATTAATTGATAGACAAATGAAAAAGCGCAACTTACTACTAATGCTAATTTTAGCGATTGCAATAACCTCATGCAATAATGGGGGGAATAAAACGTCCGAATCTGGTACAGAGAAAAATGAGATGACAAAAGCATTAGCGAAAAAAGCATTAAATAAGTCTATCCAAAATGTTTTTTTGGGAGTGCCATTCGGAGCGACTTATGAGGAGGCATGCGAGAAACTACCTCAAGATTTTTGGTTTGATAAAAGAATAACAACAAAAGATAGGTTATCTCTTAACCCCAAAAGAGGTGGTAAAATTAGTTTTGGTGGCAGAGCATGGGATCATCTTGACATGTACTTTAGCAATAACAGATTCTACCATATTAGCCTATACAGCACTCACAAAACAAAAGAGGGTGCAATGTCAGACTATAATGAGTTACATTCAGTGATTTCCCAGAAATATAATATGACAGATATGCCAACAAACGATACTACAAAATACGGATATACAGTTGGAATAACTAAAACGAATCAGTGTGTGGCGGTTCAGTGTTATAGCTACGAAAGCGTCGAGCATGAACGCTGGATTGGAGTTTTTTTGGAGTATTTTGACTGGAATTTCGAAGGAATAAGTGAAGAATTATAAAAAGGCACAAATGACATTCAGCTGGGGAACTCTTCGTAGCCTTCCTTACCCAATAGCCACCCCCTTCACCCCAATCCCATAGTGGTTTGATTCGTATCGGTATCTCTCCACGACAATGTGATAGTTGAGATGGTAGTCTGATGCTAATTGCGCAAGTTTCTTTAGAATATACTGATTCGACAAACTCTTGGTGCCTGCGGACATCATCTTGCTCCATGTATCCCTTGGAATGAGAATGTCTTCGGCGAATCTGTTCGCCTCCTTCTCTAGCTTGTTTTCTCGGGAATAGGTTTCGTCCGAAGAAACGGCAACGGGCTACCTCACGCACGAGGCATGCAGATGTACTGTTCCCTATGCGGCAAGGCAAGTTGATAGGCTCCTATTGCTTGAAGTTATAAGGCATCAAAGAAGTTACCCCAGTCCTTCCAACTCACGTAGTATATGTCATTTATTTTGCAAGACAAATCACCTAAATACAACACTGTTCCCTCGCATTGAGGGTCTGAACGCAGATCAATGTATTTACGGATATTCTCAGACAATTTCTTTTCCGCATCACTCGAACTTTTTATTTCGATGGCAAAAGAATGTTTCCAGTCAGCTATGATGTCAACCTCAAATCCCTTGCTGTCCCGGAAATAAGTCAGGTTAGCCTTTTTCGCCTTGTTCAGCCTTGTTTTCAGCAACTCGGACACGGCAAATGTTTCAACAATGGCCCCTTTGCTGAGACTTAGAATCAAATCAGATACCGTTTCTATGCGTAGCAAATGACAAAGCAAGCCAGTATCGACGAAATATAATTTAGGCGTTTTGACGATTGATTTCCCAAGGTTGTTTGTGTCAGGTTCCAAGAAGTGGATAATGTAAGATGACTCCAATATCGAAAGCCAGCTTTTGATCGTAGGCGATGACAGACCTAATTTTTTAGAGATGCTTTCCATGGAAACCATTTGACCGCTATAGGTGGCACAAATCTGGATAAACTGCCTGAACAAAGAAAGATTACCTGCATTTATTAAATCCTTCACATCGTAATCCAAATATGTATCGATATAGCTTTCGAACCAATCCTCTTTTATGAAATGTCTACGAGAGTCGTGCAATGGAGGGTAAAAGCCTTTGAGAATCATGTCGTAAGGAGTCTCGAACGATTCTGAAGTGGAGCTCACCTCAGCGATCGAGAGCGGTAATAATTTCAAAAAGGCAGCCCGTCCAGCCAAAGAGTCCGACATGTTTTCTTTTAGCTTAAACTGGCTGGAACCTGTAAGGATGAATGATCCAGGCTCCATGTCTTTGTTGTCCACAAAATATTTTACCGCATCGAAGATTTCGGGCACCTTCTGTGCTTCGTCAATAATGGCACCGTCAGGGAACGCCTGTAAAAAGTCCTTAGGATTTGACATTGCAAGTTCACGAAGGCTTTTGTCATCAAAGGTGACATATTGTTTCTGAGGGAACGTCATCTTTGCCAATGTCGACTTCCCACTTTGCCGAGGCCCTGTTAGTCCCACGATGGGGAACTGGGAAGCGAGTCTCAGCAAAGCCTCACGAGCACTTCTATTTATATACATACCCATTGCATTTTTGTTATTTCAGAAGCAAATATAGTAAAAATCTAAAGTTTGACATAGTAAAAATCTAAAGTTTTATATGGTAAAAATCTAAAGTTTGGAGTGGGTAAAATCTAAAGTTTGAGTCATATATAACTAATATACAATCATTTATATTTTACCATAAAAGAAGCTAAATGGCCTGTCAAAAATGATAAAATCACCCTTATTTCATAGGCTTACATCTTGTAGGCTTTCCCGCCTACACCAATAGGCAAACAGGGGGAATATGATTACGAATAATTGCATGCATATTCTTGATATTAAAAAATCCATTACTTTTGTGTTATAACGATGTCTTTCCGCTAACATAAAGCCACTATGTTACAGATCATCAAAATTGAAGAAGCGAATTACAAGAAGTATTGCAACCTTGATATTGTAGCATTTTCGTATGCTAAAGCAGGAGCATGTGGAGATGGTGGAAGCGTATGCATTATTGATATAAATGGTCAGATATACTACACCAATTATGCGGACCTCCATGCAAAGCTGAAGTACAAACATCTATTGAAAGTCGTACCAACCTTGAAGGATTGCATATTCAACTCTTTTGATCACTTGGCGCCAAAAGGTTGGGTGCCTTTTTACTTGGGTCTCGGCAACCACTTGACTCTCAAATCGATATACCATGAGTCATTCAAATCCGAAATGGAGAAACGTGGGGTATACGGACCGCCAGACCTATATGTTCACTGGCCAGGAATGGTATTGAGCATTCTCAGCCACACACAATCAGACATTACCTTGAGAGAGATTTCGGAAGGAGTAGAAAAAGCAGAAACAATCGACGAGGGAACATGTTTCCTCTCAAAGATCCGAAAACACATCAAAGATAAATTTGAGGTATTACTTGGAAAGGATAATTGACGAATCAATCTCATACTGAGACTGCAAGTTTAGCCAGAAATCGCAAGGTATGTCAAGCGCCAACTCTAATTTGGCCGCAACGGCAGGAGTGATGTCCTCCCCCTTGAGCAACCTGCTCAGATTAGAAGTCTTCATCCCCATCCTGAAAGCCAACTCCTTCTGCGATATGCCTCTCGCTTTTATCTCATCCTTAACGATTTCCGTAGGATGGACCGCTGCGAAAGGAACATTTCCCGTATGTTTATTTGTCTCCATAATATTCATAGAAAAATAAGTTAAAAACTATGGGAGAAATTCCTCCGTAAAAATTTTGTGTAAAATTAATACTTTACACAGTCATTGCCAAATCTTACGCAACAAAACTGTAATTTATTCTTCCCCCGCAACCGAACTTCTCGCCACAAAAGCAATATATTTGCATATAAATGTTCCAAAGAATAGTCCAAACATCTACATCTCCATGCCCAACAAAACCGCCATAAAAGCCCCCTCCTGCAAGCTCATCAACGCCTCCGCCCCCCTCATCCTCTCCGCCTCCCGCTCCACCGATATCCCCGCCTTCTACGCGCAATGGTTTATTAATCGACTACGGGAGGACATCTTCTTCCAAATACGCATATTTATCTCCAAACACATCTTTTTCGTAAAAAAATTACGGAAAGAAACATAAAATCATTATATTTGCGTCAGTCATTCAAAATAATACGATTATGCTTGCTAAATTTGCCGTAAAAAACTTCCGTGGATTCGCGGAAAGAATCGAGTGGGACTTGTCCAATCCAAGCAACTATTCGTTTAATACCTACGCCGTAAAGAATAATATTGTACATAATGGCATTATCTATGGCCCGAATGGTTCTGGAAAAACGAACTTCAGCATCGCTTTGTTTGATATTGTCAACCACTTGACGCAAAAAGCTAAGAAACCAGACTACTACCAAAACTTTGTTTATGGCGGGGAAACAAATCTAATCGTGGATTTTGAATATACGTTCAAGTTTGGCACCCAAATTGTATCATACAATTATTCCAAAAACGCTTCTGGTGTCTTGCAGAAAGAGTCTCTCTTCGTTAACAATTCAGAAGTCTTTAGCCGGGACAATAACTCCCTGACACTTGATGAAAAACAGTTTCCTATCAACAAGGAAGCTAAGCAGAATTTACAAATGAATGCGAATCATATTTCCATCGTGAATTATTTGCTTACTTCTTATCCGCTATCGAAGGATCATTTCCTCATCCTCTTGCGCGATTTCGTCAATTCCATGTTATGGTTCAGATGTTTGAAGGTCAACGAATACATGGGGTTTGACAATACTTCTACTATGCTTGACGAATACATCATTCAGAATGGATTAGTTAATGATTTCTCTAATTTTCTTATGAATGTTAGTGGACAGAAATTCAACTTTGCTCCTGCAAAGCCTACAGATAAAATATTGCTCTGTAAAATTGACAATGGGGTGGTTGCTTTTGACCTTATCGCTTCTACTGGTACTCAATCATTAATGTTACTCTATTTTTGGTTGAGGAAGATGGGTTCAGCCTCCTTCGTGTTCATTGACGAGTTTGACGCATTCTATCATTTCAAATTAGCGTTTGAAGTATGCAAACAATTGTTCAACCTGCCATGCCAAGTGTTTACGTCTTCTCACAACACCTATTTGATGACAAATGACTTGTTGCGTCCTGACTGTAACTTCATTCTACAAGACAATAAAATTAAACCTTTGCAGGCATGTACAGACAAAGAATTACGATTTGGACATAATATTGAAAAACTATTCCGTGGAGGTGCATTTGAAATATGATATTACTTATATTTGAGGGAAAGGACGACAAAGTCTATTTCGAGTCTATTAAGCGACTCTTTTTCCCAGAGAAAGAAGAAACCTTTGTTTGCACGTACAATAGTAACATCTACTCCTTGTACAACAAACTGAAAGCACACGATGCTATTAATGGTCTGTTAGAGGTCAACACAGTCTCTGTGCTGAAAGAAATTCTATTAGAAAAGGGGGATGAGACATTGAAAGAGATTCGAGAAGATGAAGTCTCTGAAATATATTTGTTTTTCGACTATGATTTTCAAGATAATAGATGTCCATTAGAAGAAAACAACAGCAAACTGCAAGAAATGCTGACTCTTTTCAATGATGAAACGTGTAATGGAAAATTGTATATCAACTATCCCATGGTTGAATCTTTACGTTACACAAAGGAATTGCCAGACAGCAACTATTGGAAATATACAGTGACATTACAAAAATGTAAAGAGACAAAATTCAAACGGCAAGTGAGTGATTTTTCGTTTTATGGTTCCAATGAGTATCTTGTTGTCAACCAGGCAAAACTCGTTGGTCCTCCTAAAATGAATGCGACCAAAATGAATTGGCTGCATCTCGTGGTCATGAATACATCTAAGTCCAACTATATCTGTAATGATAAAAATGAGTTGCCGACAGAAATGATTACGCAGCAAAAAATATTTGAGAATCAGCTCACTAAATATGTTATGGAGAAAGATTGTAAGGTGTCCATCCTTAATTCGTTTCCTATTTTCTTATTCGATTATTTTGGAGAAAAAATAATTTTGGGACTAAATTCATCTGACTCTCATGAGTAATAAAATGCCTATTGTCACCCCCGTCATCCTCTCCGCCAGCCGTTCAACGGATATTCCGGCCTTCTACGCCCAATGGTTTATCAACCGATTGCGGGCGGGCTACTGCGTGTGGTACAACCCGTTCAACCAGAAGCCAATGTACATCTCCTTCCAGAACTGCAAGGTGGTGGTCTTCTGGACGAAAAACCCTCGTCCACTGCTCCCCCTGCTGCACGAACTGGACGAGCGGGGCATCCACTACTACTTCCAATTCACCCTCAACGACTATGACCAAGAAGGTTTCGAGCCGAACGTGCCCAGCGTGGAACAACGGGTGGAGACCTTCCGCCAACTCTCGGAACAGATCGGCAGGGAACGGGTCATCTGGCGTTTCGACCCGCTTATCGTCACCCCGCAACTCTCCGTGCGTGACCTGCTGAAAAAGGTTTGGAACCTCGGTAACCAACTGCGTGGACTGACCGACAAACTGGTCTTCAGCTTCATCGACATCAATAGCTACCGCAAAGTGCAGTCCAACCTCGTGAAGGAGACCGACCAATTCTCCAAGGAGACCATCGAACAGGCGGAGTTCACCCAAGCACAGATGAACGAGATAGCCAACGAACTCGCCCAATGCCGCGACCGCTGGCACGATGAGGGCTGGGACCTGCAACTCGCCACCTGCGGTGAACAGATCGACCTCGACAAGTATGGCATCGAACACAACCGCTGCATCGACGGTGAACTGATGAAACGACTCTGGTCTGACGATAAGGATTTGCTCTACTACCTCAACTACGGCGAACTGCCCGACAAGAATTCCTTGTTCGGTATGGATTTCAGTCGTCCGCCCTTATCACCCGAAAAGATGAAGGACAAAGGGCAACGCAAACTCTGCGGCTGCATGATGAGCAAAGACATAGGCATGTACAACACGTGCAGCCACTTCTGCGTCTATTGCTACGCCAACACGTCAAAGGAGGTGGTGGAGAAGAACAGGGAGCGGCAGAGCGGAGAGGCGGAGAGCATCATACGCTAAGGGAGGAAGCACCACAAGAAAAAAGCACCGAAGGATTGCTCCAACGGTGCTATTACCCGCAGAAGAGAAAAAGCCTATCTCTCTTCCGATATCAGAATCTTTTTCAGAGAATCACCATACTTCACCGTATAAACACCACGGTTCAGATCCACGCTTCCTTGACGGAGGCCAGAACGAGCGTAAACCACTCTTCCCAACATATCAAACACCTTGACGTCCGTAGGATCCATGAACTTAAGAACCAATGTGTTGCCATCCACATAAATGGAACCATCCGCAGAGACAAAAGCGTCGGATTTCGTCAAGTACGGATCATCAGGTTCCTGAACCATCTGCGAACCATTGAACACACTAACCGGTTCGTCGTAACTGAATGGGCAAATATAATTCGTTCCCTTATGCACCAACAGTTTGCCACCATTCGTCTTAAATCCAGGCTTTAGTTGGATGGAGTTTTTCGCCACGAGGGTCAGTTTGCCACCGTTCACAACCACATCCCCACCTCCATAGAGGGAGGTGACGTCACTACCCGCGATGATACTATCCGCAAGGATATCCCTGTTGTATTTGACGTTTTCATCCTGCAGATAGCTTACAGAATGTATCACGTATGGTTTGTAGTTATGCTTCGAAATAAACACAGTGTAAGGGAATGTGACGTTCGAGAAAGAGGCGGAATCCGTATTCTCGGCCACATAGATCTCATCACCGGACAAACTGCTCAAAACGATCTTACAGCCGTCGACACCATTCGTGTTCACCGAGACGGTGGAACCATCCTGCACGATGGACGGGTCGAGGCAAGCAGGCGTTTCCGTATAGATCTCCATGCTTGGATCTCCAAAATAATGATACATATAAATCATTATAGAATCAATTATCGCCGTGTCGCCAAGCATCTCAACCATCTTAAACTTACCGTTCTGCAACACCTTACCCATTTCGTAGCATGGTTCTCCATTGTCCATATTCCTTGAATCCAAGAACCACTGAGGAACATCATACTGCCCAATCTTAGCCTTAATTCCAGGAGAGGGGTAAATCGAGTTGAACATACCGATGTTCAACGCCTCGTTCCACAAGAAATGGGCGGTCATCGATGCGGCCACGATACCCACACTTCCTCCGTCCTCTTTCCTCAACATGGATTCAGCGAAGCAAGAAGGCGCACCAAACGAACCCGACAAGCAAGTCTCGCTATACACGACAGGCAATTTGTTTCCATTCGCCAATCTGGAGACATCGTCTACAGTAAAACCGTGCCAGCCATCAATACCTCCATGTCCGGAATACATGACATAAAACCGGCCCTTGTTTATCTCCTCAGACAACGACTCTCGGGTGGCTTGCCACACGCTAGGGTCTTGAAGATCCTCCGACACCAAATAACCCTGTCGATAACAATAATCCATGTATTGCGTAGGAAGCGTATTGCCTTGTATATACTCCCGATTCACTGTTTTGCCCCAACCCATCATATAATTACGGATAAGCTCCGAATTAAGCAGGAAATAGTCATTCTGTATGCCATCACCGTTTTCATCCACCACATCCTCCGGAACCGTATAATGTGTGGATGTGTTGTAAAACGCTTCATCCTCAACAGGATACCTTTCGTAATTGATGATTTTATCAACCACAACATTCGCCTCTTGCTCATTCGAGACGGATATTCTTCCGTGGATCATGTCAGGCCGAAGTATGTTCAGAGGCGAACGCAACGTCGTGTATGGTACATCGGACAAGAAATAGGGAACACCAAAATATTCCTTGGCATGTTCACATGCGTAATGAGCAGACGGCACATCCTCGACATCTCCGAAGATCAGCAGATACTTAGGGAGAACCGAATCGTACGTCTCTTTTATCTCGGAAAGCACCTCATCACAATCTGTCCACGATGGCTTCGTCAAAACGATGCAATTAAAACCCTGTATCGTTTTCCACCTGACAAACTTCGCGACAGCCGTGTTATATTTATCCGTGGTTACAATCAGATAAATATTTCCGCTTCTCACGCCCCCATCCGTAGGTGCAGGGCGAACCATAGAAAGCCCATAATCGCTCGGATTACTCTCTCTCCCGTTCACGCCCGGTTCACCCGCAGAGGCGGTGACGGACATAGACAAGGAAAGTAACAATAAAAGGACTATTTGTTTCATGATACAATAATGCTATGGTTATTTCTTCAAACTCTGCACTTCAGCCTTCAGCGCCTTATTCTCCTTCTCCAGTTGGATCATGTGCAAAGTCAACTCCTCGACCTTCTCCAACAACAGGTTGGTCATCTTAGAGAGGCTGACACCATCCTTCTCGATCTCCGCAGCCGAAGGAATGCCTGGCAAATGCTTGTTCGCATTGACGTAAGCCTCCACCTCCGACAAGTTCTTCAGATCATAGCCCTCCTCGAACACATAGTCCGCCACGTCATTCATCTTAACGGTGATATCATTGGTCTTAATATCGCTCGCATCGATGCTAGCCACCTCGATGTCACCCTTGCACAGAATCTTGCCAGCGACCTGCAACTTCACATCCGCAGCGATCTCACTCGTACCTATTCCCACATTACCATCGATGGAAAGCGTAGAGGCCTTGATACTTCCCCTTTCGATACTGTTTTTCGGGCCCTGGAACAATATTGTCGGGGTGTAATTATCCCCTGACATGATGCTAACACCCAATGGAGCGGCGGTATTCGGGCACACAAATAACTCATCGAGCACTTTACAAGTTCCTATTACAGTTACCGACGTATCGAATTGCACAGGACCTCCGACGAAGGAGAACGAAGAGGCTTTGAATTTTCCACCGATGAGCTGCCTATCTTTCCCCCCGAAACTTATGGTTGGGGTCATGTCATCCGCAGAAATCTTCACATTGTACGGCGCACCTTTTATAGGGAATACGGACAACGTGTTTTGCAGGGAACTTTCGCCCACTACGGTTAACGTACTATCAATGTGAACCGGGCCACCTATGAAATTAAAATCCTTGGAATGGAGATTCAAGGGCATCAACGTCCCATATTTCGACAAGGAGGCTATCGCAGGTATGATGCCTCCATAACTCATCTCATTACCAGATAGTTGAATATGCTGTTCCGTGTCGGTCTCGCCACCCGTATAGACTGAAAGAACGTTTTTCACTGTCCCTCCATTCTCCATCATCGTGTATCCCTTAATCGTCACGTCCGCATCGAAAATTTGACTGCCGAGATCTTGAGCATTGATCACGAAAAAACTAGAGCACAACAAGATTGCCCCTGAAAATCTTTTAAAGTTCATAATTGTAATATTTTAAGTAATAAGCAACACTAACAATAATTGAAAAAAGCAAATATATCCATATATTCCCAATAACAGGCAAGAAAAATATTTTATTTTCAAAAATTTATATCATTTGGACAATAAAGCAAGCCCATCCGATACCCCTCCTTATCCACGGGACATCCAGGCGGAATGGGACAATCCGCAAGATGCGGTCTTATTTCTCGATAAGGCTCTCCACCTCTTCCGAAGTACGGTAGAGTTTGTCCTTGCAGATCTGCAACAGCTCCTTCGCCCGTTTGGCCTTCTTGGTCAACTCATCCATGTCCGCCTGTCCGCTCTCCAGGAGGTCCAATATTTCCTTCAACTCGGTCATGGCCGCCTTATAAGACATTTCCTTCTTCATATTCTTCGCATTTATTGATTACACTTTCCACTTTACCATCCCGCAAGTAGGTGGTGATCGCATCTCCCTTCCGAAGACCTGAGACGGACGAGACCACCTTTCCTCCGCACATCGTCAGGCTATACCCTTTCTTGAGAATCGCCTCCGGGGAGACCAACGACAACGATTTCTCCATCATCTCCAAGCGATGGCTCTCCTCAAGCAAACACGTACGTATGGCGGACGATAAGCGCACACTATACAAACCAATCTGTTGCGAGGCAGTCTGCAAGGACAACCGGCAAGCGCCCGCAAGAGCATGGGAGAGATGCTCCACCTCATGTTCCTCGTCCGACAACCGCTTGCGGAGGGCGAGTATTATACCGTTGGAGACGGCAGTGAGCTCCGCCTCCAGATCCATCATCGTCTCGACCAGAAAGGCGGCGACGGCGGTAGGTGTCTTGCAACGGATGGCGGCTACCATGTCGACGACAGACTCGTCACGGTCGTGTCCGATGCCCGTAAGGATAGGCAGCGGGAAGTTTGCCACATTGCAGGCTAAATTATACTCGTCGAAGGCGGCCATGTCGGTTGTGGCGCCACCGCCTCGGATGATTACCACCACGTCGAAGTGGTCTATCTCCTCGTAAATCTTATCTAGTGCATGGATGATGCTCCTTGCGGTCTGGTCTCCCTGCATCACCGCAGGAAATAGCTTAGGCGCAAAGCCGAAGCGGTTGCCGTCCGCCAGCAGTTGATCGCAAAAGTCACCGTAGCCAGCCGCCGTACCCGAAGAGATCACGGCGATGTGCCTTGCAGGAACAGGGAACTCCACTTGGCGGTTCATGTCCCATACGCCGTCCTTCTTCAACTGGTTGATCGTCTCCTGACGTTTCCTCGCCATGTCACCTATCGTGAAGGAGGGGTCTATGTCACGGATGACCAGTTGCATGCCATATACTTCGTGGAAGGTGAGGTTCACCGCCACCAGCACCTTCATGCCAGGGCAGAGCGTCCGTTGCGTCTCCGCGAAGAAGAAGGGCTTCATCAGTTTATAGATGTTTTGCCAGATGATGGCGCTGACCTTCGCCTCGATGAGTCTCTCCGAGGATCCCTTGTCAACCAAAACGAGGTAGCAGTTTCCGTTGGCGTTCTCGCGCATTTCGCTGATCTCCGCGCGGACCCAATATGTCTCCGCATAGGCATCCGCAAGCACTCCCTTGACGCTCGCAAGGAAGTCCTTTAGGGACAACGATTCAGGCGTAGACTCTAGTTGCATATTATACACGAAAAAGAAGCCCACCTGAAAAGATGGGCTTCATATTCCTTTCAAACAAGTCGCCTCTAATTACATCTTGTTGATCATGATGCTCAACTTAGACTTCAAGTTAGAAGCCTTATTCTTGTGGATAACGTGTGTCTTAACCAACTTATCCAACATGGAAGATACCTCAGGAAGTCTCTTTGCAGCTTCCTCTTTATCCTTCATAGCCCTCAAGTCACGGACAGCGTTACGCGCAGTCTTCGCGTAGTATCTGTTCTGCAATCTCTTGGCCTCAGCTTGTCTTACTCTTTTGATTGATGATTTGTGATTTGCCATTTTAATATGTCTTTATTGTTTATTAGTAGCCTCTAGGGGAGTCGAACCCCTCTTTAGAGAATGAAAATCTCTCGTCCTAGCCGATAGACGAAGAGGCCAGCCTTTTTGCCTTTGAGTTCTGTGTCTCAAATGCGGTGCAAAAGTAATGCCTATTTTTTTATCTAACAAATATTTTTATTATTTTTTTCCGTCGTACAATCAATAAGCAAGCACGATCCGACAAAATGGGGCCTAGAGCTGTGCGGATGGGTGTTTCTGGGAGGAGTTTGGGGCATGGAAGAGCGTTATTTCACCTCTTTTCGGGGGCTTCCTTCTCGCTTACGGCCCTCTGTTTTAGGGGAATTGTGCCTTGAGAAGCAAAAAAGTGGAGCCGTTTTATGAAACGGTTCCACTCTCTTATCTGTGGAGTGAAGGGGTCACTTTTGGCTGCTTTGCTCCCTCGATTTCTCGCCGAGGTAACCGCCATGGTGACGCTTCGCATACTCTTCGTTCGTAAATGAGATGGCCCTCATAGTGCTGACCACCAAAATGTCGCCGATCACCGTCATGATGGTGGTGGAGGTGGTAGGGGTCAGTCCAAGTGCGCAGACCTCCTTCGGGTTGCCCGTGTAGAGGAGTGCGTCCGCCTCGTGGGCCAACAAACTGTCCGCATTGCCGGTGATGACAATGAACTGGATGTTAGGGCGAAGGCGTCGCGCAAGGGGCATCAGCTCCAGGATCTCGCGGGTCTTGCCGGAGTTGGAGATGAGCAGCATGATGTCATTCTCCTGCAGCAGGCCCAAGTCGCCGTGCTGCGCCTCGCTCGGGTGCAGGAAGACGGCGGGAGTGCCCGTCGAGCTGAATGTGGTGGCGATGTTCAAAGCGATCTGGCCCGCCTTGCCCATGCCGCTCGTCACGAGCTTGCCATGCTTTTCGTGGACATGCTTCACGATCAAGTCCACCGCCTTCTTGTAATCATCCGTGATTGGGATGTTCAAGACCGCCTCGGCCTCGTGTTTGATTATACGCTCAATTTCCTCTTTCATCAGCATTCGGATTATGTATCGATCGTAGCGTAAGTAGCGTTCTCTTCGATGAATTGGCGGCGAGGAGCCACGTCGTCACCCATCAGCATGGAGAAGGTGTAATCGGCCTGTGCCACGTTCTCGATGGACACTTGTCTGAGGGTGCGGTTCTCAGGGTTCATGGTCGTGGACCACAACTGCTCCGCACTCATCTCACCCAAACCTTTGTATCGTTGGATGTTCACCGAGCTCTCGTTACCACTTCCGTACTTGTCCACGAAGGCCTGCTTCTGCTGGTCGGTCCAGCAATACTCCTCCACATTACCCTTCTTGCAGAGGTAGAGCGGAGGTGCGGCGATGTAGACGTAACCCTTCTCGATCAGCTCACGCATGTGCCTGAAGAAGAAGGTAAGGATCAGCGTGTCGATGTGGCTACCATCGACATCGGCATCGGTCATGATGATCACCTTGTGGTAGCGGAGTTTCTCCATATTCAGCGCCTTCGCGTCATCCTCCGTACCGATCGTGACGCCCAAGGCGGTGTAGATATTCTTGATTTCCTCGCTTTCGAGCACTTTATGAGGCATAGCCTTCTCGACGTTCAGGATCTTACCACGCAAAGGCAGGATCGCCTGCGTCATACGGTTACGGCCCTGTTTAGCCGTACCACCTGCGGAGTCTCCCTCGACGAGGAACAGCTCGCAGTTCTCAGGGTTCTTGTCGGAGCAGTCGGCCAGCTTACCCGGCAGACCAGCGCCACCCATCGGAGATTTCCGCTGCACGAGGTCGCGGGCCTTGCGGGCGGCGATACGGGCACGGGCGGCGAGGATCACCTTGTCGACGATCATGCGCGCCTCCTTCGGATGCTCCTCCAAGTAGTTCGTGAGGGCTTCACCGACGGCCTGTTGCACGATACCGGAAACCTCATCGTTACCCAGCTTCGTCTTTGTCTGTCCCTCGAACTGAGGCTCAGCCACCTTTACGGAGATGACGGCGGTCAGACCCTCGCGGAAGTCATCGCCATTGATCTCCACCTTCGCCTTCTCCAACATCTTGGAGTCCTCGGCATATTTCTTCAACGTCCTCGTCAGTGCCATGCGGAAGCCGGTCACGTGCGTACCGCCCTCGATGGTGTTGATGTTATTGACGTAGGAGTGGATGTTTTCGTTGTAGGATGTGTTGTAGGTCATCGCCACCTCGACCGGCGTACCGTACTTGTCCGTATTGATGTGGATCACATCAGGGATCAGGTGCTCACGGGTGCTGTCCAGGTACTCGACGAACTCGCCCAGACCTCTCTCCGAGTGGAAGACATCCGAACGCATATTGCCCTCCGCATCGACGCGGTGGTCGGTAAGGGTGATACGGATACCCGCATTCAGGTAAGCCAAGTCGCGCAGACGGTTGGCGAGGATATCGTACTTATAGACCGTCTCCGTGAAGATGGAGCTATCAGGGTGGAAGGTGACCTTCGTACCCGTCTTGTCGGCGGTGCCCACCTCCTTCACAGCGTACAGCGGCTTTCCGCAGGAGTACTCTTGGATGTAGCGTTTGCCGCCACGGCACACCTCGGCCACCAACTTCGTGGAGAGGGCGTTCACGCAGGATACACCCACACCGTGGAGACCACCGGACACCTTGTACGTTCCCTTATCGAACTTACCACCGGCGTGCAACACCGTCATGACGACTTCGAGCGCTGATTTCTTCTCCTTTTCATGGAGGTCAACAGGAATACCACGACCATCATCCTCTACCGAAATAGAATTATCTTCCAAAATATCCACCTTGATATTCTTACAATATCCGGCTAACGCCTCGTCGATGGAGTTGTCAACAACCTCGTATACCAGGTGGTGCAAACCACGCTCGCTGATGTCTCCGATGTACATCGCAGGGCGCTTCCTCACTGCCTCAAGGCCTTCCAACACCTGAATGTTTTTGGCGGAATAGGAGGTCTCTTTGTTCTGTTCACTCATACTTTATATGACTTTTATTCTTCTCAGTTCTATGCTTTCATGGTTTCGCATACGCACCAATATAAAGCGAACAAATATAGCATTTTCCGCCGACATACGCAAAAAAAGAGTGTGTTTTTGAACGATTAAATGAATGGTTTTCGCCTAATAAACATAAAAACGGCAGAGAGGATATGCTCATAAAAAAAATAGAGACGATGCATACACACCGTCTCCATTATTTTGACGCTGAAAAAGTTCAGCGATAGTCTCTATAGGGGGACCTACCTTATCGGATGTTCGCGATGCTGATGATGTCGGCGAAGACACCCGCAGCCGTCACCGCCGCACCTGCGCCGTAGCCACGGATCATCATAGGATCCTGGTAGCGCGCCGTGTTGATGATGATCAGGTTGTTGCTGCCCCTCAAATCGAAGAATGGGTGAGATGGTCCCACCGCCTGCAAGCCTACGCTGGTCTTGCCGTTCTCGAGCTTAGCGACGAAACAGAAGTGTTTGCCCTCCGCCTCGACAGCCTTGCGTTTCTCCTCGAACACAGCGTCGTAGCCCTCCACCTTCTTCCAGAAGTCATCCAACGAGCCCTCGAAGAAGTCGTTCGGAATGAAGAGGTTCTTCTCCACATCGTCCTGCTCCACACGGATACCCGACTCACGGGCCAAGATGACCAGCTTACGGATCACGTCCTTACCGCTCAGGTCGATACGAGGGTCAGGCTCGGCAAAACGCGCCTCCATCGCCATGCGGATAGCCTTGCTCAAAGGAATATCCTTGCTGATCGTGTTGAAGATGAAGTTCAGCGTACCGGAAAGGACAGCCTCCAACTTCACGATCCTATCGCCACTGAAGATCAAGTCGTTGATCGTATTGATGATTGGAAGACCGGCGCCCACGTTGGTCTCGTACAAGTACTTGATGCCACGCTTGCGGGCGATGTTCTTCAGCTCCATGTAGTTGTCATAATCACCGGAAGCAGCGATCTTATTGGCCGCCACGACAGAGATGTTATGCAACAGAAGATCCTTGTATATGTTCGCGATCGCGCCGCTCGCCGTGCAATCGACGAATACGCAGTTGTAGATGTTCAAATCGATCAGCGCCTGCTTGATGATCTCAGGCGTGGAGGTCTTGCCGCTCTTCAGCAACTCTTGGTATTGCGTCAGGTCTATGCCGTCACGGTCCAGGATGTAGTTGCTCACGTCCGCGATACCGATCACCTTCACCATCAGGTTGTTCTGCTTCATCAGCAGATCCTTTTGGGTGTGTAATTGCTCCAAGAGGCTACCGCCCACCGTACCCGTACCGACCACGAAGAGGTTCAGTTGCTGGTATTCGGAGAGGAAGAAAGACTCGTGGATACAGTTCAACGCCTTGCGCAGATCCGCGCGTTTCACCACGCAGGAGATATTCGTCTCGGCGGAACCCTGCGCCAGCGCGATGATGTTGATGTTATTACGTCCCAACGCATTGAAGAGCTTACCTGCCGTACCCGTCGCCTGCCTCATGTTATCGCCCACGATAGCGATGGTGGAGAGGTCCTTCTCCGTGTTGATGGAGTTGATGGCGCCCATCGTCATCTCCTCGTTGAACTCCTCGCTGAGGAGCTCCGTCACGGTCTCCGCATCCTCGGTCTTCACACCGATGGAGATGGAGCTGCCGGAAGAGGCTTGGGAGACGAAGAAGGTATGTATTCCGTTGTAGTCTAACGTCAGGAAGATACGACCGTTCACGTTGCGCACGTTCATCATGCCCATGCCTTGGATGGTCACCAATGCGGAGTCTTCGATGGAAGAGATACCCTTGATGGTCTTCTCGTCCTTCACGTCCGTTGAGATCAGCGTGCCGCAAACCTCAGGATCCTCGATGTTCATGATCTGGATAGGGATGTTCGCCACATAAGCCGGATAGATGGACGGTGGGAAGAGCACCGTGGCGCCGAAGTTACAGAGCTCCATCGCCTCGGAGTAGCTCAGGTGGTCGATCTTGTAGGCCTTGCGGGTCACGGAAGGATCGGCCGTCATGAAGCCATAGTTCGTGTTCCATATCTCGATCTTAGAAGCGCCCAAAGCGGCTGCCACCAAGGCTGCGGTACAGTCCGAACCGCCACGTCCCAGGGTGGTCACGTCGGACGTCTCCGCATCGCTCGCGATGAAGCCCGCGATCACGGTACGTTTATCGTTGGAGGAGGAGAACTCCTCGCGGATCAGCTTATAGGTCAGCTCGGAATCGACGTTCGCGTTGCCGAGCGAGTTATTGGTCTTGATGAAGTTACGTGAATCCAAGAACTTAGCGTCCAGGAATTTGCTGATAAAGAGCGAGGAGATACGTTCGCCATACGAGAGGATAACGTCCTCGGTCTTAGCCGTCAAGTCCTTGATCAGGTAGACGCCCTTCAGGATGTTCTGCAACTCCTCATGAAGGGTGGAGACCTCCTTCTTCACCTCCTCGCAGAGAGGGGCGGACATCAGGCCTTCAATCAGTTGGTTATGTGTGGTGATGATTGTATCTAATTTCTCTGTATATGAAGCATTTCCTTTCGCAGCTAACATTGTGGTATCAATCAACATGTCGGTGACATTCTCCACAGCTGAAACAACAATCACAACGGGCTCGTTAACGCCCTCAACAATCCTCTTGACTTGCTGCAAGTTCTTTATGGAGCCTACGGACGCT
Organism: Bacteroidales bacterium UBA1181; assembly: GCA_002310215.1. Classification (GTDB taxonomy): domain Bacteria; phylum Bacteroidota; class Bacteroidia; order Bacteroidales; family Paludibacteraceae; genus UBA1181. The sequence goes on from DBYR01000013.1 coordinate 82,944, forward strand.
CCACCAAATTTCAAGACTTTCATACTTCTGAAAAATTATATTTATTTGTTTTGCTCCGCGAAGATAGTCATTTATTCGATTTTTTTCTCTATGTTTGCGAACACTTTCTTTGGGAAATGAATGGATCCGCATTTCCTGAAAGAAAATCTAATACTATTTGGATCCCTAAAATTTATTGCGATGAAAAAGTTATTTTTAGCTGTTGCGATGGTGATATCGGCGATGGCAGCAAGTGCGCAATCAGATTCTGACTCTATCAGTGAGTCTAACAGTTCAAATCAAACGGCTTCCTCAGAGTCTTACAAACCAGAAGAGGGCAGTTTCATGATGGAGGTTGGCTTCGCGCCTTTCCATAGTGTAATTGTTGACGAGGAAGCAGGAACAAGAACCAATGGTAGTTTGGTTAACCTTCAAGGTGGTCTTTTGAGAGGCGTGTATGTGATATCGGACAACCTCCAGTTGAAATTGGGCTTCGGCCTTAGCATCCACAAGGATGTGAATGACAATAACGAGACGGGCGACGCTTGGCACAAGAGCACGAACCGTATCTCTCTCTTCTCCATCTGCCCTGGTATCAACTACGTGTTCGACGGAACGAACAAGTTGGCTCCTTACATCGGTGGTGAGCTCGGTTTCGGAATCTATTCCACGAAGGTGACCGACGAGTCTGAGAACAACAAGACAATCACGAAGAACGAAGGTGGCTTCAACACGTTTGGCGTGGCTGCTGTCGCTGGTTTCAACTACTACTTCGCTAAGAATATCTTCATCGGCGCAGAGGTGAAACTTGGTGTTGACATGCAGGTTGACAAGAAGCTTTCTGTTGAGGCTGACGGAAGAACTACAACCACTGAGACGAAGTCCCACAGCTTGAACTTCCAACCTCAGGCTGTTCCTTCCCTCCGTTTGGGTTGGGCGTTCTAATCGATCATACGATTTTTTCGAACAAGGCTGGCTTCGAAAGGAGCTGGCCTTTTTTGTGCTTGGAGAACACGATATTTACTATTTAGCTATTTACGATTTACTATTGGGCCGTTTAGAATTTACTATTTGACTATTTACAATTTACTATTTTAGAGCCGCACTTATAGGCTTATTTGAAACATTTGCGGAAGAGTTTGCGGAGCGCCATGGACGGGTAGCCGTACACGATCGCTAACAGGCAAAGCAGGGTGTTCAACAGGCTGATTCTAATGAAGTCCACCGTAGGCCGGAAGTGCGTGACCCGCTCCTCCTTGGAGGGGTAGAATACGTTGATGGAGATGCTCTTCAGCGGAATTGCACGCCATGCGCTGCGCACCAAGAGCTCCAGTTCCGCCTCGTAGCGGTGGCAGAGGGGTTTCATCCCTTTCATCCTTTGCAACGGGTAGAGCCGATAGCCTGTCTGGGTGTCTGGCAGGCGGATGCCGGTCTGCACGGTAAACCAGAAGTTGGAGAATTTATTGGCGAAGCTATTCTTCTGCGGCATGTTAGGGTTGAGGAACGAACGGCTGCCTACGATCAACGCATCGGGGTCGGTCTGACACGCCTCCGCAAAGAGCGGGAGGTCGCTCGCGAAGTGTTGCCCATCCGAGTCCATGGTCACCACGGCGGAGAGCCCCAGCTCCATGGCCTTCTCGAAGCCCTTCCTCAGCGCATAGCCTTTCCCTCTGTTCTTCGCATAGGAGACTACATGTATATTTCCTGGCAATTGGTCTAACTGGCTTTTGGTCGTGTCGGTGGAGCCATCGTCCACTACGATCACTGTTTCGCAGTAGGGCTCGACGGAGGTCACCACTTGCGAAATGGTCTTCTCGTTGTTGTAGGTGGGTATCAATACACCAATGCGCTTCGTAGCGAATAGTTGTTTGGTCTCTTCCGCCGTCATAAGGCTTTCCCTTTCACCAATAAATCGAACTTGGCATATATCTTTTCCTCATCGGCTATGACGGACTTAAACAGGTAGTCCTCTCCGGCAGGGGTGTAGCGTGTCGTGATTTTCAGGAGCAGATCGTTCTTAGGCACGATCACGGTGATGAACTTAGCGTTCTTGACCGTCACCACCTGCGCCTCAACGCCTAGGATCTCTGTGGCGACTGCGCGCATCACATCCACCAGTACCGCCCCTGGCACGATCGGATTGCCGGGGAAATGCGCCGCGAACACTTCATGCGTCTCGTCGAAACGAAGCGTATGGCCGAAGAGGTTCTCCTCCTTCGTGTCATAGGGTTCTATGGTAAACATCTCTTTCATCATTTAGCCACAAAAAACACACCGACCATGATGATGCCCACGCCTATCCACCTTGTGACGGGCACCGACTCGTGCAGGAAGAAGGCGGAGGCGAGCAATGCGAAGATGAAGCTCAGGCATGTGAGCGGATGGGCCTCCGACAGCGGGTAATGGCGCAAGATATACAACCACAAAACCGTGGCAAGACCCATCGAAACGCCTGTGAGGGCCAGCCAATAATTGGTCAGCACCTCCTTGAACCACTCCCACGTAAAGGCGAACTTATGCATCCTGGCCACGGCGAATTTCAGGAACACCTGCCCCATGGCCAAGCAGAAAGACTGCACGATGGATAGTAACAATAACTTCAGCATGATAGTAGCGCGATGGAATGATCCTTGTCTTGGAAATGGTTATAGACTAATATATGTTTCGGCTGAGCCGTCTTCCCCTCCTTGAAGCGGATGTGGGCAGGTATCTCGCCTCGTTTCAGGCAGGTCGCCGCCACGTAGTAACCCATGGCGGAGGCGGAGAAGCCCTCTCCGAAGAGGTGCTTGTAATAGATTTGGGTGGTTTGCGGGAAGAGGGGCGTTAGCCGACGGGTATAGACCTCGTCGTTCGTGCGGTCCGCATTGTATCCGCAGACCACAGCGTCCACCTCTTCACGTGAGATGTCCGCCTTGCCGAGAAGTGCCTCGACGGCTTGCCGGAACCGCTCGTCCGTAGGTTCGAAGAGCACCTCCAACCCCTCTATGCGACAGAGCGTCTGTTGGGTGGGTTGGGTGTTCAGGAGGAAAGCGGCGGAGACCTCACCGGCGAAACTGCCCTCCGTGGTCGGGTGATGGAACATCGCTTCCGTCACCTCTTCGGCTTTCCAGTAACCGATTTGGTCGAATAGTTGGAAGTAGTCCTCCGTCATCTCGTCGTTGGCGCAGACCAAGGCGGAGGAGATATCGTTCAGCTCGAATTGCGCAAGCGCATCCTGCAAGGCACAGTCGAACGAGGTGCCACGGTGCGTGAACGTGTTGTTATATCCATGGCATTTCAGCCTTTGGGCGATGACGGAACCAATCGTGTTGTGCGTGGATTGCATGAAGAAGGAGGGCGGCAAAGCCTGCTCACCGTCCCGCAACATAGCGTTGAGGAATTTCTCCGTGGTCTCTATGCAACCCAAGCCTGTCCCTGTCACGATCGCGTCCAGCGGCGCCTCATACCCGTCGAGGGCGGTCATGGCGGAGGCGATGGCCCGTTTCAGCAGTCTGCCCATCCTTCGGGAGGCCATCGGGTCGATGAAAGCCTTGAAATCGGGCTCCACGGAGCGGAAATAACGTCCTTCCCTCCGTATCGGGGAGGTGAACCAATCGTCGCACAAGGGCGATTGGATGGTTATTTGTGCCGCTGATTGTATATAGACTGCCATGGTTCAACTGATTTTAGAGAAGATACAGGAGGAGTCGTTGCCTCCGAAGCCGAACGAATTGCTCATCACATGACGCAGTTCCACGTCGCCCACGCCTTTGGTCACGGGGGTCAAACCACTCTCCTCGATTGCAGAAGAGAAGTTGAGGTTCGCCGGGATGAATCCGTTCGTCAGGGAAAGGATCGATATGACGGCCTCCACCGCACCGGCGGCGCTGGTAGTATGGCCCGTGAAGGATTTCGTGGAGGAGAATGGTGGCACATGGTCGCCAAAGACCCGCTTGATCGCCACGCTTTCGCACAGGTCATTATTGCCCGTACCGGTTCCGTGCGCATTGATGTAATCGATGTCGGCGGGTTTCAGTCCAGCCTTGCTCAAGGCACCGGTCATGGCGAGGAAAGGTCCTTCGCCCTCGGGTGAGGTGGCTGTCTGGTGGTATGCGTCGCAGGCGTTGGCGTATCCGCTCAGTTCGCACAAGGGGGTCGCGCCCCGCTTTTGCGCACTCTCGGCGGTCTCGATGACCAGGTAGGCGGCGCCCTCGCCCAGGTTCAGTCCGTTGCGGTTCTTGTCGAATGGTTTGCAAGGCTCATGGTCCAATATCATCAGGGAGTTGAAGCCATTCAGGTGGAACTTGCTGAGCGACTCCGTGCCGCCCACGATCGCCGCGTCCGCCTTGCCGCTCTTGATCAGGTTAGCACCCATGATGAGGGCGTTGGTGGCGGAGGAGCAGGCGGTTGAAATGGTATACATCGCATCCAGATGACCGAAGAGGCGGCCGATCTGCTCCGTGCCTGCCCCGCAGTCGTGCGCAGCGATATATTCCGTATGTTTTCCTTCGAAGAAATCCAGGTAGTACTGCTCACTCTTCTCCATGCCCCCCACGGTCGTTCCGTTGACGAAGGCGGTGCGCACAGCGTCTGTCAAGCCAGACTGCTTCACAGCCTGTTGGAAGGCCACCATACCTAAGAGCGGGGTACGGGTCACCACCCTATCGGAGGGCAGGCGGAGCATCTCGATCATCTCTTCGTTGCTCATCGCCACCTCGCTGACCGGGAGTTCCGTGTGTGACGTGCGCAGGTGGCGCACAGTGCCTATGGCGGGTTTGCCCGCACGGAGCGCGTCATAAACAGCTTGCGTCCCGCAGCCTAAGCCGCAGATGATGCCCATACCGGTTACGACGATACTACCCATACAAAGACTATTTCGTTCTGTTCTTGGAGATATAGTCCGCCATCGTAGCGACGGATTTGAAGATCTCTTTCCCTTCGCTAGCGTTCTTCAACTTGATGCCGTAGTTCCTTTCCATCAAGACAATCAGTTCAAGCGCATCGATGGAATCCAGGCCCAAACCAGCCACTGAAGGGTCACCCCCGTTGAATAGTGGCGCATTGTCATCAATACCATCAGGTGTCATACCCTCGAGGTTCAGCACCTCGATGATCTCTTGCTTCAAAGTAGTTATCAATTCATTCATTATAAATCATCTTTTTATTTTGCCAACAAAGATATAAAAAAAGAAACGGAAAGGCAACCGTATGGTTGTAGAGTCACGACGGCTTCATTTAGCGCATTGGATTTAATATAATATTTACGGTTTATTTACTATTTATCGATTGACGATTTACGATTGATGGCGCCCCATCATCGGACTGATGATGGAAATGCAAATTCCTAATTTAGTAGGCATTAAACAACAAGTTCATAATTGGTTGAGCGTCCGCCCTCGTCAGTCTTGCGCAAGATGATTTTCACGATTAGGTCTTGTATGTCACGCAAAGCCGTATCCTGCGAGCAGTGGTTAATCTTGGCATATTTCTGTGTGGTCAGTTTGCCCTCAAACCCGTCCCAAAGCCGATTGATAATCTTGCGTTGCCGCTCGTTAATCTCTGCGTCTTGATGATTACGCCAGAAATCTGCTTTCTGCAGAACCCTTTCAGTTGTTTTTAGAGAATATTTGAGAGCACCAAGTAATGCCTGCAGAAACCACAGTAGCCATGCGGTGATGTCCGTGTCGCCTTTTTGTGCCAGCTCCAATGCCTCGTAATAAGCTTTTCGCTGACGCATTATCTCGGAGGAAAGGCTATAGAAACGCTGACTGCTTTGGTCGGCGCGAGCCAGCATCATTTCCGTTATTGTACGAGCCATGCGCCCGTTGCCGTCATCGAATGGATGAACCGTGACAAACCACAGGTGGGCAATAGCAGCACGAAGTATCGGGTCGGTAGTGTCGTCATTGTTACACCAGTCGATAAATTGTGACATCATATACGGCACCTCATTGCTTGGCGGAGCCTCAAAGTGTACTTTTTCTCTGCTCATTGGTCCGCTCACCACTTGCATTGGCTCATCGCCCACACGCCAATTGGCAACGGTTATCTTGTACCCATCGCTATAACCTGTCGGGAAGAAAGCGGCATGCCAGCCGAACAACCGTTCTTGTGTCAGCGGTTGGTTAAACGAATGCGTAGCTTCCATGAGCGAATTGACTACACCCTCAGTGTAGTGGTCGGAGCGTTCATTGCTATCAATCCCCAAATGCCGTGCCACACTGCTGCGCACGCTGTCGACGTTGAGGTTTATTCCTTCAATCTGCGACGAACCGACAATCTCGCTTGTGATGGTTTCCACCTGTTGCGACAGTCCATCAAAACCCAATGCCGACATACGCCCAAGCAACTGTCCTTGCATCGTGTGTACCTCTCCAAGAGGAGAAAGCAAAACGCGCGAGTCCCATTCAAATTTTGGAAATATACTTTGCTGCCATAAATATATATTTTTCATCATTGTGTCCATTTTTTTACAGCTAAAACTACGTTATTCTCCGCATTTTC
>DBYR01000013.1:89430-89561 GCA_002310215.1 Bacteroidales bacterium UBA1181
ATACGTTTTATTCTCCGCAAATTGAGCTTGAGATACAATATGATTCATTTATTGCATTGAATTTAATACAATATTTACTGCTTGTTTACTATTTATCGATTGACGATTTACTGTTCACGACGGCTCAAAAC
>DBYR01000013.1:89607-111678 GCA_002310215.1 Bacteroidales bacterium UBA1181
ATACGTTTTATTCTCCGCAAATTGAGTTTGAGACACAGTATGATTCATTTATTGCATTGGATTTAATCCCTTAAGTTCAGTTTCGAAAAGTTGTAAAATACGACAACCTTTTTACCTTTGCAAAACGTTCAACGGGTTCCAAAAGAAAACTCAGAAAACTCCGCGCAACGAAATAGAAAAGGCACTAAAAATAAAGGAGGCGTATTATGAAGACAAACAATCACAAAATCGTTGATTTCGACGCTGTTCTCGATGCGAAATTCGGTATGGAAGGTACTAAGGAACGTATGAGAGCAGAGGAAAACGCATATTCCTTCTATTCTGGGAAAATCCTGCAAAACGCACGGAAGGATGCAAAAATGACACAAGCGGAATTGGCAGAAAAAGTTCAAACCAAAGTGGTGAAAACCGTCTGTTGATTATAGCACCAGAAGTCATGTGCTTTCAACCCACAGGCCAAATCGCAAATAGCCAAACAATAAATAGCTAAATAGGGAAATAGGAAAATCGTAAATGACTGAATGGAAAAATAGTAAATTGTAAATAGTTAAATTGTAAATATACTCGTTTCCCACTCCCTCAAAGCCCCCTCACCATCCAAGGAGAGGGCGAACATCTTGACGGAGAGCTGTCCGTCCAAATAGTCACACCACCCGAAGATCTGATGATCCACCTCCTTCTCAGGCAGGAAAGCGCACTCGGAGAGGGCAATGGCAGTCTTTGGTTCGAAGGATTTCGTCACATAACAGGTGGATTCTCCCATGATTTTGTGGCGGATGGCGATCTCCCCCGTCACGATATTGGAGAGGGTATAGACGAAGACGGCGGGACTTGGGAAGTAATTGTCTGCGGATTGGATCGTCTGCTGGTAGGTCTTGTCATCGTCCAGCGAACCGGAGCGCGACATCAGTGCGACGGACCAATTGCGCTTAGGCTCCTCAGGGGTGAGCCCCAACTTGCCCATCAACAACTCCGCACCCAGGAAACCTGCCTTGCATAGGTTGTCCATCTTGAAGAACTTAGGGTACTGGAAGCCTAAGGAATAGTAGATGTTCGTGAGCCATGGCTTACCCTCCTCCACCTGGATGGGGAGGTTGTCTCCATTCAGCCTAACCTCCTTGTCGGAGATCGAAACGAACGCCTTCACATACGCTTTCATGACAGAATAAATTCGTTTACGACGTTGGCTACTCCGTTCTCATCGTTGGTGGCGGTCACGTAGTTGGCGGACTCCTTCACCACCTCTTGCGCATTGCCCATGGCGACGCCCAAGCCTGCATATTTGATCATGGAGAGGTCATTGAAACCATCTCCGCAAGCGATCATTTCGTCTTTTGTTAATCCTATGATATTCAATAATTTGCTTAATGAATAAGCCTTATCGATGTTTTGCGGCATGATTTCGAGGAAGAAAGGCTCGGAACGGTAGACGTTCAATCGGTCGCCATACTCCTTGCACATGTCCTGCTCCACCTCGGCGAGGTAATCGCCATCGCCCACCATCAGGCATTTGGTCACGGGTTTCGTGATCTGCGCCACGAAGTTGTCCACCTTGCGCACCGGCATCTTGTTGATGCGCGCCTCGATGGCCACGTATTGGTCCTCCTCGTTCTCCGTGATGATGGAGTCGTCCTTGTAGGTGACGATGGTCACGCCATGCTCCTTGGAGGATTGGTAAAGCTTCGAGAGCTCGTCCATCGGCAGGACGGTCTCATAGACCACCTCTTTGGTCTGGTAATTGGTGATGACGGCTCCGTTGAAGGAGAGGATATAGCCGCCGAACTTGTCCAATTCGATCTCATCCGCAATCGGTACGATGCCAGGCGTAGGCCTACCGGAAGCCAAGACCACGATCACGCCATGCTCCTGCGCTTCGTGCAGCGCCTTTTTAGTCTCCTTGGTGATCTCCTTCTTAGAGTTGGTCAACGTACCGTCGATATCCAATACTAAAACCTTGTAATCCATGCTTTTATATCTATTTGGAAGTGATAGCGCCCACTTCCTTCAGCTTCTTGAAATCCAGTTCGAAATTAGGGGTGAAGACATCCTTGCCGAGGCTCTCCTCGATCTCGGAGATCTTCCAGAACCTGCCGTCCACCACTTCGGAATGGTCTGGCTGCGGTTCCCCGTCGTAGGTGATGCGGTGCACGTAGATCATCTCGCGCTCCCTCGGGCTTTCCCAGATGTAGTTAAAGAGACGTTCGGGTTGGATATTCTCCAGCCCCAGTTCCTCGCGCGCCTCGCGTAGCAGGGCGATCTCGACGCTCTCTCCGAAGTCGATGTGGCCACCCACGGCGGTGTCCCACTTGCCGGGTTGGATATCCTTCCAATCGGCGCGTTTCTGCATGTATAGGTCACCCTCTTTGTTGAAGACGTGCAGGTGCACGGCCGCATGGAGTATCTTGGAACCGTTGTGGCACTCTTGCCGGGTGGCCCGGTCTATTACGTTACCATCCTCATCGATGACAGGGAAATATTCAACCATCTTTAGAGTTAAGAATTAAAAAGCGTCGATTACTTATACGATACGCATTGGGATGCCTTCCTTCGCAAGGTATTGCTTCAGGTCTGGGATAGCGATCTCATGGAAGTGGAAGATGGAGGCCGCCAGGGCAGCGTCCGCCTTTCCTTGTTCGAATACGTCCTTGAAGTGCTCCATGTTGCCCGCGCCGCCTGAGGCGATGACAGGGATGGATAGGCTATCGGATAGCTTGGCAAGCGCCTCATTGGCGAAGCCTTGCTTCACACCGTCATGGTTCATGCTGGTGAAGAGGATCTCACCCGCGCCACGCTCCTGCGCCTCCTTCGCCCAGGAGAAGAGTTTCTTCTCGGTCGGCACACGTCCGCCGTTCAGGTAGCAGGTCCATTCGCCGCTCTCGTCCAGCTTGGCGTCGATGGCCACCGTGCAGACTTGGCTGCCGAAGTTCTTCGCCACCTCCGAGATCAGGTCAGGGTTCTTGATCGCTGCGGAGTTGATGGATACCTTATCCGCACCTGCCCCCAATAGCGTATCCACATCCTTCAACTCATGGATGCCACCACCTACCGTGAAGGGGATGGAGATATGGGCGGCGATGCGCTTCACCAAGTCCACGAAGGTCTTGCGCCCCTCGTGCGAGGCGGTGATGTCGAGGAAGACAAGCTCGTCAGCGCCTTGGCGGCTATATTCTGCGCCCAGCTCAACAGGGTCGCCCACATTGCGTATATTCACGAAGTTGATGCCTTTGACGGTCTGCCCGTCTTTGATGTCAAGGCAAGGTATGATACGTTTCGCTAGCATAATTCCAAGAAGTTTTTCAAAACCGTTTCGCCCACCGAGCCACTCTTTTCAGGGTGGAACTGCACCGCATAGAAATTCTCTTTGGCGAGTGCGGCGCTGTATGGGTGGATATAGTCTGTCGTGGCGATGGTGTCTTTGCCTACCGTAGCGTAGTAGCTGTGCACGTAGTAGAAGTACGGGTCAGCCGGCAAGCCCTTGAAGAGAGGGTTCTCCTTCGCCGCCACGGTGTTCCAGCCCATGTGGGGCACCTTGCTGATGTGCGCGTCAGGGACGAACAGCTTCACCTCCTCATCGAAGATGCCGAGGCACTCCACATTGCCGGAGGCCGCCTCCTCGGAGGATTTGCACATGAGCTGCATGCCGATGCAGATGCCCAACGTAGGCTGTTTCAAGCCACGGATCACCTCGTCCAAGCGGTGCTCACGGAGGTACTTCATCGTCGTCTCCGCCTCACCCACGCCCGGGAAAATCACCTTATCGGCCGCCTTGATCTTCTCGATGTCGCCCGTGATCTCCGCCTCCACGCCTAAGCGCTTCATCGCATAGTCTACCGAGAAGATATTGCCCGCGTTGTATTTAATGATCACTACTTTCATTGCGCCATCAGATAGGATTTGAATGTCTCGAATGTCTTAGGCAATTCGATGCTTTGTTTCTTACCCTTCATGAACTCCTGCAGCTTGGCAGGGATCACGACAGGCTCTCCGATGATCGCCTCCACGGTGTCCTTGAACTTAGCCGGATGGGCCGTCTCCAGGAAGACACCCACCTCATTCGGCTTCAGGTACTCGCACAACGCGCGGTAGCCCACCGCACCATGAGGGTCGAGGAGGTATTTATGTTGTTGGTAACAATTCTTCAGTGTCTCACGGATCTGCTCGTCCGTGTAGGTGCAACCCGCGATGTCCTTGCAGATGGCCTCGTGCGAACCGTAGAGCGCCAACACGCGAGCGAAGTTGCTTGGGTCGCCCACATCCATGGCGTTGGCGATGGTCTGGACAGAAGGCTTAGGCTCGTATTTGCCGCTCTTCAAGTAGTTGAAGAAGATGTCGTTGCGGTTGTTGGCCGCGATGAAACGGCTGACCGGCATGCCCATGCGCTTACCGAAGAGGCCTGCGGTGATGTTACCGAAGTTGCCCGAAGGCACACAGATTACGATGTTATCCTTGATGCCCAACTTGTGCAATTGCGCCACTGCGTAGAAGTAGTAGAACGCCTGCGGCAAGAAACGGGCCACGTTGATGGAATTGGCGGAGGTGAGCTTCATGTGGTTGTTCAGGTCCTTATCCATGAAGGCGGACTTGACAAGCGCCTGGCAATCGTCGAACACGCCGTCGATCTCCAAGGCGGTGATGTTCTTGCCCAAGGTAGTGAATTGGCACTCCTGGATCGGGCTCACCTTTCCTTTCGGGTAGAGCACGTAGACGTGGATACCCTCCACACCGAGGAATCCGTTCGCCACAGCCGAACCCGTGTCGCCGGAGGTAGCCACCAGCACGTTCACCTCCTTCTGGCCCTCCTTCTTGATGAAGTAGCCCAACAGGCGGGACATGAAGCGGGCGCCCACGTCCTTGAACGCCAAGGTAGGTCCGTGGAAGAGCTCCAAGCTGAAAATATGGTCGTTGACGTGCACCAGAGGCACATCGAAGCTCAAAGTGTCATACACGATTTTCTTCAGCGACTCCGCGTCCACATCCTCCCCGAAGAAGGCGTCCGCCACCACGTAGGCGATCTCTTGGAAAGACATGTCCTTCATCTTATCGAAGAAGGAAGCAGGTAACTGTTTGATTACTTCGGGCATGAACAAGCCCCTGTCAGAGGCCAATCCCTTCACCACCGCCTCTTGCAGCGTGGCTTTGTCCGCTTGTTTGTTGGTACTGTAATATTTCATGACAAATGTATTTTCGCGAAAATATATCCGCGAAGATACGCATAAAAACTTATGTTTACGAAAAATACAAACGAAACAGAGCGCAAAAAACTATTTCACGATCAGGCGGTCCACAAAGGCGCCCCTCCTTGTGATAGTACGGACGATATATATTCCTTTGTTGAAACTGCTTGCGTCTAATGTGAAGGAAGGAGAGTTGGCAGATTCGGAAAATAAGGTTCTTGCATTCATGTTCAGGATTTCTATTTTTTCGATGTTAACGTTTGAAGTGATTTGAACAAAACCATTGGTCGGATTCGGGAAGAGAGTGGGTCTTTCATCGTCGATCGGTGTCTGTTCTATGTCCGTCGCAATGGGGTCATAACCAGGTGGACATTTAGTATGAAGCAGGGTCACATGTCCTTCATGCTCCACCCGGTCTCCGAAGTTGTTTTTGAAGGCAGCGATATACCAATAATCCGCTGAGGGGAGGGGCGTATTGGAAGAACAGTCCCACATGTCCGCATAGCCATCTTTCACAAGCCCAGCACATGCCCATATTTTCTTTCCGGAACGGTCGAAGACGTGGCATTCGTAAGAGTCCGCATTATGTACCTCGTAGCGGATTTTGTCGTTGATACCATCCGGACAATCAGGAGTCAACACCTCTGTCTTTTGGACGAAAGTGATGCGTGCATGGGGTGTCCCCGAGTGCTTAGGCGCAATGCCAACGATGATATCCTGCCCGTTCGAGTAGCCACAACTCTGCAAATCATAATAGCCATTGTTTTCCCCTCTCCATCCCCAATTCACATGAAATTGGTCTTTGTCATACTTCGAGTATCCGTCGATGACGAAGTAGTGTCTGTCCTTGATATCTATGACGTTTTTCTGTCCATGCATCAGAACAGGACGGCCACAGTCTATCTCCGAACGTATCAGATCCGCCCACGCCGACCCGAACTGCCAATCCTTCAAATCGAACAAATGCGCGCCATAGTCGAAGTCGGCGAATCCTTTAGCCACGTTTGAGGGTACCGCCCATGAACCTGTGATATGGATTCCTGCGAAGGTTTGGTAATGCATATTACAGGCCTCTCCGCAATCACGAATCAGTTGGGGACAGTCGTAGGAACAACCGTCCGTTAAAACGGGTGGAATTCTGTCCCAATTGTAGCTGTTATATTTAGACTTTTCCGGGTAGCCCCACTTGTACATGATCTGTGCCATCGCCACCGCAGCGCAACCCGCCAAGGTGAACCCACACTGATCGTCATCATCTAAATCCATTGGACAGAAATAGTTGTAAGAGGGGTGACAGCCATCTCTGTTATTTTGATATTGCCCCCACATCACCTCCTCTCCGTTTTTTACCAATAAATATGTTCCCGGTTCATAGGCATAGACATCCCACATCTCTAATATTAGGGATGTTAAACACAAAACAAATATTTTTTTCATTTCAATCTCTCAAATTTATTTAATTCGTTATTTTCTATGATTTTTTTTAATTCATCCAGGCTGTAACTCTTTTTGTAATATGCATACACCTCTTCGAATGGGTTGGTATCGATAACATACTTTGCAATTGAATCCATCATTTCAATATTCCAATCTTTCGAATCGATCGATGTATAAGCTACTGCTTCAGAAGGATGACTGTGTAAATCATAATAGTCACTTATGATGTTGACGGTATGTTTCCTTACTGAGGCGCAACAGTATGTTGTGTCATTTTCGACAGCGTTAATAAACATATAAACCATCACCTTATCCGTATAATCATTTTTCATTTTGACTACATACCCTTTAGGGTCATGTTCGTCCACGCAACTATCTCCTGGGCAACTACACAAAAAGACAGGCATTGCAGCGACTGCCGTGATTAGGAACTTTTTAATTAATTTCATGCTGAATCAATATTTAAAAATTAATTTGTGTAAAAATAAAATAAATTTTCGATATGCATGGTATGATTTGTTGTTTTTAAGTAAAATTAACATCGAATATTGAAAAATAATCAGACAGAATTTGGGAATCAAGAAATTAACAAATCTCGCAGAAAAAAATAAATACTTTCTTTTAATTTTGAATTCTCATAATATATTCATAATTTAGTGACCCGATAATTTCGATATTGAAGAACATATATTTTTTAACTTTTAAACGCTTATAGAAAGATGGCAAATTCAATCGATTTAGCAAAATTCGGCGCCAACGACATCATCGCATGCAACAATGCGAACTATGCAGGAGCAATCAAGATCGTAGCGGGCAAAATCGCTGCTGGTAACGTTACCTTCATCATCGACGGAAAGACGATCAACTTGTCCGACGCCGGATGCTCTTACTTGAGCACCTCATTGGAGGCTATCAACAAGGCTAAGGCAGAGGCTAACCCTGCTGGCGTATTGTTGGCTTTGGGTGCAAAGTCTACGACACTCATCTCTCCGACAGAGAGCTCAAACTCCGCTATCAGCGGTCCTGCTAACGAGACTACTTTCGCTCAAGGCAGCAAGGAATTGGAATTATCAGGTCTGAAGGATTCTACCATGGTTCGCTTCAACCACCTCGGAAAGACTGGCGAAGTCAATGTGTTGGACGCAAAGGCTGGCGCTGTGACGATCCAAGTGGACGGCGACGTCATCGAGTTGGCTGACCAAGCCGCTTCTTACATCAGCAACGACTACAAGGAGATCAAGATGGCTGACGCTGAGGCTGACCCTACAAAGGTTTTGTTCGCCTTGAAGGGTGGAACAACAAAGTTGGTTTCCGCTTCTTTGGTTTCTAACCAAAAGATCGCTAAGGGTGCCATCGATACGGTGTTCGTTAAATAATCAGAAACAATAATCAATTTTATAAATCATTAAATTTTAGTACAATGAAAAAGATTTTTCTTTTGATGGGTTGCTTGGCTCTCATCATGGCAGGTTGTAAAAAGGAACAAAAGAAGGTAGAGAACGAAGCTCAAGAGACTGTCGAGGCTGCTGCTGACGCTGCAGAAAGCGCAGCTACCGCCGCAGTTGAGGCTGTAAACAACTTCTTGCAGGAGAACAGTATCGCAGCTAAGTCTTTCGGTTTGCACGAAGAGGCTGACGGTGGTTGGACCCTCAACTTGAAGGACACTGACGCTAATGGCGAAACTACTGGCGACCTCAAGAAGATCTTCTTGACCAACGACGCTCAAGTAATCCTTATCAAGGACGGCGCATTCGACACGATTCCTTTCGCTAACATCGAGAAATCAATCTTGAACAACAAGAAGGTTAGCTACTGGTTGGACGATGCTAAGGAGAAAATCACTCACATCGTTGAAATCGCTGAATAATCTTTCTTGATTACAGAAAACGAGGTGCGGGCGCTTAGGTGTCCGCACTTTTTTATCCCTATACGTGCTCCACGAAAAAAATGGCGGCCCGACAGATACAGTTTTTTCCCCCCCCCATAAACTTTTTGGAGGAGTCCCGATGCCATCGAAACTCCTCCCTACAAATTAAACCTCATAACTAAAAAATTAAAAATACATACCCTTTATTCGTAAACTTCACTTTCCATTTATTGTCGTTTTCATGTCACATATATCACATCTATATTTTCTTGTCTCATTTCGTATATAACGAAGATAACTTAAAATTTTTTAAAATGCAAATTTATACGTGCGAAAAATAGCACATCGTATAGATTTCGTAATGTATTTATGTTTGTTTGATATTGATATGTCTAATTTATGATAAAAATGTATAGAGTGCTTATACGTATATTTTTGGTCAATATTTATAAATGATACAACTATTTGAATGTTAGCAAAATAGGATTGGACAGGGCGTTCCTGCGGAGGAGTATATATTGGGGAGACACCGCTGTAGATCCGAATATGACGACGGGTGGATGGAAAGCCGTTGGAGAATGCTCTTGTGCCACCACCTATATGGTTCTTCCCATCAATACGCTATGTTTTCCCGCTAAAATAGTGTGGAAAATAATAAATTTTATTCCGCAAAGAGTTGTGAGCGGAGCATTTTTCTCTTAAATTCGCGCAATGATTCCAGAAAAGGATATCATGGGTTTGGTTGAGTAGTTCAATGGATAGAATACGGGTTTCCTAAACCTTAGATCCGGGTTCGATTCCCGGCTCGACTACCAAAAGAAAAAGCTCAGTGTGCGTCCCACATTGAGCTTTTTGTTTCCTTCAATTCAAGGATGTCTCGAAACGGATTGGCGTCCCGAAATCTACTCCGTGAATTTCTCCAGGTCTGAGATGAACTTCCTGAGGTTGGCTTTGCTGAGGTGGCCATCCCCCACGAATCCTTTCGTCGAGAAGCGCAGGTTTCGGCCATCCTCCTGCTGATAGGAGATGGAATAGACGCTCTTGACGTCATCCCTCACAGTGACCTGTACCTTCTCTTCCAAAATCTTTTGGAAATACTCCAGACACTCCCTGACTTGCTCTTTCGATTTGCCGAGGTAGAACAACATGAGGTTGTCCAACTTATACGTTGTGATCATCTCGAGGAAATAGCGGGTGGTGCTTCCCTCCCGCATGAAGATGATCGAGGGAGAGTCTTCCTTCGCCCGTAGCAATCCGCCGCGGCTCACCTCCCTAATGTTGATATTCTCCGCCGGAGTGGCTGGTCCTTCCGCATAGACGCCCATGAAGAGACAACACAACAGGATGGAGAGTAAGATGTGTTTCATCGTCGACATGGGGGTTAGAGGGATACTTGGCTGAAGACGTCTGTTAATTCGCTGATGCTCAACGCATCGAAATCCTCCTTGCGTGGCAGGACAAGGACACCGGCCATGTCGATCGCCCCCGGACTGATCATCCGGTACGCCTCGCCTTCCGCGTAATACTGTGTGGGGCGATGTGTCTTGCGCGGAAAGATGAAGAGATGCCAGCGTCCCTCTTCGTACATGGCGAATAGGTTCAGGCGGGGCTCCTCATTGCCTCCCTCCATCATCATGTATTGCGTGTAGGTCTGGTTGAAGAGCGATGCCAACGCATCTTTCCGTTCCGATTCCGCATGGAGGCACCGCCGGCCGTAGTCCACCAACTGTTCCAACCGATGTCCGTTCCATTCGGACAGCACCCGCTTCTCCGCCTTTCGCCACTCCTTCTCCAAAGGCAACTGACCTTTCGCAACCGCTTGGAAATGCAGGTGGTCGGGTGCGGAGGCACCGCAACGTGGCCCGTTGTAGAAGAGGATGTGGTCGGGCATCTGTTGGGCGAAATCCAGCATGTCGGACAGGCTATTCTTTATCTCCTGCGGGCGATGCTCGTCGCAAGCGATCGTGAAGTGCTCCCGAAGGATGGGAAAAGGGTTCACGAGCAGGGTGAAACGCTCGTTCATCTTGAGCCCCCGTTGTACCGTCGGGCGGTTCTCCCCGCACAGGAAGCATTTCCGGCTTGCGATAGAGGCTTTGTCTAACTTAGCGCCTGATGATACGGCGCGGGCTGGGTTGAATTGGGCTTGTATGGTGAATCCGTTTATCTTGAACTCACGCAACGTCACCTCCTTTAGTTGTTCTACTCTTTGCCTAAATTCCGGCCACTCGGCCAATTGTTCCTCATAAAATTTCCTGACATCCATCATCGTGACTCTCTTATCCTGCGCATCATTTCAATTGTCCGCAGTTTATCTTTGTATAAATTGTTCTTATTCAGTTTAATGATATCCAGATTGGCATCTGAATTGCCCTCCCAACGGCGACAGAGGTATAGCACGTCGTATATCCTGCCGATAGGGTAGTTGTGTGATATGGTCAACCCCATCGCATAGTCCTCTCCATAGCTGGTGTTGGGCAGTTGGAGTTTCCTGAGCAGGGGGGTATAGAAGGCGCGCGGGGCACCTAATCCATTTATTCTTAACGCGTTGTTCCTTCCGTTCTCAAGGGTCCATTCCTTGTGGTCGATGATGCCTGGCGGGATGGTCTCCATCTTGAAATTGGTTATGGCATAGGTTCCCACCACCATGGCGCAGTGTTGTTCATAAAAAGCCGCCACGATCTTGCGGATGGTATCCTCTCCGCTATAGACATCGTCGCTGTCCAGCTGGATGGCGAATTTGCCGCACTGCGGATGGTTCACCCCTTCGTTCCAGCACCCTCCGATGCCAAGGTCGTCACGGGAAGGGATGACATGTATGATGCGGGCGTCCTGTTTCGCGAGGGCATCTATCGCCTCCGTCGTCCCATCCGTGGAATGGTTGTCCACCACGATTAGGTTGAAGGCGAAATCGGCCTTTTGGGAGAGCACGGAGCGCATAGCGTCCGAAATGGTTTTCACGCGGTTGCGTACGGGTATGATGACCGAAGCCTCCACCTTGAATGAGTTGTCGTCGAAGGAGACGGGCGTGAATCCAGGCTTCAGATAGGCTCCCACACGCTTCAGGTAGGCGGTGAAGACCTTCTCCCGCTCGATCTGCACCGCTCGGTTGCGGGCATCCACGTAGGCGAACTGCTTCTCCTCGGAAGTGGCCTTCTCGGCGGAAAGCACGGTGTACATTGTTTCGTTCAGATGGAAGGGAAGGGATTGCTCCGAAAGACGCAACCGTAAATCATAAAGCGCTGAATATGAAATGGATTCATCCATCTCCGACACGCAACGCTTAAAGCTGGCGGATTCGAAGAAGAGCAGCGGACCGAAGTCGAAATCATCCCGCACACTACCCAATTGGTAGTCGATCAGAGGATGTGCGACGGTGCTCTCTCCCACCCGTTCGTTAAAATCAGCATAGAGCATGGAAGCACCCGTTGAGTCCATCACCTGTGCGACCCTATGCAAGGCATTCTGTCCCAAGCGGAACGGGCGGACATCGCAGGACAAGGCAAGGTATGGGGCGGTGACATGCTCCGCCATCATGCGCAAAGTATCCAACGAATCCAGACGGTCGATATGCGACGAACGCATCCCCTCCACCGAAGGCATCCCCTCCGAATAGAGCAACGTGACATTGCCAATCCCCTTGGCGGCGGCAAGTATGGACAAGGATGACTCATCCCCATGCACGTAGGGCAAGAAAAAATCCACCATAAGCTACTTACGTTTTTTTAGTAAGAAATCCACAATCTCCTTCATCAAGGCGTCGCGGGCGGATTGTGTGACAATCGACTCAAATGGGACAGAGGAGATGTATGTTCTATATCTGCCTTTGTAGGCTACGGCGCAAGGCAGGTTGCTCCCCTCGAAAGAGTGGACCACCGTGGAACCGTTCACGCAATCGATCGCATCCGGTGATTCTACGGCATATTGGAACTTGCCTAACGACTTGTTGTAATTGTAATATTTCTTGGAGAATTCTTTGTTGACGGAGAAGTAGTTGGAGATCCTGCCTTCCGTCTCGGCATTGCTTTGCTTCAAGGTGTATTTCAGCACTTTCTCCGCGAAGTAGATGTCGTCCTCGACGCAAATGGAGTCCCGCTCCATCAGGTCGGACGCGATGTAGGCGCCGCTCGCATAGAGCCTTCCTCCGTGGTAAAGGTAGTTGCGCAACTCCTCCTGTAGTTTTTCGGGGAATGTCTTGTAACGCATCTCCATGCCCACTGGGGTTTCCTTCTCCTCTCCTAATATCAGGTCCACGAAGGCGAATCGTCTGATGTTGTAGTTACCCTCCGTGACGGCCGTCTTGGAACAGGAGACGAACGAATAGCCCGCCTTTTTTATCGACTTACCGTGCAACAAAGGGAAATCGAACGTGTTTCCTGCGATGACCACTCCTTCGTAATCGACCTTGCAGGCTCCGTGCCCAGGTTCCGCATTGCTGCGGAATTTCTGTCGTTTGCGGAATCCATATTGTTCGCCGACGTAGCTCAGGTCATAGTGGTCTGGCACGCCTTGGTCATACTTATCCAAGAAGCCGGAGTAGTCGCCCGTGTCAAAGTAGTCAGGTGCGGAGACACGGTCGAATCCGTTGATGATCAGCGCTGTTTGGGACGATTTGCCTTTGCAGACGGAAAGCACCTCCGAAGGGAAACTCTCCCCACCATCATTCAGGGCGGTCACCTTGAAGTTATAGATGACGCCGGAGTCTATCGGCATCACACAATGCGGCGCATCCACCAATGTTCCATTGTCCCAACCGCCATCATTCCGTGATGTGTAAACCACATACTTGGAGGGAGTGGCTGTCGTCTCAAGGCTATCCTCCTGTGGCTCCCAACTTAGGAACACGCTTGTTTTCTTCTTGTCGTAGAATTCAGTGCTGAAGTTCGTCACAGGCAAGGGCTGCACCACATAGTCTGTTTTATACTGATAGGCGATGAACTTCAGAAGAGACTTGTAGATGGAACGGCTGACGAAAAAGCGGAAGTTAGGGTCCAATCCATACTTCATGTCCGTGTAGTTCTGATGGGAGAGCAGTTCCAACAGCATGGTCGGCACCTCTGGCACGCGGGCCTCGTAGTAGGAAGCGTCCGTCATCTTACGGCGCGTCCAGTTGGGACGGTAGACGCGTCGTATGTCCTCGACTACCTGCGTCTGCATCATGTCCGTCAAGTCGCGTCCCGAAAGCCTGCTCTGCCCATTCCAGTAGGCGCGGTTTCCGTTGCTTTCCGACATGTATATCGCAAGCGTTCCGTAGATCGAGTCACGCAAGAGTTGTCCCGCATCCGTATGGAGGCCAAATGCCACGTCGATAGGAATCCGTTTGCCGGGATGATCCTTCGCCCTGGGCGATCCCCCGATTAGGTTGTTCACCCACTCGCCACGGCACATGTAGTCGTCCTTGTAATCATTCAAGGCATCGTTCCGTGAGAAGATGGAGTCCGGGTATCCAGCCCACTGCAACCAATAACGTGCGCCCTCCAGAAAACGAAGCCTATCACTGACTTGCACCACCGTGTCGCCCTCCGCGGTGACCACCGGTCGACCGATATTACCCATACCGCCACCGAACTTCACCGCATCAGCGGTGACCACCTTGCCACTCTTGGATTGGTTCGTCAAGACCACCATACCCGTTGAAGGGTGGAGCCCCTCCTTGAAACGGAACGTGCCCAAGTAGATCCATGTGCCACCACCCATGCGTTGGTTGACGATGAACTCCGTGGATCCGCCCGCATGGTTCACTTTGTAGTGCGCCTCCGCTGTGCTCTCAGGCAGAGATTGGTAGGAGACGTAGACCGCATAGTCGCCATCCTCAGGGATCTCCGGGATCCAATGCGCCTCCGCGCTCTTCTCCTTCGCTGTCTTCACTTGGCGGCAAGTACCCATGCTGAAGGGATGGTCACCCTCCACGTACATTTTCTTTTTGTTGGCGAAACCGGCGGAGTCGCAGCCCATCCAGATGCAGTCCTTGCCGTTCAGCTCCTCGTAGAGATAGTCTCCGTTCGTGTCATTGTCGACGATCACCTCGTTGAACTGCGTGTCCCGTTCCCTTGGCAACAGCACGGTCGCACCGGCATTCTCCAGCATAGGAGCAATATAAGGCAAGACATAGCTTAACGTATACGTATCCTCCACCACCTGGAAGATGCAAGGCCGCTGCCACTGCCACTGGCTCCCTTTGGTGTTCGACTCGAAGTACCAACCATGGCTCGGCCACATGGCGATGTGACGGTTGCTCAAGCCCTTCGTCACTTCGTAGGGTTTGCTCATATTGCGCACCAGTTGATGGCCCTTGAAATACTCCTTCTCGAAACGGTTCTTGTCCAGTTTCATCTCCGAACGGGTCCAATTAGGCACCAAATCGTGTAATTCGTAACGATTGATGTAGAGGGTGAGATCGTAGTTTTTGTACGCCCTTGGCAGATTGGCGGAGACGGAATCATAGATGCGGTCCACAAGGTCCTCCCGCAATGCGATGCCCTCCAAAGGCTTGGCCAAGTAGATGTCAATTCGTTTTTTATTTACATCAAGAAGTGAACTATCGTTGCTTAACTTGTTGTGCTTCAATACAGAAAACTCTTTCTGCAAGAAAGCGTAAACTGGAGCGATAGCATTGTCCAAATCCGAGTTTTGTGCAAAAACATCAAAAGAAATGGTAAGGAAGACTATGATGGAAAGAATATGCGTTTTCACCACCTCTCGATAATTTTGTACCCAAGATGAGACTCGAACTCATACAGCCTTGCAGCCACTAGTCCCTGAAACTAGCGTGTCTACCATTCCACCACTTGGGCAATTGTTCCGCGAATTTAATTAATTTATCGATTTCACCAAACATATCGGTCTATGTTTTTGAAAGTTTTTTCGTCGTGTCATAAATGATGATTTGAGGTGATTTTTTGGTAAATAACAACATTTTCACATGATATCTTTGAAAATAATGCAATCATTTGTATATTTGCAGAAAACAGGTGGAGTGTATAATTTAGGATGAAAAACGGATCTGACCCTCAGCCTGATCTGCGGAAAATGCACAGGAAGACACACATTCGACCATTATTATATAACAAATTACAATAAGGGCTTTAAATTCCGAAAAAACATTATTGATTAGAAACTGTAGTGTTTCAATATAATAGGAGGTTTTCGTATGAAAAAAAGACAATTTATCACAGGGTTTTCAGCTTTACTGCTCTGTGCGGCATCGTTCGCCGAGACACCAGACAAGATGCAGGTGTGGCTGAAAAATGGAGAACAACAAGTGTTTGATATTGATCAAGTGGACAGCGTCACTTTCGGAGAACGCTTAACGCCTGAGTTTAAACCACTATGCGAATGGACCTACATTCCTACG
Organism: Bacteroidales bacterium UBA1181; assembly: GCA_002310215.1. GTDB lineage: Bacteria > Bacteroidota > Bacteroidia > Bacteroidales > Paludibacteraceae > UBA1181. Next base: position 105,437 of record DBYR01000013.1, read on the forward strand.
GCTGAGAGCCCGACCGCCCTCATGCTCTCCGACGAGCAAAAGGAGTTCGTCCGCACAGGCAACTTATTCGCCAAGAAATCATTCGCCTCCATCTGTGAGGCAGACAGTGCCAACCCCAACACGTTCTATTCCCCAATCAGCCTGCAAATCGCCTTGGGATTCTGCGCCAACGCAGCTACCGCCAAGGGCGCCAAGGAGATAGCGGACGCGTTCGGCATCCAAGGGAAGAAACCATTGGAGGAGATGAACGACTACTTCAACAAGGTCATCCTCTCGCTCAACTCGCAGGTGGACAGTGTGATCCTAAGCGTGAACAACGCCGCATGGCCAATCTGGGGAGCTGCCGTGTACGATGACTTCCTCAAGGCGGCACATGAGAAATACTACGCCACGGTCAGACACCTGGATTTCGCGTCTGATCCTGCTGCGGCGAAAGACACCATAGACCAATGGGCGGCGCTCATGACCAACGACTGTATCAAGAAACTGAGCGTCCTCATTGACAATAGCACCGTCCTCGTCCTCAACAACGCATGCTATTTCAAAGGCAAATGGAGAATACCTATCGAAAAACGCATGACGAGGACAGATACGTTCTGGAACGCCCCAAATAAGACCCAAAGCGTCAACATGATGCAAACGCTAGACTTTTACTCCTATGCGAAAACTGACGATTACCAAATGGTGGAACTCGTCTACGGTCCTTCAGATCGCATGATATCCAACAACGGCAAGGGTACCTACAGCATGGTGATCGTCTTGCCTGCGGAGGGTAAAAACTTGGACACGACGCTCAACACCATCGATTGGAACAACTTGCCACTAGCTAGGGACTACGTATTCCTCCGCTTCCCGAAATTCGGAATCCGCAGCAGCCTTGATTTGAATGATGCTGTGAACAAACTTGGCATCACTGATATATTCTCAGGATGTCCTAACGCCATCACCGCTCCTGCCATAGTCACACAAATCGTACAAGACACCTACGTGGCGGTGGACGAAGAGGGTACCGAGGCCGCCGCTGTCACTTCCATCGGGATGGCAGGTGCTGTCCCTCCGGAGGATATGGCCGAGATGTTCGTCAACCGCCCATTCGGTTTCGCCATCCGGGAAATGACCACCGGCATGCTGCTCTTCATGGGCAAGGTGACGGAGGTGGAAGAGGTGTCTAAGGAGGATTAAGGATTAAGAATTAAGAATTAAGAGTTTAGGGAGTGCATATCTTTACATGATGCGCACACCCTTAGCCCTGAAGGGGCGACATCCCCCAGGCAGGGGTGTTAACCCCTATGCGCAATGTGGCGGGTGTCGATATAGCCCTGAAAGGGCGTAACATATATAGCCTAGGGCAACGCCCTATGGGGAGTGCGCATCTTTACATGATGCGCACTCCCTAAGCCCCAACGGGGCGACATCCCCCAGGCAGGGGTGTTAACCCCTGTGCGCAATGTGGCGGGTGTCGATATAGCCCTGAAGGGGCGAAACATTATATAGCCTAGGGCAACGCCCTAGGAATTATGAATTTGAATAAATATATTTTTATGGGAAGAAGAACATTACTCATAGTATTTTCAGCGTTGGCGACCAGCCTCGCCTCCTTCGCCGGCACACCGGACAACATGCAGGTCTGGCTGAAGAACGGTGAACAAAGGGTATTCGACATCAGCCAAGTGGATAGCGTCACCTTCGGCGTGGCTCAGCAACAGGAGCATAACCTGCTGACCGAGAACACCATGCCACCGATATTCGCTGCGCCTATTCCGCTTGAGGTGAACGCTCAGGAGTTAGCATATATTAAGCGAAACAATGAGTTCGGATTGAAATGTTTCGCAAAATTGCGTGAGACAAAAAAGAAAGACGGGACTAATCTCCCAATTCATTTCTTCTCTCCTGTCAGCCTCAACTTCGCACTGGGCTTCTGCGCCAACGGTGCTTCAAAGGGAGGGGCGACAGAGATAGCCAACGCATTGGGCTTCCAATCGGAGAACGCTGTGGAAGACATGAATGATTTCTTCCATAAGTTATACCTCTCCATCAATTCGGGGGTCGACAGCGTGGATGTCCATACCGCCAACGCATTGTGGATCAACGAGAGTTCCGTGGCCAAGGAGAATTTCGTGAAGACCGCCAAGGAATCTTACTACGCAACTGTCAGAAACCTTGATTTCGAAGGAGATCCCCTAGGATCCAAAGACACCATCGACCATTGGGCGGCGCTCATGACCAACAATCGCATCGATGATCTCCAAATAAGAGTATCGGAATTGACGAGACTTGTAATCAACAATGCTTGCTACTTTAAAGGCGCATGGATCTCCCCTTTCGCAGAGGATTCAGTAGCTGAATTCGAGGGGAAAGAGGGAACGCAGACGGCAAAATTCATGAGCATTATTGACGAGTATCAGAATTATGCGGAAACAAGCAACTACCAGGCCGTCAACTTGGATTACGGCACCATATCGGAATCCACACTCTTCCACAACGCTTATGACATGGTCGTCATATTGCCAAAGAGCGGTCATGACCTGAACGAGGTGTTGCCTACTATCCAATGGGATTCCATAGCTTTCAAGTATGAAAAGGTCTCTTTGTATATGCCTAAGTTCAAAAGCAAAGATGGATATGACATAGATAGAATCCTACCGAATTTAGGCATCAATAATATTTTCCACGAATTCTCTAACGCTATTGAGGACGAGGAGATAGATGGTAAAATATCCGTTTCTCAAGTCCGTCAGGATTTTTATATCAGTGTGGATGAGTTCGGCACCGAGGCGGCGGCTGTCACTTCCATCATAATGGATGCGGAGAGTAGTGGCGAGCCTGATATGACTCCTCCTACCATCATGAGATGCAATCGCCCGTTCGTCTTCGCTATCCGCGAGAAAAGGACTGGACTGATCCTCTTCATCGGGGAATTTGACTCGGTACCAGATGATAATTAAGAATTTTGAATTTTGAATTAAGGGAAGTGCGTGTCTTTACATGATGCGCACACCCTTAGCCCTGAAGGGGCGAAACATTATATAGCCTAGGGCAACGCCCTATGGAATTTTGAATTAATATAGTTTTCATGAAAAAAAAGGCATTACTCATAGTATTTTCAGCGTTGGCGACCAGCCTCGCCTCCTTCGCCGGCACACCGGAAAACATGCAGGTCTGGCTGAAGAACGGAGAATATAGCGTCTTCGATATCAGCCAAGTGGATAGCGTCACCTTCGGCACAAGCCCTCAGCAGGAATACACTCCGCTGACCGAGAACACCATGCCACCAACGTTCGCCGCCCCTATTCCGTTGGAGTTGTCGGAGCAGAATCTGGCATACGTGAAAAGCACCAATGAGTTCGGAAAAAAATGCTATGCGAGACTTCGAACAATCAAGAAGGGAAATGGTGACCCTTTCCCCATTCATTTCTTCTCTCCTGTCAGCCTCAACATGGCCTTAGGTATCTGCGCCAACGGAGCTGACACTGTGGGCATAAAAGAGATCGCCCAAGCGATGGGCTTCCCATCGGAGAATGCCCTGGACGCCTTGGACAACATGAACGATTTCTTCAACGAATTATATCTCTCCCTCAATTCCAACGTCGATAGCGTGACAATCAGAACCGTCGATGCCCTATGGTTCGACGAGCAAAGCCCCGTCAACATGAATCTTGTAAAAACCGTAAAGGAGAAATACTATGCGACCGTCAGAAAACTCGATTTCAGGGAAAACCCCATACCTTCAAAGGACACAATAGATCATTGGGCGGCACTCATGACCAACGATTGCATCAAAAAACTTGGAATAAGAATAGGTTCAAACACCCGACTCGTGATTAACAACGCATGTTATTTCAAAGGAAACTGGGTAACGAGATTCACCCCCGCTGGCAAGGCGTTATTCAACGGAACGCATGAGGCAGACTCTACAGAATACATGTCACTTAAAGGCGAAACATTGGAATACTCAGAGGATGAATATTACCAAGCGATCAAATTGGACTACGGGACGGAGGCGAACAAGGCTTCAACAACATGGGGGAGTCAAAATGTCCAGACCCCAAGTGCCTACAGCATGGTCATCGTATTGCCGAAAAGTGGGCATGACCTGAACGAAGTGCTCCCGTCCATCCAATGGGACTCCATCCCCTTCGAACGCATGACCGGCAGCATCTACATGCCTACATTCAAAGCCAACGGAGGATACGATCTTGAAAGATTACTAAAAGACTACTTGGGAATCAGAACTATATTTGAAACATATCCCAATGCCGTATTGGAGGAAAATATATTCATCAGCCAAGTCCGGCAAGACTATTTCATCAATGTGAACGAGGAAGGCACAGAAGCCGCGGCGGTCACCTCTATCGTGGCATCCCAATGGGGTGGTTCGGGAAGAAGTTTCAACATGTACTGCAACCGTCCGTTCGCCTTCGCCATCCGCGAGAACAAAACGGGGCTGATCCTCTTCATGGGAGAATATAATTCTGTGCCAAAGGCAGAGAATTAAGAGTTAAGAATTAAGAGTTAAAAATTGAGGGAATTGTATATCTTTACATGATGCGCAAACTCCTAACCCTGAAAGGGCGTAACATATATAGCCTGGGGCAACGCCCTAGGGAATTATGAATTTTGAATTATGGGAGAATGCGTATCTTTACATGATGCGCAAACTCCCAGCCCTGAAAGGGCGTAACACATATAGCCTAGGGCAACGCCCTAGGGAATTATGAATTTTGAATTAAGAATTTTGAATTAAGAATTAAATATAAGCGTCATGAAAAAAAGAACATTACTCATAGGATTTGCAGCGTTGGCGAGCTGCCTCGCCTCCTTCGCCGGCACACCGGAAAACATGCAGGTATGGCTGAAGAACGGAGAATATAGCGTCTTCGACATCAGCCAAGTGGACAGCGTCACCTTCGGCACAAGCGCTCAGCAGGAATACACGCCGCTGACCGAGAACACCATGCCACCGACGTTCGCCGCGCCTATTCCGCTAGAGGTGAACGACCAGGAACTGAAGTACATCAAGAGCACCAACGAGTTTGGCTCGAAGTGTTTCTCCCTCATGCGCAAATTGGACACGACACCAGTTCATTTCTTCTCTCCTGTCAGCCTCAACATCGCCTTGGGTTTCTGCGCCAACGGGGCTACTACAAAAGGAGCGAAGGAGATCACTGACGCCATGGGGTTCACATCAGAGAAATCGATGGCGGATATGAACAACTTCTTCCAAAAACTCTATCTCTCCCTCAATTCGGGGGTCGATAGCGTGGATATCCACACCGCCAACGCATTGTGGGTCAATGAGGGTACCAAGGCCAAGGAGAATTTCGTGAACACCGCCAAGGAATCTTACTATGCGACTGTCAGAAACCTTGATTTCAAGAACGACCCCCTAGGATCCAAAGATACTATCGACCATTGGGCGGCACTCATGACCAACGATTGCATCAAAAACCTTGGAATAAATATAACATCGGACACCAGACTCGTGATTAACAATGCCTGCTATTTCAAAGGCAACTGGGTGACGAAATTCACCCCTGTCGGCAAGGCGTTATTCAACGGAACGACCAAGAAGGACTCCGCAGAATTCATGGGTATCTATGACAGGTATATGGATTACTCGGAAACGGATAATTTCCAAGCCATCAAGCTGGATTATGGGCAAGAGTCCAAAACTGCTGGACTCCAAGGCGCCTCGACAGAAAGCGCCGCTTACAGCATGATTGTCGTGCTGCCGAAGAACGGTCACGACCTCGACGAGGTATGGCCTACCATCCGATGGGACTCCATCCCCTTCAGAAGCATGCAAGGAGACTTATTCATGCCTAAATTCAAGAGCGACGGAGGATACGATTTGGAAAAGGATGTACTGCCTAGACTAGGCATTAAAGATATATTTGAGGACTATCCTAATGCTGTTGAGGAATTCCCTGTCTATATCTCTCAAGTTCGTCAAGATTTCTTCATCAGCGTGGATGAGGAAGGTACCGAAGCCGCGGCTGTCACCTCCATTGTGGGAACTCTTGGCGGAGCTATCGTACAGCAGCGCTTTACGATGACATGCGACCACCCGTTCGCCTTCGCCATCCGCGAGAACAAAACGGGGCTGATCCTCTTCATGGGGGAATATGACTACGCACCGGAAGAGAATTAAGAATTAAGAATTGAGGGAAGTGCGTATCTTTACATGATGCGCACTTCCTAGCCCTGAAGGGGCGAAACATATATAGCCTGGGGCAACGCCC
>DBYR01000013.1:111790-302286 GCA_002310215.1 Bacteroidales bacterium UBA1181
CGAAGTCAATTTTGAATTAAGAATTAAATATAAGCGTCATGAAAAAAAGAACATTACTCATAGAATTTGCAGCGTTGGCGCTCAGCCTCGCCTCCTTCGCCGGCACACCGGACAATATGCAGGTCTGGCTGAAGAACGGTGAGCAAAGGGTTTTCGACATCAACCAGGTGGACAGCGTCACCTTCGGCAATAGTCCTCAGCAGGAATTCACACTGCTGACCGAGAACACCATGCCTCCGACATTCGCCCAGCCCATTCCGCTCGAGGTGAACGACCAGGAACTGAAGTACGTCAAGAGCACCAACGAGTTCGGCAGAAAGTGCTATGTCGAGTTGCGGAAGGGGGATCCAGATGGTGTCAGATTCTTTTCCCCAATTAGCCTCAACATAGCTTTAGGCCTATGCGCTAATGGGGCTACAAAAGAAGGTGCGAAAGAGATCACTGACGCATTGGGTTTCGATTCGAATAACGCCATAGGGGATATGAATGACTTCTTCAATAAGATATACCTTTCCCTCAACTCGTTTGTCGATAGCGTGATCATGAGCACCTCCAACGCAGTATGGCTAGATGCGAGAAGTGGCGCCTACCCGAATTTCGTGAAGCTCGCAAAGGAGACGTACTATGCGACGATTAGAAATCTCGACTTCTATGGAGACCCTAGTGGGTCGAAAGACACCATCGACCATTGGGCGGCACTCGCGACCCACGATTGCATCAAAAACCTCAGCATACAAATCAAAGATGACACTAAGTTCGTCCTTAATAACGCTTGCTACTTCAAAGGCAGTTGGGTGACGAAGTTCCTCCCGGCCGGGAAGGCGGCGTTCTACCCGACGCCAGACGTCATAGAAGAAACAGACTTCATGTCTATCAGAGAAGAGGGTATGGAGTATGCGGAAACAGATGAATATCAAGCCGTTAAACTGGACTATGGGCTCGAATCCCAAAAACTTTCGTACAAACCAGGTTTCACCACAAGCGACTGCGCTTACAGCATGATCGTCGTGTTGCCGAACACGGGTCATGACCTCGACGAAGTATGGTCGACGGTCCGGTGGGACTCCATTCCTTTCAACTACATGATGGGGTTTCTTTCTATGCCGAAGTTTAAAGCCGCAGGAGGATCTCCTTTGAAGGAATGCGTCAAGAATCTAGGCATCAAAGAGATTTTCCAAACATGTCCATACATCGTTTCCGGAGAAAATTATATCGATGATATCGCACAAGACTTTTTCATCAATGTGGATGAGGAAGGTACCGAGGCTGCCGCTGTCACCTCTATCGTGGGTGCGGGAGGCGCTGCCATGAGATTTTTCCGCATGACATGCGACCGTCCGTTCGCTTTCGCCATCCGCGAGAACAAAACAGGGCTGATCCTCTTCATGGGTGAATATAACTCAGTACCAAAGGGGAATTAAGAATTTTGGGGATATGCGTATCTTTACATGATGCGCACTCCCTAAGCCCCAACGGGGCGACATCCTCCAGACAGGGGTGTTAACCCCTGTGCACAAGGCGACGGGTGCGGACATAGCCCTGAAAGGGCGTAACACATATAGCCTGGGGCAACGCCCCAGGAAATTATGAATTATGAATTTTGAATTAAAATATATGCTTATGAAAAAAAGAACTTTACTTTTAGGGTTTGCGGCACTAACCATCAGCGCCGCATCTTTCGCCGGCACACCAGACAAAATGCAGGTCTGGCTGAAGGACGGGGAACCAAAGATTTTCGACATCGATCAAGTGGACAGTGTCACCTTCGGCACATACAAGAATCCGGAGATTACTCCGCTGACAGAGAACTTCATGCCACCAAAGTTCGCCCAGCCCATTCCGCTTGTGGTGAATGAGCAGGAGCAGGCTTTCGTCAGAGCAAATAATGAGTTTGCCCAGAAGTGTTACCAGATAGTCAGGAAGCTTCCTAAAAAACAAATGACAGATGGGGAAGCTCAACCGAGACCTGTCCATTTCTTCTCGCCGGTCAGCCTCAACTTCGCTTTAGGTTTCTGCGCTAACGGTGCAACCGAGGAAGGTGCCAAGGAGATCACAGATGCGCTGGGCTTCCGTACGGAGAATGCGTTAGAGGACATGAATAACTTCTACCAGAAGCTCTATTGCTCCCTCAATTCGAACGTCGACAGCGTGGACATCCACACTGCCAATGCATTATGGGCGGACAATAAGAACAATGTCCTCGAAAATTTCTTGGAGACTGCCAGGGATAAGTATTACGCAACGGTTAGACACCTCAATTTCAGGGAGGATCCTGACGGCTCAAAAGACACCATCAACAAGTGGGCCGCCTTGATGACCAACGATTGCATCAAGAACATTAGCGTCGATATAGACACATGGACAAGACTTGTCCTTAACAACGCATGCTACTTCAACGCGAAATGGAAAATTCCATTCGAACCTTACGGTAAGAGTTTATTTTACGGATCAGTAGGAGATCCTGAGGAAACAGAATTCATGGAAATTAAATTGCAAAAGCTGAAATGCGCGGAAACGGACAACTATGACGCTGTCAGTTTGGACTATTCAAGCGGAGAGGAGATAGAATGGGGCGATGAATCACCCACCACATACAGCATGATTGTCGTACTGCCGAAGGAGGGCCATAGTCTTGACGAGCTATTGCCTACCTTCCAATGGGACTCCATCCCTTTCGAGTATAAAGCATGCCAAATCTTTATGCCGAAGATTAAGGTCAAGGGCGGATATAACCTGAATGACACTACCCCTGGACTGAACGTCATCAATTCAATGGGCATCAATAACATATACAGTAGTTTCCCTAATGCAATAGAGTTTTACCCGGGAGACAATCCTTATGCGGTCTCTAATGTGATACAGGATTATTTCCTGAGGGTGGACGAGCTCGGAACGGAGGCTGCCGCCGTCACTACCGTTGAGGTCGAAGAAACCACAGGAATGTATGACCCAAATTTCTCTATGTTCTGCACCCATCCGTTCGCCTTCGCCATCCGTGAGAACGCCACAGGACTGATCCTCTTCATGGGAGAATATGACTTCGTGCCACAAGAGGAAGGAAATTAATATCAGCTCAATATGGTCAATTAAAATTTTATCTTAAAAAGATTGGTCAATCGCTGAAAAATTGAAAAGTTTTTCTAATCTTTATGATTTAGAATAATTTGTGCCCTAAAGGGGACTAAACAGATAGGGGGATACCCCCGTCGACCAGACGATGAATGATTTTGGAACTCCGCAAGGATTCCACTGTATGATATTCTGTTGAGGAGGAGGCACGGGCACTCCGCACCTCCTCCTCGGCAAATATTTGCGAAGACTTTTTTATAAACTTAAATTTAGATGGATATGAAAAAAGGGTTATTAGTAGGGTTTGCGGCATTAACATTCTGTGCCGCTACATTCGCCGAGACGCCAAACAGGATGCAGGTTTGGCTGAAGAACGGTGAACAACAAGTGTTTAACATCGATGAGGTGGACAGCGTCACCTTCAGGAGATTTCCGGGTGAGGTGTACCAACCGTTGTTGGAGAATACCATGCCTCCGACATTCTCCAAGCCTAATCCGCTTACGTTAAGCGAACAAGAGCAGGCGTTCGTGCGAGCTAACAACGCATTCGCCTTAGAATGCTACACTAAGGTCCGCAAGTTGCCGGTGAAGCCAGGATCAACGGAGCCAAGATCTCTCCATTTCTTCTCGCCGGTCAGCCTCAACATGGCCTTGGGATTCTGCGCCAACGGTGCGTCCACCGAGGGCGCCAAGGAGATCACCGACGCCTTAGGATTCCAATCGAAGAACGCATTGAAGGAGATGAACGATTTCTACCAGAAGGTATACCTCTCCCTCAACTCGAATGTCGATAGTGTGGACATCCACACCGCCAACGCGCTATGGGTGCATGAGGGAGCCGCTGTCTATAATGAGTTCTTGACGCAGGCAAGGGAAAAATATTACGCGACGGTTAGACATCTGAGTTTTGGCAGTAATCCACAAGGCGCATTGGATACAATAAATAGTTGGGCAGCCCTCATGACTAACGATCGTATAAAATCGCTCTCAATAGACATTAACCCTAACACACAGCTTGTCCTCAACAACGCTTGCTATTTCAAGGCGAAATGGAGATTCGTTTTCGAAGGCATCGGGGAAGGGACTTTCAAGGGAATGCAAAGTCAGACCCAGAAAGCTCAGTTCATGGAGATTGATAACAAATATATGAAGTGCGCCGAAACAGATAATTACCAGGCTGTTGCGTTGGATTATGTTAGCGGGGACTTTGATTTAGCGGATACGACCCAAACCTCTGCCTATAGCATGGTGGTGATATTACCGAAAGAGGGTCACGGCCTTGAAGAGGTATTGCCGGCACTTCTGCTGGACTCCATTTCTTTCCAAAAAACGACGTGCAACGTGATAATGCCTAAGTTTGAGATGAAAGACAGTTATCAGTTGGGAAATGTATTGTCAGAATTGAACATCAACGATATCTTCTCAAGATATCCTAATGCAATCATTGATCCATCAGAGTCATTGTACATCAGCCAAGTCGCTCAGGATTACTTCGTTAAAGTGGATGAGGAAGGAACAGAAGCGGCTGCTGTCACCTCCATCGTGGCAGATAACAAAGTAATGATGCCTGATGCAAAATTCAAAATGGAGTGCACCCGCCCGTTCGCCTTCGCCATCCGCGAGAACACGACCGGACTCCTGATCTTTGTGGGTGAGTACGATGATGTGCCACAACTAGAAAACTGATTTGACTAAATATTCATTGGTGAGGGCAAAAACGATTGTCCTCACCATTTTTTTGATATATTTTGTGAATGTGAGCATAAACCTGAACCTGTATATTATTTAGACTGCAACCGCCCGTTCGCCTTCGCCATCCGCAACAACGGACGTAGAATCGTTACCACCGTAAATCGTAAATCATCAAATCGTAAAACCCCTATACCCATTCAGAAACATGTAATCTCGGAAGGGAAATAGCCCAAAAGAAAAATATTTACAGGATATACAAGTTAATTGGAAAAAAAGACGTACCTTTGTGCCGTAAAGTAATTCAGGATATGTTTAATACAAAGTTCCATCATAACCATCATCATTATCAACGATAAGTTCGGTGAGCGGTTGTGTGTGCGATATAATGAGGCTTGCCGAGATTCGGTGAGCCTTTTGTTTTTTCAGGAAATAATAACAAAACAATAATATTCAATATGCTAAGAATTGCAGTTCAGGCCAAGGGCCGTTTGTTTGAAGAGACGATGACCATGTTGTCGGAGTCCAGCATCAAGATTAGTTCGGGCAAGAGAACCCTGTTGGTTCCAGCCTCCAATTTCCCAGTCGAGATCCTCTATCTGCGCGACGATGATATCCCGCAGGCGGTGGCGAGCGGTATCGCCGACGTAGGTATCGTGGGAGAGAACGAATACGTGGAGCGCCATGAGAAGGCCGATCTGATCAAACGCCTCGACTTCAGCAAGTGCCGCCTCTCCCTGGCAATTCCTAAGGCGGTGGACTACCAAGGGTTGGAATGGTTCAACGGAAAGAAGATCGCCACCTCCTACCCTTACATCCTGCAACAGTTCCTGGACAAGAACGGACTCAAGGCGGAGATCCACGTCATCACGGGTTCGGTGGAGATCGCCCCTGGCATCGGGTTGGCGGACTGCATCTTCGACATCGTCAGCTCCGGCAGCACCCTCGTCAGCAACAACCTGAAGGAGGTGGAGGTGGTCCTGAACTCCGAGGCCATCCTCATCGGCAACCCTCAATTGAGCGGCGAGAAGAAACAGATCCTCGACGAGCTCCTGTTCCGCTTCGACTCCTACAAGAACGCTGAGGGCAAGAAGTATATCATCCTCAACATCCCGAACGATAAGATCAAGCAAGTGTGCGAGATCCTCCCAGGCATGAAGGCGCCGACAGTCACTCCATTGGTGAAGGAAGGCTGGTCTTCGCTCCACTCCGTCATCTCGGAAAAAACCTTCTGGGACATCATCAGCCAGCTGAAGGCGTTGGGTGCGGAGGGTATCTTGGTGGTTCCTATCGAGAAAATGATCCTTTAATTCCGCAATCGTCATGAAGATCTATAAATACCCTGCTGCCTCCGAATGGACGCAGCTACTCGCCCGCCCGACGTTCGACAACGCGACGCTCTTCGACACCGTGCGCACTGTCCTGAACGATGTCAGGGAGAAAGGCGACGAGGCCGTCAAGGCCTACGAACTGAAATTCGACAAGGTGGAGCTCTCCTCCCTGCTCGTGACCGAGGCGGAGGTGGCGGAGGCGGAAGCCATCGTCTCCCCAGCGTTGAAGGAGGCTATCCTATTGGCGAAAGGAAACATCCAGAAGTTCCACAAGGCGCAGGCGCAAGAGCTCCCATGCGTGGAGACCATGCCGGGCGTCACCTGTTGGCAGAAGGCGAAGGCCATCGAGAAGGTCGGACTCTATATCCCTGGGGGAACCGCTCCCCTCTTCTCAACCGTGCTGATGCTCGCCATCCCCGCACAGATAGCGGGCTGCAAGGAGATCGTGCTCTGTACTCCTCCCAACAAGCAGGGCAAGGTGCATCCAGCCGTACTGTTCGCCGCCAAGACAGCGGGCGTGAGCAAGATATTCAAGATCGGTGGCGTGCAAGCCATCGCCTCCATGGCTTACGGTACACAGAGCGTACCGAAGGTCTATAAGATATTCGGTCCGGGCAATCAATATGTGACCGCCGCCAAGCAGATGGTGAGCCTCAAGGACGTGGCCATCGACATGCCTGCCGGACCTTCCGAGGTGGAGGTGTTGGCGGACGATACGGCGAACCCTGTATTCGTGGCCTCCGACCTGCTCTCTCAAGCAGAGCATGGCGTGGATAGCCAAGCCATCCTGGTCACCACCAGCGAAGCGTTGGCGGAGAAGGTGATGAAGGAGGTCGATGTGCAGTTGGCGCAATTGCCTAGGAAAGAGATCGCGGAAAAGTCCGTGGCTAACAGTAAGATATTCATTGTCAAGAACATGGACGAGGCCGTAGCGCTGAGCAACGCCTATGCGCCGGAGCACCTGATCATCTCGGCGGATGGTTACCGGGAGATCGCGGAGCGAATCGACAACGCCGGCTCCATCTTCTTGGGACACTACACGCCAGAGAGCGCAGGCGACTATGCTTCCGGCACCAACCACACCCTGCCGACCAACGGTTACGCCAAGGCCTACAGCGGTGTGAACCTCGACAGTTTCCGCAAGAAGATCACCTACCAGGAGATCACGAAGGAGGGGTTGGAGCGCATCGGCGACGCGATCGAGATCATGGCCAGCAACGAGCAACTCTTCGCCCATCAGAACGCGGTGATATTGCGTCGTAAATGATGGATGCGGGACGACGTGCGCATCGTATTCGTATGTTCCTGAATTAAAACTGATTGATTATGTTTGACTTAAAAAATATAGTTCGCCCGAACATCTGGCAATTGAAACCCTACTCTTGCGCAAGGGATGAGTTCAAGGGCGAGGCATCCGTCTACTTGGATGCCAACGAGAATCCGTACAACGACTCCTTCAACCGTTACCCGGACCCACTCCAGCTGAAGGTGAAGGAGGAGATCCGGAAGGTCAAGGGCGTCGAGGTGAAGAACATCTTCCTCGGCAATGGTAGCGATGAGGCGATCGACCTCGTCTACCGTATCTTCTGTGAGCCGAAGGAGAACAACGTGGTGGCCATCGCGCCAACCTACGGCATGTACGGTGTATGTGCCGACGTCAACAACGTGGAGTACCGCAGCGTCCTGCTCGACGACCAGTTCCAGTTCACGGCGGAGAGCCTTTTGTCGACGGCGGACGACAAGACACGTGTCATGTGGCTCTGCTCTCCGAACAACCCCACAGGCAACGCATTGGATGACAAAGAGATAGAAAAACTTCTACGGACGTTCAAGGGTATCGTGGTGGTGGATGAGGCATACATAGACTTCTCCTCCCAAGCCAGTTGGAAGGATCGTCTCGGTGAGTTCCCTAACCTCATCGTCCTGCAGACCCTTTCGAAGGCGTGGGCGAGCGCCGGCATCCGTATGGGCATGGCTTTCGCATCGGAAGAAATCATCGGTCTCTTCAACAAGGTGAAGTACCCTTACAACATCAATGTCCTTACCCAAAAGCAGGCGTTGGACACGCTCCGCAATCCTGGACAGATAGCGGAATGGGTGAAGATCCTATTGAACGAGCGCACGTTGATGCAAGAATCCCTCGCACAACTGCCGATCGTCGAGAAGATATACCCTACAGACGCCAACTTCATCTTGGTGAAGGTGCAGGACGCAAACAAGACCTACCAGCATCTGGTCGGCAAGGGCATCATCGTCCGCAACCGCAACACGGTGCAACTCTGCGGCAACTGCCTCCGCATCACGGTGGGCAAGCCGGAGGAGAATAAGATCCTGATGCAGGAACTGAAAAACATGTGAAAAAAAGCGGATTGCCCACAAAATTAAAATTCCGATTTTTTTTACCATCAAAAAAAAGAAAGGACGTCTTCCTAAATGAGGACGTCTTTTCATTTATAACACTATAACAACCGTACATATCGCATACTTTTTCTTCAGACACTTACAAGCACTTAATTGTCACCTGAAAAAAATACATTATTTTTGAGATATAAAATGGAGAATCATGGCATTCAGAATCGTTAATGTACCGAGGACAAGCCTATTTAACATTTTTTTGCGGAAATGTGTGGATTCCACTTTTTAATTCGAAATATATTGCGTATCTTTGACACGTAAACAAAAAATACAACGGATATAGCGTATGGAAGCAATTATCACATCTTTATTGGAGACCGACCTCTACAAATTTTCTATGGGTCAGGCAATTTTCCATCAGTTCCCAGGGTATAAAACCACGTGGACGTTCAAGTGCCGCAACAAGGATGTTAAGTTCACATCGGAGATGGTTGAGGAGATCAAGCATCAGTTGCAGGAGTACAGCAAGCTACGTTTCACGGAAGATGAGTTGTCGTATCTTGAGAACATTGGGGCAAAGAGGGACGCCAAAGGGAAGATCATCAAGAAGGGATGGATCAAAGGTTCATACGTGGATTTCCTGCGCATCTGGCGCCCGAGATACGAGGATTTCGAAATCACAGCCGATACGGAGTGCGGTCTTAGCATCGAGGCGAGGGGCACATGGTTGAACACCAGTATGTATGAGATCCCTACGTTGGCGATCGTGAACGAGGTCTATTTCCATTACGCCTACAACTACGACGAGTTGCGCCAGCAGTTTGTCCGCAAGCTGAACGAGAAGGTGAGTCTTTTGGAGCAGGACATCTACGAATTGGGCGCATTCTCTGAGTTCGGATTGCGTCGTCGTCTCTCCGCGGAGTGCCAAGAGATGGCGGTCAAGGCTTTGAAGGAGGCCAAGATGAACGGGAAGTCTACATTCGTAGGCACCAGCAACGTCTTCCTCGCCAAGAAATACGGGTTGATCCCCGTGGGCACCATGGCGCACGAGTGGATCATGTGCGTCGGACAGGGCAACCGCTCTGTCAACCCGGCCTACTCTAACCTCTATGCAATGCGCGCTTGGGTCAACGAGTACAAGGTGCAGAATGGCACTGCCCTCACGGATGCGATCACGACCGACTGCTTCCTGCGCGACTTCGACGAGGAGTTCGCCACGGTATTCAGCGGGGTGCGACACGACTCCGGCGACCCGTACGAGTGGGGAGACAAGCTCATCGCCCACTACCAAAAGCTTGGTATCGACCCTAAAACGAAGACGTTGCTCTTCAGCGACAGCCTGAACTTCGAGAAGGCGACGAAGCTGAAGAAATATTTCGAAGGAAAGGCGAAGACCGCCTTCGGTATCGGAACGTTCATCGCGAACGATACGGATGTGCCACCACTCAACATCGTCATGAAAACTACCATCTGTAATGGCGGCGACGTGGCAAAGATTTCCGACACGCCAGGCAAGGGCATGTGCAAGAACCCGGACTACGTCGACTACCTGCAGAGGGCGATCGATTGGCGAATGAATCATGCGGAAATGTAGGGAATGGTAAGTGTAACTTTAAAAAACTGAATGTGATGGGATGGATTATAAAAGAGACGGAAACATTGTTGAAGACTCCTATCGGAAGTTTCAACACAACGAGGAAAATAGACCCGGAAGGTGTAGAAAGGAAATATATATCCATGGACGCACCAGACTGGGTATGTGCCATTGTACAGTTGGGTAAGGACAGTGACGAGTTCCTGATGGTGCGTCAGTTCAGACATGGCATCAATCGGGAGGTGGTGGAATTTCCTTCTGGCATGGTGGATAAGGGCGAGGAAGCCTTGCAGGCGCTGGTCCGTGAGTTGGACGAGGAATTAGGCATAGCGAGGGGAAACATTCAAAGCGTCAAAGAACTATATACAGCCAGTCCGAACCCCGCTTTCATGGAAAATAGGATAACATGCTATTTTGTGGTGGTGGATGCCTACGGTAATAGCCACCCGGATGAGGATGAATTCTTGGAGACGGTTATCGTCAAGCGCGAAGAGATGGAATCCATCGTCACCCAAAACGATTACAATGCGATGATGCGCTTGGCATGGGAACATGCGCTGTCCATCGGGTTAATAGCAAAAAAGTACGATATAAAACTCTAAAAACACCTAAGGAGGATAAGTTATGAGAAGGATCAAAGATGAAATGGTTGCCTGGATCAGGGACTATTTCGCCAAGAACGGAGACAAGGATACGAAGGCGCTGATCGGTATCAGCGGCGGTAAGGATAGCTCGGTGGTGGCTGCGGCTTGTGTGGCTGCGTTGGGAAAAGAGAGAGTGGTGGGTGTCATGATGCCGAACGGTGTGCAGAGCGACATCGCGGATTCTAAACAATTGATCGAGTTCTTGGGAATCAAGAGTTACGAGGTCAATATTAACGATGCCTACGTGGGAATCAGTAACGAGATCATGCGCAAGACGGGTGGTGAGCTGACGCCCCAATTCAAGACGAACACGCCTTCTCGCCTAAGGATGGCGACCCTGTATGGTGTGGCTGCCATAATCGGTAACTGTCGTATCTCCAACAACGGCAACCTGTCCGAGTGCCTCATGGGTTACTTCACCTTGTGGGGTGACGGTGCGGGCGATTTCGCTCCGTTGGCGAACCTTTTCGTAAACGACGTGATAAACTTAGGCCTTGAGCTGGGCTTGCCTGAGAAATTCGTCAAGAAGGCTCCTTCCGACGGTATGTGCGGAAAGACGGACGAGGAGAACCTCGGCTTCACCTATGCTGACGTGGAAAGGGTCGCAAGGGGTAAGTTCGACGAGGTGGACCCGGCGGTGGCTCAGAAAATCGAGCAGAAGATCAAGGGTATGAGCTGGAAAACTAAATTGCTGAACCTGCCTAAGTTCGTTCCTTCCCAGAAGGTGCTGGCCATCATCGACGCGCAGAATGACTTCATCGACGGTAGCATGGGCGTTGGTGCGGAGAAGTGGAACAAGGCGAAGAAGGCGATCTTCGACCTCGTGAAGGGGGAGGATTATGACCAGATCATCTTCACGAAAGACTGGCACCCGGCTAACCACTGCTCTTTCAAGGCGCAGGGGGGCATGTGGCCTAACCACTGCGTACAGGGTGAGAAGGGCGCTGAGATCGATGCGGACTTCGCCCACCTGCAGGTTAGAGCTTTGACGCTCAACAAAGGCATGAACAACAGCGTGGAGGAGTATGGCATCAATGTGCTGCAGAATCTCACCAACGTGAAGGAGCTGCACCTCGTCGGTTTGTGCTACGACTATTGCGTCGCATCTTGCGCCAAGGAGAGCGCCAAGGCTTATCCGGGCGTGAAGATCGTCATCAAGAAGGCGGGTACCGTCGCCATCGACGAAAACGCAAAACTTGACCTCGAAGGATTGCCTATCCTCATCGATTAAGAACGTAGGCAAACACAGTCTTTAGGGAAGGCACCTCACAAAAAGGGATGAGGAGATCCCTTCTCCAGACATAAAAGATTCATATTCGAAATTTCATAGGGCGAGAAGCTGGCCGCCCCCCATCGGACAGTCTTCCCGCCCTGTATATTCGCACATATATACTGCGAAGGTTAAAAGGAGCACCTTTTTGACAATTATACAGAAAAAATTATATCGGTAAATTTTATTTGCATTATTGTTTTGATTTTGGATAATATTACTACTATATTTGCATAGAATTTACATCATACATAGTGCTGATGTGTATAAAAATACGTGAATATTTACAAATGTGTATACTAGGTAAGTGTCCGTTACAGGAAGTTGAAGAGTGATTTTTGGTTGTTTATTGTGTATATTTCCATGGATTTCCACGCTAGCTTTCCCCTTTGTAAATTGACGGAAGATGATTTTTGTGTTAAAGTGAAATATAACCATTATTGATCATTTATTATGCTAAAGCAAGTATTCATGCTGGCGACGCTGACGGGGGTGCCGATACTATGCCACTCCCAGGCGAACGTCTACAGTTCGGCGGCCGAGAAAGCGGAAAATGACATGACGCTCTACCATGTGATAGGGAATGCGGTGGCACTGGAAGCGGAGGACGGTTCCCTCTCGACGGGTAACCTCATCCCGTACAGTGTGGCGACCACCACCGGGTTGGAGCTCACCGACATCTCCCTCCTCACGGTCTATCCGAACCCCACGAAAGATGTGCTCGTGCTCACGACGGGCGAGTTGAAGAACCTGACGATGACCCTGACCAACGAGGCGGGGCAACAATTGTTGTCCGCACCGGTGAGGGATAGCGAGACCCGCATCGACTTCTCCCGCTATGCCTCAGGGCTTTATCACCTCACGCTGACACAAGGCGAGGCAATCGTCAAGTCGTTCAGCATCGTCAAAAAATAATGGTCACAAGCGTAGAAAGGATTGGACCGCAGACATACTTTGAAAAACAATAATTATTAACTTTTTTATCACACATGAAAAAAATTATTACGATTGTCGCAATGACATTGTTGTGGTTTGTGTCGTTGTCGGCGCAAGTACCACAAAAACTCACCTATCAGGCTGTAATACGCGATGCGATAGGTAACGTGATCACCAACCAGGATTTGGCGGTTCAGGTATCCATCCTGCAAGGATCCATCGAGGGCCCGGTGGTATACTCGGAGAACCACACCACCAGCACGACCGTCAACGGAGTGATCACACTTGAGGTGGGCGGAGGAATGACTTCGTACGACTTCACCGCCATCGACTGGAGCAACGGTCCGTTCTACATCCGCTCCACGGCCGAGCTGAACGGCAAGAGCATCTCCGTCACCTCACAGCTGCTGAGTGTCCCTTACGCACTCTATGCGCAGAGGTCATTCTTCGCAAACAAGGTGGACGAGCAGTTCCTGGAGGACATCATCGCCGCCAAGATCCAGAGCGCCTTGGACGAGCGGGACGCCACATGGGAAGGCAAACTGAAAGGCGCCATGGACGAGCGGGACGCAATCTGGCAGAGCAAGCTCGATTCGCTTGAGGCAGCCTTGGACTCCATCTCCGCAAAGATGTCCGTTTCACCAGTTGACACGGTTCCTAGCGACACGACCATTGTGCCAGTTGACACCACGCATGTGGACACGGCAGCAGTGGATACGGCCTTCAAATCAGCCGCCATCCACGGAGTGTTGCCAGGCAAGTTCTCCATGGGAAAGGATTTGAAGGTGCATTTCTCCAAGGGAATGTTGCAATACCTCGCCTACAAGGATGTTTGGAGATTCGCCAAGACACAATATGATGTTGTCAACAAAAGCTATATGGACTATTGGATGTACCCTGCCAAAGGTTGGGCCGATAAATTCGAGAGCAGTGCGGGTAGTGTAGATCAACCAGAATGCATGTATGATTATTATGACTATATTGACTATGGTGGTATTAGCATTTCGAAATCACCGCAAGCAAATAAACGTCAGATTCACAATGGCGGGAACAAAGCGAACCTATGGTGGGAACCATCCGCCCAAGAGTGGAGATATCTATTCACAGGCAGAAATAACGCAGACAGCCTTTATTCAAAAGGAGTAGTGAACGACGTAAAGGGTTATATCATATTGCCAGACAATTGGGCAACCCCAGCTGACATGAAATTCTCACCAAAAGCAGAGGATTACACTGTTAATGTTTACGACAAAAAGAGTTGGGAGAAGATGGAAGCGGCAGGTGCGGTCTTCATGTCTTGTGGCGGCTATTGGTCTTGGGGTGGAATGGATTTCACCTATCTCCTATTGAGTGAAGATCACCAATACCCGATAGGGGAAGATGAGAACTGGAGCGAGAACGACTTCATCATAGAGATGGGATCATGCAGGTACGACAATTCATTCCGTCTCGTGACATCAGATAGTACGGCAACCGTAATCATGAATGGAGAGGCGATCGAGAATGAAGATTTTGACGGAGAGGATAATGTAACACCGAACGACTACCTTTCTGTCACTCAACCTGATTTGTCGAATGTTGACATGAGCGCAGGTCTACTTAGAGGAAAGTTCTCGGTTTCGGAAACCAAACAAGTGAACTTCTCCCAAGGAAATCTTCAATACAACATAAACACAAAGGTCTGGAAATTCGCAGATAACCAGTATGACCATATCACACCAATGGGTTGGAAACTAAGTGCTTTATCGTTGCATAACGGATGGATGGATGCATTCTGTTGGGGATCGTCTGGTTATGCATATGAGCCATCGCAGACTTTTAGAATTGGACATTTCTTTGATCAAGTAAAAGAAATGGCAGGAACAAAATATGATTGGGGTGTATATAACGCAATCTCCAATGGTGGCAACACGCCAAATATCTGGCGTACCCTCACTTCTGAAGAGTGGCAATATCTCATAAAAAGGTATAAGGATGGTCACTCACTCGCCTTTCCTGGAAAAGTAAACGAAAATGAAGGATTTATCCTCCTTCCAGACGATTGGGATTTCGACAATGGCATCACTATCTCTGAGTATCTTGATGATGCGACTGTAAATTATAGCATCAACATCATATCAAAGGAATTATGGACCCGCATGGAATCATTGGGAGCAGTCTTTTTGCCTAGTGCAGGATTAGTTGATCACTATCGTTTCTTTGACGAACTAGATCTTGGTCATACCTTTTGGGCCGATGGCTTTTACTGGTCCTCTACCGTAAATGAAGAAAATGACCAATATATTTGGGGAATGAAGATTGAAGCACACTCTGTGGAAGAATACGAGGATATGAACAAATACATATACGACATTTCTCCTAAATTAGATAATGTTCGTCGCAAAGCGGGTTGCTCCGTCCGCCTAGTACGTGACGTGACCGAGTAAGCATTGGATATCCCCGATTGGATCTATTGAAAACCAATAGATTCCTATCAGGCACAATTATGGCAAGCCCCCCTGATCAGATTTGGCATCTGCAGGGGGGCTTCCTATTTACTGCGCACCCAACGCAAAAAAGGGAGCGGAGCAAGGAAAGAATGTCACAAGAATCCATATATTTGCAGATAGTGTTGGTATCTGATATTATCCGAAAAATAATCCGTACCCATATCTTCAAGAAACTAAAAACATACCTCCCCTAAAATCCATGCAGCATGAGGAATTATTCCGTGAACAATAACACACTGACCTATCACGACGATGTCGAGTCCATAGGATGGTTTGACACCCCCAGCGACATGGACACAATCAAGCGCATCGTCTTCCCAAGTTCCGTGAAAGAGATCAAAAAAGAGGCGTTCAAAGAGATGGAGGCGTTGGAGGAGGTTGTGTTTTCGGAAGGGTTGGAATCGATCGGAAATAGGGCTTTCGCGGATTGCCCACGACTGAAGGAGCTCATTTTCCCCCAAGGACTGGGAAACATCTATGGAAACGCATTTTCAGGATGCACCTCCCTGGAGCGTGTCGCCATCCATCCGGGGACACAGGAAATCAACATCTGGGACGAAGCCTTCGCCAACTGCACCAACTTAAGGGAAGTGGAGCTGGACGATACGTTAGACTATACTAGCTTCAGACTCAATGTGTTCGAGAACACCGCCTTCCTGACCGAACTACGCAAGAAAGACCCTTTGGTGGTCATCAACAACGAGATTATCGACGGAAAAAAATACCAAGGCGACCTAGTCATACCAGATTACGTGAAAGGGGTGAACTGCGGGGCCTTCGCTGATAACACCAAGCTCACCAGCGTCGTCTGCCCCGACACGGTGGAATTCGTTTCCTACGCAGCTTTCGATGGATGTACTTCGCTGAAGAAGGTTGTGCTGCCAGCCAACATGAAGAACTTGTCCGAAGCCACTTTCAGGAACTGCACTTCGTTGGAGGAGGTGGTGCTTCCGAAGAGCGAGGACCTGCACATATATGGTTACGCATTCCGCAACACCCCGTACCAGAAGGCACGGCAGAAGGAAGGCACTCCATTCATCCTCAACGGATGGGTAGTCGACGGATCATCCTGCAAAGGGGATGTGCACCTTTCCGGCATCAAAGGGATATCGGCCTTCGCCTTTTATCTCAACCATGAGATAACCAAAGTGGTCATCGACGAAGGATGCGAGGTAATCGATGACAACGCCTTCAGGTATTGCCTCGCACTCAAGGAGGTCACACTCCCCCACTCCATGAGGGAGTTCGGCGACTCACTCTTCAGGAACTGCCACCAACTGAGTAAGATAAACATCCCCGAAGGGATAGAAACCATTCCTCAGGATGCGTTCGACAGCTGCACATCGTTGACAGCGCTCACACTGCCTCGTTCCTTGAAGGAAATAGAGAGCGGAGCGTTCGACAATTGCGTGAAGCTCAGGAAACTAGAGATTGACCCGAAGGTAAAGGTTGCCCCTCGATACTTCGAGAAGGACGACTCCCCCTTCATAGGGCGCATCGTCACGGCGAAGACCACAAAAGCCCGCCACGAGAGCTACCATGACGGGCAGGAGGAATGCCTCATCGTGATGGAAGAGAAATACTGTGATAGGGAAGACATTGTGGTGGCGGTCATTCCAGAGGGGGTGAAAGTCATCGGAAACAGGGCGTTCTGCTCTTGCGACAACCTGGAGAAAGTGGTGTTGCCCGACAGCCTCGAAGTGATTGACAGAAACGCCTTCAGCAATTGCAAAAAGCTGGAAGAAATCCGCCTTCCCGAGCATTTGAAGGAGATTGGGGCTAATGCGTTTGACAGTTGCGAAAAGCTAAAGCGCATTGCCTTCCCGAAAGGGTTAAAACGCATCGGCGGAAACACATTAGTTGCATGCACGCATCTGAAGGAAGTGGTGCTTCCTGAGAGCCTGGAGGAGATTGGAAGAGGGTGCTTCAGCGGTTGTGAAAGGCTGGGAACCCTCAGTTGGCCCGCCAACACAAAAACCATTGAAGAGCACATGTTTTCAAGCTGCACATCATTGGAGCATGTGGAGATTCCCGAGGGGGTAACCACCATGGAGGGAAACATTTTTCAAGAGTGTACAAGATTGGAAACCATTCAGATACCATCCACAATGAAGGAGCTCGCAGAGTATGCGTTCCGTGAATCGTGTCTGGAGGAGGTGGTGTTGTCGGAAGGGGTGGAGACCATCCACAGCTATGCCTTTGAGGACTGCAAATCGTTACGTTCCATCAACTATCCATCTTCCCTGAAAAGGATCGAGGCATGGGCATTCATGGGATGCGAACATCTGCAACGCCCAAAGGATCTGGAGAACGTATTTATAGACAGGGACGCCTACAAACGTAGCTTCCAGACGGCTCTCCATGAGATAGTCAGAGACTTTCATCTAGTTCCACTCACAATAGCGTTGGTCGTCATATCCGGCATATTGCACCATCTCTTCGACTTCTCCCTTGGGATAACAATATTGCTGGCGGTAGGGGTTATCATAGGCATCATACTGGTGGCATATGCCTTTATCATTCTGTTTTATGCTCTATTTTACAAATATTCGATATGATATGACTATCCCACAATAGTACTTATTGATTAATTATTTTACTTATACACAACAGATTACAAAATGGATTTAACGGTCTTTTTTATCATCTTCATTTTTTTCCTATCGGGCTTAGGCTTTATCGCCCACGAGGTGGAGGAGATCCTCACCCAACATGATTGGATGCAGAGAAACGCAGCGACCCTAAAGCAACGGTTCCCTAAGTTGGAAAAAGAGTTTGACCATCTGCTCACGATGGACACCAAAGCGTTCGCATTTGCCGTGTTAGAGGAGGCTATCGTAATCGTGCTGGCAATCTACCTACCCCTACACATGAATTGGACAGACATAATACCCATCGGCATTTTCCTCGCATACACCCTGCATCTGCTGGTTCATATCATCCAAGGGATTATCTTCCATGGTTATATTCCCGGGTTGGTAACCGCTTGCATAACATTCCCCATTTATGCATACGTCATATATTTCTTCATCTCTATATCAAATTACTCCAGTTACACAGATGCCTTCCCGTTTATCTTAGCCGGATTGGCGGGCTCATGCTTCCTCTTGCTGAATCTTTTGTTCTCCCATTGGATAGGGAAAAAGATCAGTTCGCTTTTCTAGGAGGGTCCCATCATCACTTATCCACCCGTATCCGTACGCTTCCCGTGTTCGTCAGGAACTCAGGGGCATAGAGGCATTGTGCGGAGGTGATTCCGTTGCTGTAGTCGCCCGCATGGGTCACCCAGAGCGGGTACTCGAATACGTAGGTGCCCTTCGCCAGATGGTCGAAGAAGTAGTACATGGCGGCATCCTTCGGCGACTGGTAGTAGCAGGTGCCTTCGCTGCAACGGTAGCCAGAGAGTTGTTGCGTCGGCTCCAGGCAGCTGGCCCGCTGGTCCTTCAGGGAGACATAGTCCATGTCGCGGTCGGTGCGCAACGTCACACGCACCACCAGCTTATCGCCCACGGAGAGCTTCGTGCCCGCCTCGATCGTCTTCAGGATAGGCTTGCCGTTCTCACGCGTCTCCAGCATCACCATCTTTTCCACGTGGAGCGCTGTCTTGTTCTTCAAAACCTTATCGATCTCCTCCTCGAACTGCCAGTAGAGCGCACCCCAGGAGATATTGCCGCCCGCCTCGCTCTTCAGCTCCACATGACCCATGGAAGGCTTCACATCGTCGCCATTGATGTAGTGCGTGAAGTAGCCCGTGCCCGCCTCGGTCTTCTCAGGCTGGACGGTCTCGCCTCCCAGCTTGATGGTCACCTGGTTGTCGTTGGAGAGCCAGTCGGAACCGCTCAGCAACAGCACGTTCAGGGCATCCACGTTGGCGATCGTGTTGTCCCAGTTCTGCGTACGCTTCTGGTTGAGCAGCCACAGGCGCATCTCGTCCTGCTCCTGCACCTTAGGGTCCACCACCTCCAACGCCTCCATCAGGCGCGTATGGGCGGAGATCGGGGCTTGGTGCCACAGATAACCGCTCTCGTTCTTCAGCCAGAACATGCCCATCTCGTCGGTCGTCGTGGAGAACTCACGGATCGACTCCACGATGGTCTTCGCCAGCTCCTTGTCACCGCCCCGATAGAAGGCGATGGCGGCCAACGCCCTGCCGTAGAGGGAGAAGTCTTTCCAACGTTTCTTGGCCAATTCGTAGTAGAACGTGAAGGCCTCCTTCGCCTTGGCGTCCACCTCCACCTCAGGGAAGAGGCTGTGGACTTGGAAGTAGTAGAGTTCGTTCATGCCCACGTAGGCCACCTCCTTGTAATCCTTAGGATGGAGCCTCTTCAGTTCCTCATACGCATCACGCAACTCACCGTCCAAGAACTGCAGTGAGGAGCGGTACTGCGCCTTCTGCAGGAATGCCTCGTCCACGATGCCCGCCTTGCGCAGGCGACCAAAATTGTCGAGCACGAAGAGCGTGGTGTGCGTGCTTGGGTAGATATACGGTTCCACGCATTTGAACCAAGTGTATGCGCCGCTTTCCAGGCGGAACTCCATCAGTTTATCGAACCATAGGCTACACTTGCCATGCAGGTCGTTCATATCGAAGAGCGTGGAGAGGCGTTGCTTCATCTCCGTCTCGTCCTTCGCCTCCATCACCCACGGCGACTCGTTCAGCAGGACATTCTTCACGTCCTGATTCTTCTCCAGGTTGGAGAGGAGCGTCTGCTTGTCCATGCCCTGAGACTTCCACATGTTGATCACGTTGAAGATCTTAGGGTTCGACTTCGCGATGTGCTCGGACATCAGGGAAGCGAAGTGGGCTGCGGAATAGCTCACCGCGTTCTCATGCTCCACCGTCGCCACCGAAGGCAGTGCCTGCACGGCGTACCAGATAGGGTCTTTGGCGAACTCAAGCTTCAGGAAGCGGGAGGAGAGCGTGTTCGATTTATTGTTCACCAGGTTCTCGAACGTGTATTCCTTCGTCTGGCCGCCCCGCACATAGATAGGCAGGGACTGCGTCAGCACCATACGGTCGGACAGGATCGGCAGCAGGGTCTGCTCCGCATCCGAGAAGTCGCCCGCCACGGCGGAGGTGCGCACCAGCACCGCATCCATATCACGGGGCACGTTGAACGAGCAGGTGACAGCCGTGTTCTTGCCCGCCTCGACGTCGAACTTCGCACGTTCCTTAGCGACCACCTTCTCCGTCACAGGGTCCAGAAGCTCCATGAGGGCGGTTCCCTTTATCGCAGATTCAGAGAGGTTGATCACCTTAGCGGAGAGCACGCAACGGTCGCCCTTGCGCAGGAAGCGAGGCAGGTTAGGCGAGATCATGAAATCCTTTTGGGTCACCATCTGATCGGACATCTGCCCGAAGAAGAGGTCCTTGGTATGCGCCAGAGCCTTAAAGTTCCAGCGGGTGAGGCTCTCCGGCATCTCGAAGGAGAACTGCACATTACCTTCCTTATCCGTACGGAGCTGAGGGTAGAAGAAGGCGGTCTCGGCGAAGTTCGTGCGGATCTTCGGTTCGTTTGCGTTTTTCTGTTCCGTAGGGGATTCGATGCTTGCATTTTGGTTGGTGGCCATGTTCATCGGCTCTTCCTCAGCCATCGCCTCTTCCGCTTCATCCATCACAGAATTACTAGGGGCCATGGCCATCTTAGGTGCCGCACCCGCACACTTCATCACAGCGTTATCGCTCACACAGAGCGTCGGCATCGCTCCATCATATAGTGCACGCATTCTGCGGCGGTATCCTTGCGGCAATTCTATGAATCGGTCGAATGTCCAATACACCCACTCATAAGAGGTCTCCCACGAACGTTCGAGCGAACCCTTCATCCAATGGCACAGCGGCCAGGAGCCGAAGTGGAACCATCGATTGTACACCGGATAGAACGACCAACCATGGGAAGCAAGCTGGTCCAACGAAGCATCATACATGGCCGCCATCACCTCCGAAGCCTTATCCTTCGGCAAAGTGAGCGTCCAGGTCTCCTTCGAGCCCGGCAGCATCTTATTTCGGAAGACAGAGAGTTTGATAGGCAATGCCTTCGATTCCTGCGCCTTGCGGATGGTGAATTTCGCGGTATGGCAGACCGCCTCATTCACGAGGAAGAACTTAACATGCAAGTTCTCCTTGTTCTCCTCCTTCAGGCTAAAGGTGAAATCTTTTATCTCATCATTCAAATCGATCCAACGTCTCTCCACCTCGCCATTCTCGTCATAGACGACCATCAGGAGGTGGGCATTCTTCAGGGATGAACCCACACGCACCTTGTAGTCCTTACCATACGGCAGCGAGACGTCCTCGACATACTCCTTCCACAAAGGGGTAAAGACCGGCGGACGTTTTTCATCCTCATGGTAGAGCACCATCTCGTAGGAGGCGGTGACTTCCCTGCCTTTCTCGTCAGTAGCCTTCAGGTTCACCTTATAGGCGCCGGAAGTCCATTTGCTGGTATCCTCCTTCAGCGAGAAAACACCCGTCGAATCAGACTGTACACTGCCAGTGCAGACCGAAACATCATCCCGCAATACCTCGTACGAGACTTTCACAGACTGGCCTTCGCCATTCAGGTTAGCGATTGTATAACGTTTTTCCGGGAAATCCTTCATCAGCAGACGTTCTTGGGAACTGGTGGAGAAGAACAGAGATCGGTCGCCTACCGAGAGATAGAGCGTCGATTCGTGCGTCTCTCCGTTCGCATCCGTCACCTTCGCGTAGACGGAGTATTGGTAGTAGGACAAATCCGTATCCTCCTCATCTTTCCGCGCCACGAAAGGAATGATGAACGAGCCGTCCTCCTTGACCACGCATTCACCTTCCGTGACCACCTTGTCCTCCACACGAGGAGAGAATGCCCGCCACCACCATGGACAAGGCCGGCGATCCACATGGTACTCCACCTTGGCGTCGGAGACCGGTGTGCCCAACAGATAATCCGCATGGCCTTGCACCTGCAGTTCGTCGCCGAAAGAGAAGGTGCCCTTAGGACGAGTCATCTTCACTTCGAAGGTTGGGCGTTTGTACTCTTCAACCTTGACATATTCCTGATCATCACCGAGGTCGATCGTATAAGTGCCCGACAATCCCCCTGCGGGCAACACAAAAGAGGAGGCGACCGAGCCAAACTCATTGGTCTTCAGCGTCTGTGTGGCGATCTCCTGATGGTTCGCGTCATACAAGGTTGCCTTCACTTCGTGATCCGGAAGGACAGAGACTTTCCTATTAGACAAAACATAATAAATCGCCTTAAAGTAAATCGTTTGGGAAGGACGATAGATGGATCGATCCGTAAAGATGGCACAGTACGTTCCCTTGTTACTGGAGACCTTTCGTTCATTCGAGTAAGATAACCTATAGAGGCTATAGACATCTGGGGAAAGGAAAATATCCTTGCCATCCTCGAAGTAGGTGCCCACAAAACTATTGTTGTTCTTGAACCGAACGGTCGCGAAACCGGACTTGTCCGTTGAGGCCTCTGTCACAAGCTGTGCGGCATGTTTCGTCGTCTGCGACCTTTGTCCATACACATGCAGCTTCACATCCGACTTCGGGGCACCACTTTTTGCATCCACGACGACATATTCCTTTACCGACAACTCATTATTCGCATTCCAAGGTTGCAGGAAGTAAAGGTCGGAGACCTCAAAATCCATATAGACATCCGCGTCGGAGGCTAGTTCGATACGATAGATTCCGTATGGCAAAGGAGGCAGTTCAACCACCGTATCACGTTGCACACAATAGTTCGTCTTAGGCAAATCGTAGGAGAGAGACTGCTCAGGGAAATTCTTGTCCTTCCTAATCTCCTTCATGTTATTTTTGTAATAACAGTGGTAATCATACGTGAAGTCCACATCCAAGCGATAGAGCTTCAGTTGGACACGCTCCTTGTTCGCATAGCCAATCTTCAGCCTCAACTTATCTGAGGAGTGCACCTTCTCATTCTCCACCGAAACATGGACAACAGGATGGGTCAGCTTATCGAGAATAACCTTCAAACTGTTGATTTTCTTGTGCTTAGGAAACGCTTTGATACCCTCTTCACAGATATCCTTCAAGCGTTGCGGCAGGTTTGAATTCTCGGGCAAAGATTCCAGCGAGACATCCCGTTTCAGTTCCTCGCAGAGTGCGGTACGTACCAATATGGAGGAGCGGTCATTCTTCACCTCTTTCAGCAGAGCCTCCAATTTCGAGATATACGGAGAGCGGTCTTTTTTCCCCTCATACTGGAAATGCCAAAGCTTCAAATTCGCCTTCACGTAGGCGTCACGCTCCTTGTCGTTCGCATGGAACGCCACACACTCCGTCAGGAACTTCTCCCTCTCCTCGGCGGTAGTGATATTCTCCACTTCGTATCGGTTCTCCAGCAAGTCGTAGAGGAACAAATCATATAACGTAGGGCAATAGATGCGGCTGTCTTCGCCCTTCTCCAGAATGGCTTCATAGTCGATGGCAAGGGTCGTTTTCAGTTTCTCGTTGGAGAGAGCCTCCAACGTGTAGGCACGGATTGTGTCGATGAAAATACGGGAAGTCCACTCCGCGATGTCCTCCGGCACATAGTTCCCAAGGTTTGTCCGTCGGTTGATGGCGAAAGCATCATCCTGGTAATATTTCAGATAGAGTTTCCCGATCATGTATGTGGCGACCGAGCGGGCGACATCATCCTTCGTCTGCTGCTGGAACTGCTTCATCTCCTCCAGGCATTTCGTAAATGCACCCTCCTCAATGTAGTTCTTCGCATTGCCCCGTTCGATGATGCAACGTATCTGTTGGGGAGCGTTCCCCTCCGCTTTCGCATGTTTCTCGATAGAATTGACCTTGGAGAGCGCCGTCTTAGGATTGGTATTCAACTGTTCGTCCACCGCCTTCCACTCCTTGGCGTAGTCAAAAGAAGAAAATAGTCCCCACATAAACACTAAACTGATTATCGTTAAACAAAAAGATCCTCTTCTCATAATGTTAGACATTTTATCGATCTAAGATAAGAAAAAAAGTCATACGAAGCACCCCGAACAAGGTATAAATCCATAAAAGTATATGCTCCTCTCATCCGAATCCCCCCGAAGAAAGGTTATGTAATGTAATATGGAATTGTTTCCACATCATCAAATTATCACAATTTGTTGTATGGTTGCGAACTAAAATGTAATTGAATGCTTATCATATCGAATATAATCCTGATTTTGTGCTATCGGATTAATTTATGGGTGGGTATCATTCATACAATACGCATATTTACCCGTATTATCCGCGGGTTTACACCTGTACCTGCGTTAACCCATGATTCACAATGTATGGATATGCGGATATGTGAATTTTACTTCACCAACACCTTTCCCCCCTTGATGATATACACTCCCTTAGGCATGTCCTCTAAATTTTCAGGGCTTTCGCGCACGAAACGTCCCTGGAGATCATAGACACAGTCGCTGCCGGAAGGGTCGGAACTGATGTCTTCCACGCCTGTCGTGCCTCCCACATAGCGGAGCTGGAAGTGGTCGTAAGCTACCCAGTCGGCGGAGACGATCGCTTGCTTGCGAAGGCCCAACCGTATAGTCTTTCCCTCGTTGAGGTCAATGCTCACGGAGACGGACGCATAGGCGCTTGCGTCATTGAGCGCGGAAGAGGCTTGTTTGAGGTTGTCAGGGTAGGTATAAGGGTTGTACGTGTAGGCGGAAGAACTGAACAGATTAGGCACTGTGGTGGCGACATCGTTCATATAGAGTTGTGCGTTTTGTGTCGAACTGGCGTTGCTCCGCCATGCTTGATAGCCTGCTTCGATCGAGCCGGCTCGATAGAAGGCTTTGCACGTGAGGGTGTAGGTGCCTGCCGGAAGTCCTTGGAGCTCCTGCCAGATATCAAACGGACGGGAGAACTGTTCCGCCGTCTCGTTGGCATAGCCATTGTAGGCGACACTGAGGTCCGCTCCCTGCCATCCCACGTTGTAGCGTGTGAAGGAACTGTTGGTGATGAGGAAGGTGAGGTTGGCTGGCCGACCGCTTCGTGCAAGTGCCAACTGACCCTGCTGATAAGTGGTTACCGCTTCCTTCAAGGACTCGTATGCGTTATTGATTGCGGAGGCGGAGGAACTTGACGAGTTGAGGACTCGTGACGCCGAATTGTATGCCTGCTTGAGATTATCATCCCCGCAGTCGTTGACATAGTTCTTCACCTCTTTCACTAAGTTCTTGAAGTCTTGACGCTCGGCATCAGGATTCTTGTAGTCGGTGTACTCCATGGCCGTTGCGCATCGTCCCAGCTCCATCACCTGCTCGGCTGAGAGGGCGGTGTCGAAGATGAGGAAGTCATCGAACAGGGCATTCTCCATGATGGCGTCGGAGGTGAATGGCGAGTGACCGATGGTGAAACGTGTGATATCGTTGATGAACGATGATGGTTTAACCGTCATGTTCACTTCGTTTTTGAGGTGACCATCGACATAGATGCGACCGACGTTGCCCTGTTGCGTGTAGGTGATGTTATGCCAGTCGCCGATGCTGACACCAGCGTATGAGTGCGCTCCCTCGGTGCTTCCTCCCTTGATTTCGTAGTACCAATCGCTGTTACCTCCCTTGTTGACAAGTCCGATGTAGTGATCGGTGCCCTGTTCCATAGAGTATGCCCAGCAGAATTTGCCCGTATTGTTTCCGACACGTTGCAACATATTGATACTGATGGTATAATCCTTTACAGTAGCGAACGTCTGTTTGGCGGCGGCCACAGGTATGTTCATATAACTGCCTTCGCCCTTACCGCCCGTAGCGAGCACATGGTTACCATCGTCGAGGGTGATGATGGAGGCCTTCCCCATCAGTTCGCAGGTGTAGGTTTCGCTATCGTCTATGGCTTTCCCCTTTTCGAAGGTAAAGCTCAGAACAGGCTCTGGCAGAGGGTCTGGCTGTGGCGGTGTGACATTATTGACCTGCAGACGTATTACGCCTACGGAGTAAGCAGGACATGTATAGGCTATCGTGTTATCGCTCTCGACGGAGAGTTGTTGTGTGCGAGGCACGATGCGTTTAGGATTCGAGGTGGTGTTCTCATCAGTGCCTCTGGAGGCGGAGAGGATTTCCGCTTCAGCCGTCTCGGCGTGGCCACCCGTGAGGGCAAGCGTCACATTCCTTTGGGTACCGGATGGATTGACTATCTTAACGTACATCATGCCAGTCTCATCGTCGATGCTGGCCGAGGTGTAAACGGTACGGGCACCGTATGTGCGGAGAGTGGCTTCGATGATCACCTCACCATCGAGATAGCAACGCACATGTTGACCCTCCTTTTGGATACGGATGGTGTAATCCTTCCCTGTGGTAAGTGTTCCGGCCTTTTCTCCGAGAACGCTCTTGAAACCGTTCTGGCACTGCTCCACGGCATGTTTCGAATTGCTCCACCCACCGAGGTTGAGCCATGCATAGTTGTTTTCATCAATGTAATTGAAGATGATGAGGAACCCTTCCGAACCGCTTTGCTTCGTGGCGTGAACTGTCATGTCGAGGTTGGTCAGGTCATAGACGTTCTTCAGCCAGCAGCGGACATCCGTCTGTGAGGCGTTGGTCTGCTTGAACGTACCATTGCTGATGCTCCATGAACCTTGCGACGTTGACCAGTCTGACGAGGCCGTTCTATTGCCCGTGATGACCGTGCCATCCGCAATCTTCGCCTGTAGGTCGGTGAAGGTGGCGGCGGTGGACCATGTGGCGAAACCGATGGAGCCTTGGTTGGCGTTGAGGTTGGTGCCATTGTTCTTCTCCGTCCAGCGGATATTCTGTTTGCCTATGTTGTTTGAGAACATTTTTTGGACGTGGTACGAAGGCGTGCCGTAGCTCATAGAACTGTTGAAACGTATCATATCGGGACGCCAGTTGAAGTTATCCTCATGGGTGAAAATCGGCGCGTAGCTCATCATCCTGACCGCCTCACTATTGTTCTCGCAACCCTGCATGAAGACAGCTTCACCAATGGCTGCGTTCATGTTTCCAAGCGTTCCGTAGTCCTTCGTCACGGCATATTCGCCCACATAGATATGGGTCGTGGATTTGGACTGGTTGTCATAACGTCCGTATTGGCTGATGAAGAATTCAGGGGATTCGTAGTAGTGCTCATCCTTCAGTTCCACAGGTTCTGTGATGTCGTCGAACAAGTAGCTGTCGGCGATGAGGTGCAGATTGGGCCAACGAGTCTTGATGGCATGGTAGAACTGCATATAACGTTTCATGTAGTCGTTACGGTTGAGCATGAACTCCTGCTCATTACCGATCTCCAAATATTTCAGGTTGAATGGCTCCGGGTGACCGTTCTGGGCACGCAGGCGTCCATAATAGGTATCGGTGCTTCCGTTGGCATACTCGATAGCATCGAGGGCCTCTTGGATGAAGGGGTCGATGTCGTTTTCATCCACCCTCCAATCGTGTCCGATACCCATGTTCACCACAAACATAGCGTTGGCGCCGAGGTCTTTGGCCAATTCGAGGTATTCGTGGTAACCCTGTCCGTCGGTCACCTTATAATCCCAGTTGCGGTTCACGTGGCCCGGACGCTCCTCGATCGGTCCGATGGTTTTCTTCCACTCAAAACGGTTGGTTTGTCCGTCGCCCCACGATCCCTCGATGTAGCAGCCACCCGGGAAACGCATGAAACGAGGGTGCATGTCGGCCAGCATCTGAGCCAGATCGGGACGGCAACCGTTTTTGCGGCCCTTGAACGTAGGAGGGAACAGACTGACGACATCCAGGAAGATGACCCCTCTCTTATCTCCCTTCAGAGCCAGGTAACCATGGGCATCCGAACCCGTGGCAGTGATTTTGGCGGTATATTTCTGCCATTCCTGAGTAGCCTTGACGCTGATGGTCGCGCGACCTAAGTTTTGTCCATTACCATTTTGCAGTTCAGCAACGATATTACCATTGTAGCTATCCTCGGCACGGAGCCAGAAGGAGAGGTCATATTCACGACCGTTGACGACGTTGATGCCCCAATACCCCTCGTTGCGCACGCCAGCATTGTCAGATTTCAGGTTAACTTTCAGTGCACGCAACTGAACAGCGTTGAGCAGTTTATCCGTCGTAAGGCTCATCTCCGCATTCCCCACGGAGCTCCAGCCAATAAGTTTGCTCATATCCTCCTCGAAAGATCGGTTACGAACCAGTTCGGCATAGAGTCCGCCGTCACCCGCATGGTTAATCTCCTCGTAGAAGATACCGTAGTGATCTTCCGTAACGAGGTCGCCACGGTTGTTCAGGTCAAATTTAAGTTCTATCTGTGCCTGCACCGATGTAACGCATAGAGCCAGAAGGAAGAGAGACATGAATCGATGTCCCGTATGTATGATTTCAGAAAGAGGATGTCTCATTTATTTTTTTGTTTATTTCGTGGGATTCTCGGATATGTTACGTCGGGATGCAACGCATTGTGTTTGCCGTAGAGACGCAATGCATTGCGTCTCTACACGTCCATGCGTTTCCACATGTACAATGCCGTGCATTTCCACGAATGCAATATTAAACAATTATTCTTGTGTTGTGAAATTTATTTGGATATCTTCCATTATTAAATTATATGGAGACGCACGACCATGCGTCTCTACGCCGTCCTCCCCTCTTTTTGGTTCATTATTTTACTTGTACTGGACAAAAAAGGTGCTTTTTTGTCCAGTATGGGAATAATATTGGACGTAGGGTGAAGATATAAGGGGGCATTTTTATTGCCCAATCCTCCTCCTGTTCAGTTGGATAGTAGCGCTAACCAACTGAGGATAATGATTTATAACTATTTGAAAGATAACACTTTCCACTTGTAAAATGGAACGACATTGATTACCAATCCATTTTTCTCGATTACTTGCTCATCATTCCACGTAACTACGGTGAGCCGGTCGCACTTTAGTTCGCCTGCACATTCCACCAGTGCTGAGAGTTCCCTTTTTTGCACGGATGGAGACGAGAAGTCATAACAAACCTGCACCAATTCTTTTATCCTATTTTCAGACCTCAGGACAAAATCTATCTCTTTATCGTTTCGCGAACGATAGTAAAACAGGTTTTGCTCCACGTTCAGCCCTGATTGAATGAGGCGCATGAAGACCGCATTCTCCAATAGCCTGCCCAGATTCTGCGACAACTGGAATGCCTTCGCACAAATCAGACCGTTATCGACGATGTAAACTTTACGGGCGGACTTCTGCATTAATTGGAGCTTGTTATTGTATTGTGGCAAGAAAAAGAACAAATAAGACTGCAACAAATAGCCACAAAACTTCTGTGTGGTGGACTTGCTCGACAACCCCAGCTCCTGCGTGATGTTCGTGTAGGAGACCGGATTGGTGAAATTCGCCAGCAGATAGGAAGCAACGTTTGATAAATCATTGACACGCCGTATCTTAAAACGATTCACGATGTCTTTCAAAAGCACGGAGTCATACACACTGCTCAAATAGGTCTTGATGATGGACGGGGTGAGGATGGTTTCGGCGAATCCTCCGTTATGGAGATAGTCATCGACAACACTCAGCAGTTTTCCCTTCTGCTCCGGTGTTTCAGTCTCCGGACTAACATTTCGGTACGACAAATACTCAGGGAGAGAGAATGGCAAAATCTCAATATTCAGGAAACGACCCGTGAGCGATGTCGCCATTTCCGAGGATAGCAACTTAGAATTAGAACCCGTTACGACAAGGTTAATTCCTCTTCGGTACAATTTGTTCACCCAGAGCTCCCACCCCGACAGGTTCTGTATCTCATCCAAAAGCAGATATTGGAAATTTGGGTACACCTCCTGCAAGGATTGCATCACCTCATCTTCGTTGAAACGATGCAACAACTGGGCGTCATCAAAATTCAGGTAAGCGAAGTTGACGTTCTGCAGGATAAGCAAGGCGCAAACCGATTTCCCTGCCCGACGAGGACCCGTGATCAGCTTGATAAGAGGGGACTGTAGATAATCCGACACGGGCAGATTCAACGAGCGAGGCTGATACGTTTTCCCCAAAAGCGCATCCCGTTCATATTTTTGCTGAAGTATTGTTTCTCTCATCTTTTTGTCCATTATTTCACCTATACTGGACAAAAATAGTAC
This sequence comes from Bacteroidales bacterium UBA1181, assembly GCA_002310215.1. Classification (GTDB taxonomy): domain Bacteria; phylum Bacteroidota; class Bacteroidia; order Bacteroidales; family Paludibacteraceae; genus UBA1181. Next base: position 142,232 of record DBYR01000013.1, read on the forward strand.
TTTTTTGTCCAGTATGCAAGTACTATTGGACTTTTATGATGGACAACTATCTATATTACCTGAGTCTTTTAGACCGTCCAACGCAGGGCAAACTTCTACGAATTCTACAATAGTAGAAATTGTCTAAGCCATTTAGACACTATCATGCTATTTTATTCGGTTTCGAATCTACAATAGTATTCTACGTGTAAGGGATGAACGAGTCAGCCCATTCTTTCCCTTTGTCCGATCTCGCATCTTTTTGTCAAGCTGAGCAAGAGTTAAACCTGTATCTTCAGCTTTTCGTAACTCTTCCAAGATCCAGACACACGTTGACAATTGTTTTAAAGAAATATTATTTGTCATAGAAAAATTATTTAAAGACAAAAATTGGCTTTTTGATTTAAAAACAAAAATATAATCATACTATTTTTTCCGTGATGTGTCAAATCGTGGTACATGTAGTTATAGTTCTTTTTTCTGCAATAAATATAACAATAATCATTGACATCCATATGTTTCTTTACAACAAAAGGAGCAAGAAACCTAAGTTCCTTGCTCCTCTATCATATTTGAGTTTGCCTAAATTTCTAAGAGAGTATGTTGTCTCTCTGTATGTACTCAATCTTCCTGTTCGTAATAATAAGAATAGTCGATGCCCTTCATGAAGATTTCACGGTCGTCGATTTTGTCGGTGAGTGCGCCCGCCAACAGTTGTCGAATGGAAGAGCTGTCGGCTTCGCTTTGTTCCATGGCACGAAGATAGTCGTTCTTATTGATTTTGCTCCAATCGACGCAATGTCTCAACCGTTTCTTCAGTATCAGGTCGAGCCAGATGCGAGTGCTACGTCCATTCCCCTCCATGAAAGGATGCGCAATGTTCATCTCCACATACTTATCCACGATCTCATCGAAGGTGCTTTCCGGCATATGGTCGATAGTTTGCAGAGCCTGTGGCAAATATTGGGCTACGCAAAAAGTGAATCCCCCCTTCGAAATGGTCTTTGTACGAATCTTTCCCGCAAAATCATATAATCCACCGAAAAGATATGCGTGGATTTGTTGTAATCCCTTGATAGTGCCCACATCCTTGTCTTCGACCAAATGACTATCCAAGAACTCATAGGCTTTTTTGCGACTCCGACCATCGATAGTATTGTCGCTGTAGGTGAACCAGTCTAGAAAGGTAGATGCCTTGTTATTGGGGAACGACATGGCTAGTTCCAAGATACCTTCAAGATCAAGAACATCCGTATTATATTTTTTCCCATCAGCGGCAGTTAGTTTCAGTTGGTTAGTGGCACTAACCAACTGAGGATTTTCCTTGCGGAGTTTGGCTTTCAGATATTTCCAGTAGTTGCGGTTTTTAGCGTAATCATCTTGCTCATTGAGCACCGCCACCACATCCAATACCGAGAACCACCACTTGGCGTTTTCCTCGTCCCAAATGGCCCGTACCTCACGGTCGTTGTAAAAGCGAATGGAAGTTTTCATGTCACCTATTTTTTAAGATATATTCCTCAATCAGTCCCCTAAACTGCTCCTTGTTTTCCTTAGCATACTGCACACTAAGACCCGTAATGTAATCTTCGGAAGCATAGAAGGCATCATCACATGGGTTTAGTTCCTCGATGGGGCTCTCCTCTTCCGCATGTTTCGCATAAATCGCCAATGCCTTTCTGCATATCTTCGCAATATCATAGGCTTTGATTGCCTCGGCTGACGAGACAAGAATATCATTGTAACGTCCGTCGGTGTTCAGGAAGAACTGGTCGAACCCACCGTTGTTCACCTCCATATCCAGTTTATCCATCACAAGAAAAACTTTCTCATACTCATTGAGTTTGGAGAAATCCTCCCCATAATTGCTTTTTTCACAAAGCGCATTGTAGATGTGATATTGGATGATTCTATCTTCCTGCTCCCATATATCGCCCTGAAAAGCATAAGCGGAGTCGAGGGAAGAACGCATATCATCTATCGGGGATCCTGTGGTCTCGTTGGATGCAGCTGGAGTCTTCTTTTGGAAAAACATGTACAGAATTCCTGCTACGACAACAGTCGCCACTATCATAATTAATTCGGTTCTCATGACGGATTGTTTTTTGCTGTTAATGTCTCTTTTTCAGTTCGTTGGATACATCAGATTGTGATAATTTTATTATTGGGGGATTACAATGAATGCTATTCTTCTGTATCTATATTATTTTCAAGCCGTTGCTTGGCCGATTCCAATGATTTCTGAATCTGACGTATCAGAACCTCTCTTGGCGGCAGTTCGGTCATATACTGGGCGACCTTGATGCCAGACTTGTCGAGTTGCAGCAGTTCGATCTGTTCTTCGCTACCTTCGGTGCATAGCAACAAGCCCAACGGTGTTTCCTCACCAGGTTCCATCTCGTTCTGCTCCAGCCAACGAAGATAAAGCTCCATCTGACCTTTGTATTGAGCCTTGAATCTGCCAAGTTTCAAGTCGATGGCAATGAGTCGGTGCAGACGACGGTGATAGAACAGCAAGTCGAGGTAAAAGTCTTCTCCGTCGATAATCATCCGTTTCTGACGAGCCACAAAGCTGAAGCCATTTCCTAGTTCTATGATAAACTGCTCCAAATGAGCCACTAGACTGTCTTCCAGACTCTTCTCACTATACATTCCTTTCAGACCTGTGAACTCAAGAAAGTAGGGACTCTTAAATACCAAGTCGGGCGAAAGCACATTTCCCTCACGCAATTGCGAGAGTTCCTGTCTGACGAGCGCATCGGGTTTGCCGCTGATAGCGGTGCGTTCATAGAGCATGCTGTCGATTTCCTTGCGAAGTTGACGAATAGACCATTTTTCTGAAGCAGCAAGTGTCAAATAAAACTCCCGCTGAAGGTCATCATTCAAAGATATAACTACCACAAAATGAGACCATGACAATTGTCGTGACAGTGTCACGACAATTTGAGAATCAGGAATCATCTGTGCAAATTGCATCATTCTTCTGATGTTTTTCTCATCAAACCCTTTTGCTCCATATTCCTCTTGCAATTGTGTCGACACTGTTGACACAATCTGCTTCCCGTACTCAGCACGTTGGTTGCCAAGCACATCACGGTTGATGCGCTCGCCAATGTGCCAATACATCATGGTTAGCTCACTGTTGACGGTGGAGGCCACACGCCAGCGCGCTTGCTCTATAATCTGCCGCAAGTCTTCCACCAAAGATTTGGACACCAGTGGTGCGACAATTTTATTATTCAAGTCGGTTGTACTCATTTCATAGCTATTATTAATTGTTTCTTTTCTTCTAGTCACTCAGCCTATTTGATCATACTACAATAAGGAGCAAGAAGCCTCAGCCCCTTGCTCCCCTATCATACCCGAGCCAGAAAAACTCTTAACTCTTAACTCTTAATTCTTAACTCTTAACTCTTAACTCAGTCTCATCCCATCGTCACAACCACCTCGTTCACATTCTTCATCTTGCTGAATGGAACGACGTTGCCTTCGATGGCCTTTCCGTTCAAAGTGACAGAAACAACACCCTTCTCCACCTTCTTAGGGTTCTTAACAGTGATGTTGACCGTCTTGCCACGGAAACGACGGGTAGCTGTGAAGCCCTTCCAACCTGGGATACATGGATCGATCATCAATCCATCGTAGTCTGGACGGATACCCAAGATGTATTGAGCCGCTGTGAAGTATGCCCAAGAGGCTGTACCACTCAACCATGGACAACGGCTTTGTCCCGCACGCATGTTGTAGGTAGAGCAGGTCGTCTGCGCATATACGTAAGGCTCGATCTGACGTACCTCGGCACGCTCGTTGTAGGCTGCTGGCAAGTAGTTCTTGTAGTTCTTGAAGGCACGCTTACCGTGACCTAAGATACAATCCGCCATGATACCCCATCCTTGCGTGTGCTGGAATACGGCTGCATTCTCCTTCATACCCTTGATGAACAAAGGTGCCTTGATCACAGATGCCTCTGTCTTCTCATACGGAGGATCGCAGAGCACCAAACCGTACTTGATGGCCAAACGCTTCTCGATACTGTTCATGACCGTCTCGGCACGCTCGCCTGTAGCCTGACCTGAGATGACTGACCATGAGTTAGGGTTCAACCAGATGGTACCCTCGTTGTTTGGATCCTTCTTCGTGCCGAACACGTAACCATCTTCCTTGATGGCACGCACGTACCACTCGCCATCCCAAGCTGCCTTGTCGATGTCTTTGGTCAACTGAGTCAAGTGACCCTGTGCCCACTTCACCTCATCAGCCTTGTTGAGACGAGTACAGATATCGATGTAAACAGTCAACGCATAACGCAACTGCATAGCTACGAAGACAGTCTCACCCTTCGCACCCAATACCAAGCAGTCGTTCCAGTCTGCCTTCAAACCACAAGGCAAGTTGTTCTTACCACGACGGTCGAGGTTGAATTGGATGGCACGTTTCAAGTGGTCGAGAACAGTACCCTCACCCTTGTCTGAGTAAGGCAATACTTTGTTGTAGTAATCCAAGTTACCCAACTCCTTCACGTAGGTTGGTACCGTGTTGAAGAGCCACATACAGTCGTCTGAGCGGAACTCGTTCTCTGGTGTAGGTGCCTCATGACCTGGATTGTGGGCAAACGGTTTAACGACTGGCATCGCACCACCGTTGGAGTTCTGACCCGTCAACATCAACTCGAGGCGTTCTACCACCTCTTCAGGAATGTTGTGGATCACACCCAACATATCTTGGATTGTATCACGATAACCCATACCATCACGCTCACCACGGTAGATCAAAGAAGCCGCACGGCTCCATGCGTAGGTGATGAGGTTGTTGAATGGGTTCCACATATTGATCATGCTATTGAACGCAGCGTCTGGAGTCTTTGCTGAGAGTCCCTCGATACGTCCATGCCAGTATTTCACCACCTTGTCGAACTCAGCCTGAACCTTAGCAGGAGTAGCCACCATCTTAGCAGCCTTCTTACCCTCTACCCAAGCCTTACCGATACCAAGGACAACGGTGAACTCTTTTGTCTCGCCAGCCGCAAGATCCAAATCCACCTGCAACGTACCGCAACCGTTGTCACCCTCTGTCACTGTGTTACCGCACTGACCATTGACTACTGAAAGCGGATTAGCGTAAGTATGGTAAGGGCCGATGAACTTATCACGGTCGCTATCGTAACCCGTCACCTTCTGACCCACTACACCGATGAAGGAGTGGCGAGCCTGGTCTTTGTTTTGGAAGTTCTCAGGTTCCTCTGGCATATAGAGGTTGTTACCATGGTCGATGAAACCGTTCTTGTAGGCGGTCTTCACGATGTACTGTGTATATTGCAAGTTGTTGCTATCGTCGTTCATGTTCCAGTTGGAAGCGAACTCAGCGTAGGTGAAAGCGCGAAGCTTACGAGCCTTCTTGCCCATGTTGGTCACCTTCACGTGCCACACCTCGAACTCCTGACCCTTAGGCACGAAGTAGAGAGTCTCGGTCTTGATATCGCTATACTCAGAAGAGATCTTCGTATAGGCGGAACCGTGGCGGCACTCGCTCTTGTATTTATCGAGCGGTTTGCCCACAGGTTGCCAAGAGCCAGACCAGAAGTCTTTCGACTCGCAGTCGTGCAAGTAGATGTAGCGACCAGGTTGGTCCAGTGGCACGTTGTTGAACTTGATTCTTAGGAAGCATCCTTGAACTGAAGAGCGGAAGAAAGAATAACCTCCCGCGTTGTTGGTGATGATGGCGCCGTAGCGAGTATCACCCAAGTAGTTACTCCAAGACTTCGGAGTGTCTGGTTTGGTGACGACATATTCCTTGTTTTCGTCGTCGAAAAATCCGTATTGCATAAAACTAATCTATAATAAATTTCGTTATTAGATATTTTTTCAAATATAGTGAAACTTCGAGATAATGGGAATTTTTTCGGAGGAATTTCGCTAAAATAGTTGGCGAATCGAAAAAAAGCAGTACCTTTGCATCACTAGAACCCGCCAAGCCTCTCAACGATGCTCAAATGTGCGGGTCGTTTTATTTATGTCGCCTATTATCAACGGAAATGTATCAATTGAATGATCTTTCTCTCATTGTTTCTTAAGTAGCTCTATTGCCTTATATATCTTAGAATAAGAGCCTCCTTTATCCTCGTAAAATTTTGCTCTTTGACATGCCAATTCTATTTTCCCGTCGTCAACCATTTTTTTAACCCAATCTGAATTAGAGAGGAATGAGCCTTTCTTGTCGAAACATTTGATGTGTTTTCGCAAATCTTTTATTACAGATTCTGAAGTAGAGTAATGTTTGTTTGTATCCAAATAGTGAATTAAGAACCAATATTCAATGGAAGGTAAGCTATCACAGATTATCACGTTTTGTTTTTTCTCATACTTCTTTTTGAATTTATCCAACTTCGTTTTAATCATATTGTTCCATTTGCTTACATCTGCATCAAATACACAGATGGCTATGCCATCCTCTTGAAGAACAGACTCCACCCGTTTCTCTATTTTATCTATATCTACATCCTCGAAAAAACGAGGCCTAATTTTCATCTTCCAATTCATTAAGGTTTGAAGATGTTTGAAATAATACTGCTCGGTGATACCTTCTCCTATAATAGTAGGTATCACCCTCCTTGGCTGTCTCGAAGCTACTTTTCTTGCCATAGACTATATTCATTTAAGGTTCGGTTTCGCACCAAATTTTCCGTTTTTATACGACTTTAAGATAGATGACATTTTATTTAAGCCTTTAAATTCAATAAGCGAGTAGAGATCCGTACTTCCTGATTCATCCTTTTCCGTAAACCAGACAGAATCCTTGCGAATCAAGTCTCCAACAAGGTTTAACAAATCCAAACAATGAGTAGATATGAGCAACTGTGATTGTGATGCTTTGTTTTCAAGGAATTTTTGAATGAGGAACTCCATCAATTCGGGATGTAACGACGATTCTAATTCATCAATACATAAAAATCCAGACTTGACCTCTGCCTCATATATCGCAGTTTCGACACCAATCATACGTTTAGTGCCAACAGACTGTTGATATTCGTTGAAGGCATATTCCTCCTCGCCCCTTTCATTTGTAACATTATGGGTGAATGATGTTTTTATAGATTCAAATGTGCCTTTTTTCTTTAGATTTTCTTTTTCCGCATCTGGTATGGGAGATGATTCAATATATCTCATTAAATCAGTAGTAATAGGCTTATTTATAATTTCACTATTGATGCCAGTAATATTAAAATCTGCTTTATGAAGAAATGATAGGATATGATTCTTCAAATCCTCATTGTCACACAATTCCCTTTCCGCATATTCGTACATATGAGTAAATGGATGAATGTTTGGAAGCATTCTTTCCTTAAACCAGTTGCGAACTTTATCAATTTCACCCAGATCTACGTTGGCATTGCCTTTCGCAGAAAAAAACGAAATATTTTTTAAACAATCAAGTTCTATTTTCTCTTGAGCGACAGAACTCACTTTTACAGCTGCATGATTAAACAATATTTTAGAAATATTGTTTTCTAAATTCCTTTTGAAAAGTAAAGTGGGCTGTTGGGAATTATATACATACAGTTTCTCACTATACACAGCGTTCCTGTCTAACCGCAAGTGGTACCAATAACGTCTTCTATCTACATAGAATTTCAAATCGAATTCGGAAGGCTGATTTGGAGTTTCTTTGTCAAGCAAAAATGGTTCAACCCCTGTGCCATCCTCACTGTCATTAGATTTCTTCAACCAAAAATCATTTAAGAAATCAAACGCACTAAGAAGATTGGATTTCCCTGATGCATTAGCACCGTATACCATGGCAAACTTTAACAAACGAGCACCATCAGGCATACTGATGACTTGTACTTCTTCCATATTCGTGCTCTTATCAGCCTCAAAACTAAATACTACCTCCTTTCGAAAAGAACGAAAGTTTTTTATTTTCAATTCTTGTATCATTTTCACCTAATAGTTTCTGTTGCAAAGTTACACTATAAAATCATATACAACATGGAAAACCGCCATTTTAATACATTTTATTCTTAATAATTGACACTTCCCGCCTAATATTAAATATAGAATCAATGTAAATGTCATTTTTATTCTGCCATATTGTCACAATAAAATGATCAAGATTGTCAGTTTTATTTTTAAAACTAGATTAAAAACTGCCTATATGGCAAACTGGATGAATAATTTGGCATATTTTATATTTGGCATATGGTTTGAATGTAAGTTTATGCGTTATAAACTAAAAACCAGGACTAAGGAACCTGACAACGCAAAAAACAATAAATTATGAAGAGCATTTACAATAAAAGAGCTAGATTGTTTTCATCTATTGCAGCGATGGCAATTCCTTTGATAGTTTTATCATTTATTTTTATCCATATGGGTATACCTACTATCTGGGACATTCCGGGAACAAAGGCTATTACTTCTTTCATTCCTTCTGCGTTGATTATTGCAACCATTGGTTATCTACTTGAGGAATTGTTTAATTCCACATCGAAAATAATTTTCCAATTTCCTCTCTTTTCGGAAAATGAAACAAACATGCCAACAACAAAACTTTTATCGTGGAGTTCTAAGGAGCGTTTGTCAGATGATATGATAAAGCAGATAGCAATACGGGTAAGACACGATTTTGGCATTACTCTTATGTCTGCCACAGAAGAGAAAAAGAAATCTAATGCCAAAGAAGCAAAACGTAGAATTGTAGATGCTGTGGGTAAGATACGAGAAGAAACACGAGAAAATGAAAATTTAATGAGATATAATATTCAATATGGCTTTTGTAGGAATTATCTTGGAGGCTCAGTATATGCATTACTTTTCCTTGTTGTAGCAATTATTATTAATTGCAATATCGCATTCATGAATAACATACTTTTATGGATGTTGTTGGGTATACAAATCATACTAGTTGTACTGTTCTTTTTTTCACTTAAACATATAGGAAATTCATACGCAAGAGCTTTGTATAACGCATATATATCTAAAAAATAAGTTTTATGGACAAAAATATTATTACATTTTATCCCGTAGACAATGGGGATTGCATTCTTTTGGAAATGAAAAATGGTCTAAAGATGATGTGGGACTGCAAGTTTAGAAACTCTGTGGAAAATTCAGATGACGAAAGCAAATTTGATGTGATTAATAATTTGCTAAATTACAAACTTGAAAAAAAGGTGAGTAAACTACCTTTCATAGATGCTTTTGTGCTATCACATCCTGATCAAGACCATTGTCTGGGCTTTAACAACAAATTCTATTTGGGTGATCCTATAAAAATATCACAAAAGGACATTGATGCCCAAAAGATTCTTATTGGAGAATTATGGTATTCACCAAGAGTATTTATAGAACATACTGACGAATTATGTGTTGATGCCATTGCGTTTAAAAAAGAAGCAGATAGACGTATGCGATTGTTTAAGGAGGATCCTGTTAGAGCCAATCAAGATGGTAATAGAATAAGAATTGTAGGTTGGGCCGATCTTGACAATCTTGTTGGATTAGAAAAAAGGATCACCATTCCTGGCAGTGAAATTAACGAAGTAAATGGCCATAACTATAATGATTTCAGAATCTTTATTCATTCCCCATTTCGTAATGCGATTGAAAATAATGATAGAAATGAAACAAACATTGTAATGCAATTTAGATTCGATTGGAATTCCATTAAGGATGTGGCAAATTTGATTCTTGGTGGTGATGCTGAATGGCGTGTTTGGGAGAAAATCGTTAAATTAAGTGATGTGAAAACTCTTAAATGGGACCTTTTTGAAGCTCCACATCATTGTAGTTGGTCGTTCTTTGCTGACGATAGGGAAAATGACAAACCCAATAAGAGTTCTTTGGATTTTCTGGCAAAACGAAATAGCAAAGCAATTATTGTGTCATCGTCAAAGTATATTTCTCATAAAGATTCTAATCCTCCATGCAAAAAAGCAAAAAATAGATATGTAAAAGAAATAGGCGAAAATAATTTTTACTGTACTGGGGGAGATTGTATTGATGGCACTCCCTCTCCTCTTGCCTTTGAGGTTACAAATTCTGGGTTCAAAAAAATTGAGCATAAAATCGATGATAGTCAAGCACATGATTATGCAGATGCATTTATCAATGGTAAATTAAAACTAGGAGCTACAGGATTAAATCTATCGTTGGGTAATTCTATTGCAAAGTCTGGGGGATTCTATGGTAAAGAATAATTTTCATACATCAAATAATAACGACAAGCAAATTGCCGCAATGAAACATTTTTATCCAAAATGCACATACATAAAAAGGGAGGGACAAGTGATTTTCACTTTTTGGTTAAAAGTATTAGATTCCCTTCCCGAGTATAAAGTCAAAATAATATACCAAGGGAATCTCCGACCCAAAGTGTTTGTGCTTTCCCCAAAGATTGTTGATCAAGCCAAACACACCTATAAAGATGGAAGTTTGTGTTTGTACCACGATCGCAATTTTAAATGGTCCTCATCAAAATTGATTGCGAAAAATATAGTTGGATGGACAGCGGCATGGATCTATTTTTATGAGTACTGGTTACAAACAGGGAAATGGATAGCAAAAGAGGTTCCTCATTCCTTGCAACAAGACAAAACTCTAATGAATTAGTGTAGAAGGGAAAGATAGTCTGAACACAAACGGCTATCTCTCCCTTTAAATCCAGCTGCTAATAAATTATGGGACGATTCCTTCCCATTCGACATTTCTGTGTCTAGACACACTTTTCTCGACTGGACTCCACCGAAACGTGATCGATAAAGGCTCGTTATTAAACAAAAAAACCTTGCAATTCCTGTTCCGTTTGTATAACTTTGTAAGTGGCAGACAGAAAGAGAGTGGTATTTATTGCGTTAGTGTGTTCCAAAACAGGGCCCTTCTCTTCCGTCCGATTAAGGATTATCTAACTATTTTGAAATTTATACAGATGAAAAAATTTTTTACACTAATTGCTCTATTTGCGTTTGCATTCTCGGCTTATGCATTGGAAGGATTGAAGTTGGTAGGTACCCAATTGTGTACGGAAAGTGGGAAGCCCATTCAATTGAGAGGATGGAGTACCCATGGCTCATGGTTTAAAGAGTGCTATGACGAGGAGGAGGATTTCTCCGCCATGAAAAGGAAAGGCGCTAATGTGGCGCGTATTGTCACGTACTTCAACGAAGGTGAAGGCATAAATGAGGCGTGGGTTAAGAATTGCATCGATTTTTGCGCCAACCAAAACATGTATTGCATCGTCGATTGGCACTTGACAAAAGATCGGGAAGAGTTGAAAGGTAACCCGATGACCAGAGTGGAAGACGCTAAGAACTTCTTCCATGACATCTCCGAATACGTCAGCGAAAAGGATTACAATCATGTATTGTACGAGATATGCAACGAACCTGTCTTCGACTCCATATCGGATGGTTGGGGGTCGAAGGATCCTTATGAAGTTGGGAAAGAATATGTGTGGGGTTGGATAAAGGATTATTGCAAGGAAATCCTTCCAGTCATCAAAGCGAACGACTCCACCTCGATCGTATTGGTAGGCACGCCGCAATGGGACCAAGCCCTGGTATTCCCTTTCCTGGATCCAATCGACGAGATGGGCATGAACGTGATGTACAGTTTTCACTATTACGCGTATGACCAGGAAATATATCTGGGCGAGCTGAGCAGCGCATCGGCTTTTATCCCTTTGTTCGTAACGACATGGAGCCTTTCCAGCCAAGAAAATGGCACAAAGATATCGACAGAAAACGCTGATAAGTTAATGACCGTATGCAACGGAAAGAATATTGGCGGACAAGTCATCAGTTGGGTCAACTGGAGTTGGAGCTACCTGGATTCACCAGAAAATTCTTTCAGCTCAATAGAGAATTACGACAAGAAAAACTTTTCAGAGGCTGGGAAATATGTTATGAAACAATTGTCGAAAGGTGACAATTTTGTCTTTGGTGAATCTCAGGCGTATGATAGCGCACAAGTGTTTGACGGTGTGAACGACTTCTACTTGGCACTGGAGAAATACGACCAGGGAGGAATCAACAATGCCTACTATGACTTTGACGAGGATTGGGTAGCGTGCGCACCTACCCCATGTAACAGTGGAGTTGCCGGTATGTATGAAGGTGTTCGTGGCGACGATGCTGTAGACATAGGTTACACCAATGAGGAGAACCCAGGAGATGGCTACTATAGCTTGAGCTACATCGGTCGAGGCGAATGGGTGAAATATACCATCAATGTGAAACATCCTGGCGACTATGAATTCGAGACTTACACGAACAACCATATAGATTACAACATCATCGCATTCACGGTTGATGGCAAGAATGCGCTTGTCGATGAGGATGGGAAGGAGATATACCGCGCATTGGAATTGCAACCCAGTGGCGAAGGTGAAAAAATGGATGGTTACAATGATTGGGGATGGACGAAACCTATATGCCCATACGCACCAGAGAAAAAGTTCCGTCTGCGCTTCAATGAGACGGGTGAACATAAATTAGGCATTGTCTTCATGACAGACGGTTCCGGTTTGGGTTCCCTTAAGATCATTGGTAAACCTGAGAATGCGGTGAACGTTGAGGATGTGAACAACCTAGTCGTTCGGTTGTGGCCTAACCCATCCGAGGACGGTTCCCTGAACGTCTCCGTCAACTACGATTCCGACATCACCATCTATAGCGCACAAGGAGTTGCCGTATTCTCCAAAACAGTAGCCGCCGGTGTGACAACATTGAACACCTCATTGGCTGCCGGCGCCTATTACGTGAAGGTGCGAAATGAGAACGGTATTTTCACAAATAAATTCATTGTGAAATAATCGACCGTATCCATTCTCGTCCACCAATAGGAGGAAAGGGGTGGCATCTATATCATAGATGGCATCGCTTCCCTCTTGTTGGTGGTTCGTTTTTTGTACAATCATCTGAAAATCATGCCATTCCCCTATATCCCATTCGATATTTCTGTGTCTAGACACACTTTTCTCGAATGGACTTCGTACAAACGTGATAGATAACGGTACGTTATTAAACAAAAAAAATTGTGCTTTCTATTCCGTTTGTATATTTTTGTGAGTGACAGATTCAATAATCGATCATTTCCACTTTCGTCCACCAAAGGGAGGAAAAGGGTGGCATCTTCAGCACAGATGGCAACATTGCTCATGTCTGTAAAAACAATAAAAATATTACCCATGAAAAAGCATCTTATTTTAGTCATTTTTTCTCTTATTGGTGGTTCGCTATTCGCCCAACCGTTGGACAAAGAGGCAGCCGAGTCGGCCAAGGAGCAGGTCATCGCGGAATGGAAAGCCCAGATGTCCGCTATATATGACCAAGCATATCAAGAACATATCATCCGTCGTGACGGGTTACAGTTAGGGCTGGGATACTTCATCCGAGGCGCGGAACCTGCAGGGGGACGTAGCCTTTGGATCTCCATGCACGGTGGCGGAAACGCCCCCAAGGAAACGAATGACCAACAGTGGGAGAACCAAATATACCTTTACCAACCGCAAGGCATCTACGTGGCGCCGAGAGCTCCGTGGAATGATTGGGACATGTGGTTCAAAGCGCCTATCGACTCCCTCTTCCAGGACTTGATCACCATGATGATCGTTAAGGAGAATATCAACCCTGATAAAGTGTATATCATGGGCTATTCCGCCGGAGGGGACGGTGTCTGGCGACTGGCACCTCGCCTCGCTGACCATTGGGCCGCCGCCGCCATGATGGCCGGTCACCCGGGCGACGTGGGACTACGTAACTTGGTTAACACTCCTTTCACCATTTGGGTGGGCGCCCTCGACTCCGCCTACGACCGCAACAAGGAGGTGCAGAAGAGAGGGGAGGAAATGGATGAACTTAGCCAATCTGTGCCAGGGAAATATATCCATGAGACCCATATCGTCGCGGGGAAAGGTCACTGGATGGACCAGGTGGACACCGCCGCCGTCAGCTGGATGCAACGCTACACCCGCGACGCCCATCCGCAACAGATCATCTGGACGCAGGAGGAATGCTTGCGGAACGCTTTCTATTGGGTCTCCTTGCCCCCTTCCGTGAAACCAGTGCGGGGCAACACCTTCGACGCGAGAATCGAGGGAAACACTATCACCATCGATAAGATGGATTATGATGAGGTGGTCATCTGGCTGGACGATGACATGGTGGACCTCTCCCAGCCCGTCACCATCCAATACGACGGAAGGACGCTCTTCCGGCAAGTGGTGGAGAGAACAGAAGAGAGCATGCGGCAATCCATCTACGAACGCAAAGACCCATCCTTCTGTTTCCCTGCCAACGTCACGATTTCCAAAGACATGACAGTGGAAGACACTGGTATAGAGGAGGTTGAGGCCTCCCTGTTGTGGCGTGATGATATCCGACGGATTGAAGCCTATGACCTGCAAGGACATACGCTCTGCTCCACCACACAGCGGGATGAATACCTGCGATTCGCCCAAAAGTACGGATGCATCCACATCATAAGGTTGCATTTTGACAACTTCAGCAAGGTGGAAACACGGAAATAATAAGAATTTGGCTCAACTACATTTGCCACTCCGTTCATTTATCATAATTTCGCGGCATTAAAAACCACACATGGGAGAACATGGGCAAGGAGAGCACGTTATTTAACCGGCTTACCCTTCTTTTGGGGAGGGAGACGATGGATGTCATCAGCAAGAAAAGAGTCATTATTTTTGGTGTTGGTGGCGTGGGTAGTTGGTGCGCCGAAAGTTTAGTGCGCAGTGGCATCAGCCATCTCACGATCGTCGATAGCGATAGGATATGCGTCACAAACGTCAATCGACAGTTACAAGCGACAAGCAAGACGGTCGGCCTTGTAAAGGTTAACGTACTGAAGGATAGATTATTGGATATCAATCCACAAGCTGAGATCGAGGCAATTCAGGAGATCTATTCCGCAGAGAACGACCCGATGTTCCATCTTGAGGAATATGACTACATCATTGATGCCATTGACAGTCTGGAGAACAAAGTTCACTTGATATTGCGCGCCACGGAGTGCCCAGGGAAGTTTTTTTCTGCGATGGGAGCCGCACTTAAGATTGACCCGACACAGGTTCAGGTGGCGGATTTCTGGAAGGTTCATGGATGTCCGTTGGCTCGGGCTATTCGGAAAAAATTTAAGCGCATAGATAAATATCCTCGGAAAAAATTCCTTTGCGTCTTCTCGCCGGAGTTGCTATCCAACAAAGGAGAAGCATCCACCTGCGGGACAAGCGCATGCATATGTCCCAAGTCGGCCCTCATCACCGGCAACCCCAACCTCGTCAACCACGAGTGGTGTTCCTCAAAAGCGCAAATCAACGGGACCACGGCGCATATAACAGCCATCTTCGGATTTACCATAGCTGGATTGGTGATGCAGGATATCGCTCAAGTATAATTGTCTTCGGATATAATCGTAGGAGTAGTGTATCCTGCGAATCAGCAATTATCCGGATAGAACATCGTGTGGTAAAAACGAGGGGATATAGGACGAACGCAATATGATCCGCCTATTATACTGAAAGAACAAACAATTTTTTGCATATTTAATATTAATAGAAAAAACACAATAGAAACGCGAAATATTTTTTATTTTTGTACAAGAGAGACATCGTGCACTTTCCTTACGGGAGGAAATCATGCGCAACTGCTTGTAAAAGAAAACTTTAATGATCGTCAGTGTATGTGGATAAAAAAATATATTACTGGATTTTTGGGTGCGATATTTATATCGTTGGGAGCCTCTTCCCAGGATATCTTCATCGACGGAGCAAGCAGCTCATTGGGAGGATTTATCTGTGGCGAATCGCACACCATCCAATTATCGGATCCGCAGACGTGGGGCATCACCTTCACAACCCCCTATTGCCTATGGCAACGATCGGACAATAACGGCACATCATGGCAGAACATCGTCGAGAGCGGGACGAACACCACCTCTATCGATGTGGTCAACTACGACGGCACGAAACAACTATACCGAGTCATCATTGGCGAATCGGAAACGGTTGCGAGCGATTACGCCAGATATGGGGTCGCGACTGGAGTGATTTCGGTGCCCAACTTCGTCAGCATGCAATGCGACCCTACCATCTGTGGCGATGGGGAGAACCGCCTTGTGGTTTGGAAGGAGGACTTCAAGAGCGTGCCGAGGGGCGAAAGAAGAGAGTGCGCAGATGTAAGAACCAGAAAATTCGCAGGACGATACAACACGAGTTACAGTACAAATATAGGCGACAGCTGTTATGCCATCGTATCCCACTCGGAGGATGGTTCTACCTCATCATACGATTGGTTCTCTGGCGGCACAGACCATACCGGCAACAAGGATGGTGGCTTCTTATTGATCAACAACCCTGACCGTTCATGGAATGAACACGAACTCATCTTCGAGAAAAAGATCGATTTTGACTTATGTTCCGACACGTGGTACTATTTTTCCATGTATGCCATGTGCGTCACGGGTGGCTTCATCAAAAACCCCAATGCCACTGGCGCCTATCCGAATTTCTTGTTCGAAATCATTGGAGAAGACGGAACCACGGTTTTGGCGTCTAATCAGTCAGGGGAGGTCCCCGTTTCAGTCTATGGTATTTCAACGTGGATCAACTATGGCGTCAGCTTTAACTCGGGGAACAATCGGAACGTGACGCTACGGATCTATGACGATGCGGAGAAGGGTGTGGGTGGCGACGATATGGCCATCGACGACATATCCCTAATCGCTTGCGAAAAGCCTATTCCAGAGGCTATTCTCAGCGTTGGACAGGAGCAGGACAAGGAGGGAATCTGCGGCGAAACCGCACAACTGACGTTATCAGACATGTCACAATGGGAGGCCTTGCTGCCTGACGTTTACTGTGTCTGGCAAACCTCCGATGATGGCGGGGCCACATGGACCAACATGCCGGAAAGCGGCGAGAAGGTCTACTCCGTCGAGGTGCCTTTCCAGAAATCGGACGAGGGCATGCGCTACCGTGTGATCATCGCGAAGGACCAAACCTCCGGACTATTCATCGCGGACCACGGTTTTTCGGACGATGCCTGCTCCCTCTACAAAATCAGCAATGTCTCCACGCTCACTTGCCACTGCGCGACGCCTCAAATCTTCGTCACCGCCAGCAGCTCATTTTTCTGCACGGACCCGGTAGAACTCTCCGCCACGGTGAACAATGGCGTGGCGGTGGATAGCATCTCATGGAGCCAACAGGACGTCAGCACAGGGGATTGGGTCGCTATCGCAGACCAGCAAGGGTCTTCCATCTCTGTATTCGACCAAATAGAGAGACACTATTGCGCCGTGGCTTGGAATGACACCTGCCATTCCGACTCGGTGTTCATCACGATAAAAGAGAGCCACACGGACAGTGTGCCGCTAAAAATAACAGGAGATGGAACGATCTGCGAAAATGGCTCGACGACGCTCATCCTGACGGGCAACGCCCTCGACCAAATCACTTGGATGAAGAGGGAGGAGGGGGAGAGTGATTTCTCTCCTTTGGGTGCCGCTGACGCTCCGCAAACAACGGTCAGCCCAAGTAAGACCACCTACTACCGCGCAGAGTCCGCCGTCCTCCCTGGCCAGTGCATCCAAGGCATCTCCGACACGTTCACCGTGAAGGTGGATGTCCCTGCCACACTCACCCTCGCATCATCCGCCAGTGCGGTCTGCGTGAACGATGATGTGACCCTCTCGGCAAGCTATGGCACAGCCACCGCCATCGTCTGGGAGAAGAAGGAGGAGGGTGAAACCGCCTTCGCGGACTTCTCCACCGACCTCATCCAACAGCAGGTCGTCAACCCTACACACAAAACCACCTACCGCATCCGCTCCGCACAGAGCAGTGCTTGTCCGGAGAGCGTTTCGGACGAGGTGACGGTCTCCACGGAAGATTCCCTGAGGGTCTCTGTAGAGCCTATCGAAACGACACTCTGCGAAGGAACGGCGGTGAGCCTAAAGGCCTCCGTCACGGGTACGCCCGCATCCGTCACATGGGAGAAGCAAGCAGGCGGACAGACCTCCGTCCTGGCCAACGACAAGGAGGCCACAGACACGCCAACACAATCCTGCGAATACACGGTGACAGCAGCCGGACAGCTCTGCCCGGACGCTACCCAAAGCCTCTCCGTCACAGTGGACAACCAAGCATCGCTAACCTTGAGCGCCTCCGCCAATGCGGTCTGCGTGAACGATAACGTGACCCTCTCGGCAAGCTATGGCACAGCCACCGCCATCGTCTGGGAGAAGAAGGAGGAGGGCGAAACCGCCTTCGCGGACTTCTCCACCGACCTCACCCAACAGCAGGTAGTCAACCCTGCGCACAAGACCACCTACCGCATCCGCTCCGCACAGAGCAGTGCTTGTCCGAAGAGCGTTTCGGACGAGGTGACCATCTCCACGGAAGACTCCCTGCGGGTCTCTGTAGAGCCTATCCAAACGACACTCTGCGAAGGCACGGCGGTGAGCCTGAAAGCCTCCGTCACGGGTACGCCCGCATCCATCACGTGGGAGAAGCAAGTAGGCGGACAGACCTCCGTTTTGGCCAATGACAAGGAGACCACAGACACGCCTGCCCAATCTTGCGAATACACGGTGACGGCAGCCGGACAGCTCTGCCCGGACGCTACCCAAAGCCTCTCCGTCACAGTGGACAACCAGGCGACACTGACGTTGAGCGCCTCCGCCAATGCGGTCTGCGTGAACGATAATGTGACCCTCTCGGCAAGCTATGGCACAGCGACCGCCATCGCCTGGGAGAAGAAGGAGGAAGGAGAAACCGCCTTTGCGGATTTCTCCACCGACCTCATCCAACAGCAGGTTGTCAACCCTGCGCACAAGACCACCTACCGCATCCGCTCCGCACAGAACAATGCCTGTCCGGAGAGCTATTCGGACGAGGTGACCATCACCACGGAAGACTCCCTGCGGGTCTCTGTAGAGCCTATCGAAACAACACTCTGCGAAGGCACGGCGGTGAGCCTGAAGGCCTCCGTCACGGGTACACCCGCATCCATCACGTGGGAGAAGCAGGTGGGCGGACAGACCTCCGTTTTGGCCAATGACAAAGAGACCACAGACACGCCTGCCCAATCTTGCGAATACACGGTGACAGCAGCCGGACAGCTCTGCCCGGACGCTACCCAAAGCCTCTCCGTCACAGTGGACAACCAGGCGACACTGACGTTGAGTGCCTCCGCTAATGCGGTCTGCGTAAACGACAACGTGACCCTCTCGGCAAGCTATGGCACAGCCACCGCCATCGTCTGGGAGAAGAAGGAGGAAGGCGAAACCGCCTTTGCGGACTTCTCCACCGACCTCACCCAACAGCAGGTAGTCAACCCTACGCACAAGACCACCTACCGCATCCGCTCCGCGCAGAACAATGCTTGTCCGGAGAGCTATTCGGATGAGGTGACGGTCACCACGGAAGACTCCCTGCGCATGAACCTTCAACCTATTGCGGAGACAGTCAAGGAAGGGAATAGTGTTAGCCTCAAGGCAACTATTGTCCAAGGCACCCCGACATCGTTCACATGGGAGAAGGAAACCGACTCAGGGAAGAGCACGTTAGGCACACAATACGAGGCGACTGACACGCCAAGCGAAAACAGCACCTACATCGCCACCGTCCATGCGACGTATTGCCCTGAGGTGACCCTTAGCCAAAGCATCATCTTCAAGCCACTGATTATCCTTAGCCTATCGTCCGCAGTGGATACGATATGCGAAGGCGAGGAAGTGGTGCTCACCGCCAGCTATGGAGTGGCAGAGGGTATTGCATGGGAAAAACAGGAGGAGGGATCCTCTGGTTACGAGGAATTCGCCACTGACTTAACCACGCAGAAGAATGTGACACCAATGGTGACAACCCGCTACAGAATACGCTACACAGGAGATGATGTGGTCTACTCCAACGATGTCACCATCCATGTGGTGAAACCAGTTGAAGTCGAACTTACAGGAGATGAGTCCACATGTAAGGGAAGTGACTACACCATTAACTTCCGCATAAAGAACGGGCAGGATGTATCATCCGTCACCCTATACGAATCCGTCAATGGAGAGATCGTCAACCGGGAAAAGATTGAAGGATATAGTTCGGGCGACTACAACGGGGCCTCCCTCTATACCCTCAAGGAAGAGACCTCCTTCAGCATGAAGGCCATTGCCAACCATTGCCATGAGGTGGAGGCCACCCACACCGTAACAATCGACACGGTCCCTGACCACTATGAACTGACTGCTTCGTCAGACTCGATCTGTAGAGGCGACATTGTGGAACTCTCCACAGACTTCCCGTTCTCGGCGAACAATCTGTTGTTATCCGCGACATCCGCCACAACGGGTCACCCGGAGGAGATCTACATGGCTTCCGACAAGGAGAGTTTCAATCCAGATGAGACCACCAACTACACCCTTATCCCACGCACGGAGAAGGGGTGCATAGGGGAAAAGAAGGAACTCACCATCCATGTGTTCGAGCCAACGGAAGGCACGACGAAGGACACGATGGTCTGCATCGGGGAGCGCGCCTTCCTGCGTGTGAATGATGGTGCTGCTGACAACCGATATGTCTGGTCCACCTCCCCTGAATTCACCGATACCATCGCCATAGGCAACAGACAGGAGGTGTTCCCGGAAGAGACTACCACCTACTACGTGAAGGCGACAAACGGTACGTGCGAAAAGCAACTAGAGCAGACGATACACGTTGCGCCGCAACCCAATATTATCGTGAATCAGGAAGAGGCGCAGATCATCACCCTCGAAGGGGAAGGCGGAACAGCCCCTTATCTCTTCGACTTGGGCTCAGGATTCGAACAGACAAACACAATCACACCAGTGGTTCCCGGCTGGACCTATACCGCCAAGGTCAAAGACGAGAAGGGCTGCGTCGGCGAAATGACCTTCGTGGCGGAACGTCATGATCTGATTATCCCTGAATACTTCACACCTCAGGGCGATGGAACCAACGACACATGGAAGATCATCAACTTGAATAGATATGCCAACGTGAGAGTATCCATCTTCGACCGACATGGCAAGAAACTCTTCGAGTCGACAGACCCTGAGCAAGAGTGGGACGGAACATACAATGGCTATGCCTTGCCTTCGGAGGATTATTGGTATATCATCAACCTTTATGACACAAGGGTAACATACAAGGGACATTTCACGTTAATACGAAACTAAGGAATTATAGAGAATCATTATTATGGAATATATCTTTGAATACGAATTTGAGGTGCGCGACTACGAGTGCGATGTGCAGGGTATTGTAAATAACGCTAATTATCAGCATTATATGGAGCATGCGAGGCACCGCTACATCCAGACGATCGGTTTGGACTTCATGGAGCTGACCAACGCCGGGGTCATCCTCGTCGTCGCAAAGGCTGAGCTGCAATACAAGCAACCGTTGAAGAGCAACGACAAGTTCGTCTGCCGCCTCAACGTGAAGAAGGAGGGTATCCGTTATGTTTTCTATGAGGATATTTACCGTCTATCCGACAATAAGCTTTGTACACAAGGTAAATTCGACATCGTCTCCGTCATCAATGGTAGACTAAAGACTTCGGAGATCGTCGACAAGGCACTCTTCGGTGAATAATTAGTTATTACGATTAACTATCTGATTGATCCTTCTCCTTCTTCTGCGAAGGAGGATAGCCAAAGTATTCCTTGTACTTGCGGCTGAAGTAGTATGGACTGCTGAAGCCCGTCGTGAAGGCCACCTCTTTGACTGGCAAGTTCGTGGTCCGCAACATCTCGTCCGCCTTCTTCAAGCGATGGACACCGATCATCTCCACCGGTGTTTGCTCCGTCAGCGGTTTCAGCCTACGGATGAGGGTGGATTTGCTGGTGGACATCTCCTTGGCCAGCTCCTCCACGGAGAATTCAGGGTTCATGTAGTTGCGCTCTATGACCTCCATCACCTGCGCCATGAACGGGTCGACGGCTGGTTCCTGCGTTGCATCATCCTCCTGTCCTTGGGACTCCGTCGCATGCGCTGTAGCATCCCCGGATGTGTTTGCCACTGGTTTTTCCACATAGACTACTTTGTGCCTCTTCTTTCCATACATCCAATATAGGAAGGCCAATAGGGCAAGCACCACCAGGTTGATGAACCACCATGATCTCCACCAAGTCGAAACGACGGTGATTGGCAGCATCAAGTGGGTGGCTTGATCCTCGTCCCCTAACTCATAGACAGATAGTTCCAGTTCATATTTCCCTGCGGGAAGATGGTCCAGAACCACCTCCCTCCTGCCGTTCAGATTCTTCCATGTACTATCTACCCCCTTGAGGCGGTAGGTGCAAACAACATCCAGTCCCGAAAGGGAGACCACATCGAAGGCGATATGCGTTTCCAAGTTGCTCTCCTTCAGGCGGAGCTTGCCATCCCGCAAAGATAGTCTGAGGGATTGTCCATCGCCCCCTTTCCCGGTCACGTCAGACCATGCCAAGAACCTGATGGTTCCGGAAGAGCCCATCTGATTAGGGTTCAGCATGATGAAACCATTGGAGCACCCGAAGAACATATTGCCCTTCGAACTCTCATAAATGGCGCGGGACTGGAAAAAGAGCTTCCCGTATTTGTCCATCGGGAGCGGAATGGTCCTGTAAGTTTTTTCCTTCAGGTTGACCCTATAGATGCCCGCCGTACCGTCGCACCACAGGAACCCCTGTTTGTCGAAGTAGACGGAGACGTATTTCGCGGTAGGCAGATAGTCCAAAAGGCTCATCGTCCCATCTTTCTTGGAGACACGGAAGACACCGTAGTTGGAGGCGACGTAAAGGTTCCCCTCCGCATCGCAGTGCCCGTCGACGAATATGCATGGTTCCGTCGTGTTAGGGGGAGTCTTCCACGAGAAGAAACGCATTCCTGCACTATCGCAACGCCAGACGTTATAAGGGGAAATCACCCACATCATACCATCCGGTGCCTCCTCCATATCGTCGATCCAACGATCGATGATATCCTCATTCACCACGAAAGATTTCTTCTCCCATGTGCCGTCCGTGTGGCGCACATAGACACCGTCTCCTTGTGTGGCGACCCAGATTTCTCCATTACGTAAGTGGCGCACGCATTTAGAGCTATTGACCGTATTCTCCAATCCGTTGTACCTGAGGGGTGACACCCTTCCATCCTCCGAGACGATACCGATGCCACCGAACCAGGAGGAAACCAGCGATTCGTTCCCCCTCCAACGACAAAAGGAGAGGATGCTCCTTCCCATGCAGGAGAAGCCATCCAAGTATTGCATGAACTTGCCTTCGCCCGTCACCAGATAGGCGCCGGAGCCATCCGTCCCCACGAATATATTGCCGTCGGGACGTTCTAGGAAACAAGAGGCATCCACGTTCGGATAGCCCATTTCGGACGAATGGAAAATCTTAGAGCTGTTCTCCGCTTGATAACGGAACAGACCATTCACCTGTGTGCCGATCCAAATGCTATGGTCTGAATCCTCGAACAGGGCATGAACTTTCTTCAGGTCCTCATCCCCCTCATAGGATTTCACCTCGACAAATTTCCCGAAGTGGTCCATCCGCCACAAACCATCTCCCCACGTGCCTAACCAGACACGCTCCTTCGTGTCTTTCAGCATGATGGATACGTTCTTGAATGGCGTATTCAGTTCTTTGGCGACAGGCAATCCTTCCCCAGGAATATCAAATAGCCAAACACCCCCCATGTTGGTGGAGACCAGAACGCGGGCAGAGTCCAGCTCTAGAATCGAGGAGACTGGCGCCTTGTCCTTGGAGAGCGAATAAAGCTTCAGTTCCTCCCCTTGGGAAGAGAAGAGATGAAGCCCGTCGAAAGAGCCTACCCAAAGATTACCTAACCTATCTTCATAAAAGGATTGTACGAGCAACTGACTCGTGGTGCCTGTCAAAAGCGAGTCCTCCGAAAAACGATTCCGCAACGTGTCATACGGGAAGATGCCGCTTGTGGTCAAGAGTAGACTCCTTCCATCCCGCAATCGGGAGAAACCTGTCACGGACTTCACGTACTTCTCCATCAATTCAGGGAAACGTCGGTTTAGGAACGTATCGGCAGCGATCTCGTAAGTCTGCAACATGCCATGATCCCCACCAAAGAGAATCTCTCCCGATATGGAGCTCGTCAGGCAACTTACGCTATTCTGCATCAAACCTCCTCGTTTCTTGGAGTAGTTCTTGAAATATGTGCCGTCGAACCGGCTCACCCCGTCCTGCGTGGCGACCCATATAAATCCGTTGCTGTCTTGTCCGATTCCTAAGACAAAGTCACAGCACAACCCATCCTTTGTCCTATAATGGTCAAAACACAAATGCTCACTCGCACACAGCATGTGGCAAGAGAAAAGCATCGAAAAAACTATAAGCAACCTAAAACACATAAACTAAAAGAAGCGCTACAAAAATAATTTTTTTCTTTCTCTTTTCCACGCCCCAACTTCCTATTTTTGAGAAATCAAGGCACAAAACGGAAACATTTTTTAGCGGTTCGGACGCTTTGGTTTTGCTATCTATGTGTCTACGATGATAAATCCTCCATCATCAGAAAATCTTTGAGGCGGATGTGTTGCACGGTGCTCGTCGAATAATCGTTCTCATCATTGGTGATGAGGATCTTCTTACGGGAATTGTCGAGTTCATTGAATGGTGCGAATTCACGCTTGTAGGTGCTCTCCTCAACCACGCTGTAGGCCACTTGCACAAGATACTCATGTCCGTTCTTTACGGCGAGGAAATCAATTTCTTTGTTGTTCATGTTGTACACCTTGAGTTGGTAGCCCATGTAGATAAGTTCGTTATATACCACATTTTCAAGGTTATGCGTGATATCAAAACGATTATTGGGCTGACGGATGGAGTTGAAGGCCACATCCTCGTCATATAGTTTCGTGTAGAATTCGAGCTGTTTCTTCGCCTTGGTTGAGTATTGCTCGACCTTTCGGATAACGTATGCCTCTTCCAGGTAATCGAGGTATTTCATCACCGTATTTACCGAACAATCAGTCTTTTGTGATTTCAGATAATTGTGGACGGAGTTGGAACTGAAGATACGTGCGTTCGATATGAGCACATAATTCACCAGCTTTGTGAATATTTCCTTCTTGCGGATGTTATAACGGTTGATGATGTCGTTCAATACAATCGTCTCGTCCAAGTCGTTCAGGTAACGGAGCATCTCATCTTCTCCTTTGAATTCTATCCTTTTAGGAAATCCCCCATATATCAGATAGTCGTTTATGGATACTGTGCGCCCGAGTTCTTGGGCATATTCCACAATCTCCTTGTACACGAACGGACGTATGGTGAATGAGACATAGCGCCCGCTCAGCTCCTTCGTGAACTCGCGCGAAAGCAGTTTTGAGTTCGATCCTGTAATAAAAAGCGATATGTTTCGCAGACGGAGCGAATGACACGCGAGATTCCAGTCCTTCACCATTTGTACCTCGTCCAGGAAAACATAGACCTTCTTTTCTGAAACAATCTTTTTTTCAATGTACTCAATGAGTTCGATGTCATTGGTGATTTGGGAAGAAATATGCCTGTCCTCGAAGTTCAGGTAGATAATATCCTTCCCCTGCGCAGTGAGTTCGCTTTTTATCTGTTCCAGCACTACCGATTTGCCACATCGACGAATGCCGGTGATAACTTTTATTAGATCGCTTTCATAAAACGGTCTGATTTGTGAAATGTATCTTTCCCTGACTATCATACGCTTCCTACTGAAAACTTTTTACAAATATAGCAAAAGTTTTCAGTAGAGGGTCGTATCAGAAAAAATCCATATCATTTCCTGCTTTCGATAGAGCCCACCAATTCTAATGTCATGCCTAAACGATGAAAATGGGCCTAAATGCAACAAATGTATATCTTTTTGCCACACACAGATAACCTACAGAATGCTTTATTTCTCGACATTTGCAGAGTAAGTATTAATGAAGCATATGTATTTTATTAAAACAAGAGTTATCATGAAAACAACAAAACTTGTATTACTATTTTGCGCACTGTTTTGGATCGTAGGAGAGTCGACAGCG
The DNA here is from genome assembly GCA_002310215.1 of Bacteroidales bacterium UBA1181. GTDB lineage: Bacteria > Bacteroidota > Bacteroidia > Bacteroidales > Paludibacteraceae > UBA1181. The sequence continues at coordinate 168,261 of DBYR01000013.1, forward strand.
GCGATTTCCACCCAACCCGTCACAAAGGACGCTACGGAGGGGGCTACACTATTGTATAAATTTCTGTATGATCATTTCAAGAAAAACACGATTTCAGGGGTTATGTGCGGCGACATGGACAATGGGGCAAGCTACAAGACCCAAGTGGATGTGGCTTACCTCTATTCCATCGACGGTAATAAGTACCCGGCATTGGTGGGCGTCGACCTCCTGAACGCCACGGGCGCGCAATCGGACGAGGCATGGTTCAAGACCTACACACAGTCGGGCATCAGCCTCGCCAAGGAGCTTTGGAAGGATGGCGGAATACCTTCCTTCAACTGGCACTGGAAGGTGGGCTCGGAAAATGCCTTCTACGCAAAGGGGGCGAACGACAGCTACACGGACTTCGACTATACCAAAGGCTTCAAGGCTGGCACCACCGAGTGGGACACCTCCTCGGAGACCTACCGACTGCTCATCGCGGACATCGACCATGTGGCTGACCTCTTCCTGGAACTGCAGGCATCGGGCGTGGCAGCTATCTGGAGACCGCTCCACGAGGCTTCCGGCGGATGGTTCTGGTGGGGCACGAAGGGCGCGAAGAGCTACGTGGCGCTCTATAGACTGGTGTACGACCGCATGGTGAACGTCAAGGGCGTCAAGAACCTGATATGGGTCTGGAACCTCGAAAAGGACCCTACCCAAGGCTATGCCTACAACGAGGCATGGTACCCGGGAGATCAATATATCGACGTGATCGGTGTAGATATCTACAACGGGGCGAATAATACCCAGTCTAATATTAATACCTGGAACACCATCATATCCAAGATGGGTAGCGATAAGATCCTCGCCCTCACGGAGAACGGTCCGATCGTGGACCCTGCCGAAGCGCAGAAAAATGGTGACATCTGGTCATGGTGGATGCCTTGGTACAACTCATGGAGCGGTGGTTTCATCGATCAAACCAGCGCCAGTCTCTGGAAGAGCGCCATGAGCAGCGACCTCATCATCACCCTCGACGAGATGCCGGGATGGGGCACTTACCAAGAGGTGGAGGATCCCTCCTGTGCGGAATCACTCAAGAAGAATATCTACGAGGCGGAATGCTCCGCGGACTATGTGGCGTCCGTTGAGTCGGTGAACAAGGTGTCCGGGAGCGGTGCGCTGAACCTCAAGGAGAGCACCGACTACATCAATATCAACATTCCCTTGGAGAAAAAGGGCTCTTATAAGGTATATGTGGGCTACAACTCCGTCTACGGATTCAAACAGATCGACTGCGCGGTGAACGGTGTGAGCGGAACCGCCAACCTAGGAGAAGACAAGGATGATGAGAGCGTGGACAAGATGGGGGAGACCCTCGTGGGCACGTTCGAATTCGCCGCTGGCGAGAACGTGGTGAAGCTCACGCCTATCTGGACATGGGCGGTGGTAGACTACGTACGCATAGAAAAGGACAATGACGCTCCTGTGTATGAGTTCAATGTTTCGGACGTGGACGGATTCAAGGTGAGCGGCAACAAACTGCTTGACCGTTGCGACAACGAGTTCGTGATGAGGGGCGTCAACCTAGCCTACACCTGGTACAAAAGTTCCGCCTACGATCAGCTGAAGGCGATCTACAATAACAAGGCGAATGCGGTGCGTATCGTCCTGACCAACGGCAACGCCTACGGTTCGCCAGCGGACGACGCGGCTTCCGTCAAGAAACTCATCGACGCTTGCAAGGCGTATGGCATGGTGGCCATCCTGGAGGTGCATGACGTGACAGGAAGCGATAAGATCAGCGACCTCGAAGGAGCGGCGCAATACTTCGCCAACCTCGCCAGCACGCTGAAGGGAACGGAACACTACGTGATCATCAATATCGCCAACGAGTGGCACAACTCCTCCTCCGCGGCCAACTGGAAGGATGGTTATGTGAAGGCCATCCCGATCATCCGTAAGGCAGGCTTGCGTCACTGCATCATGGTCGATGCGGGCGGATATGGACAGAGTGCGGCCACCATCCACACCTACGGAAAGGATGTCTTGGCGGCAGACCCTGAGAACAACGTCCTCTTCTCTATCCACATGTACGGGACAGCGGGAAACAAGAACCGTGTGAAGAGCAATATCGACGGAGTCATCAACCAAGGACTCGCCCTCTGCATCGGAGAGTTCGGTTGGTACCATAGCGATGGGGATGTGGACGAGGACCAAATCCTCTCCTATTGCCAAGAGAAGAACGTGGGCTGGCTGGCATGGTCATGGTATGGCAACGGAAGCCCGGTGGAGTACCTCGACCTCGTGAAGGACGCTTCGTCCACCCCAACCCTAGCCACACAGTCTGCGGAAGGAAACTCCTGCGCATGGGGGAAGAAAGTTGTTGACGCATGGAAGGCGGAGAGTAAATACGCTATGTTAGATACATGTCCGGGAACAGGGCTCAATGATATCGCATCCTACGGAGAGAAATCGATGCTCTATTACGCACAGGCGGAGAATACCCTGTACGTGAATACGGAAGAGGGTGGTACCCTGCGGATCATCGACCTCAAGGGCACGACCATCGACACGAAGCACATCAGTCCGAAGGAGAGCGTCATCAGTTTGGAATGGCTCCCCAAGGGTCTATATATCGCCCATTTCGAGGGTTTAAGTGTGAAAATAGTACGATAGTAAGGATAATGATTGCGGATCACACGGAGACCTTGCCTGCGATGTGCGGGTGGGGGTCATAATTCTCCAGGGTGAAATCCTCGTAATCAAAGGAGAAGATATCCTTCTTCTCAGGATTAATCCTCATTTGTGGCAGCTGGCGAGGTTCCCTTGTCAGCTGCAATTTTACTTGCTCCAAGTGATTCGTGTAGATATGCGCGTCGCCCAACGTGTGGACGAAGTCGCCCGCCTTGAGACCCGTCACCTGCGCCATCATCTGGAGGAGCAAGGCGTAGGAGGCGATGTTGAAAGGAACGCCCAGGAAGATATCCGCGCTGCGTTGGTAGAGCTGGAGGCTCAGTCGGCCATCCGCCACGTAGAACTGGAAGAAGGCGTGGCAAGGCGGCAGGTTCATCCGCTTGAGGTCCGCCACGTTCCAAGCGCTGACGATGATACGGCGCGAGTTCGGGTCCTCCTTGAGGGTCCGCACCACCTCCGCTATTTGGTCGATATGCCCGCCGTCATAGTCCGGCCAGGAGCGCCACTGGTATCCGTAGATATGTCCGAGGTCACCGTCCGGGTCCGCCCATTCGTTCCAGATACGCACACCATGCTCCTGCAGGTACTTCACGTTCGTGTCGCCCTTCAGGAACCAAAGCAGTTCATAGATGATGGATTTCAGGTGAAGCTTCTTCGTCGTGAGCAGGGGAAAACCCTCCTCCAGATTGAAGCGCATCTGATGTCCGAAAACGCTGATAGTACCCGTACCTGTGCGGTCGCCCTTCTGCGTGCCCTCGTCCAGCACACGCTGCAAAAGATCCAAATATTGTTTCATGCCAGTTCAGTCAATCAATTTGAAGACAAAGGTAAGAAATATTCGCAAGCATTGTCAGGAAAAAGTGAAAAACGCAGGACGGAATCCTCGTAGAGGAGAGATGTCGGAGAGATTTAGTAATTAAGAACATATAATTGGGGGAGATTCTTCCTCCCAAAATTTGGACAAGGCAGAGGATAAATAATGATTACCCGTGAATCTCTAATACGTCCAGTGAATCCGACGTGGTATAAAATCAAAAAATTCACACATATATTTGTTGAATTCAAAAACATCAACTACCTTCGCCAACGTTTTCGGGGAGAAATCCGAAAATCGAGAAGGCATTTTTTGCATGATGTCCTAACCTTATAAAATTCGCCAAATTTTACGTCAAGGACAGATGTAGGATGATGCCCAGTCTAATTTTGTATATGTGATAGGTATACACCTATACTCGTATTCAAATTGGACGTGGGATGTTCTATATTCTATGTTCATTTGACGTGTGGTGTTTGGCGATACCTATAAGGTAATGGACGTAAGGCGGAACAAGTCTCACGTCCTTTTCGTTTTTATGAACGTTCCCGACTTCGGAGGCTTTTAGGGAAAGTTATTCAAAAAAAATGATCTTGAAGAATGTTTTGTTTCGGCCGGCGAAGTGCCGGAATTTGGCTTTGGGAATGATTTTGTGCGGATGCGGCAACGCCTTCTCCGCCGTGTATCTATCAGAGGTGTCCAATCTTGTGGAGGATCCTTACGTCGAGTTGTTCAACTCGTCCGATTCCATCGTCTCCTTGGATGGATGGTGTATGGAGTGTGGCTTGAGCCGCCATACGTTGCGGGGCAGTATGTCGCCCGATTCGGTAAGTGTTTTGAGGTTCGAAAGACCTTTTGTCGTGGGCGATTCCCTGCTCCTGCGCAATGGAGAGGGCGAGACGGTTGATAAGATCGTATTCAAGGAAGCGAAGGGCGACCGTTTTGGGGGGAAGACGACCTTCCAGAGGGATACGGTTGTGTTGTTCCACGACGGCAAAGTGTTGTCCGAGTTCTCTCCGTTCAAGCTAATGGCGGGTTCGGAAGGGAATGTACCCGCTTTGTTTGAGCAAGACCGTTCGACGCTCGTTTACTCCTTCGACAGGGAGAACAACAGATTGGTAAGCGATTACAGATCTCGAGAAATCAAAAAGACATCTACGAGATTCGAGCAAAAAGCCCTTGTGGGAGAGGGCGAGCAATCGATCACAGTCTCCCCTAATCCGGTAAGAACCATATTAAACGTGGAAAGCACAGGAATGGAGAACACGAAATTCAGCTTGCAGAACATCAACGGGCAAACCATCCAATGCGGCACGATAGAAAACGGTTCCGCACAAATCGACATGAGCGGATGTGTTTCAGGCGTTTATTTGCTAGTGATAGGTGACGGCAAGGCGCAACAGACTATTAAAATCGAAAAGAAATAACTTGAAAAATAATTAAATAATGAAAAAGATATTAATTCTTCTTCTGAGTATCGCGACAGCATGCAGTGTGCTTGCCGCCAATCAAATAGTGGGTGATTACGGAGGATCCATGTCGGTTTCCCCTACTGGAGCCGCTGTATATAGTATTCCGATTGAGTGTCCGAAGGGTGTGAATGGGATGGAACCGACCATCTCTTTGGTATACAATAGCCAAAGTGGCATTGGCAATGCCGGTAGAGGATGGAACCTGTCTGCGACGTCGGTCATCACGAAAGTCAACGCTGTTCCGTTCTATGACAACAAGTTGTTGTCTCTCAACTACGACAAATCGGCGGACTACTTGGCGTTGGACGGTCAACGTCTGATAAAAGCCAACACGATCAGCTCCACCGAGGTGGAGTTTAGGACTGAGAATGATAATTACAATAGGATCATCAGGAAAGGTAGTGCGGGCAACTTTTACTTTGAAGTCTACACGACATCTGGGCTGAAGATGACCTACAGACAACAGCCGGAAGGCGCATCGTACTATGACGGCAATCTGGGCTGGTACTTGACAAGGGTCGAGGACCAGAACGGAAACTACATGACATACGAATACCAAATATTATATGGGACAACCTATGGGAACCGTTGGAGCATCATAAGCGTGGTCCCAACTGTAATTCGTTATGGTGCGAATAGCAAACAAGGGACATCACACACCCAAAAGGTGGAGTTCACGTATAGCCCTTACACACCAATTCGATATCCTTTGGGAGGAAACATGAAAGAAAACAGTCGTTATTTAACCTCCATTAGTACATACGCAGGAACTACCACTTTGAATAACCGATATGAATTCTCCTACAAAAACGGTCCAAATAGCGAAATCTTCCTTGAAAAAGTGAAGAAGTATGGAAATAATGGAGATTATTTGAAGGACCTGAATGTTAATTGGAATTCTTTCTGTGATTATACGTGGCAAACGGAGGAGAAGCAAACTTCAGTCTCTCAATTAGGAAACAATGGTATTCCTGCCGAATATAAAATATGGTATCCACTTGACTACAACGATGACGGATATACTGACCTCATTGCGGTATATGAATCAGACGCCCAGGTATACAGCGATGGAACTATCCACTTTGCACCTACGACATTTTTCGATTACTATAAAAACGACAAGGGAACTATCAAATACGAAAAAACCAATAGTATTTTCCCTTCAATATTGAATTACGAATCAACAAAAGGCTGGCTTAACGCAGTTAGTTATGAAGGTGCATTTCAATGCAATCTGATAAGTAGAACGACAAAAACCCCGATCGTGATTGTTACGGACAAAAGCAGGGGCTTGGCTGTGCGGGATGCAAACGATCCTAATGTCGGATTCCGAATAGGACCTGCATCAAACAAAATGCCTGCACATACAGTAGCTGACATCAACAAAGACGGATATGATGATATTATTATTGCCAGCAGGGATGTACAAAATGGAAAATCTAGCGTCCGGATTTGTTATGGAGGGCAAGCTAGCAGTATGTCAGGATATGCTAGCCTTTCAAATCCGGAAGTGATATATTCTTACTCTATAAATGGCACTCCTGACAGAATCGTCGCAAACGATATGGATGGTGATGGTTTGGTGGATATTGTCGTCGTCTCCACCACAGGATTTAACGTGTTAAGGAATACAGGATACACCACTACAAGTACGATTAACAAATGTACCTTTCAGGAAAAAGGGTTCAAGCAGGACATGGATTGTAACAGTTCCTATTTCTTTGTGCAAGGAGACTTTAACGGAGATGGCATTATGGACTTCTGCAAAGGGGAAAAAAATAAATTGTTGTTCTATAGAGGAAATCCTGATTTCACATTTAGTTTGCCAAGCCAGAATCTTCCTTGGGAACTTGCTAGCCTTCACACAAAAAAAGCAATACCTGCGGATTTCAATGGCGATGGGATTACGGACTTGTTGTTACTGAACGGTAGCAACAACCTGACCTACGATGATGGAGGTAATATCATCTATGGCACAAGAAGCAACAGCGATGCAGACAAAAAGCTTGCTCATGTCACTACAAAGAATGTAACCGACAATAATATTGGTCTATTCATGGTGGGTGACTTCTATGGTCATGGGAAAGCACAAATATTGTCTATCGGGCAATCCATGAAATCGAAGACTACAAATAGCAGTTACGTTTTCATTAACAAAAATTACTCGACTCCATACATGGGTCTTTTGAAGTCTGTCTCTTCTCCGTCAAGAACATATTCCGTCAACTATTCGAATTTATTGGATCAGCAAGTTTATACCAAGAGGAATAGTTTCGACAATACAACTAATCTCATGACCTTGAGATTCCCTATGTGTGTTGTCAAGTCGTATTCCGAAAGCAAACAAAATTATTTGTCGGTCGATTATCTATGCCAATATGAGGATTTGATTGCTCAGACAACGGGAAAGGGTTTGCTGGGATTCAGAAAGACGGTTTTGAATGTTATGGATGACCATACGGACATAGAATACCTCTCATTTTATACACTCAACACATCAAGAGCTATTTTATATCCATCGTATACGGAGAAGCGAAGTTACGGGGACGATGCGTACATTTCCAGGGAGTTTTATACGTATAGCATAAGCACTTTCGGAACCAATTCACGGGGCTACCGACTTCAGCTGACAAAAAAACAGTTGCTGGACAACTTGAACAACACATCGTGCGTCACGACCTACTCTTCCTATAGTAATGGCCAACCGACTGTCATATCCGTCGACTACGGTGCCAATGTGAAGAGCAAGGTAGAGTACAAAGATCTGGTCGCCAACAGCACCTATAACATTTTCTTGCCTCAAACGAAGGTGGAGACCAAAAGCAGCGGTAGCGCATCTGTCTCCTACACTTCGAAATACACTTACGATGACAAGTTCAGGTTGATCAAATCGATTGATCTGTATGGCACGGACAAGGCGGTCACCACCACCAATTCCTATACGACGAAGGGTAACCTCTCATACAGTCAAGTATCCGCCTCAGGATGTGAGACGCAGACCACATCCTACGACTATACGGGCTCCGGAAGATTCGTCAGCAAGAAGGTGACTCCGGATGGCGTCACCACCATCTACTCCTGGGATGATGCGCTTGGACGCATAGCCAAGGAGACGACCTCTGTGGGAACACTCTCATACGTTACGACTTACAACACCTATGACGGTTTCAACAATTGTTTGAAATCGACTTTGCCGGACGGACGAATTTCTACAAGAACCATTACGTATGGGGATGGTCGTTCTCCTGCGGCCTGCCTTTACCAGGTGAAGACCACACTGACGGGTTCTCCTGAAAAGATCGAAATGTTTGACTCTAATGGCAACAATACTAGGGTCACCACCACATATTCTGACGGCAACGTCCGTTCCGACATGAGGGAATATGATAATGCGGGAAGACTACTGGTTGATTACTATCCTGTCCCAGGAGTAGCATCCCCTACGGGCAATAGATATTATGTCAGAAATATCTATGATGATTATGGTAGAATTTATAGGGAGGAACGTATGGACGGTACCACTACATATAAATATGAACCTTTGAAGACAACCATCACCTCCCCAATGGGCACCAAAGTGCTGGAATATAACAAGGCTGGTCAGTTGATCAAGAGCACGGAGAACGGTCAGTCCGTCACCTTCACCTATACGCCTGCTGGACAAATTGCCACTTCAACGGCTCTCTCTTCCAGCGGAAATCTCACGACAACCATGACGTATGACATTGCAGGAAACAGAATCTCCATCACAGATCCTGATGTCGGCACTATCCAGAATGGATATGATGCTTATGGACGAGAAATCCGTACGGTGACGGAAACGGGACGTGAGATCCTCACTACATACGATTCGAGAGGTCGTCTGCAATCGGTGAAGGATGGCATCGACAATGCAGTCTACACCTACAATAACAATAACCAGCTCGAGAAAGAGCAGAGTAACCATTACAAAGGTGTCTACACTTACGATGCGTTCAATCGTATAACGGAGAAGACCGAGACCGTGGCAAATGTGGGGTATAAGACTCAATATGCCTATCCGAACAACTACGGCGATGTGTCGAAAATCACTTACCCTTCTGGATTGGTGGTGAACAACACTTACAACGACAATGGGTATCTGACAAGCGTCTCCTGTGCCGGAAAAACAATCTGGTCAGGTTTGAAGCTGGACGGTCACGGGCGCATCACGGAAGAGACGCTGGCTGGCAGCGTTGTCAAAAAGTATGTGTATGGGGGCAATGGATATGTTAGTAAGGAGTCTGCTTATAAGGGCACCACAGGGCTGATGGACTTGACCTACACTTATTCAGGCGTTAACATCACGAAGAAGACGGATGCGTTGGATGGAAACACGGAGCAATACACTTACGACGCTCTCAACCGTCTCTCCAGTGTCTCTGCCACAAAATCAGGAGCAACCCTTACCGGTACCCATACGTATGATGCTTTGGGCAACATGACGAAGACGTGGGATAGTTATTGGAAGAGCATCAGTTATGGAGGAAGTAATCTCCCTCCGCATCAGGTAAATTCCATTTCCTACACAAGTTCATCCATCACAGGGAAACCTACGGTGACCTTCGATTCCTATCGGATGGCTACCAAAATCGAGCAAGGAAATTATACGTATAACCTCTATTATGGCCCTGACCACAAATGCCATCGTTCTGAGCTCTATAAGTCCGGTCAGGTCGTTAACCGGAAATATTATCTTGGCAGTTACGAAAAAGAGGTCTACGCCAATGGTGTGAACCGCGAAATTCACTATCTTTACGGCGGTAACGGCTTGGCGGCCATCTATGTCAAGACAGCGGGGAAGGACACCTTGTTCGCTGCGGTGACCGACCGTCAGAACTCCCTCACAGCGGTGATGGATGTCGCTACCAGCAAAATTGAGAAGTTCTCCTACAAGCCATGGGGTATGCGCCGCAACCCTGCGAACTGGAGCGAGAACGTTGTGACCGACCAACCAGCCCGCTTCGCTCGTGGCTACTGTATGCATGAGCACTTGCCACAGCTCGGGCTCATCAACATGGGTGGTCGTATCTTCAACGAGCGCACCAACCAGTTCCTTAGCCCCGACCCATACCGTCAGGCACCTGAATCGTGGCTCAACTGCAACCGATTCGGCTACTGCATGAACAATCCGGTGATGTATACGGATCCGACAGGGGAAATTATTCCTATACTCATCGCTGCGGTAGTCAGTGCGGGAGTTAATGTGGCGATAAAATACCATAACGGACAAATCCAAGATTTTGGGGATTTTGCCAAAGCGGCTGGATGGGGAGCGTTAGCTGGAGCTGTTGGCGGATTTATCGGAGTAACGGCCGCTCCGATTCTAGCTGGTGGTGGTTTCTTCGCTGGGTTTGTGACAGGTACCGTATGTGCGTTCGAGAGCACTCTCATACTATCATTGGGGAACCACCTTTCATTCGGCGACCCAATGATCAGCAATGCAGCCTTGGCTTTTAACTCCTTAATTGGTGGCTTGACATGCGGCATTGGCAACGGCATCATGGCGAAAATAGGTGGCCGCAACTTCTGGTCGGGACGTCCACAACAATACTGTGGCCCGGATATGGATATGTTGCCTCAGAAGGTGGTCACGGAAAAACAATTGGCCAACGAGACTAAACCAAATTTAGTGGCTGATGAGGGAGGTAATTGTTCAGTGTATAGAGGGGTAGATCCAGCAACTGGTGAAGTAAAATATATTGGTATTACAGAACGTGACCCACAAGTGAGATGGGCGGAACATCTGAATTCGAATACGCCAAGAGCAGATTTACGATATGAATTGGTGCCAGATGTCCCTAGAGGAATAAGCAGACTCAATGGCCGTATATGGGAGCAGACGCTCATCAATCAAAATTGTGGCCCGAGGAATATTCTTTACAATCAAATAAATTCTATTGCTCCCAAGTATTGGAACCAATATAACATTCCACCAGTATCACCAGGTGTACCACCTGCATCACTACATTTTATTATAAAAACATGGTAAAGCGAGTAAAAAGCACAAAAGTCGGGGATGTGTTCGAAGTCCCTATTTCACCAACGGAGAAACGTTATATGCAATATGTTGTCAGTGATTTGACGCAGTTGAATAGTGACGTGCTTAGAATATTTAAGCGTGTTTATCCGATAGATGAGAAGCCAGACATAGAGCAGATCGTCAACGGCGAAGTTGATTATTATACGCATGGTGATTCTAGATATGGTGTAAGGATGGATGCATGGACGCTGTACGGGAATACTAATAATGTCGGTAATTATAGCAATGTATGGTTTAAATGCAAACGAGATTACACGGATAAAAAAAGAAATGATGATTGGTATGTGTGGAAAATAGGTGGCGATCATATATGGATGGACATAAAAGAGATAAAAAAATTAGGAGCTCATTTGGGTCTGGTAAACCCATACATGTCCATTTTGCATCGAATAAAAACCGGTCATGAAGAAGGAATATTTGCTGATTACGAATAACGTTTAAAGCATACGATAGAAGGGCCTTGTGAGGAAGTGTGATGATTCAAGATTAAAGAATTCATTCTATGGTGTGGTTTATCCTGCAAAAATGATCCTTTTTTAGAATGAAAAACGGGTATTTCTATGGTACTACTCCCCGATTTGAATAGCAGATTAATTTTAAATTAGTAGCAGCGACCGAGCAAGTTCCCGTAATGGGGCGGCTCGGTCGCTTTTATGTTTTAGGGGAGGGGAAATACTGCTATGAAAAAGAGGTCTACGCCAGTGGTGTGAACCGCGAAATTCACTATCTTTACGGCGGTAACGGCTTGGCGGGCATTTTCGTCCTCACAGCGGTGATGGACGTCGCTACCGGCATAACGCCTTTAAGTTGGTATAAACGCAGGACAGCCCACAGAAAAATATTTTTTGGAAACGATTGCGGTATCAGAAAATATACTTAACTTTGCGGTCGATTTTTAAACATTAAAATTTAAACATTATGTATTTAGATGCTGCTAAGAAGCAAGAAATCTTCGGTACATACGGGAAGTCGAATACCGATACTGGCTCACCTGAGGCTCAGATAGCGTTATTTTCATACCGTATTACTCATTTGACTGATCACATGAAGTCAAATGCGAAGGATTATAGTACGCAAAGATCATTGAAGGCCTTGGTAGGTAAGCGTCGTCGTATGCTTGACTACTTGAAGGAGATCGATATCGAAAGATATCGTGCCATCGTTAAGGCGCTCAATCTTCGTAAGTAATCTCGAAGGAGAAAAGGTAAAAGGGTGGATCCGATGGGTTCACCCTTTCTTTTTCCCGAAAAGGAAGATAACTTTGCATTTTTAGTTGTATTTTTGCGGATATGGAAGAAAAATCAAACGAAAAAAGGCATCAATTCGACCTCCGCTACATGCGCATGGCCAAGATTTGGGCGGAAAACTCCTACTGCGAGCGCAGGAAGGTGGGCGCCCTCATCGTGAAGGAACGAATGATCATATCCGACGGATACAACGGCACACCGTGCGGCTTCGAGAACGTGTGCGAGGACGAGAACAACAAGACCAAACCTTACGTCCTACACGCCGAGGCCAACGCCATCACAAAGGTGGCCCGCTCCTCCAACAGCAGCGAGGGCGCTACCCTCTACGTCACCTCCTCCCCTTGCATCGAGTGCGCCAAGCTCATCATCCAAGCGGGCATCCGCCGCGTGGTCTACGAGGAGGAGTACCACACGCCCGACGGAATAGACCTGCTGAAAAGGGCGGGCGTGGAGATCGAACACCTGGAAATCGACAACAACAAAGACTGACATACCATGCAAAAAATATTCAACCCCCTATTCGTGGCGATCGCAGCCATCTGCGGAATCCTGGCGGGCTCCATCATCACAGAAAGGCATAACGAGCGCATCACACGCACCCACAAGAAGCTGGACAACAAAATCGACATGCTGCTGAACCTCGTCAACCTGCAATATGTCGACAAGGTGGACATCGACTCCCTCGTGGAGCAGTCTATCCCTAAAATCTTGGAGGAGCTTGACCCCCACACGGTCTATGTGCCTGCCAAAGACCTCCAGATGGTGAACGATGAATTGGAGGGTAGTTTCTCCGGCATCGGTGTGCAATTCAACATACAGAACGACACCGTGATGATCGTGAGCGTCATCAGCGGCGGACCTTCCGAGAAGTTGGGTATCCTGCCGGGCGACCGCATCGTGAAGGTGAACGACACCCTCTTCGTGGGCGAATCCATCAACAACGAGAAGGTGATGCACAAGCTCCGCGGACCGAAAGGCACGCACGTGACGCTCGGCGTCAAACGTCATAGCGCAGACTCACTGCTCACCTTCGACATCACACGGGGCGACGTGCCGGTCAATAGCGTGGACGCACACTTCATGATGCAGAAACAAACAGGTTACATCAAGGTGGGCAAATTCGGAGCCACCACCTACAATGAGTTCGTCTACGCCTTGGAGGAACTGAAGGAGAAAGGCGCTAATAGATTCATCATCGATCTCAGAGGCAACTCGGGTGGATTCCTGGAAGCCGCCAGCTATATGATCAACGAGTTCCTGCACGCCGGCGACATGATCGTCTACACGGAAGGGAAGGCGCAAAAACGTCAAGACATTAGGGCGGACGGACGAGGAGAGTTCCAAGACTATCCGTTGGCGGTCCTCATCGACGAATGGTCCGCCTCCGCCAGCGAGATATTCGCAGGGGCCATGCAAGACAATGACAGGGGCGTCATCTTAGGTCGTCGCTCCTTCGGCAAGGGACTGGTCCAGCAACAGATCACACTGAACGACAGCTCCGCCATCCGCCTCACCGTGGCGCGCTATTACACCCCGTCGGGACGTTGCATACAGAAGCCATACGACGACAAGAACAAATACCAGCAGGAAGTGTATGACCGCTACTCCAGCGGAGAGATCTACAACCAAGACAGCATGAAGTCGACCACCGACACCATGAAGTACTACACGGTAGGCAAGCGTGTGGTTTACGGCGGGGGAGGAATCATGCCGGACATCTTCGTGCCGTACGACACCACCAACAACTCGCGCTACTTCACCAAGCTTGTCAACTCCGCCATACTCTATGATTTCGCCTTTAAATATTCAGACGAGCATCGCCAACTCCTTTATGACTTCGCCGATTACAAAAAGGCGGACAATTTCCTGAAGGGGCAACCTCTCTATGAGGAGGTGTTGGCCTTCGCGGAGGGCAAGAACATCAAAAAAGAGATGAACCAAGCAGAGCGTTCGAAACGAAAAATCACACAACTCGCACGGTCCTATATACTGCGAAACATTTATGGTGAAAATGCGTTCTACGACATCTTCTCAGAGGATGATCCTGTAATCAAAGAAGCATTGAAACATCTTGAAAAATAGATAATTAAAGCATATTAATTGGGGACTGAGGGAACCAGGAATAGACGGTCTCTTTCAGTCCCAATTGATTAAATAGAGCCGATTCGTCGCACGCGTGAAGGCCGTATAGAGCCAGCGGAGATACTCCGCATTCACCATATCCTCCGTCACATACCCCTTATCCAAGAAGACATTCCGCCACTGCCCACCCTGCGCCTTGTGGCACGTGACCGCATAGGCGAACTTCAACTGCAACGCGTTCAGGAAAGGATCCTCCCGCATCGCCTTCATACGGTCCCGCTTGTTGCCGATCTCCATATAATCCTCCTGCACGGCGAGGAAGAGGCGGTTGCTATCCTCGTAGGTGAGGGCGGGCGACTCGCTCCGCAGGGTGTCCAACAATATCTTCGCATCAATTTCGATATCATAATCAGGGAAATAGAGGGAAGCTTCAGCGAAGTGGAAGCCATAGACCTCGCTCCGACGGCGCACACGGCGCACCTCCGCGATATCACCATTTGCGATGAAATCCAGCTTACCGTCCGTCTGTTTAGCCCAGAAGTAATTGTTCTTCACCACCATCACCCAATCGCCCGAAGAGAAATCCTCCTCACGATAGAGAATCCTATTACGTATTCCTTCGTTAAATATATTCGTCCGCTTGTTTGTCCTCGAGACGATGATGGTCTCGTCCATCCCCTCTTGGCTGTAGGAAGAGGCGATCTCCTCGACAAGATCCTCCCCCGAGATCTTCCTAATGTCAGGGAAGTCCATGTCCACTTTCGGGAAGGAACCCTCCACACCCTGCATCAGGAGGAGACGGAGAGCGGTCGCATTGTACAGGATGCCCGATTCATTCGCTTGGCGGACCACATCCGTCAGGAGGTACTCGTCGATCGGGAAACCATAGCCCTTCATATAATCCGAGCACAAGGCGGGGCTCTCCTCCTGCCCCACAGGCGGGAGCTGCGCCGTATCGCCCACCAGGATCATGCGGCAACCATCCCCGCCATAGACATACGACATCAGGTCGTCCAGCAAGTTACCCGTACCGAAGACGGAATCCCCCGCATTGGCGAGCATAGAAGCCTCATCCACAATGAATAGCGTATGCTTATGGAGATTCACGTTCAGGGAGAAGTCCGCATCCAAGCTCCCCCCCACCCGTTGCCGGTAAATCTTCCGATGCACCGTGGAGGCGGGATGTCCCGAATAGGAGGAGAGCACCTTAGCGGCCCTGCCCGTGGGGGCCATCAACACGACGGGCTGTTCCAACTCGTCCATCACCTTGATCAAAGCCGAAACGACCGAAGTCTTACCCGTTCCCGCATAACCCTTCAGAAGGAAAAGATGGTCCAAACCATCCACGACAAAGGCAGACAACATATCGATTAAGGTCTGTTGTTGCACCGTGGGAGCATGCTCAAACGAGGCGATTATTTTGTCCGACAAAAACCGTTTCATCACTTTTTTTCAAAATAACTTTGGTTAAAAGCCCATGTTAAAACCTTTTTTTTTATTTTTGTGCATCAAAAAGAAAAGAGAACAAAAATAATTATTAAAAACGATATGAGAAACGTATTAAAAGCCCTTTTGATTGTAGCCTCAGTTCTTTTGGCGTACATGTGCTACAGAAGCGTGATGAACCCTATTGAATTTGAGGAACAGAAGGCAGTCCGTGACAAAGCGGTCATCGAAAAATTGATCAACATCCGTAAGGCGCAAATCGCTTATAACGAGGCGAATATGAAGTATGCGGATAAGATGTCTGATTTGATCAACTTCATCAATACGGGTGTGATTCCGAAGGTAGCCAAGAAGGGTGAGTTGACGGATGAGCAGTTGAAGGCCGGATTGACCGAGGAAATCGCGATTAACCTCACAGCGGAAGATGCCGCCAAGTATGGTATCACCAATTATGATTCTTTCATGACCAACTTCCGCCGCGACACGAACTACGTGAACGTGAAATCATCCATTTTCGGAGAAGGATTCAATACGGACACGTTCGATGTAGTGCCTTTCACCAACAAACAGGCCAAGTTTGATTTGAAGAGCACCATGTTCCTCACCAAGTCAAACGTTGAAGTGCCATTGTTCGAGGCAAGCGTGCCTTACGACGTTTACTTGAACGGACTGAACAAACAGGAAATCATCAACCTCAACGAGAAGGCTAAGACGTTAGGTAAATTCGCAGGCCTGAAGGTGGGTGACATCAGTTCGCCAAACAATAACTCTGGTAATTGGGAGTGATTATATGGTAGAAATAGCGGAGTCATCATTCGACCCGGCGGATTCGCCCAATCATACATTATCCATTCGGTTTTTGCCGGATGGATTTTGTTTTGTCGTGGCCTCCCTCACAGAGAGGAGACCGCTCTATTTCTGCCTGATAAAGGAGGCGGGGAAGAGCGTCATGCAGCAATTCACCGAGCAGCTCAACAAATTGGACTCCCTGCGCCGCAAGTACAGCGAGGTGTTTTTCCTAAATGACGACAAGGCGTACACATTGATGCCTTCGGCCATCCTCAATGAGTCGGATAAGATCGCCTATTGGGAATTCAGTACCCAAGGGGATTCTTCCAACGTGAAAATCATGCAGGATTCCATGGAGCTATGCGGCGCGGCCCTTCTCCATAGCATCTCGGCGCAATTGTCCGACCTTCTTACGGAACGTTTTCCCTCCATCCGATTCATCCATCGGCAAAGCATCCTCGCCACCCAAACGATGATGCGTAGCAAAGAGTCCGGGGAGGAATCCGTCAGTATCCTTATGGGGAATGGGCGTTTCGACTTGGTGGCCGTGAAGGAAGGAGTGCTGCAGATGGCTAACACATTCTCCAGAAAAAACGACGAGGAGTTCCTCTACTTCACACTCAACGTCTTCGACCAACTGAAAATGGACCCCTATAAGACGAAAGTAACCATACAGGGGGATGTGACCGACAAGGATTCGGCAGTGACCCGATTGAACAAATATGTCAGCGACGTGACAGTCCATGCCCATCCTTCCGTGGAATTGGGCAAATCGTTCTCGAAGTCCAACATCTGCCAGAAACAAATGATTCTTTTCGATTTGCCATCATGCGTATAGTTAGCGGAAAATACAAAGGGAAGCGGTTCTCTCCACCTAAGAACCTGAAAGCGCGTCCAACCACGGACGTGGCGAAGGAAGCATTGTTCGACATCCTCAACAACCGTATCGATTACGAGGAGACAAGGGTGCTGGACATGTTCGGTGGAACCGGCAGCATCAGCCTCGAGTTCGCTTCGAGAGGTTGCCCGAGCGTCACCCTGATCGAGATGAACGCCACCAACTACCTATTCATCAAGAAGACCCTCTCCGAACTGAAGGCGACCGAGATCAACGCCATCAAGGGAGACACCTTCAAGTACATAGAGAGATGCGGCTCTAAGTTCGACGTGATCTTCGCCGACCCTCCGTACGATCATCCACGCCTCCAAGAGATACCAGACCTCGTGTTCCAAAACGACGCGCTGCACGGCGAAGGCCTCCTCATATTGGAGCACCCCAAAGAGTTCAGCTTCGAGAATCATCCGAACTTCCTCGAACACAGGAAATATGGCCATGTGAACTTCACGTTCTTCCAAAAAACGACAGAATGAATTATCTAATAGTAGACAATCTGCAGATCTACGCCTACCACGGCGCAATCCCCACGGAGAACAAAGTGGGCGGTGAGTACAGCATCTCACTGAAGATCGGTTACGACTTCTCGCAAGCCGCCCGCATGGACAGCCTGAAGGACGCCATCAACTACGCGGAAATCTGCGAATTGATCCGGAAGGAGATGAAACAACCCTCCCAACTGATCGAAAACGTGGCGTGGAGGATACAACAGACCATTCTATCTAAATACCCGCAGATTGAGACGATGGAGACCACCGTCCGCAAGATGCACCCACCCGTACCCTTCCCTATGGAGGCGGCCGCCGTAGTGCTCAACTACACGAAGGGATGACCCAAATGCGGGAAAATCGCAGGGGGCAGACAATCCGCAGACGTCCCAAAAATTTCCACCAAATTATTTTGCGTATAAGAAAAAAATAATTTCCTTTGTGAAAGATAAACATAGATGATTTTATCCATGAGCAATTCGAAGAATAACAACAAACGTTGGTGGCGCAGATTCTGATTCAAACGGAGGGTCTGCAACTAGCGTATGAGACATATTCAAACAAGATAGTGAAACCGCAAGCCTCCGAGGTCTGCGGTTTTTCTTTTGCTTTTTAGGAAACAATATTTTTAATAACATATCAAAATGGAAAAACAAAAAAGATTCTTATTGCAAGAGAACGAAATACCACGGAAGTGGTATAACATCGTAGCGGACATGAAGAACAAGCCGCTTCCTATGTTGAACCCACAGACAAAGAAACCTATCACCGTCGATGAGATGTGCGGACTTTTCAACCGCGCATGTTCCGAGCAGGAGTTGAACACGACGGACGCATGGATTGAGATACCTGAGGAGGTACGTGACCTCTACAAGAGCTATCGTTCCACGCCTTTGGTAAGGGCTTACGGACTCGAGAAGGCATTGGACACGCCAGCGCACATCTACTTCAAGAACGAGAGCGTCAGCCCTGTCGGCTCACACAAACTGAACTCCGCTTTGGCGCAGGCTTACTACTGCAAGAAGGAGGGTGTGACCAACATCACGACGGAGACCGGCGCAGGACAATGGGGTGCCGCCCTCTCGTACGCAGCAAAGGCATTCGGTTTGGAGTTGGCTGTCTTCATGGTAAAGGTCAGCTACCACCAGAAACCATACCGTCGCTCCATCATGCAGACCTTCGGTGCGCAGGTGATCGCTTCCCCAAGCATGAGCACACGCGCCGGCAAAGATATATTGACCGCTAACCCAAGCTACCAAGGCAGTTTGGGTACCGCCATCTCGGAGGCGGTGGAGCTCGCCATGCAGACACCTAACTGCAAATACGTGTTGGGTAGCGTCTTGAACCACGTGACCCTCCACCAGACCATCATCGGTTTGGAGGCTGAAAAGCAGATGGAGATGGCAGGCGAATACCCTGACATCATCATCGGTTGCTTCGGCGGTGGATCCAACTTCGGCGGACTCTCCTTCCCATTCATGAGACATAACATCTTGGACGGTAAGAAGACGCAGTTCCTTGCGGCTGAGCCAGCTTCATGCCCTAAACTGACCCGAGGCGTCTTCCAATACGACTTCGGTGATGAGGCAGGTTACACACCAATGTTACCTATGTACACGTTGGGGCATAACTTCGCACCAGCCCATATCCACGCAGGCGGTCTCCGCTACCACGGTGCGGGAACCATCGTCAGCCAGTTGATCAAGGACGGCATGATGAAGGGTGTGGACATCCCTCAGTTGGAGACTTTCGAGGCGGCTACGTTGTTCGCCCGCACAGAGGGTATCATCCCAGCTCCAGAGTCTTCCCACGCTATCGCCACCGCTATCCGCGAGGCGAAGAAGGCAAAAGAGGAAGGCAAGGAGAAGGTCATCCTCTTCAACCTTTCCGGACACGGATTGATCGACATGACCGCTTACGACCAGTTCATCGAAGGCGACCTCGTCAACTACGAGTTGCCGGATGAGGTGATCAAAGCGAACGTGGATAAACTGGAGCACATCATCTAATGATGTGGTGAAAATGATATACGTTTCCTATCAATTAGTGAGGGCGAGCCGATTGGTTCGCCCTCTTCGTTTTCGGCAGCCACCTACCCCATAAGGGAACTCGTTTGCAACAAAATTCCTATAAAAAGAAACAATTTTTCTACCTGTGATTGGATTCATATACCTATATTTGCCACCGTTGATAGACGTGCAACATCTGTGGTAGCTAAAAGAAAAAAGTATTAAGTAAGCATATATTAACAACAAGCGCACACGTCAATGAATGGATACGGCATACCCACATCTGTGATGTGTTGCGCTTTTTGAAAAACACGAAAAATGAAAAGATTAAGAGCAGATTTGAAGAAATGGGTTTGCGCTTGCATCGCCCTCATGCCTATGGTGGCTACAGCGCAGACGGTTAACGTGGACCTCAGCAAGGAGTACCAACTCATCAAGGGGTTCGGTGGCATTAACTTCCCGACATGGATCGATGACCTCTCCGCCAGCCAGCGTGAGACGGCTTTCGGTAACGGCGAGGGGCAATTGGGCCTCTCCGTCCTGCGTATCCATGTGGACCCTGAGGAGAGCAACTGGAGCAAGGAGGTCGCCACGGCGCAAAACGCTGTGAAGAAGGGCGTCACTGTATTCGCCTCCCCTTGGAGCCCGCCGTCGAGCATGACGGAGCCTTACCAATCGTCCAAGCGTCTGAAAACGAGTTCGTACGGGGCTTACGTGCAGCACCTGAACAAGTTCATCGACTACATGAAAGATAAAGGCGTGGATCTCTATGCCATGTCCATCCAAAACGAGCCGGACTATGGTTCCGACTGGACGTGGTGGCCTTCGAACGACATGGCTACTTTCATGGCGAACTATGCGCAGGACATCAAGTGCAGGGTCATGGCGCCGGAGTCTTTCCAATACACGAAGAGCACGTCCGACCCAATCCTCAACAACTCCAAGGCGCTAGCCAACCTGGATATCCTCGCCACCCACCTCTACGGTACGCAGGTGAGCCAATTCAGCTACCCGCTCTTCCAACAGAAGGGTGCGGGAAAGGAGCTCTGGATGACGGAGGTCTACTACCCGAACAGCAGCAGCGACGCGGATACCTGGCCGGAGGCGCTGGAGGTGGCGGACCACATGACGAACGCTGTCGTGAGGGGTAATTTCCAAACCTACGTGTGGTGGTACATCCGCCGCTCCTATAGCTTGATCAAGGATAACGGCAATGTCACCAAGCGTGGCTATTGCTTCGCACAGTACTCTAAGTTCGTCCGCCCGGGCTTCGTCAGGGTGGACGCTACCCAGAACCCGACGAATAACGTGAATATATCCGCCTTCAAGAAGGATAACGATATCGTCCTCGTGCTCGTCAACAAGAACACGAGCTCCAAGACGCTGACCATCTCCATCCCCGGCTCGCAGGTCTCCTCGTGGGAGCGCTACGTGACCAGCGGTCAGAAGAACGTGAAGAAGGAGGAGGACGTCAACGGTGGTACTTCTTTCCAAATCACTTTGGAGGCCCAGAGCGCCACGACCCTTGTGGGCGGCGGGAAGAAGGGCACGCCGAAGGTGAGCTTCACTTCGCCTACCGCCAGCGATGACCTGGAGGCGCCCGCTACCGTCACCCTCTCCGTCGACGCGACGGACGAGGACGGCTCCATCCGCTCCGTGGCCTTCTACAATGGCGACACGAAACTGGGCGAGTCCACCTCCGCACCTTACACCTACACGATTGAGGGACTGAAGGAGGGTACCTACACTCTCTCCGCCGTTGCCACAGACAACGAGGGGAACGAAGGGAAATCAACCGTCACGGTGACCGTGCATGTGCCACAAACGCCTTACAAGGGCACGCCTAGCGTTCTGCCTGGCAAGATTGAGGTGGAGGAGTATGACCTCGGCGGCAGCGGTATCGCCTACAGCGATGCGGAGGAAGAGAACAAAGGGAAGGCGAACTTCCGCACGAACGAAGGCGTGGACGTGGAAAAATGCGGTGATGGCATGGCTATCGGTTACACCAACGAAGGAGAGTGGCTCGAATATACGGTGGATGTGAAGAAGACAGACACCTACAAATGGAGCGCACGTGTCGCCTCCGGTAGTGACGGCTCCTCCTTCCACCTGATGATCGACGGCAAGGAGATCACCTCGACCACCAAAGTGCCTAACGGTGGTGACTGGGACACCTACACCGTCATAGAGGGCAAGACCTCGCAGATAGAGGAGGGCACGCACGTACTCAAGCTTGTCATCGACGGCAACTACGCCAATGTGGACTGGATCGAGTTCGAGGCGGAAAGCGGCTATACGGAAACAGGGCTCACAAACACATCAGGCGATGAAAATAGATTCGTGGGCACATTCCTTCTCACGGACATGAGCGGAAGAAGTCTTGGGGAAGTCTCCATCAAAAAAGGTGAAAAAGTGGAGGAAGTGCTAAAGAGGAAAGGCCTTCCTGCTGGCATATATATACTCTCAAGAAATGAAAACGGATTTATGACTGAAGTTAAATAAGGCGGATTTCCACAACCAGGCCCGCACCATCCCAATAGGTGCGGGGACTATGAATAACCTGAAATTCCGCCATACCTGCGCACTATTATGAATTGGTCCAGTTAAACCCCTCACCAGGGTTTAACTGGATTTTTTTACCATTCCAAACGATAGCGGTCGTCCGTGATGCTCCATAACGTAGAATCCATTCCCCCACGCAACACCCGCAACGCATCGTCGTAGGCATGTCGGATGCGCTTTTTGTCCTTCGCCCAGAGCTTTATCACCTCGTCCGGTTTGTCGTGCGCCTTTACGACGGGCAGGACACCGATATGGTTGGAGCGCCAGTAGGTGTAGGTCGGCACCACATAGACGTTTTGGATGAAGGTGCTATCTTTCTTCTTGACGATGTCCACCTGTAGGATTGCCCCGATGTCCTTGGGAATGCTGTCGCGGAAGACTTGGCTGGAGAGGAAGTTGCCAAGGGAGTAGGCGACCAAGCTCTTCGGTGCGGTACTATCCGCCGGAAGGATATCCATGCGTTGGAGGATGTGCGGATGGGCCATCAGGATGAGGTCGCAGCCCGCACGGTGAAGCGAGTCTGCCATCCTGCGTTGGTAGCGGTTCGGCTGTTTCTGGTACTCCGTGCCGCAGTGCAGGTACGCCACGGTGAAATCCGCGCCCGCCCGCCTCAGCCGACGGATCGTCTCGCACATGCCGCTCACCTTCGCAGAGTCGTACTTACAGAACTCATTGACCATGAAACGTTTATTCTTAGGCACGAAGACCCCATTCAGGCTATAGGTATAACTGCAGAAACCCACCTTGATACCGTTGCGTTCGACGATGCAGAGCCTCTCCCGCTCCGTGGAGTCGCGCGATGTGCCATGGTGGAGGATATGCAGGGAGTCGAGCAGGTCCAGGGTGGCGGTGACCCCCTCCGGGTAGCCATCCATCGTGTGGTTATTCGCCGTAGCCAGCAGGTCGAACCCGGCCTCCGCCAACGTTGCGGCGAAGCAGTCCGGCGCATTGAAATAGGGGAAGGAGGCATATCCGTAGACATCCGCCCTGCGACCCTTCTCCTTGCCGGCAAAGACGGTCTCCAAGTTGCCGATCAGGAGGTCATTCTCGTCCAAGTAAGACTGGATTTGTTGGAAGATAGGGCTGAAATCGAAGGTATCGGTGTCGTTCCGGTAGGCTTTCTCCATCTGGTAATCATGCATCATCAGGTCACCCACCGCACCGATACGAAGCCTACGAAGCGGCTCGTCCTCCACCAATACGGAAGTGTCAGGCATGATGGAGTCGACGCAAAGGGAATCCGCCTGCTCGTCAACCGCTCTCTTTGAGGCGTTGTCAAACCCGCAAGATGTCGCCAGGATAACATACAGGAATAACCATCCTAAGGGATACAAAAAACCTTTATCACATACCATGTCCCATCATTAAATCCACCACGAAGGTAAGAAAATATGTTATCAAATGGTGCTAATTGATAAGAAAACTAAAAAATTGTTTAAACAGTAGGGAGGGAAACGAATAATCATTAAATTTGAGCGTTTTAATGGGTATGAATAGCTGGATTGAAAAATGAATATTAGACATGACAATATGAGTAAGAGATCTGTTATGCGTTTAGCTATCAGCTTTTTAATGGTCTTTTTGTACGCTCAGGGCATATTGGCGGATACGCTGACGGTCCAGACAGCCATCCAGAAGGTGACGATCTACGAGCGGGGCGCATTGGTGAACCGAAAGGCCCACCTCAAGTTGCCGACGGGTGTGACGATGGTTAAGCTGCCGTTGCTGAGCCCTGCATTTGACCCTAAGACCTTACAGGTGGGGGTTTCCAACCTTGACATTAAGATAGGCAAGGTGGATACGCACATTGAGATGCCGAACATCAAGGAGATCTCCCATGCGAACGATTCTCTGGTAAAGCGTTCGAAAGTGTGCGAGGACTCTATCCAGCTGGTACAATCCTTCAGTGGTGTGTTGGACCATGAGCGTGAGATTCTCCTTTCCAACGATGATATAGGCGGCTCGAAAGGATTCAATGCCGAACAGTTGGGTGGTGTGGCCGCTTACCTTCGCAAGGACCTGGGTGAGATCGAGGACCTCCAACAAGGCTATTCGCAGAAACGTAAGGTTTATGAGTTGGAGCAACAATTGATCAGTCAGCAGCTTAAGCTCTTGGATGAGCGTCAGATGGTGCCGAAGGGGGTGGTGTACGTCTCCTTGGTGACGGAGGCTCCCGCCGAGACGGAGATCGAGCTCAACTACGTGGTGAAGGATGCGGAGTGGACGCCTTTCTATGAGTTGAAGATCGTGGAGGATAAGGCGATGATGGAAGTGAGCAAGAAGGTGATGGTGCACCAGAACTCCATGGAGGATTGGAAAGAGGTCAAGTTGACCGTCACGAAGACCAATCCGTCCGAAAGCAACGCAAAGCCAACGTTGGAACGGTACACGTTGCCGTACGCCACCCAAAGGAGCAAGCCTTCTGCTCCTGCCGAGAAGAAGATGGTGAAGGTGATGGGTAATGTGCGGGATGCGAAGGGGAGCATATCCGGTGTGATTGTGCAAGCCAAGAACAACCAATCCACACAGACGGACGAGTCCGGTTTTTACCAGATTCTCGTGCCTGAAAACACGGAGCTCACATTCTCCCATGCCAGCCACCTTGCAGTGGATCGTTCTGTGGGTGAGGGATATGTGAAGGTGTTGAATGTCAGGATGATGGAGAACGCCCAAAAAATCTATGGCCGTGGAGTTGTGGTAAAAGGTCAAGTCCGCAGCAGTCGTGGCCCTCTTTCTGGAGCCAGTGTGATAGCCACAGGTTCATCCAGTTATGCGTTCTCCAATGAAAATGGGTATTTTGAGATTAATGCGATGATCGGGTCCACATTGGAGATAACGCATGAGGATTTTAAGATGAAACAGGTGAAAATCGATAACATGAACTACTCCAGGACGATTGATGTAGAGTTGGAGCCGCAGATCGTGACCCCGCAATGGTCCGCGAAGGTTTCAGGTGGTCATAATAAACTCGAATATTCTATCGACCAAGCTTTGGCGGGTAGGGCAAGTGGTGTGAAAATATCTAGTGCCAGTGGCAGTCCAGGTTCGGCGTCGTCCATTCAGATTCGTGGTCTGTCATCTTTGACGGGAAGCAACGAGCCTTTGTATGTCGTTGATGGCATACCTATCAATGGAGGAGGAGTTTCATTCGGAGATAATCCGCTGGCATCCATCAATCCAGATGATATTCTTTCGATGGAAGTCCTGAAAGATGCAAGCTCGACTAGCATCTATGGCGCACGTGCGTCAAACGGTGTCGTGATGATCACCACGAAGAAAGGGAACCACGGTTCTGGTCTATACCTCTCCACCTTCTCCCACCTAAAGGATTACACAGCGGAGGCAACAACCTTGAATAGCATCCCTTCCGACGGTTCGGAGCATGAGGCGATGATCGGCAAGGTGTCCATACCTGTCAAATACTCCTATTATACCGCTCCGAAAATCTCCCCTAACGTCTATATGTTGGCGGAGGTGCCGAATTGGAAGGTGTATGATATCCTGCAAGGCAAGCTTAGGCTTTTCCATGACAACACGTATATCGGAGAGTCCTATTGGCACCCGGAAGAGATCCAGGACACCCTGCACTTCTCCGCTGGCATCGAGAAGAACATCGGCGTCGAGCGTAGGCTGAAGGCAACCAACAAGGGCAAGAACCTGCTGAGAACCTCTGACAAGGTCTTGAGGGAGTGGGAGATCATTGTGAAGAACAACAAGGATTTTGCCGTGGAGGTCACGGTGGAGGACCAGATACCTGTCTCCACTGGCTCGGAGGTGAAGGTGAACCTTATTGAATCGTCCCAGGCGAAGGTGGACGAGGCGATGGGTAGACTCACATGGAACCTGAAACTTGCTCCTGGCGAAAAGAAGATCATCAACCTCAGTTACGAAGTCGTCGTGAAGGATGGTGCTCATGAATATATTTTACGGAATAATAAGGATTTATAAAAAACACAGCATACGATGAGACAGATGAAGATTTATGCTTTCCTATTGGTTGGGGCTCTCTCCCTCCACGCCTTTACCGGTGTCGCGGCGCCTACTGAGGCTGATTCGAAGATCAAGGAGGTGATGGTATATGCCACGGGCGCTATGGTGAAACGTACCGCTAATGTGAACGTTAAGGGTGGCATTACGGAGGTGAAGGTTCCTTTGTTGACTTCGTTGTTGGACCAGAACTCTCTGCAGGTCGGTGTGAAGGGTGGTAGCGTATCACTTGCCGGCATCAAATATGGTGTGGAGGTGCCGAACCGTAAGCAGATCGGTCGGGAGGTGGAAGCCCTGACAAAACGCTCCGCCGCGTTGCGTGACTCGATCGACATCCTGATGAGTAAGTGCGGGGTGCTCGACAAGGAACGTGAACTGATCATGCAAAGCAATAACATCGGTGGCGAAAACGGGTTCACTGCCCCTACGCTCCAAGGCATCGCTTCGTATGTCCGCAAGGACCTCAATGAGATCGTCAGCATGCAGTATAAGTACCAACAGAGAATCAGCAAGTACCAAGACGAGCTGACGCTGAATGACCAGAAGGTGAATCTGTTCTACGACAAGCAGATGGAGCCGATGAGCTTCGTGCTCATTTCCTTTGAGGCACCTTACGCCACAAATTGTGAACTGGAACTTAGCTACTTCGTGCAGAACGCTTCATGGATGCCTTTCTATGAGGCTCGCATCAACAGAAGCGACACGAAGCTGCACCTCGTCCAGAAGGCTTACGTCAGCCAAGCCAGCAAGGAGAAATGGTCGAACGTGAACCTTGTCTTGTCGCAAAACGACCCTGCCGTGACCAACGAGAAGCCTGAACTGGGAAAGTACATCCTCCCTTCTTGCCAATATATCGGACAAACAACCCATACCAACGTTGAGGATAACCCTTACGTGAAGGTGATGGGCGTGGTGCGCGACAGGAAAGGTCCGCTGAAGGATGCCTTGGTGACCTGCGGGGAAGACCGTAAAACAGAGACCGACGCTAATGGTTACTATGAGTTGTTGGTGCCGAAGAATAGTCCTGTGGTATATAGCTACTCGGGGTATTCCCCAGTCAGCAGCAATGCCAACGGAAAGAATGCGACCATCAAAAACGTTAGGATGGAGTCGGGCCACTCCACGGTGTTGGAGAACATGAAGGTGCAACAGTTCTTGAACTATATCGAGCAGGAGAGGATAAAGAGCGTTCCTCCCTCCTCCAGCCTCAACAGTGGTCTCGAATCGAATATCCCGCAGATGATTATCCGTAACGTGACGGATAAGGTGCCGGGCAAGAACTCCATCCCGGACGATGGCGCGGATCATGAGGTGATGGTGAAGGATATCCTCGTCGACGCGGAGTATAACTACTTCGCCGTCCCTAAACTCTCCAAGGATGTCTACCTGGTCGCCTCTATCCCTAACTGGAAGAACTTAGACCTGCTCGACGGAAACGTGAAGCTATACCTGAATAACATGTTCATGGGCGAGAGCTTCATCAACGCCAGACAGACAGAGGACACTCTAAACCTCTCCATCGGAAAGGATAAGGATTTGGCGGTGGACCGTAAGGATATGAAGACCTACTCCTCCAAGAACTTGATAAAGACCTCCGACAAGGTGGAGCGTGAATGGATGATTACGGTGAAGAATAATAAGTCTGAATCGGTGAAGATCACGGTGGAGGACCAATATCCTATTTCTACCGATGAGGATGTCAAGGTGGTGCTGATCGATAGCGGAGGCGCCGAGGTGGATGAGACGGAGGGTAAGCTCATCTGGAAATTGGATCTGAAACCGATGGAGAAGAAGGTCTTGAAGTTCTCTTATTCCGTCAAATCAAAGTATCGCACATTCAGTGTGGATTGATATGAATAGACATGTGATGGCTGGGGAAACCCTCTTTAAGTATTGCGCAACGATCTTGTTGGGCCTTCTGTTTCCTTTCGGACTCTTCGCCCAGCAGGGGGAAAAGCCATCGGCGGCGACTGATAATGCGGCGAAGGATATGATCTACACGCAGGTGGATCGGAAAGCGATATTCCCTGGCGGAAGGTCAGGCTGGGAGGCATTCTTCGCCAAGAACCATCGCTACCCTCAGGTGGCGAAACAGTCTGGCTTGCAAACCGCCGTCATCGCCCGCTTCGTCGTCCGCAAGGATGGATCCGTGTCAGACCCTGAAATCATCTGCAGCAGCCACCCGCTCTTTACGGACGAGGTGCTCCGCCTCCTCAAGGTGATGCCGAAGTGGAAGCCCGCAATAAAGGATGGAAAGCCATGCGACTCCTACTATAAGCTGCCTTTCATATTCGAACTGAAGGAGACACCTGTGGATTGGGCGTTGAAACAATGGAAATGATCCCCCTCAAAAGCGAGGAAGACCCCTTAAAAATTAGCTTAAAAACAGAGAAGAATATACCGAGAAATAGCGGGCAGGATCACCTACCCGTGTGGTTACTTTTTGTAATGACGTCGATTTTACCACCACGCATGTGTTCCTTCACCACCTTCCTGAAATAGAAACTATAGCCTTTTATCTGTCTAATCGTCTGTAAAGAGAAGAACTTTTGGGAGATAGGGCGTTGATAAGCGTGTGAGATAGAGACATACGGAAGATAGACCGTTTTGTATCCGACGGTGGTCAGACGACGGCAGAAGTCCGCATCCTCCGGTCCGTAGAAGATACGATCATCGAGGAAACCCACCTTTACTTGCGCCTTCCTACGGATCAGCTGGCAAGCGCCGATAACGAAATCCACCACGAGAGGCTCCTTTCCCTCCGTCTGCGTGGCAGGATAGAGCGTCTTCGAATACGAGTCCTCGAAGATATTGTATCCATATCTCGCCATTATATTGTGCAAACCGCTCTTCGTGATGCCGACGCGTGTAGGGAAATGTTTGCAGCTCGCTTGGGGCAATCCGTCCTGCCCGATTAATTTGCATCCACAAACACCCACATCCTCATGTTCATCCATATAATCAACCATCGCGCGGAAAGCCTCCTCGTTCATCTCCGTATCGCTGTCCAGGAAAAGGATATACTCACTCAGGGAATTCACCAAACCCATATTGCGGGCAGCGGCGACACCTTGGTTGTTCGCGCATGATATGATCTTCACGGAGGGATATGAATACGAAATAGCGGCTCGGCTCTCATCGACCGACGCGTTATCGACATAGATGATCTCCACACTCGGGTCATTCATCAAGAATTCCAACGACGCGAAATTCTTTTGTAAATAATGCCAGGAATTATGTCCAATGACAATTATAGAAACCTTTACTCTCATAATCCTAAAAAAAAGTGTAATACATAATCATGCGAAAACCCACACAACCTCTTTTTCATCAGTGTCATCTAAAGGGTCACACCAGCAATTGCATTCCACAAAATTCAATAGTTCGTGTTTCTTCAACTCTCTAAACTCACCTCCTAATAACTTAGGAATAACGAAGCCCAGTTCACACTCGACTCCGCAAATATACAAATATTTCATCTCCCTATTGCCTATGCCACGAATTTCACACGATTTCTTACCTAAAACAGACAAAAGGGCGTACACCTGCGATTATATCAAGGATTTACCCACAAAAGCATTTAATATAACCGATATGCACATAATATCATCCTACAACCCATTGTCATCCACATCTTCTTCCTCATCTTCCTCCACAACGACATTCTCCTCCTCGCTCTTTTCATTGTCGGCCTCATCATCCACGTTAAATTCCCGGCGAGGACGATACGGCTTTGTCCCCGCATACTTTGTCAGTTCCTTGAACTCGTTCCACTCCTCCTCGTCCAGGAATGTTTTGTATTCCTTATGAGCATAACGAGCCACCTGCTCCCTGCACCTGTCGATACGTTCCTGTGTGGCGGGATGGTCGGAAAAGAAACCAATGTTATCGGTGATGGAACCGTCCAGGAGTTTACCCATGAAAGTTGCGAAACCTGTCGGATCAATATCCGCATTGTATAAATACCTGACAGACAGTGTGTCAGCCTCACGTTCCGCTTTACGGCTCAAATGGTTGGTGGTCATTTCCGTCATGATTCCGGACGTGTTGCCGAAGATGACGGAGAAGAGGACGCTGATTCCCACATTCTTTTTCACAGACTCCCTGACGTGGTCACGTTCGATATGCCCCAATTCATGCCCTATGACGGAGAGCAGTTCATTCTCCGAATCACATTTCTCCACCAACCTCGAAAAAACAACCATATTTCTTCCGCAATAGGCGAATGCGTTGATCTGATTGCTTTTCACCAAATATACGTTCACACTATCGATTCCGTTTTTCTCACATAGGTAGCCGACACAGTCCCGCAGGTATTGGGAAGCCTGTTCCTCGTCCACCTCATGTCCGTTCACATAGCGGTTATAAATGGACTCCTCGATCGCGGAATAGAGCGACGGACTTGGGTACTCGATGTTCTGCCTGGACAATGGGAAAAAGATCAGAAAGAAAAAGGCAAGTATGGATCCGGCGGAGACTACGATATCGCGTGCCAGCTTAGGCTTAGCCTCCTCCGCCAATTTCGTATACACGGGGTCGGCCGGCACCCACGACATCTGCCATACATCCCACGATTTCTTCGCACAGAAAATGTGGCAGAAAGGCGACACAATCACCCAATTCACTTCCTTGTTGTTTTTTATCTTGATGCAACAGATGATGGATAGGACGATTTCAGCGATGTTCAGGATAGCCGCCACGACGTAATAAGCGACAAGATAATTATTGAGTTGCCACTCTCCCCACAGTATTTTCCATACAGAATACCAAGTGAAGGAATTGATGAAAAAGAGAGGCAACTGGGAAACAAACGCATTCATGCTGTGCCATCTCGTGATGTACGTGGATTTCCTTCGCCTGATGTAATAGATGATGTTCGCGATTAGATTAATAATCGGGAACGGCATCGTGGTGGCGAAGACCGCCAAAGACATCAGATATCCGTTTACAGCAGACTCCTTTTCACTCTCGCTTAACTTATATGCGTCCATACAATGAATTTATAATCAAATACAACCAAACAGCCACAATGACACCTATGAGCACCCACAAGCCCTTCCCCCTCGAAACATATTCCTCGAAACCACACCACAAACTATAACATCTGTCCGGTTTCAGTAGCAAGAAGAGAGGAGAAAGCACCAATACCGGAAGAGCGATGAGGCTCAACGGATTCGTACATAAGGCCTGTCCGAACTCCCCCCTCAGCATCAATAGAATCGATGTCGTCAGCCCGCAACCCGGACACGGCAACGTGGTGATCCTCCGGAAGGGACAAACGATAAAACCCTCTCCCTCCCCATACGACATGTTCATCGCTATCCACAGATATGCGGAGAGCAACAAAATTGCCGTGAAAAGCAGGAAAGCTCGTTTTGACCTAAAAGAGCCCAACGGTGATTATGCTTACCAATGAGGGGGAATACTACTCCTCCTTCGTATAATCGGTATACCCTTTAGGCGCATACGCCGAATAGTCCGACTTAGGAGCATAGTCCTCAGGATTCTCCTCGCCTGGCGCGTGGTATGCGGAGGAAGTCTGCTCCGGCAAGTTCAAAGTGTCATTCCCGGAATCCTTCCCGCTGTCCGAATCAGTAGTTCCCGGGCGGAAAGACTGGTCTCCCTCATAGTTCCCAGTATTCTTCGGACGGCCCTCCTGTCCTGGCCTATCCGTCTTAGACGAATACAAGTTAATCAACTCGATGATCTTTCTCGCATTGTAAGACCTTGCCTCGGCCATGATCAGGAATAAATCGACCACCGTCCAAATACCAAAGCCTCCACACGTCAGCAATTTGCAGATTCCAAGACCCGTCTGTCCCAAGACAAAACGGTCTATTCCTAACACACCACCGCCAAGAGAGACAAGCAACATGTGCAATGGTTTCTTAAAGTCCGCACCCAATATATATGGCGCTTTGTCGTCCGGAATCATCTCCAACCCCTCTGCGATCCTTGGCAAATGAAAATCGTCGAAATTGCCCGAATTATGGGTCATAAAATAGGATATCCAATCTTTATTCATCTGGAAAAACTTAAAAATGTAACAAATCCGTATTGGGGACATAAACCCCTATAATCAACACAAAGATAACATTTCTTCCTTTCAGTAAGCATAATTGATGAAAAATATTGTCATAACCCTCACAAGAATCTTTCCTCCTGTTTATTTTAGGGTAAGGGAAATGGAGGAACGAAAAGCTTATGGCGTTATATTCGGATCAGGACCTTACACAGTTGGGGGTTTGAGGTTATAATATTATCTTCGCGAAGAAATAGTACGAAGCGTATGGAATTCACAATCATCGCCGCTGTGGCGGACAATTTAGCTATCGGGAAAGACAATCAGTTGCTGTGGCATCTCTCCGGAGACATGAAGCATTTCAAGTTCCTGACGACAGGACATACCGTCCTAATGGGACGTAACACCTACCTTTCGATCGGACGTCCCCTACCCAACCGACGCAACATCATCCTTTCCCGCACAATGAAAGAGGAAGAGGCTCCCGGATGTGAGATCATCCGCGACCTGTCCGTCTTGGAGTCCGACCCGACCCTGAGAAACGAGGAGATCTTCGTCATGGGTGGCGGGCAGATCTACGAACTCATGATGCCGCTCGCCAATAAGCTATGCCTCACGCGCGTACACACCACCCCTGAGGCGGACACGTTCTTTCCTGCCATACAAGACACAGATTGGCAAGAGTATTCACGCGAGTGTTTCTCCGCCGACGAAAAGAACGATCACGACTATGAATTTGTGAACTACATCAGGAAAAAGCAGTGACGGCCGCTAACAAAGCTTACGGACATGCCATGCGCTCTCTTCCGCAGGCGTATCCTTCCCCGAAAAAAGCCCAGGGTACTCCAACTCCCAATAATGACCATACGTCTCATTAAGCTGCGGGAAAGATTTTGTCAGGTAGTCCGTTAGCGGAACCGACTTCTCATACAAAGGTTCGAAAGGCAGGATAACCCCCTCCACGAAGGTAGTGGCCGGGGACTCGACTCCATCGAAGGGCGAAACAGAAACCTTACCGCCTTCCGCATCATCCACCGTCAGAAGGGCATTGCGCAACCACTCCGTAGGGGAAAGGTATATCCTTCGCGCCAAATATCCTTTAACCATGGGCACCTGTCGTTAAAGATGAGCTATTGAGCGGATGAACTGGTGACGACATTCACGCAAGAATCCTCCATGGCCTGAAGCCGCTGCATCACCTTGTCATAGACCTGCTCGTACACATCCATGTGGGCCGTGTACCATACGACAGAGGAGTCGAACTCCGCCTCCGTATATTTGTATTTCTCCAATATATGGGAGTAATAGAAATTGATCTTATCCGGCTTCTCGACGGGACGCTGGGTAGAGGCAGACTGCACCAGATACTGTTCCACCAAGATGTCCGCCATCTTGTCCTCCGGTATAATCGGACGGGACGAGTCGGGCGCACACGACGCAAGCGCCACCATTAGGCCCATTAGGATGATGTATAAGCTTCTCATTTCTCTTCAATCGTTGATTCGACACTCGTATCCTTCGATTCGGCCGCACCTGACAAGTATCGTTTATAATAGAATATCAAGATGACAAAAACGCTCACAGTGATGGCGGAGTCCGCGATGTTGAAAATCGGGGAGAAGAAGGTAGCGGAATCACCGCCCAACCAAGGGACCCACTCCGGCCATGTGAAGGAGAAAAGCGGGAACTTCAGCATATCCACGACTCTTCCACAAAAGAGAGGGGCATACCCTCCGCTTTCGGGCATGAACTCGGCCACTTGCCCCACGCTCGAATTGAAGCAATAACCATAAAAGACACAATCGATGATATTGCCCGCCGCACCCGCGATGATAGCGGCGATGCTGAGCACATAGCCCAGTTTATAGCCCTTCTTTATCACATGGTGCAGGTAATAGCCCAATGCTCCCACCGCAATGATTCGAAATATGGTCAGGATAAACTTGTTGTTTCCCTTGAAGAACTCCATCCCGAAGGCGATGCCGTTGTTCTCCTCAAAACGAATGAAGAACCAACTCGTCACCTCGACACTCTCATGCAGGTAGAAGTGCGTCTTCACATAAATCTTCACAATCTGGTCTATCAGCAGGATGCCGAAGATCAAGGCGGAAGCGTAGATGATTGTCTTTTTCTGATCTGGTTGCACAACTCTAAAATAAAAGCGATTCGAAGCTCCCCAAGGGAAAACATCGAACCGCAATTCCACATCTTTTTTATTTCACGCCACTGTTTTTAGCGTCAATGCATAACGTGGCATGAGGCACGGCGCGTAATCGTTCCTTGGGGATCAATTTGCCCGTTTCGCGGCAGATGCCGTATGTCTTGTTCTCGATGCGCACCAATGCGGCCTGCAGATGCTGGATGAACTTCATCTGCCTTTGGGCCAGACGGCCAGCCTCTTCCTTGGTCATCGTCTCGGCACCCTCCTCCAACACTTTGAATGTCGGAGACGTGTCGCACACATCGTTTCCATCCATATTGGCCAAACTGGCCTTCAATAGTTCGTAATCTCTTTGGGCTGCGGCTAATTTCTCAAGTATAAGCTCTTTGAATTCAGCAAGTTCCGCATCCGAATATCGTGTTTTCTCAGCCATATCCATCAGATTTAAAAGTAAAACTTATTGTTTCTTTTTGCGAAAATAGATAAATGATGGGGATATGCAAAACTTTTCATACTTGAATTATTAACAACGATGATTTTATGACGCTAAAAAGGGGAACGATTACTCATTTCCCTCCTAAGAGACACATGGGATCGTGCCGCATGATTCAGTCAAACACCTCCCGCAGGACATCCAACGTCTTCAGGTCCCTAAAATCCTGCAGGTGGATTCGGTAGTAACTAATGATTTGTTCCAGCAGTTCATTCCGCTCTCTTTGGGTGAAGCGGAAGCAGGAGAGGTTCCGGTAGTTCATCCTACAGAGCACACGTAGGAACTGCGCCTCCCTGTCGCCGACGAACTCCTTGTGTTCCGGTCGCTGGTCGGTATATTCGCCTTGCCTAAGGTCGAAGAAACGGGCGTCAGACAAGTCACACACATTGGGGCTGAAACCCATGAGGGATGCCAAGCGGACGAGGAAGGCGATGTGGAAATTGCATACGCCTCGTTCCAGACCGTTGAGGCATCGCACCGACTCCTGAAGGAATTGGAAGAGCAGTTTGTCCGACTCGTTGGTGCGCAACACGTTCGTCAGCATCTCCGCCAAAAAGAATAGGATGCTGCTTTTGTAGGGGTTGGATACAGCGTCGAGCAAGGGGTAGATGCATTTTATCTCTTTGATGACATTGAGGTCCTGTCCCTCCTTGACGGTCGCCTCCACCGACAACAAGGAGAGCGGATGAAGCAAAGAGTAGCCCTTCCCGCCCCGTTTGCTTCCCGCCCCATAAAGCAGGAACGAGGCACGCCCCATCTCCTCCGTATAAAGTGTCAGCAGGGCGGCATTGTCCCGTATCTTCTTATGGCTTAAAACGATAGCATCCGTCTTGACGAACATGACCGTTCCTCCTATTCTATTGAACCACGGTGATATGGAAGCAGAACTGACCGTTCTCCTTGATGACAAGGAAGCGGTTCTCGTTTCTCATCTCGCTCACAGTCTTAGTAAGTATGTTCTGGATGTGTCTGTAGCTATAAGCCCGTCTGTTCGAGTTGCGGAGGAATTCCCAATAGGAGATGTCGAACGATGCGCCGTAGAGGTGGCTGGTAGTGTCCCTCGTGGCGTTTTTATTTCCCCTGCGCAGACGTTTCTGGCTCTCCTCCGTGCGCAAGGCGGAGGTCAGATACAACGAATAAGCCGGCTGTCTCCTCTCTTTCAACTTCTGTTGGAAACGCTCGCACAGCTCATTGAGGACCTTAAACGCCTCAGGCGTCAGGTAAGGGTAGGAATATTTTGCCGTTTTCTTCACGTAGTAGGTGGAGTCCGGCACATAGACCAAAGCCCCGCATTCCACTAAGGAGTCCCTCTCGGCGAGGAAGTCCGCATTTTTCCTATAAGGAGGATAGAGCCCCATCTCCTTGCCAGCCGCGATGTGCATCTTATTCGGGTCGCGCAGGAAACGGCTTTTTTTCAAGGAATACATCTGGCTCCACCGTCTCTTGGGGCGGTTGCCCTTACCAGGTTCGTCCAGAGGTTTCTCCTCAGTAAGGTCGGTGTCTGCGGAGACATCTTCACCGAAGAAGTCGCACCCCCCCATGAGAAGGAGGCAAAACAAAAACACTAATATGTGACGAAACCTAATCATTCCTATTCTTTCCTGAACATTTTAGCTTGGTAGGAGGCTACCAACGCACCCTCCTCGTTCCTGATTTCCGCCATATAGATGGCGATGGTGCGTTTGAGGGAGATCTCCTTCGCCTCCACGGTGAGGACGCCAGAGGAGACCGCCTTTATGTAATCGATGTGTCCATCCAGCGAAACCGCCGTCTTCCCCCTCGAGTTCGCGGCGGCCGCCACGACGAAGTCCGCCAAAGTATAGAGGGCACCGCCCTGCACCGAGCCCACGCCGTTCAGATGGTGCTCTTTGATCTCCATCCGTCCGGTTGCGTGTCCCTCCTCCGCGCTCAACAACTCCACGCCGATGTATTGCACGAATTTATCGTTCTGAAGAGCGGCTAACGCTCCTTTCGTATAATCCATAAGTAATATTTATTGTTGTGGCATCTCCTTCGAATAGCAACGGCGACGGATGTACGGCTCCTGCTCGTAATTGCGCCAGATGCGCACCGCATTGGTGTTGCTCTCCAACTGAGGGTTTGTGATTGCATATTTGAAGCCGTTGTCGATGTAGGCCTGCGTCATCTTCGTATAGTACAACGCATGGATGCCCCGTTTCTGCCAATCGGGATGTACCCCGTTCAGGTACAAGTCGATGGTGTCATTCTCGTGTAACGCCTTGAGAATATGATAGAAACCGAGCGGCAAAACCTTCCCTTTTGCTTTTTGGAACGCCTTGGAGAGCGTCGGCATGCTCACACCGAAGGCCACCACGTCGTCGTGTTCGTCCAGCACGAAGCACACATATTTAGGGTCGACAAAGCTAAAATAGGTCTTAATCAGCGAATCGATCTCCTTGTCCGAAAGCGTCGCGTAGCCATAGAGGTCCTTGAACGCCTCGTTCAGCACGTGGAACATAGCCTTCCCGTACTTTTTCAGGTCCTTCTTCTTGTCGAAGAAGACCGCCCTCACGTTGTAGCGTTGGGCGATACCTTCGCTGACGGCCTTCACCTTTTCGGGTATCTCCGCCACCTTGATGCGGTACTGCACCCAGTCCTCGTCCTTGTTGAAGCCCAGTTGCTCCAGCATGGTCGGGTAGTAAGGGTAGTTGTATATGTTGGCGATGGTAGGGAGCTTGTCGAATCCGTCGACCAGCAGGCCCTCCTTGTCCATGTCGTTAAAGCCGAGCGGACCTTGGATCACTTTCATACCCTTGGAGGCGCCCCATTCAATGACAGTGTCGATCAGCGCGCGGAGCACGTCGATGTCCTCGATGAAGTCCAGCCATCCGAAGCGGACCTTATCACCCCACTTCTCGTTGGCGACCTTGTTGATGATGCCAGCTACTCTACCAGCCAGCACACCATCCTTATAAGCCAACCAATATTCCGCCTCGCAGTGGTCAAACGCGGGGTTCACATCCTTCCTCAACACATTCATCTCGTCGAATTCCAACGGCGGGACCCAATAAGCATTGCCTTTATACAACTCTTCCGGGAAACGGATGAAGGTCTTCAGATCCTTCTTGTTCTCGACTTTTTTAATTTCAATCATTGACATAGACATACGTTGACCTATTCACGTTCGCGAATTTACTCTTTTTTATTTTATATACAACCAATTCGACATAAAGCGGTAGAAGCGCAAGCATTATGCCCCGACGCCCACGAGAAACGCAAGGTTGCCGACAACCCAAGCGTACGATACGGCACAAACGAGGAGGCAACGCCAACGCGTGCGTAATCCATTCGAATCGGTCCCGAAGGGAAGTGCCACAATTATTATCAGAAAAAAAAATCATTATGTTTTTTTTAATCAGTGAAAATGAGTATATTTGCAACCTGAAATTAAGATTAAGTACGTTATTATAAACAAAGTATTTGAGATGACTAAAGCAGATATCGTTAACGAAATTTCAAGGACAACAGGAATTGAAAGAGAAGATGTATTGAAAGTGGTAGAATCTTTCATGCGTGAGGTGAAGCGTTCTTTATCCAAGAGTGAGGATGTATATTTGAGGGGTTTCGGGTCTTTCATCGTAAAAGCGAGAGCAGAGAAGACCGCCAGAAACATTTCAAAGAAGACATCGATTATAATTCCTGCACACAATATTCCGGCATTCAAGCCAGCGAAGACCTTCATGAACGACGTGAAGAAGACAGAGGTAAAAGGTACGAAGAAGAAATAATCAAATAGATATTAGTAATTTTTAAATTTAACGATCATGCCAAGCGGAAAGAAGAGAAAGAGACATAAAATGTCCACTCACAAGCGCAAAAAGAGACTGAAGAAGAATCGTCATAAGAAGAAATAACGGTCTTAGTTGCGAAAAGAGACGAAAGAACAAACTTAAGGCAAGTAACTTAAGTTTGTTCTTTTTTATGTTTTAAAAAATTTAAGTTATGAGTAGCGAATTAGTTATTGACG
Organism: Bacteroidales bacterium UBA1181; assembly: GCA_002310215.1. Taxonomy (GTDB): domain Bacteria; phylum Bacteroidota; class Bacteroidia; order Bacteroidales; family Paludibacteraceae; genus UBA1181. The sequence goes on from DBYR01000013.1 coordinate 207,441, forward strand.
TTCAAGCGTCGGAAATATCCATCGCCCAACTAGACGACAAGAAGTTGGTTGAGGTGAACAAGGATAGACGGGACAGCAAATTCTCCGTCGGCGACATATACCTCGCCAAGGTGAAGAAGCTGATGCCAGGACTCAATGCGGCATTCGTTGACGTGGGCTACGAGAAGGGCGCCTTCCTGCATTACCAAGACTTAGGACCACACTTCCTGACGTTGAATTCGTTCATGAAGGATGCCCTGAGCGGGAAGAAGAAGGGTCTCACCCTCTCTCGCTATCAGATCCAGAAGGAAATCCAGAAAGGCGGGAAAATCACGGACCTGCTCACCCAAGGGCAGGAGGTACTCGTGCAAATCGCCAAGGAGCCAATCTCCACCAAAGGTCCGAGACTGACGGCGGAGATATCCATCGCAGGAAGATTTCTGGTGCTTATCCCGGGGGCGGACAAGGTGTTCGTTTCCCAGAAAATCAAATCGAACGAAGAACGGAACCGTATCAAACAGATTGTCAGGAGCGTGAAGCCCAAGAACTTCGGCGTCATCGTGCGCACCGTGGCGGAAGGCAAGTCTGTGGAAGACGTGAACGCGGAGATTCAGACGCTCGTGCAACGTTGGGAGGCCAGCGTGGCAAAGATGAGCAGCGAGGGTAAACTGCCTAAGCTGATTTATGAGGAGTTCGGACGCACCGTCTCCATCCTCCGCGACATCTTCAACCCTTCGTTCGAAAACATCTACGTGAACGACAAGGTTGTCTACAACGAGGTGCTGGAGTATGTGGGCGAAATCGCGCCAGAGAAGAGGAACATCGTCAAATTGTACACGGACGACACCCCTATTTTCGACCATTTCTCCGTCACGAAGCAACTGAAGTCGCTTTTCGGTAGAATCGTCTCCTTCAAAAACGGGGCTTACCTCATCATCGAGAAGACGGAAGCGATGCACGTCGTGGACGTCAACAGCGGCAACAAATCGAAGGCCGGGAACGACCAGGAAGCGAACGCCATCGAGGTGAATCTCGCGGCTGCCGACGAATTGGCCAGACAGCTGAGGCTGCGCGACTTGGGAGGTATCATCGTGGTCGACTTCATCGACATGACCAAGGCGGAGAACCGTCAAGCCCTTTACGACAGAATGAAGGCGAATATGCAGAATGACCGCGCAAGACATAACATCTTGCAACTCAGCAAGTTCGGTCTAATGCAAATTACACGTCAACGTGTGCGTCCTGAGATGCACATCGACACGGAGGAGGTTTGTCCGACGTGCATGGGAAAAGGAGTTTCCCAACCCTCTATCTTATTTGTGGACACACTGGAAAGTAAGATAGATTATCTTGTAAACATCTTGCATGTCAAGAGTTTCAAGCTTTACGTCCACCCTTACGTGGCGGCTTACATCAACAAAGGCCTTCCGTTCTTCACGCTGAAGTCCAAATGGAGCAGGAAGTACCATTGCTCCTTCAAGTTGATTCCGTCACAAAACTTCGCGTTCCTTCAGTACCGTTTTTACGACGGGAAAGGCAACGAGGTGGACCTGACAGAGGAGTCTGAAACGATTCACGAGAACGAAGAGGCTTGACCCCCGCCTCGTAGTCGCAGCTCTGAAAGAACATCGGGCGGCGCCCTCACATCCGTGATGGCGCCGCCCTTTTTATTGTCACATGGTGCGATCCGTCATCTGACCGATCACACATGGCTTCGTCCGTTATTTTTTGTCGGTTCCGCCTTCTGACCTTATGTTGAACAGTATAGGTAGCGTATAGGTTGAGCTCACGTCTTTCCCCCGCATTTGTGCCGGAATCCAATTAGGCATATTCTTCACCACCCTGATGGCCTCTTCGTCCAGTAGGGGATCGGCACTTCTTATTACCTTAATGTCATCGATGGAACCATCCTTCTTTATTGTGAACTTCACGAATACCCTGCCTACGATTGATTTAGCCAAGGCTTGCTCCGGGTATTTTATGTTTTCCTTGAGATATTCCATTAGCTTTTTATGACCTCCAGGAAACTCGGCCTTCTTCTCGACTACCACATGAACTTGATTACTCTCTTCTTCATCCTCTTCCTCATCCATAATCTGTCGGGGTTCCGCTATCTTAATCTTCGTCTGGACAGGTGGGGCAATTTCCTTTTCCTGGTCGGCCGAGTACACTAAGAGTGGCCCTGCCATAAATGATAAAAGCAACAATTTCTTTTTCATGATGCATTCAAATTATATTTTCAACAAATGTTCGGATTCCCCGCCAGCATGAGGAAAGAGCGTAGTACGCCTAATTATTCCTTGATGCTAACGGAAAGGGGGCATTGGACTTCTTTTTCCATCGCCTGAGACAAATATAGTATATATTTATTCTTTCCGGATAATATGGATGCATATTTTCTCCGCAGCGCCCCCCGATTCATTCCGTCATATTCCCATCGTGCCACATTGTTTTCAATATATTCCGCGATACGGTTCATTTCCTCTTGATCACGAATGATACGGTCATGGAACCGTGCCTGCCAGGCGAATGGGAGGTTGTTTCTGCGCGCATAGACGGTGGTCCCGATTTTTATTCCCCGCACAATAGATGACAGGTTTTTGGATTGAGGGGAAAGACCGTTTTGCGCAAATTCATAACGAACCGCATTTCCGCAGGTAGAGACGCAATGCTTTGCGTCTTTGCATGGGGAGACGCAATGCATTGCGTCTCTACGGTGTACCGGAACCGCATTGTATTCATTATTACCAATGAATATAATCAAATGCACATGATTCGGCATAATTACCAATCATCTTCATCTTCTTGCTCGTTTTCCTTGATATCAGAATAGCTTTCCGAATAGCCATCATTATAACCATCTGAATAACCTTCTTGGTATTTTGTTTCAAAATAGTCGTGATAGCGATTAGAATCATCATAACCATATCCGTGAGTATATCCATGCCTTCCATCATATTCCCCTTGCTCATATCCCTCATCATACCCTTCGCTATAGGCATCAGGGGTAGCTTTTCTTGTTACTACTTTTTCCCTAGGTTCAGCATGGAGTATATCATAGATATCTTTGTGTTCTGTGGATATTATATCAAATGCATTAGATGATGAAGATCCAAAATAAGTTGGCGTAGTGGTCTGAGTAGTACTCTTGGAAGTATGATTATTATAAATAATAATGGAAACGCCTACTAAAATTATACATAGGATTCCACATCCACAACCATTATCGTTATTCATAAATTTTTAATTTGTCAAAACGAAGTTTAAATTCTTTTTATAATTCATTCAATTTGAATGTATTTAATCTTTCCCCATCTCTAGAAGGAGATTTATAAAAATATAGTTTTTTTATGTCATACTTTTTACAAAAAGAAATTAACTCTTTGTTGGGGAAGGTTGCATAATTAAAGTGCGTAGCATCTATTGGATGAGAAGATTCTATTTTTGTACTATATACAGCCACAGAATAACTTCCATTAATAGCACCCCATATTTCATTATAGTAGTATCCTCTATGATAAAACGCAATTATACTATAATGACCATCATTACTACTCCCAAAACATATTCTTACCCTATTAAATTCGTTATCATCAGCCATAATTTCTTCTGACTTTGAAACATCATTCTGATATTCGATTCCGGCTTTTTTTATTTTCTTGAAGTTTTGGGAATAAGCACCTCCAACGAATATAAACAGAGAAACAATTAATAATATCTGTTTTAAGACTGACATCGCATTAGTATTTTGTTAATATGTAATTCAATTCAAATATGCTGTTGCAAAAATAAGAAAATCAACCGGAATAATACTAACGAATGCATTTTTCACAAACATTCTAAAATATTGGAACAATATTGGTATGGGAGAAACTATCAGAAATTTCTCGGACTGGAGAATATGAAGTTAAAGAATGTTAATTTGCCTATATGTTTCGATTTCATTTCTGTAGATTGCAATTGTTTATATACTATACGAATATGCGATATATTAGCGGTATATTATTTGTCTGGAGATTGCTGCAACTTTATATTGTTTTTTTAACATATTTTTATTTGCATATCAATGCGCAAAATTTTCCAACAAAACCCTTTTTTTTTTCACAAGATGAACTATATTTGCCGTTGGATTTCAGGACGTAAGTTATTATTAATGAAGTTGTTACAAGATGTTTAGATGATGATGGAGATGAAGGTAAAGAAGATGATGATGAGGATGATGGTACAACTAAGTTTACAATAAATAAAGAAAGAGGAACTGTAATTCGCACTTACAATCCCCCTTCGTTTATGTCCTGGTTCTGGCACCAGATGTCATACTAATCTTGGCAAAGATTATATTTTTATTTGAAATAAAAAAATAATTGATGCTGTTATTGGAGATCCAAGGTGCCAAGAGAGTATTAACGGAGTTGATGAAACTCCAAATATTAATTTTAAAAATTTAAAAATATGAATAAAATTATTCAAAATTTTAAATTTACTCACTGGGTACCCCAAATAATAACTTGGATACTCATGGTTATACAAATATATTGTTGTATGAGGTAAATTTGGCAGAGGGTTGTACATCTTGTACAGTCCTCTGTTTTTCAAATTTCGGAAGGGAGGGATACATCCATCAACTTTTAATTCTTAACTCCTAATTTTTAACTCATAACTATTCACGTTTCACCCTTTCAGGGTTTCCATCACACATCCATCCGTCGTACAGGGGTTAGCACCCCTGCCTGTGTTATGACGCCCCTATGGGGCTTGGTCGTACGCACCGTATAGGGAATTTGCGATTTTATCATTTACAAATTCCCCGAAAAATGTCCATGGTTTTGGGTGCAGATCGTTACGAAATATTCGCCACCCTCATAATCATGCCATTGTGCACGGGCGGAAGGTATACGATAGGTTCCTTTGAATTTATTGTCAGACATAACAGATGGATTTTAAATACAATTATCACATCCATAACGTAAAAAAATGGATTTATTGTATTGATAGGAATACATTGTTGTGATGCATTGCATTTTTGACGTGTCGTGTTGCATTGTAGAGACGCAAGATTTTGCGTCTCCGTGGATTGAGACGCAATATGTTGCGTCTCTACAGCAAACGATAATCCCCTGCCCTGAAAAAACAAAAAGGGCACCCCACACGAGGTGCCCTTCTATTGAGAGAAAATTGATTACAATTTAGGACCAGCGGCAACCAAAGCCTTACCTGCTGCGTTACCAGTGTACTTCACGAAGTTCTTTTGGAAGCGTGAAGCCAAATCCTTCGCCTTCGTCTCCCACTCGGAAGCGTTAGCGTAAGTGTCGCGAGGATCCAAGATAGCTGGGTTCACGCCTGGCAATGCGGTAGGAACCTCGAAGTCGAACATAGGGATCTTCTTCGTAGGAGCCTTCAAGATGTCACCGTTCAAGATAGCGTCGATGATACCACGGGTATCAGGGATAGAGATACGCTTGCCTGTTCCGTTCCATCCTGTGTTCACCAAGTAAGCCTTAGCGCCAGACTTCTGCATCTTCTTCACCAACTCCTCAGCGTATTTGGTTGGGTGCAACTCCAAGAATGCCTGTCCGAAACAAGCGGAGAAGGTTGGAGTAGGCTCCGTGATACCACGCTCCGTTCCGGCCAACTTAGCCGTGAAACCGCTCAAGAAGTAGTATTGAGTCTGCTCAGGAGTCAAGATGGATACTGGAGGCAACACGCCGAACGCGTCAGCCGACAAGAAGATAACGTTCTTAGCGGCAGGAGCGGATGATCCTGGCTGGATGTTGTTGATGTGGTTGATAGGATAAGAAACACGGGTGTTCTCAGTAACGGACTTGTCGTTGAAGTCGATCTTGCCGTTCTTGTCCACCGTAACGTTCTCCAACAAAGCGTTGCGTTTGATAGCGCCGTAGATGTCTGGCTCGTGCTCCTTGCTCAAACCGATCACCTTAGCGTAGCAACCGCCCTCGAGGTTGAACACGCCCTCGTCGTCCCANNNCATCCGTGCTCGTCGTCACCGATCAAGCGACGCTTAGGGTCAGTTGACAAGGTAGTCTTACCTGTACCGGAGAGACCGAAGAAGATAGCGGTGTTCTTGCCCTGCATGTCGCAGTTAGCGGAGCAGTGCATGGAAGCGATGCCCTTCAATGGCAAGTAGTAGTTCTGCATGGAGAACATACCCTTCTTCATCTCACCGCCGTACCAAGTGTTGATGATCACTTGCTCGCGGGAAGTAACGTTGAAGGCAACGCAAGTCTCGGAGTTCAGACCCAATTCCTTGTAGTTCTCTACCTTCGCCTTAGAAGCGTTGTAGATGACGAAGTTAGGCTCGAAGTTAGCCAACTCCTCAGCGGTAGGTTGGATGAACATGTTCTTCACGAAGTGAGCTTGCCAAGCCACCTCCACGATGAAACGAACAGCCAAGCGGGTTGCCTTGTTGGCACCGCAGAAAGCGTCCACTACATAAAGTTGCTTGTTGGAAAGTTCCTTCTTCGCGATCTCCTTCACCTTAGCCCAAACCTCTTCGCTCATTGGGTGGTTATCGTTCTTGTACTCCTCTGAAGTCCACCATACAGTGTCCTTGGAGTTCTTGTCCATCACGATGTATTTATCCTTAGGAGAACGACCGGTGTAGATACCTGTCATCACATTCACTGCTCCGAGTTCAGTCACTTGTCCTACCTCATAGCCGCTCAATCCGGCTTTTGTTTCCTCTTTGAAAAGATCCTCGTAGGATGGATTGTGGGCGATCACCGTGGATCCAGTGATGCCGTACTTGCTTAAATCTAAGTTTGCCATGCTAACTTTAAACTATATTTGTTTATAAATAATTAATCCTAATCAATTAAAAGGGGGATCGTGTCCTTACGGAACTCTCAATCCACGCAAATTTAATAAAAAATTTTATATATCCTTTTCTGAGAGAAAAAACATCATCATTTTTTATCACGCTTCTTTTCCCGTCAACCGGCGCACCAGCCTTACCCCTCCCGAAGCAATTAATCACTCAAACTGGCGATCAGGGAGATGGTGAGGTTGAAGCTCGTCGTCATGTTCTTTTCCCGCTCTTTGCGCGTGACCTGGGAATAGCTGTCGTAGATCTTAGTCTTCCGTATTTGCTCCATCACCGGGATGCTGAATCCGATGCAGACTGTCCGGAAGCGAACGCCCACCTCAGGGTTGATGTACAAGCCACCCAGCTTTTCCTGGTATTCGTTATATTTATAGAACCATCTGCCACCCTCCCGCTGGAATAGATCATAATCCTCGTAATCATGGTCTATCAGGTTGACACTGCCTCCCACTTTCAGCCCGAAATAGGGAGAGACCTTTTTGTCGGAGAGGCTCATGCGGACCTCACCGTAGATCGGCAAGGAGAGTTGCGGGTTGCAGAAATCATACAGCCAACGCCTGCACTCTACCCCCACGCCATAGTAGAAATGTTCGTCATGCTGGTAGCCGACATCAAACGCAAGGGCGTGTGTTACAGAGAGATAACTTTTTTTGTTTTCCAGATCCGTATACCAAAGAAAACCGAATGCGGAACGCTCCGTCTTAAACTTCAGGCCTCGTGAAAGGAAGTGGTCCGATGATCCCTCCGCACATAGACCCAACGCATAAAACGCACATAGCACGATTAGTAATATTTTCCTCATATTCTGCTTCTATTCATTCATGTGCCCCTAAGGGAAGGCGACATGGTTATATGTTACATTCAACTGATTAACAATCACATAAAACATCACTTATTCCCCCATGCTCTCCCTGTTTCACAGATCTAAAGTCCTGAAACAGTTCAATCCACGGCGGAAACAGCATAACAAAGATAGGGCATTTTTGATACAAAAAAAATATATCGGCGGGTAGTTACGTAGGGGGAAGGTTCGTGAGGACAAATGCAATCAATTCTTAAAACCTTAACGCCTAATTTTCAATTTTTTTGTAATTTTGCGCCCGAAAAATGAAGCAGATATGGCAATCGAAGATTTAATGGCGAAGGAAAGGATGCGCCGCTACGTGGTGGACGAGTCCAAACTGAACATCAACAAGACGCTTTTCGGCGGGGAGGTGATGGCTTGGATGGACAAGGTGGGGCATGAGCTCTCCGTCGAGCTGACACAACGGACCATGTGCACGGCAGCGGCGGACAAGATCCGTTTCCATAAACCTGCCTATCTGGGTGAGACCATCGAGGTCGTGGCGAAACCGCTGGACCTCGGACCTGTGAAGATGGTGCTGGCGCTGACCGCCACAGCAGACCCCGACGGGGAGAACCGACGCGTCATCCTGACCGGAGTCTATACCTTCGTGCAACTGGACGGGAAGGGCCGTCCCCAACGGATATCCTACCATGACCCGTATGGTTGTTTGGCTTAATGATACGAATTGAATATTGAAGTAAAGAATTGATACGATGCTAATTAGAATTTATCCTGAAAACCCGAACGAGCGGGAGATCGAGAAGGTGGTGCAGTTCCTTCGCGACGGCGGACTCATCGTCTACCCGACGGACACCATCTACGGTTTGGGCTGCGACATCTTCAACACGAGAGCCGTGGAGAAGATCTGCCGCTACAAGAACATCGACCCGCGCAAGGCGAACCTCTCCTTCATCTGCTACGACCTGAGCAACATCAGCGAGTACGCGAAGGTGGACAATAATACCTTCAAACTGATGAAGAAGAACCTTCCCGGACCTTTCACCTTCATCCTGAACGGCAACAGCAACCTCCCGAAGCTCTTCCGCAACAAGAAGACGGTGGGTATCAGGGTGCCGGACAATAACATCATCCGCGAGCTGGTCAGGGGCTTGGGCAACCCTATCCTCTCCACCTCCGTGCGCGACGATGACGACGAGATACTGGAGTACTTCACCGACCCCGAACTGATCCACGAACGGTATGAGAACATAGCCGACGTGGTGATCAATGGCGGATTCGGCACCTTGGACCCCTCCACCGTGGTGGACTGCACCGGCGACGAACCCGTCATCGTCCGTCAAGGCAAAGGCGAACTCATCCTATAATTCCCGTAATAATTCTTAATTCTTAATTCTTAATTCTTAATTCATAATTAGCTACAGTGTGGGTCTTTTTAGCACTACTATCGGCCATCTTGTTAGGCATCTATGATGTCTTCAAGAAACGTTCCCTGAAGGAGAACGCGGTGATACCCGTATTGGCCTCCTCCATATTCATCTCGGCGGTGTTCTTCTCGTTCTTCCTGTTCGCCTCGAAGGTGGCGCCCGAGCAGGTGTCCGGCACCTGGTTCTACGTGCCCGAGATGGATCTCCACGCCCACCTCTGCATCTTCCTGAAGTCGGCCATCGTGTTAGGCTCCTGGATATCCGCCTATTTCGGCATGAAGAACGTGCCGATCACTATCTTCTCGCCCATCCGCGCGACGCAACCCGTCTGGACGGTCATAGGCGCCTTCATCATCTTCGCGGAGCGGCTGACGCCCCTGCAGGCGACCGGCATCATCGTCACCATCGTATCCTTCTACCTCTTCTCGTTGGCGGGGCTCAAGGAAGGCATCTCATGGAAGCGCAACAAGTGGATATGGCTCATCATCCTCGCCACGCTCCTAGGCGCCGCGAGCGGGTTGTACGACAAGCACCTGATGCGCTCCTTCGACCGGGTAGGCGTGCAGGTCTTCAGCACGATGTACCAGGCCCTGTTGATGCTCGTCATCCTATTCGCCCTGTGGTATCCACGGAGGAAGCACACCACACCGTTCGAGTGGCGGTGGAGCATCGTGGGCATCTCCGTCTTCCTGATCTTGGCTGATTACGTATACTTTTGGGCGCTCTCTTCGGACAATGCGCTCATCTCCATCGTCTCCACCATCCGTCGTTCGGGGGCGGTCGTCCCGTTCCTCTATGGCGCGCTCATGCTGAAGGAGAAGAACCTGAAACTGAAGGGAATACTGCTCTGCGGCATCCTGTGCGGCGTCTGTTTGCTGACGATCGGGGCGTTGCGGTGATGATATTGGATGATTTACGATTTACAACCAACATATTCCCTAGGGCGTTGCCCCAGGCTATATACTGTCACGCCCTTTCAGGGCTGGGTTGTGCGCAACTCGTAAGAATTCGCCCCACCAATTGACTACGTCGAACTGACGTTTCTTAATTCTTAATTCATAATTGACTACGTCGAACTATCGTTTCAAAATTCTTAATTAAAAAAGGGGCATGCAAACCGCACGCCCCAACTCTTAATTGACTCCGTCGAACTATCGTTTCTTAATTACCATAGGGCGTTGCCCCAGGCTATATATGTTTCGCCCCTTCAGGGCTGGGATATACGCAATATGCAAGGATACGCACATCCCGCCCCAATTGACTTCGTCGAACTAACGTTTCTTAATTAAAAATTTTCACGCTCTTCGTTTCCGTCTTAACAACGTACGTTCCCTTGTCAGGCAAAACGAAGCGGACGGTCTCATTCTCCCTGCCCTGTGCGCTACGCAGCAGTTTGCCATTGAGGTCATAGACCTCGATGCGACCCACAGCGCCACGCACGAAGATGGAGTGGTCTTCCGTCCAGACGGAGCAGGACGATGCGGTGACATTCTCCGTCCCCGATTTATTGAATTGGACCACCTCCCATCCTTCAGGTATTCTATTCACACCATACTCTATATTCAACTCATCCGGGCAGATGAAGGTGCCGGTAGGGGCGACATTATATACCCAAGATTCCATGGACCCCGCGAACATAATACAATCACAATCGCTTATATTATCGCCCATATAGCTGTCCCATCGGGTAAAATTGACCTTGATTTTAGAGAGACTGGTGCAACCAATGAACATCTCCGTATAGCTATCTTCGGCACCTTCAACAAGGATTTCCGGCGCCTCCGTCAGACTGGTACAACCAGAGAACATTCCCCTATAACACCCGTAGGCCATCCCCGTGGCAGGAAGTCCCGGCGCTTGCGTCAGGCTGGTGCAACCATCGAACATGTGGCTGTAGCAATTTTCACTCAGTATGGTGGAAGGAAGTGCGGGCGCCTGCGTCAGACTGGTGCAACCGGAGAACATATACTCATAGCAGTTATAGTCCACCTCCGTGGAAGGAAGTGCGGGCGCTTGCGTCAGACTGGTGCAACCATCGAACATGTGGACGTAGCAAGCTTCACGCATTCGGATAGCGGGAAGTACGGGTGCCTGCGTCAAGTTGGTGCAGCCAGAGAACATATACCTATAACATCCATCGGCCAACTCCATGGAAGGAAGGGCGGGCGCTTGCTTCAGACTGGTGCAACCAGCGAACATGTGGTCGCAGCAACCACTCGCCAACCCAGTGGAAGGAAGGGCGGGAGCCTCCGTCAAGCTAGTGCAGTCAGAGAACATATACTCATAACATTTTTCGGCCAACTTCGTGGCAGGAAGTTTCGGCGCTTGCGTCAGACCGGTGCAACCCGCAAACATGTGGTCGTAGCAAGTTCTACCCAATTGGGTGGCAGGAAGTGCGGGCGCCTCCGTCAAGCTGGTGCAACCAGAGAACATATACTCATAACATCTTTCGGCCACCTCCGTGGCACGAAGGACAGGCGCTTGCGTCAGGCTGGTACAACCGGCGAACATGTGGCTGTAGCAAGCTTCACTCAGTTGGAGGGCAGGAAGCGCAGGCGCTTGCGTCAAGCTGGTGCAGCCAGAGAACATATACTCATAACATCTTTCGGCCAAATCCGTGGCACGAAGAGCGGGCGCTTGCGTCAAACTGGTGCAGCCAGAGAACATAGACCCATAACATCCATAGTCCAACTCCTTGGCAGGAAGGACAGGCGCTTGCGTCAGGCTGGTGCAGCCGTCAAACATGTGCTCGTAGCAAAAATGATTCATATGAGTGGCAGGAAGTTCGGGCGCTTGCGTCAGGCTGGTACAATTACGGAACATATACCTATAACATCCATCGTCCAAATCCGTGGCACGAAGGGCGGGCGCTTGCGTCAAGTTGGTACAACTATCAAACATTTGATTGTAACATTCGATGGCAATGCTGGTGGCGGGGAGAACCGGTGCTTGCGTCAGCCCGGTGCAACCACGGAACATGCCAGCGTAGCAATCTGTCGCCAACTTCGTGGCAGGGAGCTCGGGCGCCTGCGTCAGACCAGTGCAACCGGAGAACATATACATGTAACATCCGTGTTCAAGATCTGTGACAGGAAGAACAGGCGCCTGCGTCAGACCGGTACAACCACGGAACATGCCAGCGTAGCATCTTATCTCCAACTTCGTGGCAGGGAGCTCGGGTACCTCCGTCAGACCAGTGCAGCCGGAGAACATAAATTCGTAGCATCCAGCTTCCAGTTCGGTGACGGAGAACGTTGGTGCCTTTTTCAGGCTGGTACAACCCTCAAACATCCCAGAATAGCATCCCTCCGCCAGCTGGGTGGCAGGAAGCTCGGGCGCTTGCGTCAATCCAGTACAACCCTTAAACAAACCTCGGAAGCAATAAATGGCGGAGATCGTCTTGCTTTTTCCTGTCCCGTCGATAAGGCTCATCACGCTTCCGCTGGCGGCAATAGAGCCCTTCATGATAAAACGGGTATAGTCGTCCCGGTATTCATCGGGTCTCTCCCAAAGGCCTTTAGGGTTTACGCCTTTCAGCAGAACCTTATCGCCCTTCTTTTCAAGTGCGACATACGAGTTGTTTGCGAGAGGAGTCCATGTCTGGCCATCATCAGAAGAGTAGAAAATGCCATGTTTGCTAGTTGATGTTGTGATGCCGAAGGCGGAGTTATCCTCTTCGGCGGTGAAGGTGAGGTAGTTGGCCGGCGCATCTTCGTCAACGACATAATTCACCTTCCAACCCGCAGGTATCCTATCCTTGCCAAATTCCTCAGCCAACGCTTCCGGGCAAAGGAAAGTGCCTGAGGAGTCGACATCGACAACCCAATCGCCCGTTCCCGACCATTGGGAAAAGTTGACCTCTATTTTGGACAAATTGGTACAACCGGAGAAGATCTCCGAGTAACACCCGGCCGACAGATTCGTCGCGGAGAGGATAGGCGCCTTCTCCAGGCTGGTGCAACCGGCGAACAGACGTTTAAAGCAATATTCGTTCGGGATCGTCTTGCTGTTTCCTGTCCCGTCGATGAGGCTCATCACGCTTCCGCTGGCAGAGACATCACCCGTCATGACGAAGTAGGTATAGCTATTCTCATGGCTGAATCCCTCCGGGTTCAATCCCTTCAACATAATCTTCCGATCTTTCAATTCGATGACTCTACTCTCTCTGAGGAAGCTCCATGTCTTACCGTTATCCAAAGAGTAACTGATGTCAGGTTTATTATCACCCACGTTTACGTAACTGATGGTGCATCCATAGCTTCCGCTGAAGGTGAGGCAATTGATTGGCGCCTCCTCCCCATCGGTATACTTCACCGTCCAGCCAACCGGTATATTGTCCCTTCCGAATACCAAATCTACCCCTTTCTCGCAGATAAACGTGCCGGTAGGAGCAACACCTGCAACCCAATCATCCGCATTCCTCCATTGAGTGGTCCGAGCGAGGTTAGCCTCTATCCGAGACAGTCTCACACAACCTGAGAACATCCCCGCATAGGAATTTCCTGCCAACTCGGAGGCGGGAAGCACAGGCGATTCGGTTAGGCTGGCACACCCATTGAACATATTGAAATAACACGCTTCGGCCAAAAGGGTGGCAGGAAGAGCAGGAGCTTTAGCCAAACTAGCGCAACCATAGAACATCTCTTCATAGCAACTATTGGCCAACATTGTGGCAGGAAGTTCCTCCGGTGCTTCGGTCAGACTAGTACAACCATAGAACATATCCTGATAGCATCTTTCGGCCATCTCCGTGGCGGGCAATTCGGGCGCCTTCGTCAAAGCGGCGCAACCATAGAACATTGCCCTGTAGCAGCCGACAGCCAATTGTGTGGCGGGGAGCTCCGGCGCTTTAGTCAAGCTGGTGCAACCCGCGAACATTATCCAGTAACAGCCGCTAGCCAATTGTGTGGCGGGAAGTTCCGGTGCTTTAGTCAGACTGGTACAATTTGAGAACATCGACGTGTAACAGCGTTCGGACAACTGCGTGGCGGGAAGAGCAGGGGCCTCGGTCAGACGAGTACAGCCTGAAAACATTTCTCTATAGCACTCTTCTTTGGTCAACTGCGTGGCGGGGAGCTCCGGTGCTTTGGTCAAACTAGTGCAATCCAAGAACATTCCACGGAAATTGACCGCTTCTGGCTTCACGTCCTCTTCCGTCTCGCTTATCAAACTCAGCACACTACCGCTGGCGGCAATGGAACCGGTCATGAGGAAACGAAAATCGCCCCACACCGGAATGACTCCATCGGGATTATTGCCCTTTAGCAATACCTTGTCACCTTTCTTTGCCAAAACCACCGTGTCACGATAATATACAAGATCTTTCCATGTCTGTCCGTCATCCAAAGAGTATTGGATATTCACATGAGAATCATCCAGAGCGTCCTCGTATATTCTAACGGACGAACTATCCTCCTCGGCCGTAAAGGTGAGGTAATTGGCCGCAAATACGGTACAATACGCACACAATAACGCAATAATTGAAGTAATCTTCTTTCCCATAGGCATTAAAATTTAATCTAAAGACATTTTTTTACAAAGAAGAGTCTATCCGACATCAATTTGTTGTTCTATATATCACCCTTATAAAAAACCAACGTCGAACATTTACCCTCCGCAAATATAATAAAAATTGATTGAATTGATAGTTTTTGATAAAAATAGCTGCAAATATGATTTTACTAAGAGTAACACACCCGCCGCCCAACTCAATTTTCCCTTATACTTCACAAGATCCGATCGATCATATCAGAATACTTTTAGCCAGAAAACAAGGGAATAACAAGAAAAAAAATTGTGAGATAAATACCGCGGCAAATAAACAAAGCGCTTTTGCCTTTGACATCCTATTAATCTTATAAAAATAAGCTTGTATTGTGCTATCTTTAATCGCCAACACTTTCCAAAGTAAGATCAATAGCATGATTATCAATAAAATAAAGTATGCCTTGTAAAACGTATCTTTCGAGTCCAAAATCAATGAGAGCGCAATAGCCGGAATGAAAGAAAAAGCCAAAGCGAGGTATATAGCCACAAAACCTTCCACTCTATACATGGGAGAATCCATTTTGTCTCCGAGGAATAGAAATTTTGGTGCCGATCCAACAAACAAAAGGGAAACGATTATTTTTTCATACACCAAGATAATTTTGAATTATGAGACTTTAGTTCAACGTAGTCAATTAATTATTTTTTTGCGCGTTCCACTTTCCAATTCTCGGGTATCTTGTTGTCGCTGAATTCCTTCGGAAGGACTTTGGGACAGATGAATGTGCCGTTAGGGGAGATGCCGGAGAGCCAACCCTCTGTGTTCCAGTTTCTTGCGTCATCCCCATTACCGAATTGCATGCCCCAGTCCGTGAAGTTCACCGTGATGGAGGATAGTTTAGTGCAGTGGGAGAACATCTCCATGTAGCAACCCTTCACCAGCGTGGGAGCGGGCAGATGGGGCGCTTGGGATAGGTTGGCGCAATCGACGAACATACCTTTGTAGCAGTCCGTGGCCAGCCTTGTGGCGGGGAGTTCGGGCGCCTGGGTCAGGTTGGTGCAGTAGGAGAACATGCCGGCGTAGCACTTCTCGGTCAGCGACGTGGCGGGCAGTGCGGGTGCCTGCGTCAGACTGGTGCACTTGGAAAACATGTGTTCATAGCACTCCATAGCCAAGCCTGTGGCGGGGAGCTCGGGCGCTTGCGTGAGGTTGAGGCAAAGGGCGAACATCGCCTCATAGCATCCGCCGGACAACTCCGTGGCGGGCAGTGCGGGCGCTTGTTTCAAACCAATGCAGTTATAGAACATCTCATGGTAACAAGCCAATGCCAACGACTTGGCGGGGAGCTCAGGGGCCTGCGTCAGATTGAGGCAGGAGGAAAACATTCCTCGGTAGCAGGCCATCGCCAACTTCGTGGCAGGTAGTTCCGGCGCCTGGGTCAGGCTGGTGCAACTGTCGAACATTTGGGCATAGCACTCCTCTGCCAATTGCGTGGCGGGCAGTGCGGGCGCTTGCGTCAGGTGGGTACAGCCGGCGAACATGCTGCGGCAGCAATCGGTGGCCAATATCGTGGCGGAGAGCGCGGGCGCCTGGGTCAGGTTGGCGCACTTGGCAAACATCTCGTAGTAGCATCCATTCGCCAGCCTCAGGGCAGGCAAGGCAGGGGCTTGGGTAAGGCCCGTGCAACCATAGAACATGTGCGAATAGCAATTCGTGGTGAGACCCGTGGCGGGCAGTTCAGGCGCCTGCGTCAGGCTGGTGCACCTCTCGAACAGTTTGCAGAAGCAGTAATCGTTCGGGACCACCTTGTTCTCTCCCTTCCCATCGATGAGGCTCATCACGCTACCGCTGGCGGCGATGGAGCCAGTCATGACGAAACGCATGTAGTTGTACCAATCTTTGGAGATGCCCAACGGGTTATTTCCCTTCAATAGGACCTTGTCGCCCTTTCCCATGGTGATAACATCACCTTCCGCAAGAAAAGTCCAACGTTTCCCTCCATCCATAGAGATGTGCAAGTCCGGGTTACAATCACCCTTGCATACGATTTCGAAGGAAGATCCGTTCTCTTCCGCGGTGAATGTGAGGAAGTTCGCGGCGGAGGCGGAACAGAAGACGCATAGCAGCATCAAAAGAAGTGTGTTTTTCTTTAACATGGGCCTTGAATAATCTAAAAAGTTGTCCTCGCCGGAGAGTATTGTCTGAAGGGAATGGCTGTACAACGCCTAAAATCATCTCCGACGGATTTTTTGAATCTGTGCAAAAATAATGAAAAGGGTAAGAAAAACAAAAATGATTGTGCGCATCGTGTAGGGATACGCACTCCCCCCCCCGATTCAAAATTGACTACGTCGAACTATCATTTCTTAATTACCCTAGGGCGTTGCCCCAGGCTATATATGTTTCGCCCCTTCAGGGCTGGGATATACGCAACATGCAAGGATACGCACGTCCCTCCCCAATTCAAAATTGACTACGTCGAACTATCGTTTCATAATTGACTTCGTCGAACTGACGTTTCTTAATTCATAATTTTCACGCTCTTCGTTTCCGTCTTAACAACATACGTTCCCTTACCAGGCAAGACGAAACGAACGGTCTCATGCTCTTTGCCCTCAGCACTACGCACCAGTCTGCCGTTGAGGTCATAGACCTCGATGCGGCCCTCGGTGCCACGCACGAAGAGGGAGAGGCCTTCCGCCCAGATATCGCAATGCGCCGCATCGACACTCTGCGTGGAGGTCCACTCATCAAGATCCACCATCTTCCAACCCTCCGGGATCCTATTCTCACCATACTCCTCAGCCAATGATTTTGGACAAACAAAGGTGCCCGTCGGAGCGACACCCGAGACCCAAACTCTCGTCCATCGTGTCCATTCCGTGAAGTTCACCTTAATCAGCGAAAGGTTACTGCAACCACCGAACATCCTGTTGCAGCAGGAGTCGGCCCGCACGTCCGTATTGTGCAGTTCAGGAGCCTGCGTCAGGCTGGCGCATCCATTGAACATCCCGTAGTAGCAACCCTCCGACAACTCCGTGGCGGGCAGTTCAGGCGCTTGCGTCAGGCTGGTGCAACCGGTGAACATCAGCACGTAGCAATAGATGGGCAGTTCCGTAGCGGGCAGTTCGGGCGCCTTCGTCAGAGCGGTGCAACCATCGAACATTCCTCCATAGCAGCCGTCAGAGAGTTCCATGGCAGGCAGCTCAGGCGCTTGCGTCAGAGCGGTGCAACCCATAAATATGCCATCGTAACATGACGTAACCATCTTAGTGGCAGGAAGAGCCGGCGCCTGCGTCAGACGGGTGCAGTTCCAGAACATGGACATGTAACATCTTGCCGCCAACTCTGTGGCGGGGAGCTCCGGTGCCTGCGTCAGGCTGGCGCAATCCTGAAAGAGTTGGTAGAAACAATACCCGCTCGGAATCTTTTCGCACTCCCCTTCGTCCGTAATCAGACTCATCACGCTTCCACTCGCGGCGATGGAACCCGTCATGGTGAAATTGGTGTAACGATTTGGGCTATGGGAGAAACCATCCGGATGGTTTCCCCTCAGCAACGCTTTGTCGCCCACCTGCTTCAAGGTGACGGCATCGCCCACGCCAAGCTGCACCCACGTCTGCCCGTCATCTAACGAGTATTGGATGTCCGGCGTCACATCTCCCACGGTCTCGATCCCGAACGAGGAGTTCTCCTCCTCCGCGGTGAAGGTGAGGTAATTGACTGCAGATGCAAGAGCATGGACGCACAATAGCGCAACCAGCAATGTTAGTTTCTTTATCATAAGCCTTAACATTAATTCTGAAATTCATTCATGGTATGGAATTTGTCCGACGAATCAAGTTGTTCATTCTACCCCCCAAAAAGGACAAATCCCCTAATTCTTTTACAAAAATAATGTTTTTTTATATATCATCCGACTATTTGTTTTGCCATTCACAATTTTCCGTTTGAATTTTTAATCATTTGACTTTAAATTATTTATTAATACCATGAAGAAAACATTTTTTATGTATGGGTTTCACCCCTTCCTCCGTTTGATTATTGTTAAAATTTTATAATTATAATGGGCAATATTTTGCTAATTCCGTCGATGTGTATATCTTTGTATAATAGTTGGAAATGGATTGTCTTTTTCATCAATCAACTGATGGTACGCTTGTGCGGTTGCTGAAAAATAAATGGTTTTTTTTAACAAAATGATTGAAATATGAGAAGAAAATTTTACTCACTATTCTTAATGGTAGCTGTTCTCCTTGGAACTGGCAATGTATACGCTGAAGAAGAAACAGCGGTTGAAGATGGACTGAATGTCGGTGCTCCGAACCTGAATCTGGAGGAGGGTAGTCTGGCGCATTGGGAGCAATACATCGGCGGATATTATTTGGACGAAACGGACAGCACATACAAGTATCAAGAGTGGGTGGAGGTCGAGGAAACGGACAGAATCACTCTTGTGAATGGGAATAGTGATTCACAGGAACCTAATATCGCTTGTTGGGATTTCCTGACGAACCCTGATGGAAAAATGACGGTTAGGGTAGGTGATTACATGTATCATAATGCCACTTCCCAGAAAGTTGCGGATGCGGAACGCTTGGTCTATCGGTTTAAGGTGACGGAGAACACGTCATTGCTCACTTATCGTTATGCGGTTGTTATGTTCGACCCGGATCTTAATCCTAATCGCCTTTCGGATGGACACACTAAAGAACAGCGTCCAAACTTTATGATCACCGTTTCTTATTTGAATGCGGACGGAACGTACGATCCGCTTCCTTCTGGGGAATTCAGTGCTATCGATAGCAAATTTGAACGGGTGGCTGATCAAGAAAACCCAAAATGTCCTAGGACAAAAGCTCCTGTTAATTCGATTAATGATTATGCTTTCCGCCGTTGGACGTATGGCAATATTGATCTGACCGACCATATCGGGCAGGAGGTGCGGATTGAAATCATTACCCATACTTGTTTGAAATATCAGGAAAAGGATGTGGATGTTGTAGTAACTGCAGGTTCTCACAACGCATATGGCTACTTCTGGGCGGAAGCCAAGAAGCCGGAGTTGAAGGTGAGTGATTGTGCAGGAAAGAATGCCGAGATTATAGCCCCTGAGGGTTTTTCCTCGTATGAATGGTCCCGCTCGGATGGTGTGTCGGTCGCTGTGGACCCGGAGAATCCTGCCGTGGCGATTATTCCTGATGACGTGAAGAATTATGAGGCGGTCTATAGTTGTAAATTGACCAGTGCGGACAACTCGCTTACGTTGACGTTGACAACCCAGATGGAGGAGCCCGATTTCCGTTTGGACTTCGACTACGAGAACGAATGTGTGGGAATGGTTCTGTTTGAAAATGTTGATGCGCAAGTGTCTGGTGATTTGGTGACGGGGTATACTTGGGACTTCGGCAATGGTAAGACTTCCAAGCAAATAGAACCGACGACGGTGTATGCGCAGCCGGGAATCTATACTGTTAGCTTAACCGTTAATACGGGAAAGGGATGTGAGCATTCGATTAAGAAGAATATAACGGTACCTGACTTCCCGACTCCTCGGATCGTCGGTGTGGATACGGCATGTGCGGGGTCGAGGAAGGAATTCTCCGTTGAGGGAGTGGATGCCATGAGTGTCCAATGGAATACGGGAGAAACATCCAGGAGTATTGAGCGGATAATCAAAGAGGGAGACCAGACTATCCGCGTATCGTTGCAGGATAACCTTGGCTGTCTATACACGGATTCATTGACTGTGTATGGGGTCGCAGCCCCTAAAATACGGATTGAATGTGAGGAGGAGGTTTGTCTGAATAAAGAAACAAGACTCTCCGTCGTTGGAGTGGATGGGGATTTCTCAGGCGATGTGACATGGAGTGTTATAACAACGGCCTCTCGTAACAATTCATCCGTAGTTGTTCTAATGACGGATACGGTTCTCCAAGTACAAGTGGTCGTAACAGACGAATCTGGTTGTCTAGCGAAAGATTCAGTGACGCTGAGAGGAAAGGTCTGTGAAGATGTGGGCACGAAGGATAATGGTGCTGGTATTGGATGTGGAGTGTGGACCTCCGGCCTTACGATTTATGTTCAGGGTGCGAAGGATGTGGTCGAGGTTTATGACCTTACTGGCAAGCTTGTGGCAAGACAATCTGTAAAATCTGAAATTGAGATAATTACCGTACCACAGAAAGGCGCCTATATCGTTAAGTTCGGAGAGGCAAGCGTCAAGGTGGATATTTAAAAGCAGTTTTTATGTGAAATAATATAGCGAGGGACATCCGGTTGTCGGTTGCCCCTCGCGCTCATTCTCCCCCGCACTTCTTTGCAAGCAGCTTGTGTCCGATGCTGCATTGCAGGCATTTGCGCGTGTCGCAATACTGGGTCTTCAATTCGATGAGGGCTTGGCTCTGGAAGGCGTTCTCCGCACATACCCCGAACCTTTTCCACCCTTCGATGGTGTGGTTCTTCTCTGTGGGCATCTGCTCCAGCAGCGACATGATGCGCTCCTGTATCGTCTCGTCCTCCTTCCGGATGGCATAAGCATAGAGGATGGGGCAGACCGCGTTGATGATGAGCAGGTCCAGCGTGGCGTCCGACATCCTTTTGGTGGAATAGGGGGAAATAGCGCCGAACCTCGTGTGGGTGTGCCAATACGCGGAGAGGTCAGCCCGTAGCGCTTGCCGGATCTCTACCAGTCGCATATTCTCTAATACCATGGAAAATAGATTGTTGGAGCGGTGCACCAATGCGGCGAACTGTGCGATACGCACGTAGGGCGAGTTGTTGGGGCGCATCCGCGCGAACTTCCACAGCGAAGGGTCGATGGGGGTCAGTCCGAACTTATGGCGGAGGAAGTTGTATTCCCGCTGCAGGAGAGCCTCGTAATCGTCCGACGGAGCCTCTTCCAGCAGTCCCGCTTGCCCGAAGAAGAGCGCCTCGACCTGCTCCGCATGGTCCTTGTGCTTCGCCAAGCAGGGGATGGGCAAGGATTGAGCCAGTTGGTCGAAGGGTTGCGCATTGGTGTGCATGCCGAAGCTCTTGGCGAGCAGGCGGTAGAGGACCTCCGACCAATTGTTGCGGCTCTGTTCCAGGAGGGCGAAGATCTCCTCCGTCTTGCGGCTCAGCCGTAGATGCGACATCCTGCAGAGTTGTAGTTGGAGGAACTCATGGGTGACCCGCTCCCAATGCTTTTCGCAGTGGATCCATTGGTGGGGTCTTCTGAAGTCCTCGTATTTGGCGAGCGTGGCCTCGTCGAGCCGCAGCTCCAACTGGGGGATGACGTCTCCGTTGGCGCGCCGGATGCGCATGTCGGAGCGTTCCACGACATGCAGGACCACCGAATCGTAGCGAGGGTCCTCGTCATGGTGGTGCTTATACCAGTCGGATGCGGTGACATGGACCTCCACGTTTCCGGCCCAGATCGTCCCGCCTATCTTCACCTTCACGTTGAAGAAATCAGGCCCGGCGTCCCGGTTCAAATCCCCCACATTGATCACAGAGATTGGTTCACCATCCACGGTGAGAAGGCGGCTTACGTCGTAGAGACGGTACTGCCATGCATACTGCAACAAGTCTTCTTTCATAATTGTTAACGTTAAAATTCAACAGGCGTGGCAAATATCGTAAATAATTTTGTTACTTTGCAATGTTAAAACGTATTTTTATGCCAAAAAGAATTGCTTTTATCATCAATCCTATCTCCGGCACGAGCGACAAGAAGGATTTGCCTGACTTGATCAAACAGACCTTCACGGAGGGATGGGATGTCACAATTGCGGAAACCCAATACGCAGGTCATGGGAAAGAGATGGCAAGCCAATTTGCGGCGGATGGCTATGATGTTGTGGTGGCATGTGGTGGAGACGGCACGATGAACGAGGTGGCCTCCTCGCTTGTACATACCGACACGGCCTTCGCGATCGTCCCTTACGGTTCCGGCAACGGCTTCGCCCGCCACTTGGGCTACTCCATGCATCCTAAGCAGGCTTTGGAACAGATTCTGAACGGCGAGGAGCGCAGTGTCGACAGCGGTTTGGCGAATGGCAAGCGATTCTTCTGCACATGCGGTACGGGTTTCGACGCCCATGTGAGCCACACCTTCTCCAAGGAGGGCAAGCGGGGCTTCCTCACCTACCTGAAGGTTATCCTCCGGGAGTATAAGACGTACGAGCCGAGGGTTTACCAATTGGAAAGTTCCTCGTTCCCTAACGTGAAGAAAAAAGCGTTCCTTGTCACCTTCGCCAATGCGGCGCAATGGGGTAACATGGCTTACATCGCCCCACATGCAAGTGTGCGTGACGGACTCATGGATATATGCGTCTTGGGTAAATTCCCCGTGTATTCCGCATTAGGTCTGGCGATGAGGCTCTTCTTGGGCACGTTCGACAAAAGCCGCCATGTGACCGCCCTGAAGGCGAAGGAGGTGACACTCATCCGCGATGAGGAGGGTGAGTTCCATATCGATGGAGACCCATTGCAAATGGGCAAGGAAATCAGAGTGGAGATCGACCCGCTTTCCCTGAAAGTTAGAGTATAACCAATTTAATCATTAAATATAATTTTTATGAAAAAATTTTTGTTATGGTCGCTTTTGTGGCTCGTGGTTTGTTCCCCGTCTTGGGCTCAGGCCGATGCTGAAACTGGTGGCGGATTGAAGGTGAATCTCGGCGTTGGCGCAAGCATAACCGGTGGTTCCGTCAGCATGTATAGCCATGAAAATAAGAAACTCATGAATCCGTGGGATAAAGAGATTCTTATCGGTTGCACGAATTGGCATTTCGAGTTCATCTCGGACTTCCTTCCTCAAAGTGAGCGTATCTCCTTTGGCACAGGCCTTCGTATCACGGGACAGACCGCTTCGTCCAGATATTGGGAGGATATGTATTGGTTGGTCAAAGAGGGTCCTAACCTGCGTGATTATGTGTCGATAGGCTCTATGTCTCAACGGAATTTCTATTTGGGCGTTCCGCTCTATTTCCGCGTCTTCTTCAGCTCTCAAGAGAATAGGGTGCGTCCGTACGTAAAGTTCGACGCCAGCATGGACTTCCTGCTCGGGTATCGGAACTCGATAGATATAACGGACTCGCACATGAGAACGCTTTATGAGGATAAGTTGGAGGAGGAAATGGGTGAGCCAGACCATTTCCACGTCTCTTCTTCGGCGGCTGTTGGTCTCAGAATCAATTGCAACCATTTTTATGTTTGCCCGGAGATTGTCTTGCCTCGCATCGAGATTGGTGGCAGCCCATTCACTTTCTTTGACAAGAGTGAATATATCGGCTCCGTCGGTGTGAAACTCTCTTTCTTGTTCCCTATGGGAAATAACGCGAAGGATGACGCCGCTGAGGTGAAGACATCTTATAGCTCTAATATACAGCAGGAAAATAGTATGCCTGTCGAGGATTTTTAATTTAATTATCATAGAAGATTATGGATATATTAAAAAAGATATTATGGTCAGCTCTCCTCTTTTTGCCTTTCTCATGCTACGAGGAGGAGGAACCGATTGACACCGAATGTGGAAAAGATGTTTTCGACATTGATATGGATGGCCTGAAATTCACGGACGATTATGAGTTCAAACCTGCGGGCTTAGCTGTTTCCGACAGTTTTGTGACATTCTCTTTGTATGGTCGTGTGGAGAGGAGATGGAACCACGATGATTGGAAAGATAAACCTCAATACAGCGATTACCATTCCCATGAGAATGACTATCGGGCGCTCTCCATTTCCTTCCCATTGAAACAAAGGAAGATGGATGATTTCACGGATGTGGTATCGTTGAGCCATACCTCTATTGACTTCGGGAAGGACAGTGTCCTCGTGACGTTGGAGGTGAACGACGTAAAGGACACCTTGGATGTGACTTCCGGATTGTTGCGGTTCAATTGCGCAGATCTGCTGGGTATCGATGGACATCGGGATTTTGTGGTCCTCGCGGGTACGCTGTCATTCAGTTATTATGACAGCAAGGCGCAGGACTCGACAAATATTGCCGCTAAAAAGGATTTTTACAACAGGAAATCCATGGGCGGCAATTTCGACGTGCGAATCGGTCGTAGTAACTTCGATAAGAAAAAATAATCCATTTCGTGAAAAAGGCGTTCCGCATATTCTTGCTGGTCATCGCTGTTATTCTTGCCTTGAATATCGTTGTGGTGGCTTTGCTGAGCAACAAGAGTGTGCAGAAATCGCTGATTTCATACGGAGAAAACTGGCTGAGGGAGAGAACCAATACGGAACTCTCCCTCGGTTATATTGGCTTCGACCTCCTCAACGGATTCTTCGTGGAGGGGCTCTACGTGGAGGACCAGCAGGGGGATACGCTGCTCTTCGCGGATAGAATCAAGGCGGACATCAACTTGCATGCCCTCTTGAATATTAATAACCTGAAAATCAAAAAGGTGGAATTGGATGACTTCGTCGCCCATATCCACAAGGAGACGGATTCCTCCGCCTTCAATTTCCAGTTCCTGATCGACGCTTTCGCGAGTGATGAGCCTAAGGAGAAGAAACCTCAGGCTGATCCATTCGCCATGACAATCAAATCGGTCGTCCTGAAGAACGGCCGGGTAACCTATGACGTGCGCTCCGCCGAGGAGACGCCCGATCTCTTCAACGCCTCGCATATCGATTGCTCCAACCTATGCTTGGACGCTTCCTTTGCCTTGTCTCCCAAGGGGGCCATCGAAGTGGAGGTGGAGGCACTCTCCCTCTCCGAAAAGTCCGGACTGCGGGTGGAGAACCTGGAGCTGGAGGCTACGCTGGAAAACGACAAGCTCTCCCTGCCTTCCTTAGCACTCTCCTTGCCGAAGAGCCAACTTGCCTTGAAGGGGGAGGGAGCGTTGGACGACCTCACCTACGATGTCACCCTCTCCTCCGACTCTTTCTCCTTGGCGGACCTGCGGTGCTTCGTGCCGATGTTCGCCTGCATGAAGGATTCAACAGCCCTGTCACTCCACGCCTCCGGAAAGTTCCCCGCCGTGAATGTGGAGAACCTGAAAATCAATTACCCTACCCTCCTCCAACTCTCCGCTCCTATTGTGAAGATGGAGGATTGTCTGGCATGGGACTCCACCGCCTATGTGCTACGCATAGACGAACTCTCCCTGACGAAAGAGGGCATGGATAGGATCATGACGATGGTCGGCAAGGAACCTAACCCTACGCTCTCCGAATACCTGCCTATGAGGCTGGCCCTCCAATTCGACGGCCCGCTGTCGAATGCGAAATTGAAGGGAGACCTCGCCTCCACGTTAGCTTCCCTCGCCTTGGCGGGAACGCTGCGGTATGTGAACCGGGAGAACTACTTAGGGTGCGACCTCTCCACCTCCTTCATGGACGTGGCGCTGGACTCCATCCTCCATTCGAATGATTTCAAACGCTTATCGATGACGGCGGACCTCCAATTAGACTGGAAGATGGAGGCTATGCCTGACGCCCGCCTCGTCGCCCGCCTTCCTGATTTCTCCTATAAGGGCTATGACTACGACACGTTGAGGCTCAACGCCCATTATTTCAAGACGGACTCGCTCTCCTCCTTCGTGGAGGTCCGCGACCCTAACCTTTTCTGCAACGCGAAGGTGGAGGCGGCTAACCTATCGGGCGAGATGCCCCGTTTCGCTGT
This sequence comes from Bacteroidales bacterium UBA1181, assembly GCA_002310215.1. Taxonomy (GTDB): domain Bacteria; phylum Bacteroidota; class Bacteroidia; order Bacteroidales; family Paludibacteraceae; genus UBA1181. Next base: position 233,604 of record DBYR01000013.1, read on the forward strand.
GGCGACGGTGATCCGCCATTTCTCGCCACAGGCCACCCATCTCGCCGACTCGCTCGGCAACGCACGGATCGACGTGGCGCTCTCCGCCCGTGTGACGGACCTCAATACGCTTTTAGGCGAGGTGGCCATCGATAGCCTCAACCTAAGCGGTGACTCCGCCCATATCATCTGGAGCAAACCATCCGTCGCCCGTCATGTGACCCTCGCGGATGGCACGAGACATCTCTTCTTCTCTTCACCCGCCTTGGACGTCGACCTGAAGGGACGCTATGAGTTCGCGGATATCTACCCTTCGGTATTGGGTGTCGTGCGCTCCTATTGGCCGCACCTCTTCCTGAAGATGGAGGTGCCGGAGGGGGGCAAAGAGAACCGTTTCGCCTTCCATGTGAAGGTGAAGGAGGTGGAGGACCTCATGCGTTTCATCGGGCAGGATATCTCCCTGAAGGAGGGCGCTTCCCTTTCGGGTAAGCTTTCCGCCCCGGACAATTCATTGGACATGAAACTGGAACTGCCCTACTTCCGCAGCGGAACCTCCACACTACGTGACATTAAATTGGCCGTGAATGCGGATGGCAAGAAGATGAGCCTCTATGCTGATTTGGTGGCCGACTCATCCGCCTCCAACGGAGCCGCCATGCTGGATATGCATCTGCGCTCCTCCATCGCGCAGAATAGAATGGACGGTCGGTTGGCACTCACCACCTTGCCGGACACTGCGATGCTGAGGGGTATGCTTCCCTTCGTGATCCATTCCGAGAAGTGGGGTGCCGACGGGTTCAACATGTGCCTCTCCACCCTACAGTCTGAATGGATATTAACGGGGCATCATTTCGGATTATCCCCGGCCGTCGTACGACAAATGGGCCAGAAAATAGGTGTGAAGAACGTGGGTGTCTCCCTAGACGGCAACCTCCTCATGGATGTCGCCGGCGTCATCTCCGACGAACTGAGCGACACGTTGAGCGCCCGCTTCGACCTTGTGGATCTGGAGCCGATTCTATCTGCTGTCGCCCGAAAATATATTCCGCTGCACTGCTCCCTGAATGGTGAGGTGCGCGCCTCTGCCTTGACGGGCGAGAAGATGCGCTTCCAGACCAATGGGTTGCGGCTCGACAGCATCGTGTACGACGGTATCCGTATCGGAGACTTGGTGGCGGACATGCGCTGGAACAACGAGCGGAAGGGCGTCTTATCCAGGATGACCCTGAGCGACAGAGGCAAACGCCTGGCTTCTGTGCAGGGCGTGGTGAAACCTGCGGAGAACATGATGAAGATGGTGGTCACGCTGGATTCTTTGCCGTTGGAGACATTCCTGCCGTTCGCCTCAGACTATGTGACAGATCTTCGGGGTTTCTTAGGCGCCAGCATCTTAGCGGAGGGCGAAGTCACTTCTCCGGACGTGAACGGTTTCCTCTTCCTGAAGGACTCCCACCTACGCGTCAACTACACAGGTGTGGGCTACTCCATATCGGATAGCATTAAGTTCAAAAAGAACCAATTACGCATGGACCGATTCACCGTAAGGGATGACCAAGGAAACAAACTGACAATGAGGGGTGACATCACCCATGAAAAGTTCAAATCGTTCAAATACAATATCTTAGTCAATATGGATAACTTCCTGTTGCTGAACAACCCGAAGGCTAAATCGAACACCGTCTATGGCATCTTCTACGCAAACGCCAAGGACCTGAAACTGACCTGGACTGACACACACATGAAGGTGACGGGTGAGTTCAGCAACGGTGACAAGACCTCGCTGAATATTGTCTTGCCTGAAACAGTGACGGAGGTGCAAACCTACGACAACATCGTCTATGTACAGCCTGCCGGTGCGGAGGATGCGGACACATCCAACGCTGACAAGGAGCCGCCTTTGAACATCGAGGCGGACATCAAGGTGGGTCTGACCGACCAAGCCTCCTTCTTCGTCAACGTGGCGGACGGAGCAATGGTCAACGGTAACGGAAACCTTCATGTCACCTATCGCGACGGCAACGTGGCAATCTACAACCGCTACACGGTCAACAACGGATACGTGAAGGTCAAACTGAGCGAGATCCCCGCCAAGAAGTTCACCATCCAACAGGGCGCCTACGTGGAGTTTAACGGAGACCCTATGAAACTACGCTTCGACGCCATCGCCTCGTATGACCTGACGGCCGACCTCGCCACGCTCAGCAGCAGCTTCACAAACATGGGACTGAGCACTACCCGCCAGCCGGTGCGCTGTGGAGTACACGCCTCCGGCTCACTCTCACAGATGGACCTCACCTACGACATCTCTTTGCCGAAGGCGGACAACAACGTGACACAAAGTCTGAACAGCATCATCACAACAGACGAGATACGCATCCGCGAGTTCGCCTACCTGATCGGCTTAGGCATGTTCTACGCTCCGAACGAAGAGGCACAGGGCGATATGCTCACCTCATTGGCATCCTCTTCCCTCTCCTCCGCCCTGAACAACGCCCTCTCCTCCGTGTTGGGTGACAAGGTGACAATCGGCACGGGCTTCTCCTCCTCGCAGGAGGATTTCTCCGACATGGAGATGAACGTATCTGTCTCCACGAAGCTATTCAACGACAGATTGCTGCTCAGCACCAACTTGGGTTATCAGAAACAGGCGACCGGCGAGGAAGATGGATCTTCGTTTTTAGGTGACTTCGATGCGGAATATCTCTTGGGCAAGAAAAAGATTGTTAGGCTTAAAGCTTATAACCATACGAACAACGATTTCTACCGTGCCTCCGGCAATACGCAGGGTGTGGGTGTGGTCTTCGTCAAGGAGGCGAAAACCTTCCGCGGGCTCTTGCCTTTCGGCAAGGATGCTTACGGGAACAACCTATTGGCGCCTCGTGACACGGTTTCCAAGGAAGAAAGGAGGGATGAAGATGGTGAATAGTAGGGTGATTGGTTGCGTTTTCGCAGTGTTGCTGACACTTTCGGCCTGCCGCACCACCAAATATGTGCCGGAGGGTGAATACCTGCTCAGGGACGTGGAGATCGAGTCGCTTGACGGGAAGGTCTATACCGGACAGTTCGAATCCCTGCTACGCCAAAAACCCGCCTCCCGTCTCGGCCTTCGAATCTATTCCCTTTCGGGTAGGGACTCCACCAAGTGGATGAACAAACTGTTGCGCAAGATCGGTAGCGCACCGGTCCTCTATGCGGAGGATCAGTCGCTGAAGACAGAGACACAAATGCGCAAGGAACTGAATAACTTGGGCTACCTGAACGCCTCGGTCGGACACTGCCTCACCAAACAGGGCAAGAAAGCCTATCTCACCTATTGCCTGAAAGAGAACGACCGATATACCATCCGCCTTGCGGAGAACGGAATCGACTCTTCCGAGCTGAGGAACATCGTGGACTACAAGATCGTCCACCGCTGGCTGGAGTTCGCCAAGGACGAGCCCTTCGTCGCAGCTAAACTGGACGAATCGACAGCAGGCATCATCTCACACGTACGTAACCAAGGATACTATAACATCAGCAAGGATAACCTCTATTTCTTGGTCGATACGACGGTGGGGAATCATCAGGTGGACGTCTCCCTCAAGTACCGTCCAACAAGAAAAATCGATTCGCTGACAGGCGTCGACCCGTCTCTGGTCCGCTATAAAATCAGAAATGTCATCGTCAACAATTCCTATAGTAGAGGAACGGACACGATTGATTACAAGCGCATTAAGATAGTCAAGGGGGAGGAGACCTTCATCCGTCCATCCATCCTCTACTACAACAACTTCATTCGTTCAGGGCGTTACTACAGTGACTTGTTACTCGAAAAGACCCATTCGTCGCTCAATTCTCTGAGTGCGGTGGACCAAGTGAACATCGGATTCTCGCCTGTGCCAGGTGACAGCGCGCTGTTGGATGTGCATATCAACCTCTCCCCCGCCAACATCTATTACTTCCAGTTCGGTGTCGACGGCACGAACAATGCGGGAGACTTGGGTGTGGCGAGCTACATCTCCTTCTCCAACAAGAATATCTTCAAGGGCTCCGAGACCTTCCGCATCAAGCTGAATGGCGCCTACGAGCATATCAGCAGCCGTGACGATGGTGTCAAGCTCCTCTCGAACAACTTCTACGAGTATGGCGTGGAAGCCTCGATCTCCTATCCGCGCATCATCTTCGGACTACTGCCGGAGAAGTACAGGAAACAGGTGGGGTCCTCCACGAATTTCTCCGCCAGCATCAACTGGCAGAACCGCCCGGAATATAACCGCCGCGTCTTGGGCCTCGATTGGGGCTACGGATGGAAAAGCCACCGCCAGCGCATGTCGCACACGTTCGATCTCTATAACATCAACTATGTCGTCACGAGGGACATGTCCGACTGGTTCGCCGCCTACCTGGAACGAGGACGCAACGCCTTGCTGAAAGAGAGCTACATGGACCAGTTCATCACACGCACCACCTATTCGTTCGTCTATGCGAACCAACGGAAGGGAAGCGCCGCCGGTAGCGGTTACACGTTGCGTGGTGGCGTGGACATGGCGGGTACCTTGCCTTTCGCAGTCTGTGCACTGGCGGGCGTAGAGAAGAAACCTGTCGAGGGATCCGATGGTGAAGGCAATAACAAATACATGATTCTTGGCACTCCCTTCGCCCAATACGCGAAACTGACCTTCGACCTCTCCCGCACCTTCCTGACTAAACGCAACAACCAATTCGTGCTACACGCCGGCTTCGGACTGGCTTGCCCTTACCTCAACTCCGACATCTTGCCATACGAGCAACGTTTCTTCGCGGGCGGGGCGAATACGGTCAGAGGATGGAGCACCCGCACATTGGGCCCCGGGCGCTACAACTCCGGAGTGAAGTCGGACTTCCTCCAACGCACGGGCGACGTAAAGCTGGTCTTCAACATCGAGCATAGACTCAAATTGTCTTCTTTCTTGGAGTTAGCCTCCTTCCTCGACGCAGGCAACGTCTGGACGGTCATGGCCTACAAGAACCAGCCATACGGGCAATTCAACATAGCGGATTTCTACAAGGAGTTTGGCCTCTCATGGGGTATGGGTATCCGTCCGAACCTCAGTTTCCTCGTCCTGCGCTTCGATGCGGGCATGCAACTGTATAATCCTGAAAATCCTACGGAAGAGAATGCCGGGAAAAGCAAGTGGGTGGTCACGCACCCTAAGTTCAAGGATAATTTCGCCCTCCATTTCGCTGTGGGATACCCGTTCTAATCTTCCTTCGATTTAACCAGTCAATACTGTTATTCTTTCCCTGACTGACAAGATACGCCGACACACATAGGCGTTCCATAGGCATCAAAAAAGGCTGGCCCCACCGATGGAGCCAGCCTTTTTTACAAATACCCTTAATGGGCACACTTTCAATTACTCGCCATAGACAGACGTCCAGAATCCGAGGTTCCGGGCGACAATCTCACTGTCATACATCGACCCGCATACAAAGGCAGGAGCAAAGTACCGTCCAATAAACGATGCGTGCAGTTTGACAGTGAAGGTCTTCGTCTCACGTGGCTTAAGAGAGAAGTAAGTCAACACACGGTCATCGCGCACATCCTTGTAGTTATAATTCTCGGAATCCTCCGTGTTGCCGGAGAGACGCTCGTTTTGGATCTCCCAACCGGAAGGGAATACCTGCGTCAGGTAAGCCTCCTTGTAGGTGTCATACGAAGAGGCATTGCTTACCTTCACCTTCACCAAGAAGTCTGTTCCTTGCTCGATCTTATTGACATCCAACGAGCTGCCATCCAAGGTGAAGTAATCCACCTTCATGTGCAGACCATTCTCGAATGCACCACCCGCGTTCTCCAACGGAATGCCGGAAGTTGCCACAGAAGCGAACAATACATTACCGCCATTGTTCTTTATCTTCAGGGTCTTCTGTCCAGTGCCTGTTACCTCGAGTGATTTCTTCACGACATGACCATCGGAATTGAAGGAGACGGATTTGCCGTCCTTGATACAAGCCGCATTGATATTGCCAGACTTATTTTGCTTAGCATAGTGGGAGAAGGCGATCAAAACCTGCGCCAATTCCTGCGTACTATACTGCTTTCCAAGGCCGATCTGCTCCGACATTTTCTTCAATAGGGAGAAGGTGGCCGTCTTGTCTGATCCAATAAGCGTCATGGCGTCCAAAATCAACGCCCTATCTCTCAGGGAAGATCCAAAGGTGACATTGCTATAAGAGTAACTACGCACCTCAGAGCTCAAGGCGTTGCATAAGTTCTTTGCGACATCCTTCTTCCCGCACAATGCGTATGCGGCAGCCAAACGCCACTTGGAGACATTATCCAGCTTCTTATCCTTCAACCTGTTCATGGCACTCAGATCCGCCTTCCCGGCAAGCGCTAACGTATAGAGGCGGTATGCCTGCTCCAGGGTATTGTCACTGTTGTCTTGGTATGACCAAGATGATGCCATACGTTTTTGGTACGACAAGAAACTATTAATCACCGAATTAGAAACATCATATCCATGGTTCTTAGCCTCCAGGAGGAAGTGTCCCGCATAGGTCGTTACCCAAGGGTAATCATAATTACCACCCATCCAATAAGAGAAGGCGCCGCTACCCATCTGCATTTGGCTCAGTTTGAAGATAGCCTCCTTCACATGTTGGTCACAATCCTTCTTTTCCTGAGGATTCATCTCGATGATCTCAGGCAACAGCAACTGAGGGAAGGCCTTGGATGAAGTCTGCTCCGCACATCCGTGAGGATAGCCGATCAGATACTCCAAACTACGTCCCAAATCCAAGGAAGGCAAACCACTTATTTCGACCGAAAGCTGATTGGTGCCATCCACACCGAACAAGTCATAAGGGCACTCTACCTCCTTGTTCGCAGGGATTTCGAACAATTTACTCTTCTGCACACGATCATTCGGATTCCGTACATCCAAATTGATCTCGCTCTTCACGTTATTAGTGCCATCAGTAGCGGATATAACGATCTTTCCCTTGCCGATCACCTCTTTAGCCTTCATCCTGAAGGTGAGAATCTTATCCTCGTTCGCACCGAAGGACTCCTGGATTGAAGAGCGTCCCACAACCTCCATTTTATCCCCTGCGGAGATGGAGAGCGTCACGTTTTTCTTCTTGCCATCCATAGCGAAAACGCTCACAGGCAACGAGAACTCCTCGTTTGGACCAACGACACGTGGAGCAGTAGGCAATATCATCAAAGGTTTCGTCACCTTCACCGTCTTCTCCGCATTTCCATAAGCTGCCTTATTACCGGCAACCACCATGACGCGGACTGACCCGAAGTAGGTAGGCAATACCACCTTATGTGTCTTCGACTCACCCTTCTTCAACGTGACAGGGCCAAAGAAACGAACCACCGGCTCGAAACGTTTGTTCATGCCATCACGGTTCAGCGCTTGGTCACCACCGATAGCCAACATCTGCTCTATCTTTCCTCCATAAGCGCCGATGACCAAGTCGTACATATCCCATGAGTTGACGCCAAGCGCCTCACGCTTAAAGAACTCGTCATGGGCATTCGGCGTCTTAAAGTTCGTGAGGTCCAACAGACCCTCGTCTACAACGGCCAACGTGTAACACATCTCCTTGCCGTTCTTTTCGCTGACGGTCACGTCGAACGCCTTGTCCGACTCGACTTTATCATCCATCTTGATGACAGGGTACAGATGACTCACTTCACTCTCCACCATGAAATTCTTCACGCCGTACATTCTGATAGGAAGGTCATTCTCCGTCTTGTTGTACGGTTGTAACAAGTTCACATAAAGATATGCGTTAGGCATCATCTCGGCGGTCACATCCACATCCACGACAGTAGTACCCGACTGCGCCTCCACCCATTTCGAGGAGAGCACCCTGGATCGGTTCTCCACCGTGACCAGAAGCCGGCCCTTCTCAGGCGTAGGGACGGTCACCTTGACCTTATCACCCACATTGTAAGTCTCTTTATCCAAATTGAAGGAGAGCAAGGTAGCGGCAGTGGATCCATCGTTCTGCGCGCGTGAGTACCAATTCTCCCAATCGAAGTACATGACGCTACCAGCCTCATGTCCGTTTTTGCCATCCTTGACGACAAGCAGATAACGACCCCAGTCTGCGTCAGGCACATTTATGGTAACCAAAGCCTTTCCGTCCTTCACGGAGATATTCTTCTTTTCCAAATAAGGGGCACGAGAAATGCTCTCGGTATAGTAAGCCTCCTCCTCGCCAGAGTCCCACCACCAGTGCCAATTCAACTTGTACAAGCGGAGGGTGATGCCCTCTCCACTGACAGGCTTCCCGTTCTCATCCAACAATACGATAGGGAATGTCTGGTCACGATTGGTGAAGACGTACTTGAACCCAGGTTTGATAGGGTATTTAACACCCACGTAACGGCTATATGTGGAGAGCGGAACGCTCGTGTAGTTCACACTATTGTCGCCCGTTCCCTCATCCACTCTCGTGGTGAAAGTGGCTTGCAGCAAACCCGGAGCGTTCGTCAAATCAGGGATGTGAACATACTCGCTGACGTTACCCTCCTCATTCGTCTCGCTTTCGATCACAGTGGTCTCCTGTCCCGTAAATTCCTTTGCGGACGGAGATTCGAAGATATAATCGGAGTACTTAGGGAACGGATTCGGATTGCGACGGTACCTCATCGTGACGTTCACATTTTTGCCCACCGCACGTCCACCATGCAACCATTCCGAATGAACGGAAACGAGTTCGGATTTACCCGAAGAGAGAACAGAGTTCTTGGTATTCAATTGCACCTTCATCCTGTTCGGTTTCACCGTCTCCACGGACAGACTCTTTTGGAAAGAGGAGCCGCCAATAGAGAAGGAAATGTGCCAATTGCCCGTCTGGTCGTCCACCTGAGTAGGGATTCTGAAACTATAGATGCAGTTGGATGGGTCATACTTCTGCACCCTATGCGCATAGCGTTGTCCACGCGGAGTCCTCAAGTCCATTGTGATTGGATGACCCGCAGGAAGCGTTCCGTCCGCATCCTGCAACATCAGCGAGATGTTCAACGTGTCGCCTGGACGCCACACACCACGTTCGCCATAGATATAGCCCTTCACACCCTTCGAAGACTGTGCGCCGCCCACGTCGAAGGAAGAGAGGGACAATGCCGAGTTGTCGCGCATGCGGAGGTAACCCATGCGTCCATCCTTCTCCACCACGACAAACGAAGGAGATCTTGAAAGCTTCGTCTTCACAAAACCATCCTTATCCGTCTCCTCCTCAGAAATCAGTTGCATCTGATAGTCGTAGAACTTCACGTTCACACCACTCTCAGGCATGGCGGTGAGGATATTCGTCACAATGACATCGTAGAAATTACTTTTACCTCCCTTCGCCGTGATACCGAAGTTAGAGACAAAGATGTTCGAAGCCACTCTTCTCGAACTTTCCAAATAGTATGTGATCTTGGAAGGATCATCCCGCTCGCTCCAGTTATAGGCGTAGTCGTTCGGTACGGAGTTCTCTCCGTCATCGTATGAGTAATAGTCCCAATAGTAACTATCGTCGCCATTGTCTTCGATTCCTGCGACGCCACTATAGTCATGGTCAATATCATTGATGGAATCCATTATTTCACAAGGATATGTGGAATAAGCCCTCTTAAAGGAGAAGATGATGCGATACATGGCACCTGGGTCCTCTTTCGAAAGTTGGGAGAGATCCAATGAATATGTCCGCCATTGAGCGTATGATCCTGCGTTGTCCGCCTCCAAATCCACCTTCTTCTGGAACAATAGACGGGCGGTACGCTTCAAATCGGAATAGTTGCTCTCGTCCATTTTATTCGTCTGCAAGTACTGCAACATATTGTTCTCGAAGATCTTGATCACGCTGACATCCACCGACTTCAGGTTAACGGCCTGGAAAGGCAATGCCGCCTTATCCGTAGATGGAAGGATAACACCCTTCTTCAAAAGTCTCACAGCAGGCTTCAGGCTGGAGAAGCAATAACTCAATGTCGTGTCACGGTCAAGTTTTTCTCCGTCATCGCTCATTATTCCCGAATATACACGCAGCTGGGACGGCTGGAAGTTTATCTTCTCAGGATAGATCTTCAACACGTTTCCTTCCCGCACGTACGAGGCACTCCCCTCTCCCGCGTTCACGTAAGTGCGCCATTCCTGATTCGGACGAATGGATTTACTAAAGAAGAGTTTCAAGTAGGACTGCTCCCCATTCACCACACTCAGATTGGTCACCTTCATGCCGGAAATGAAAGGAATCTTGATATCGATCTTATCCTTCGTCTCACAATCAATATTCTTGCCATTCCATTCCAACGTCAAGGCGATGTCTCTCTTCATACTCTTGCCGATTCCGTTGATTATGAACGAATAATTATGGCTATAATCTGAGGAAGCGTCTTCCCATTCTATGTCCAACGTCTTCTTCTCAGGCTCCGTCAACTGGGCGGAAAAACAACCCTGCAGGTCCGACAAATCCTCCCTGTCGTTCAAGGAGACCGTACCTGACACCTGATATTCGCCAGCATCGTTCATCTGAGGCTCCTCGCACGTCACATAGATATTCTGCCGAATCACCTCAACAGGGAAGACGAATTGTTTAAGATCATCCCGTCCATCCAAATCGACCAGCTTACCCAATTCGAAAGTCACCTGATATTCCTTGCCCCTCTCCAATGCGGTTGCGGGCTGAAACTCGATCGTCCTATTGTCCACCCAGAAAGTGGAGCCCTCCACCTTCGGATCCATGGTGAAGAACGTCTCCTCCTCCCGCTGCCCAGGTTTCGCCTTGTCAGACGGGTGAGACAATACGACACGTATGGCCGCATGGCGGGAAATCCTACTCTGAGGATAACTGCTGATGTACTCCATGAACTGGGTATCATCAGATACTTCGGTCTTTTTTTTACCACATCCAACAAATATGGTAGCCACGAAAAGGACCAAAAAGAACTTCATAAACCGACTATTCATAAGCCTCTATTTTGATTATTTATTTCTTTCAATGCGCACTGTTGTACCGATCGTCCCTCTTAATCGCCACAATCTTAAACTCTCCGTCGATAGGCAACAAAGAGAGCCTATTCCCCTTGAAAAACTTGGAATAGAACCTTTTACGTTCTTTCTCCAGGTAGCGTTCCGTATCACAGTAGACATGCACGCTATCGCTCTTGCTGAACTCGCAATGCAGGAAGTTCATCTCGAACCGACTCGAAAGAGAGTCCGCATCTATGCCCGCAGCGGCAAGGGAGTCTTTATCGCAGAAATCAGAAATGTCTATCTTAGGGAAAAGAACCGCTTTCTTCCCGGATGTCTGCACGCGCCACCATCCGTCACACATCATGCCACAAACCCACGAACTAAAGCCATAGACCTGCGTGCTGTCGTTGATTTGCCAAAACTTAACGGAGACATAGCCTTGCTTGGATGTCTGGAAAAAAGCGTAATTATTCTCCGCATAATCATAAAGGCTACATGTGTCACGATACAATCCCAACACCTTGCTGACTCCGCCTTTCTCCTTGTAGGTGGAAATCAACTGCTTCAGCATGTCCGCCTTCAACTGTGTGGACGACGGAACCATCCGCAGCATATAATCCTCCAATGTCTGCGCCTCACAGAGACATAAGGAAAGACTCAACGCAATGTATAACGCTAATATTCTTCTCATTAACACTATTTTTTCTGTACATAGGGTTTTTACACCCTACATTAGCCAGCTACTTAGTACAAATATACAAAATTTGATTTAATTCGTCAAGATAAATTCTTCAACCTTTTGTACATTCTGCAAATAACGGAATCCGTTTTTTCCACCTGCCGATAGATACGCTTCTCGGTGGCGAACTGCTTATATGAATTCGCGATCTGCGGATCCATGCTCCCCTCGAAATCGAACGCCTTCGTCTTGCCCTGCAGGAACTGCAACGCCCGCCACACCATCAGGGTGGAGGCTCCGGAGGACTTGAATGTGGAATGAATGGCCGGAATCAGGTAGTAGGCGGCGTGCGCATCCCATACGAAAAAGAGAGCGCTATGCAGGTTACCTTCCACATCATGCACGGAGATAATCCTCCCTTGCCCCCGCTCAATCGCCCTACGGCAAACGGTCTCTTCCAACAGACGGGAATTGAAGTTAGTGCGCCCTCGAAGCCTCAACGTTTCGGAGTGAAAGTCATAAAAGGAGGAGACATCCATATCCCATCCCACCTGCAGTCCGTTGCGCTCCGCCTTACGGATATGGCGCTGCTTGGAGGCGGTGAACCGCTTGAAGAGCTCTTTCGGATCGCTAATGTCCGGAATGATGTACGTAACCCGTTCCGAGACCTGGTAGCCGGCCTCCTCGAACAATGCGCACTGCCTGAACGTCGGGTCGAAATGCTGAAGGAACCAATCCACCTTCAAAGCCTTTAACTGGGCGAGTATATCTTCACAAACCCTGCGTTCGAAAGCCTCCTTGCCGGCCTCGTCCAGCCCCTCCGGATAGAAGAAGTGAACGCCATTGTTTTGGGAAAAGATTGGTTGCAGGATCATCTTGAGGAACCCTTTACGTACCCATAGGTATGGCAGTGCACCCAACATCTCCCCCTTCTCCTCGACAAGAAGGACATCCCACGTCTTGCCCACACAGATGGCATCCATCCACCAATACTGGGCAAAGAGCGGCACCTCGGGATGCCGCTCACACGCAAGACGATATTTCTCTTTATTGTTCACTTACGACTACCTGCTTGCTACCCTTCTTGTTGTACCACAAGAAGAAAATGACACAAGAAGCCACAGCGGCGAAAGCGCCCAACGTATAGCCAATCACCGGCTCCAATCCTATGCAATCCTTCGATACGCAAAGGAAGGTGACGCTCACCGTCGTCATGAAGACGGCTGGGACGAAGGTAATCCAGAAGCATTTCTTATGCAACACCAGGTAGACCGTGATGGTCCACAACGTGAAGACGGACAGGGTCTGGTTGCTCCACCCGAAATAGTTCCATATCACATTGAAACCCTGTGGGTTGGAGATATTGAAGAAAAGAAGTCCCATCGTTATCGCAAACATCGGCACGCAGATATAGAGACGCTTGCGGATGCTCTTCTGCTCCAGGTGTATGAACTCGGCTACAATCAAACGGGCGGAACGCAAAGCGGTATCACCACTCGTGATAGGGGCGGCGACGACACCCATCAGCGCCAAGATGCCTCCGACGAGACCCAACCAACCCTCGCTAACCGCAGTGACCACCTGCGGAGCCTGAAGCGATGTTTCGACACCTAACTCCTCCGCTCCTCCTCCGTAGAAGAAGTACATGGAGATAGTGGCCCAAATCAGGGCGACGATACCCTCCGTGATCATGCTACCATAGAAGACCGGACGGCCATACTTCTCGTTCTGGATGCAACGCGCCATCAGCGGACTCTGCGTCGCATGGAAACCACTGATCGCACCGCAGGCGATCGTGATGAACAAGGCAGGGAAAATATCCTTCCCGTTGAACGAAAGAGTGGATACGCCCGTCTCGTACAACTCCGGCAACGATGGCCACTTGGCGAAGAGGTTGGCGCCCAACGCTACTGCCATGAAGATGATGGCGAAGGCGAAAAGCGGATAGATCTTACCGATGATCTTATCGATAGGCATCAGGGTAGCGATTAAGTAATAGAGGAAGATGATGCCGCACCACACATAGACTGAATTGCCGATGAAGTCTTTCGTCATGTTTCCTAAGATGAGCGCAGGGCTGTAAACGAAGACCGCACCGACCATCAACATCAGGAATACCGTGAAGATCAACATCACCTTCTTCGTGTTTTGTCCAAGGTACTTACCGATCAATTCAGGCAAGCCCGCCCCACCGTTGCGGATGGACAACATGCCGCTGAAATAGTCATGGACAGCACCCGCGAAGATGCATCCGAGGACAATCCACAAATAAGCGGAAGGACCGAACTTCGCACCCATAATGGCACCGAAGATAGGTCCCGTCCCGGCAATGTTCAGGAATTGAATCATGAAAATCTTCCACGTGGGCAACGGAATATAGTCCACGCCGTCCTGCATGGAAACCGCAGGCGTAACCCTACTCGCATCCGGAGAGAAAACCTTCTCCATCAATTTACCATAAAGGAAATAGCCAGCCACCAAGGCCAACATAGAAACAATAAACGTTATCATTTGAACTATATTTTAATCTAATTTCCACAAAATTACATATTTTTACATTCGTGTGACTCGGCGGGTCGATTTATTATTGTATTTTTGTGCAAATAACCTATTTTGCCCCGATGTGTAAGATATTAAGATAAACGATGATATGAAGAAAATAATCGCTACGATACTATTGGCCCTTTGGGCGATCCCCTCCTCTTTCGCAGTCCTGAAAGAAAAGAACCTCGAGCAAACCCTACGGGTACTCCTGATGGAGTTGGAGACCTACAACAAGGAGCAGGAGGAGATGATGAAACGGTACGATATAATCAGCAAAATGCAGCATCAGAACCTCATCAACACCATGCAGAAAAGCGAGCAAACCGCCCTTATGCTCTACTCCCAGAAACAGGATTACACCTTCGACCTCGCCTATGCCTGCCATGAGGCGACCCAGCAATACAACAACTTCTCGAAGAACATGATCCCTTTCCAGAAGATACAGGACATGTACAAGGTGGAGGTGAACCGATACAATAACATCATCGACATCCTGGAGATGCTACCTCCCCGCGTCAGGAGAACTCATGCCCTCCAAGACTCCTCCCTGCGCCATCCCATCACCCATGAGCGAATGAACGCCGAAGGGAAAATCGTGGACTCCGTTCGCATACTCCCCGCCCCGATTAAGACGGACATGAAGGCATTGGCGGACAGCGCGAAGGCGAAAAGCATATTCTTGCTGAGCGAACAGGGACAAGCGAACAGGGACTCCTGCCTCGCCTTGGCGAAAGAAATCCGGGACAACCTCGTCTACCTCTACAACGAAGTCTCCAAGGACAGCGAGCATTACGAGTTCGTCTCCCAACGACTGAAGAAGGTGAACGACTACGCCATGGACCGCTACACAGACATCAAGAAACTCATCTTCATCAACGGAGACGTGAACTACTTCACGATCATCAAGCGTTGGAGTTTTTACTATAACAACGCCAAACAAGACATCATGGAGAAGTACATGCAGCCGAAAGACAAGTCTGTCCGCTCGGAATGGAGGGGCCCGATTGTCATCGGTCTGGCCATCTTCATCATCTTCTACCTGATCGTGGCGTTCCTGCTCAGCAACATCATCATCCGCTTCGCGGTGCCGTCCCGCTTCAAGACGAACGTGTTCATCGCGAAGAAGCCATACTACATATTGGCCTTCTCTTTCGTGTTATTCGTCGCGGTGCTCCTTCTCATCAGGATTTTCACGTTGCACAATTTCTTCATGATGGCAAGCAGGCTGTTGATCGAATATGCCTGCCTCGTCTCGGCGGTACTCTTCTCGCTGCTGATCCGCTCCAGCGTCAAGCAGATTAAGAGTTGCTTCGTCATATACACGCCGATTCTACTGATGGGTTTCGTCATCATCGTGTTCCGCATCATCTTCGTGACGAACAGCGTGGTGAGCATCCTCTTCCCTCCCCTCCTTCTGCTCTTCACCATCTGGCAGGCCATCTGCTTGAAGCGGCACAGGAGAAGGATTCACACCAGCGACGGGCTCTACACGGTCATATCCCTGGTCATCATCATGTCGAGCTGCATCGCCAGCTGGTGCGGCTATTCGTTGCTCGCCGTGCAGATCTTCATCTGGTGGCTGTTCCAACTGATGGCGATACAAACCATCACCTGCATCTACTACCTCATCAAAAAGTATGAGTTCCGGTACCTCACCGCACGGGCCATCAAGAAAGACGAGTCGCTCTCCCTGCGCAAGGCCCGCCAACTCGCCTATGAGATGGTGCATCCGACCAAACACACGTTGGGCGACCACATACGCATCACCTGGTCGTACGACCTCTTCATCAAAACCTTAGTACCTATCTTCATCATCAGCTCCTTCTTGATCTGCATCGTTCTGGCGGCGGGCATCTTCGATCTCTCGGAGTCCTTCAGGCTGATGTTCTACACCAACTTCATCAACGTGGAGGGCGTTTGCCAACTCTCGCTCTTCAAGTTACTGGTCATCTCCGTCACCTTCTTCGTCTGCCGCTACATTTGCTACGGCATGAAGGCTATATACAAGCAGTACCGCGTCAAGCATTTCACCTTCAACGGTGAGGCGAACATCACCTTGGCGAACAACATCATCTCCATCCTCGTGTGGGGCGGTTTCTTCATCTACGTCCTCGTCTTCCTGAAGGTGCCTAAGTCCGGCATCTCCATCGTGACGGCAGGTCTGGCCACTGGTATCGGTTTCGCCATGAAGGATGTCATCGAAAACTTCATCTATGGCCTCTCGCTCATGACGGGGCGTGTCAGGGTGAACGACTACATCGAGTGCGACGGTGTCAGGGGAAGGGTGGACACCATCACCTACCAGAGCACGCAGATCGTCACATTGGACGGTTGCGTCATCGCCTTCCTCAACTCGACATTGTTCAACAAGACCTTCAAGAACCTTACCCGCAACCATGGGTACGAGTTCATCAAACTTTCCGTCGGCGTCAGCTACGGGTCGGACATCGAACAGGTTCGGAAAATGCTGGTGAAGGCGCTCTCCGTGCTGACCAAACCGGACGAGACCGGCATATCACCTATCGAGCCTAACCGTGGCATCAACGTGATATTGGACGGATTCGGAGATAGTAGCGTAGACCTCTTCGTCACTTTCTGGGGACTGGTGGAACGCAAACTCACCCTCAGCGGCAAAGCGAAAGAAATCATCTATAACACGCTCAACGCAAACAATGTGGAGATCCCATTCCCGCAACGAACCGTATACATCAAGGAATTGCCTTCGGACAAATAAAAAAAGGGACTTGCATATATCCGATTTTTTTGCGAATATTGCATAGGACGCACATGGAAGTGCCCCAAAGACCATCTGCGACATGGTTCGTGTACAGACTTCTCTTGTGTCATGACATTGATATAGAACGAAATGAAGATTACATTTAATTCGCCCATCATACTGACATTCGCCATCGTATCGGCCATCGCCCTCATATTGGGAGTGTTCACCAACGATTGGACCACTAAGGTGTTCTTCTCAACCTACGACTCGTCGTTGCTCAATCCGCTGACCTACGTGAGGTGCTTCACACATGTGTTGGGACACGCCTCCTTCTCGCACTATATTAACAATATGCTCTTCTTCCTGCTCCTGGGCCCCATCCTGGAGGAGAAATACGGAAGCGGACGGATATTGCTCGTCATCGGGGCGACCGCCCTCGTCACCGCCATCATCAATGGCATATTCTCTTCCAATGGCTTGCTGGGCGCATCCGGCGTGGTGTTCGCCTTCATCATCTTAGCCTCCATGACTTCCTTCAAGGAGAGGGAAATACCCTTAACCTTCATCCTGATTGTCGTCCTATACCTTGGCAGGGAGGTCTTCAACGGACTATTCTCTTTTGACAACATATCACAATCCGCCCATCTCATCGGGGGGGCCTGCGGAGCTATCGCCGGATTCGCCTTCTCTTCGGAAAAATAGGGGAAAACATGGGTATGAACCACCCATTTTTACTATGATACAAAAATCCTATCGTTTGAACTGAATGTCACAACCGTTCTATGGCGAAAAACATACCTTGCGCCCCGAAACCATAAATTTTTCGCACAATGAACAACACACTTACACACATGAGGAAATGGAGCGCACTACTTCTGATCCTCCTCCTCTCCTCCCACAATGCGTTGGCTGACAACCCGATTGTCCGCTACACCTACACTCCCGACCCCGCACCAGTGGTCTTCGGTGACACCTGCTATGTCTACACCGGCCACGACGAGGATGGGGCGGAATACTTCGAGATGAACGAATGGCAATGCTTCTGGACGACCGACATGGCCAACTGGACCCCAAGGGGCATCATCATGCGCTACACCGACTTCAAGTGGAGCACGGGCGAGGCGTGGGCTTCGCAATGCATCAGGAGAAACGGTAAGTACTACTTCTACGTCACCGCCGTGAACAATGCGCGGTGCATCGGCGTGGGCGTCGCGGACAACCCCGGCGGTCCCTTCAAGGACCCTCTCGGGAAACCGCTCTGCGGACCGATCAACTGGGAACACATCGACCCAACCGTCTTCATCGACGAGGATGGCCAGGCGTACCTCTACTTCGGCAACCCGAGCGCCTACTACGTGAAACTGAACGAGGACATGACCTCCTACTCGGGCTCCATCCAAAAGACCAATATGAGCTCCGGCTTCGGACCGAACGGCTCCATCTACACGGAAGGCCCTTGGTTCTACCGCCGCAACGGACTCTACTACCTCCTCTATGCGGCATCCGGCATACCGGAGGATATCGCCTACTCCACCAGCAATGGCCCGACAGGCCCTTGGACCTACCGCGGGAAGATCATGTCGAACAGCGAAAGCAACCTCGCCTTCACCAACCACTGCGGCGTGGTGGACTTTAAAGGTCACTCCTACTTCTTCTACCACAACCAATCCCTCAGCCGCAACGGATTCAACCGATCCACCTGCGTCGAGGAGTTCACCTACAATGCGGACGGCACCTTCCCTACCATCCATGTCTCAAACCAGGGCCCGAAGCCTATCGCCTACCTCAATCCCTACAAGCGGGTGGAGGGCGAAACCATGGCCTACGAGGAGGGCTTGAAGATTCAGGAGAACAGCGTATGCTCCAACAAGATATGCCTCGGCTATATCTCCAAAAACAGCTTCACCAAGGTGGCCAACGTCAACTTCGGAGCGGGCGGCGCCACTTCCGTGACCGTCAACGCCAGCAGTAACAGCAGCAGCGGCGGGAAGGTGGAGTTCCACCTCGACGGCAAAAACGGCGACCTCATCGCCTCCGTGGGAATCTCTTCAACGGGCGGATGGGACACGTTCAAGGACTTCGAGGCGGAGGTGACAGGCGCCACGGGCGTGCATGACCTCTACATCGTCTTCAAAGGGGATTCGGACTACCCTTGCAACGTGGACTACTGGCAATTCTTCGGCGACGGCTCTGAAGAGGAACTGGAGGAGATCGCGGAGGAGAAGCAAACGCCGTTCCATGGAACACCAGCCTCTATCCCTGGCAAAATCGAGGCGGAGGACTATGACCTCGGCGGCGAAGGAAAAGCTTACCACGACGAAAGCTCAGCGAACGAAGGCGGCGCCTACCGCAAGGACAATGTGGACATCGAAGAAACCTCCGCTTCCAACTATGTCGTGGGCTATAACATCAAGGGAGAATGGCTCGAATATACGGTCGACGTGAAGGAGAGCGCCGTGTATGATTGGACCGCCCGCGTCTCCTCCACCTTCGAGGAGTCCGGCTTCCGCCTCTACCTCGACGACAAGGAGATCACAGACCGCATCACCGTGCCGCAAGGCGAGGAGTGGTCCGACTATACCCTCATCAAGGGCAAGACGAAGGAACTCGCGGCTGGCGAACATATCCTGAAATTGGCGGTGGAGAGCTCCTACTTCAACATCGACTACATCGAGTTCAAGGAAGAAAACACGACAGGCATCAACGACATCCACCTTGCATCGGAGATCCAGCCAGGACATTACAGCCTATACGACGTCACCGGCGAGCTAATCAGACACATCCAGCTGCCGAAGGATGCCTCCATCCTTGACAAAAAGAATCTCGAACATGGAGTCTATATCCTCGTCTCCGATAAGACCGGGGAACACTATAAACTCACAAAGTAACCATTAAGCAAATAATACTTTTCTTTTACCAACTACAAAAGCAAGCGGGGCTGTCTCGACGTGACAACCCCGCTTAACTGTTTTTTCCATCTTGTGGACAAACAAGGAAATGCTTACATTTGTGGACGAACAAGACACATATCTTTTTACGAATGGGAACAGAGAAGGTTAGATCATCGAATTTTGAAACACTAAGGATATTCGCCATGATGTTGATTGTGCTTAACCACTTGTGTCAACATGGCATTTGGTTTAAGCCAGGAAGTGATGTTACAACGAACATGTGCATAGCGAATTGCTTGTTAGGATGGACGGGAGCGGTCGGGAATTGGTTATTTATCATGATTTCCGGATATTTCGTCTCCAAATCGGTTTTTAGCTGGAAAAAAGTGTTCAAAGTGTGGTTTGAGGTGTTCTTTTACTCTGCCGTGATAGGGCTCATTTTGTATCTCTCCCATACAGCGGTAGTCGGATTTAATAATGAAGACTACCCCGAGGTCGGCTTTTGGGAGGCAGCAAAGCCAATGGCGATGATGGATTTAATTCGGTCCTTCATGCCCACCCTTTTCGGGAACAACTGGTTCGCCTCATCCTATATCCTTTTTTATTGCTTCACCCCTTTCCTGAATGAAAGCCTCAAGGTCCTTGACGAGAAGAAACATCGGAATCTAGTCGTGCTAATGGCTATCGTCGGCACTGCTATATATATGATTTATGGACAGGGATTCTTCAAAGAAGGGAATCTATACTATTTCATTTTAGGATATTATGTGGCAAGCTACATTAGGTTGCATAATCCACGTGCTCTTTGGAACTCCAGGACCAATTTGCTATGGGCCCTCGTCCTCGTGTCATGCTTTATCCTTTGGATACTTTTCATCTTGTTTTACAGGAACAAACTATCGTTCATCGACAATCATTACGACCAAGTGTT
This sequence comes from Bacteroidales bacterium UBA1181, assembly GCA_002310215.1. GTDB lineage: Bacteria > Bacteroidota > Bacteroidia > Bacteroidales > Paludibacteraceae > UBA1181. The sequence goes on from DBYR01000013.1 coordinate 254,293, forward strand.
CTCGTACCCATTTGCGTTCACCCGATTCCCATCCCTACTAACCGCCATTTTCATATTCGGGATCTTCAATAACCTGAAGATGGAGAACCGTAAATGGATAAACACGCTGGCGGGCACAGCATTCGGCATATACCTCATACATGAGAACTTGTTACTGAATAAAATCATTTGGCACAAGTTCTTCCGCCTCGACTCTTTCGTGGATTCGACGATTCTCCCTGTCTACATGATTTTTGTGGTTGTCTCCACATTCTTAGCATGCGCAGGGATAGATTTACTGCGACAACGATTTATTGAAATGCCAATAATGAATCTACTATTCCCTAACCGAAAAAGCCAGTCCAACTCATAACATTAGAGATATATTCTTCATTAACAGCAGATAATACTGGAACATTAAATATCCAATGTATCCATATAATTGTTATATTTGCGGTCAAGAGAAGAATCATAAATTAAAATTATAAATACTAACAATTAATTAATGCGAACAAGTATGAAACGTTTAGGCATGCTTTCCATTGCAATCATCGCATCGTTGAGCCTTTTTGCCAACAGTGCTTTTGATCATGCATACTGGGTCATTAAAGATGGTAAGTTTACCAACAACATCAGTTTTAAACCCTACGACGGCGAGAATGAGACAACGAAAATTCCCGATAAATTGGTCGAATCGTCAAAAGATGGAGTCGATGCGGTGGAATTCAGGAAATTGACTAAGAGCTATTTGGATCCAAGGATTCTTTTCGATGAGAATAACCTGTTGAACATGTCCACCAATTACATCCTGATGATGGAATATATGATTCCGAAAGAACATGCTGGAACAAAGTTGATCGCGGGAAACAAGCCATTGTTTATCATCGGACTCGCACAAACAGAGGATTCTCTGAGCATCGGCAACGGCGCACCTGCGTGTGGTAGTGTCGTATATATCGATGCAAAATGGGGTAAGACCAACGAATGGGTGTCAACCTACAAATACATATTCGCCAACCCATCCGTTAATACTATCCATGGTTTACTCTTTAGCTATGCGCGCGAGTATCTAATTGGAGATATGAGTGTATTCCCTTATATCAAAAACCTCTGTTTCATTCCAACGGCAGACAATGTAAAACCATTCTACGCTGAGAACTTCACATTCGCAGATGATGATATCGGACACTTCTACGGAGAGTCTTATAATATATTTGGTCCAGGCAAAAAGCAAAACGATAGAATAACGGACAAAATCTTCAATGGAGGTATTAAACCTGTTGTCACCGAGAATGACATAAACAGAAAATCATATTTGCGTACATTCAGAAACTTTATTCCTGACGAGTTAGGCGATTCAGACGGTTCAGGTTATATCGATTGCGAAATACTCCAAGCATTACGCATTGATGCCGATTCCATAAGAGACTCCATTGTCATACCAGGCATTCAATTACCTGCCGGAATCTCCAAAATCTATTCTGAAATGTTGGTGAAGAAATTCTACGCATACGATGATGTTAACGTAGTTGACCCTCTTTATCCATCTGTAGAGAACAAGGATATGCCTATTAAATACAGATTCAACACAGGCGAGATCATAGACGTGGCGAAAGACACCATGAAACTGCTTTGGACAAAATACAAAGGCGAGGTGGATGTCCCTGCTGGAGCGACTTCCGTAGATTTGGTCTTCTCCCCAATGGCTTGCGCCTACTTGGTGGATGAGATCATATTATCTTCCGCCACTTTCGTCGACGTGAAAGATGTATTGGCTGAGAACAATGACTTTGAAATCATTTCCTACGTAGATGCTAATGGCAATATCATTGTATTAAACGGTGAGTTACAAGCCGTATACAACATGAACGGACAGATTGCCAACATCAACGACAAGGTGGTTGTTATCTTAGTGAAAAACGAGGAAGGCAAAATGGCCTCGAAGATTGTCATAAGATAAACACAGTACATAGAAATACAGACGGGGCTGCGTTTCACCATGGAACGCAGCCCCTCTTTTTATGCGGAGAGACCTACCTGTGCAGCCCTTTCTTTCTGACTATCGCATATACCATTGCACAGTCCCTGGATATGGCTGCAAAAGATTAGCCATACAAAACCCTCAGGCCCTCGTACAACGAGTTTTATTATATGCCGGTACACATCCGCAAAAACGTCCACGAAGCGATTTATAGAGGATTATATGTTACTATAAGGACTACCCATGGAGGAGGATAGGGACATGCCATTGCACACGTTTGGCCGTAGGATTTCCCCTTCAATAGAGAAACACGAACCACTCCTAACCATTTCCTTTCCATCAAATAACATCTACATAAACCCGCCGTGAGGAATTGTCCCTCTCTGGAATCAAATACGACATAGACATTCCCCTTCTATATCCAAGTCCATTACCCCGTATCATATCCAAAGGGAACGTGGGGGTATGAAAAGGGCTGAATCCAAGTGGATCCAGCCCCCTTCAAAAATATGCTAATCAATTGTTATTTCACGATCAACTTTTGTGTGGAAACACCTTTCTCGCTTTCAATTGACACAACGTATACGCCAGAAGCCAAGTTCAAATTCAATTGAGCGATTTTACCTGCCGCAACATTGTTGGAATATACACATGCACCTTGAGCATTGAGGATCTTCACATCAGAATCGGCACCTACCGTCAAGTTGAAAGAACCATTCTCGGAAGGATTTGGCCACAATGCGATTTGCTCGTCGCGAATCAAACTCAAAGAAGAGTGGTCTTGACCCTTGATCTTGAATGAACCCAAACCTGAGAAGGAGGTCATAAACGCGAAGGAAATCGTGTGTTTTCCCGGCTTGTCGAAGTGAATGAGGTGCTTAATACTTTCGTTGTATTCTGAATAAGGAGTTACCCAACCCCAAGTATTGTAATCATCTTTCTGACCACCCTTACATGGAGGCAAATACAAAGCTTGGTATCTGGTTGGCTTTCCCTCCTCGTCAACTAAACCAGGTTTGCCATCTACAGCGATCGCGAACGTGTTATAGTCTGGATGGTTACATGCATACGCCTCGAACTCGTAATCACCTGCATATTGAACCTCAATGGTGTATGTTACCCATTCACCATTTCCGATGTAACCCAAAGTCTTGTATGCGTTCTCCTTGTCATTCTTGTCTGAATAACCTATATCGAAGAACTCGTCAGATGCACGGAATCCGTCCTCCTTACCTGCGTCACCCGCATTACATGGGTGCTCGTTATTCTTGTTGTTGTTAGGGCAAGCCCAATCCTCATCATAGTCGAAATAAGCATTGTCTTGTCCACCCTTGTCGTATGCTCCTAAATCAAGGTAAAAGTCATTCTCTCCATCAAATACCTGTGCTGACTCGTAAGGAGTGGTCTCACAGAATTTGAAGTTGTCGCCCTTCTTCAACTGTTTTCTGATGTAGTTACCAGACTCAGAGAAGCTCAAGCCTCCATAACCACCGCCAGTGAAAGTTCCGGATGACTCACCCTTATCAGACCAGCTCCAGTTTGCCCAGCTAATGATCTGACCTCCAAGGTTCTTTCCGTTCGCAACCAAAAGCATGTGGTCACCAGCCTTGGTATCAACGCCAGAGTCTCCAGTGTGGCTGGAAAGACCCCACTCAGTGATGAACACTGGAACGAATGCTGCGGCACCAGAAAGGATACCCAAGTATCTCTGTTGGTCTGCTGCATAGTGGTGGAAGCTATACATGATCTGCAATCCCTTGAAGCTATCCTTTATCTCGATAGGATCTTGGAATGCTCTTGTGACATCTTGGTCCCACTGAGGAGTACCTACCATCACAACAGCGTCAGGATCACCCTCTCCAATGATTGGGAGCACTTTCTGTGCATATTCTTTAATCCAATCCCATACATAGTCGAACTCTGCAGGTGCACCTTCAACGTCATCGTTTGGCTCGTTACAGATCTCCCACAACACGTGTGTGTAGCCCTTGCTTTTTACGTGTGAAATCATATCTCTAAAGAAATCACCATAACCTCCGTAACCTCCATCATTTGGGTTACCTGGCTTCAGGATGTGCCAGTCAACCAAACAATACATACCAAGTTCAGCCGTATAATCAATACAATTCTTCACCCATTGCTTGTCCACGCCAGAACCCTCTGTTACGTATTGAGCGATACGGGCAATGTTAGCGCCCTCGTTCTTCATCTTCTCAAAGTCGCCTTTGTCGTTGTAGCACTCCATGAACCATGATCCATGAGTACTCCAACCTCTCAACTGAATTGGTTCACCAGACTGTGAGCACAACTGATTACCCACCAATTTCAAACGACCCCACTCTTTAATGTAGTTGTTATTCCTTGGATTGGAATAATCTAACGCATTTCCCTGCAGGAACATAAGTAACAGAGAAACTAAAGTTAAAAGTTTTTTCATGCGATAAAAATTAAAATTATTACTGATTCTGATAACTATTCGTTGCTAACTTTATACTAGATACACATCAACAATATATGCCAAATTCATGGTTTTGGAATACGGTCTATGATATCTAAGCGTGCAAATTTATAAAAAATAATGTGATAACCACAAAAAAAAACGTTTTTGTGCCATTTCGATGCATGTTTTTTCGTATGGGATTACTCCATTAGCGGTTCCACCAGCTAACGGACTATATTACAGCGATATATAACGACATGAGGAATACCCCTACTTCATGTTGCTGGTGAACAGCAGCAATCGATTGGCGATGTTCGCTTCGCTGACGCCTCCGTCGAAGTCGAGGGAGAGCATGTTCAGCTGCGGATACTCCTTCTTCAGCTTCTTCTCGATACCGCGCGCCACGATGTGGTTGGCGATACAACCGAATGGCTGCATGCTGACGACGTTGTTGCATCCGTCCTTCATGAAGGCGATGACCTCCGCCGGCAACAACCATCCCTCGCCGAACTGGGCGGAGAGGCTGATCACATCCTTCGCGTATTCGCTGATGGTCTTGATGTCCTGCTCTGGCTTGTAGTACCTGAACTGGGAGGCCTCCGCCTCGATCTTCTTCATCACCTTGCGGATGAGGTTGTAGGCCATGTCGATGACCAATGGCGGCACCTTGAAGCGCTTCACGAAGTTCTCTTTGTTGAACTTGTAGTTGACGAAGGCGCGGAAGAAGAAGTTGTGCACAGCGGACGGCACGACCTCGACGCCATGCTCCATCAGCCAATCTGGCACGTAGCGGTGCGCGTATGGGTTGAATTTCAGGAATATCTCGCCTGTGATACCTGCCTTTGGATAGACACGGTCTTCGTAGATAGGCACCTCGTTAAAGGCCCGGGCGGCCTCGCCGGTCAGCTTCAGCAGACCCTTCGTGTCACCCTTCTCGACCAATGGCTTAGCCTTCTCCAAGTAGAGATCACGCAGCTTGCGCGCCTCGCCCTTGTTCCTCTCACGCACTGCGATGGCGTGGTAGAAGATGGAGAGCCAGTCTCCGTACATGGTGGCGTATATGACGAGCGGAGCCGCCTTGATGAGGTTCAGCTTGAAGCCCGGTTGGTCTTCGATGTTGTCCGTTCCGCCGATACCGATGACTGGCACCTGCTCGAAGCCGGCGTCCACGATCGCCTTGCGGATCAACGGAGGATAGTTGGCGGCGCGGCATTGTCCCAATTGGGTGACGGCCACGGCCACCTTGTCCAGGTCATACTTGCCCGACTGCAACGCCTTGATCAGGTCACCCACGATCAGGGTGGCTGGGTAGCAGACCTCGTTGTTGGAGTATTTCAGTCCCACATCATTCGAATCCGCATTGCTCAACGGCAGGGATTCCATGTCGTAGCCAGCCCATTTGAAGGCGGCCGGGAAGAGTGGGGAGAGGTATTCCGTGAAGAATGGCGCGAGGATCTTCCTGCGCTCGTTGTCGCCCACCTCGAAGCGTCTTGGCTTGATGAACGGCTTCACCTCGGTGGCTTCCTTGGCCTCGAACTTGAGGCTCTCGATGAGGGAGCGCACGCGGAGCTTCATGGAACCCACGTTGTTGATATCGTCTATCTTCAATAAAGTCAATGACTTACCATATCGGTTGAGCAAGCTGCGCACCTCGTCCGTGAAGAAAGCGTCCGGTCCGCAACCGAAGGAGGTGGTCTCCACGTAGTGGACGTTCCTTCCCTGTCTTGCAGCCCATTGGGCGGAGTTGAGGATACGGTTGACGAAGGACCATTGCTTGATGATGAAGGCCTCCTTCTCGTCGCAGTTGTTCTTTCTTGAGACCTCCTCCGTGATGACGTCCACGCCCATCTGCGAAATCATCTCTGATATCTTATGTTGCACGAGCGGGTCGGTGTGGTAAGGTCGTCCGGCGAGGACGATGACCAAACGGTTCTCCTTCTTCGCCTTCTCGTAAGCCTCCTCGTTGAGGCGACGGAGGTTCAGCCCGAACTCGCTGTATACCTGCACCGCCTTGGCGTGGGCGGCTTTCACCACCTTTTCGGAGACGCCCAGTCCCTTCATGTAACGGATCAATTGCTTGAGCAGGAGTTTCTCATCCTTGAAGGAGATGACAGGCGAGTCGATCGGTATCTCCGAGTCGATGGCGCTCTGCACCACGTCCGGGTAACCGATGATGATCGGGCAGTTGAAGCTGTTGTGGGCGGCTTTGTCCTCCACGCACTCGTAGACAACGCGCGGGAAGAAGATACGGTCCACGCCCTTCTCCTGCAGTTCGTAGATGTGGCTGTGCACCAGCTTCGCAGGGAAGCAGATGTTGTCGGACATGACGGTGTGCACGCCCCTTTCGTAGTTCCTATAGGTGGATGTGGAGGAGATCTCCACTTGTATGTTACACTCCGTGAAGAAGGTATGCCAGAACGGGAACTCCTCGTACATGTTCAGTGCGCGTGGGATACCCATGCGGAAGAGCGGTGTGAGCAGTTTGGATGGTTGCTCGGCGCGGTCGAAGAGCTCGTGGTACTTCCTTGCGCTCATGTCGATACCCGGCTTCACCTTGTAACCTCCGTTGTTGAATATCTTCTCGCACTTATTACCGGAGTAATAGGTGCCACCGCTCTTGAAGGAGTATTTCGTGATTTGGCAGTTGTTGTCGCATCCCTTGCAGGACAAGACCTTTGAATCGAAGTCGGCCGAGACAAGGTAGTTGTCGAGCGGCGTCGCCTTCTTGTTCTGGTCGTGCATCTTCTTGGCGTAGAGGGCGCATCCATAGGCGCCCATCAGCTCAGGCACGTTGTTGCAGTATACGTTTTTGCCGGTGAGGTTCTCGAACGCTTTGACGACGGAGTCGTTCTTCATCGTACCACCTTGGAGGACGATGTTCTTGCCCAATTCGTCGTAGTTTTTGATTTTCAATACTTTGAAAAGACAGTTCTTAACCACCGAGTAGGCGAGACCGGCGGCGATGTCGCTCACCGAGTAGCCCTCGCGCAGCACTTGTTTCACCTTGGAGTTCATGAAGACGGTGCAACGGGTACCGAGGTCGCATGGGTTCTGGCTCTGGCAAGCCTGGTAGACGAAGTCTGTGATCTCGCAGTTGAGGGTCTGGGCGAATGTCTCGATGAAGGAACCGCAGCCCGACGAGCAGGCCTCGTTAATCTCCATGCGGGTCAGCGCACCATTCTCCACGTAGATGGCCTTCATGTCCTGTCCACCGATGTCGAGGATGAAGGAGACATCCGGGCACATATTCTTGGCGGCCACATAGTGTGCCATCGTCTCGATCATGCCGAAGTCGAGCGAGAAGGCCGCCTTGATGAGGTCCTCACCATAGCCGGTGGAGCAGCCTGCCGTAATCTCCAAATCCAGTTTCTCTTCGATGCAACGGGCCTTTAGCTTCTCCAATCCGCGGCGCACCGCACCGATCGGGTTACCCCCGTTGTGGGTGTAGTATTTGTAGAGGATATCGCCCGTCTCGTTGATGAGGACTATCTTCGTCGTGGTGGAGCCGGAGTCGATACCCAAGTAGGTCTTGCCCTTGCACTCGTTGAGGTTGACCACAGGGATGTGCGACTTCTCCTTTTCAGCCTTCCAAGCCATGTATTCCTCCTCGTCGTGGAAGATGGGAGGCAGGATGACGTTCGTCTTGTTCTTATTAGGATTGTCCGTGTTCTTTTTGATCGGTTCACGGTTCAATATCTCTGTCAGTTCCTCGATGTTGATCGGGGTCATCTCGTTTTTGAAGAGGGCGGTACCCCATGCAGGGATGATGTTTGCATTCTCAAGGATGACGCAGTCGTCGTTGATATCGAGTCTGAAATAGTCCGCAATGGCCTTCCGGAGGGAACCGATGAAGGTGAGCGGACCGCCGCAGAAGAGCACCTTAGGGCGCACCTCGCAGCCGTGTGACAATGCGCTGGCGGTCTGTACGGCCACGGCGCGGAAGATGGAGGCGGCGATGTCTTCCTTGGAAGCGTTGCGCGCCACGAGGTTTTGTATGTCCGTCTTGGAGAACACACCGCAACGGGAAGCGATCGGGTAGACGTGCTGCGCATTCTTGGCGAGGCCATCCAGTTCGGATACCTCCACGCCTAAACAAAGCGCCATTTGGTCGATGAACGCACCCGTACCGCCGGCACAGTTACCGTTCATACGAAGATCAGACACCTGCCCGTTCTTCAGGTAGACGATCTTGGCGTCCTCACCACCGATGTCGATGATGGTGGAGACTTCCGGATGTATTTTTTTTGTGAATTCCGTAGCGGCGATGACCTCTTGGACAAAAGGGATATCGTATCTCTCGGATACGCCTAAACCCACCGAACCGGTGATGGAAAGTGTGAATTTCTCTGTGGTCAGTGTGTTTTTCAGCTCCTCCAAGAAGGCGGTTATGGCACCCTTGACGTTAGCCAAGTGGCGTTTATATGAAGAGTATACAACTTCCCCTGCTTCGTTTAGCACTACAATTTTTGCCGTAGTAGAGCCAATGTCAAGTCCTATTTTGAACATACAATTACCTTACGTGAAAATATCTGCAAAATTAGACATAAAAAACGAGATTGCCAACCCAATATCTATAGAATTGATATATAGGGGCGCAACCCCTCTTTTCAGTTAAGAAATAAGGGTTAAAGGTGATGCATTTCGGGGGCGTGGATACACCTTATTGCTGGTCTAACACATAGATGGATTCGCAGTTCTTCATCAGTTCCTGGATCTTCTGGGCCTCGCCCACGATCCAGATGAAGTCGCCTGGCTGAATGACAGTGTTCGGGGATGGGTTCATGAGGGTAGTGCCCTCGTGCTCTATTCCCACCACCATGCATTTGGAGTGTTCCTTGATGCCGGATTGGCTGATCGGCTTGCCGGCCAGGGTAGATTTCTCGGATATCTGGAACTGCTCGATGACGACGCCTGTGTTTTTCGTGTCCCTTACCCATTCCTCGTTGTTGGTATTGAGGGCGGCACTGAATGATTTCAGTTGTTCATCGCTACCGAGCACCAGCAGTTTATCGAACGGGAAGATGACCTCCTCCGCCGACGGAATGTTGATACGTTGCCTACCTCGCATGATGGATACCACGTATACGCCATGTTTCTGGTGGAAGTTCATCCGTCTCAAGGTATATCCGATCACCTTAGAGAACTGGGGCACCTCGAAGTCCACCAAGTGCAGATCGTGGGCGGAGAGACGTTTTGCCCATTCCTTTTTGCCGAATACCTCCTTCGCTCTCGACTTCTTCTTCTCCTCATATTCCCTCGAATTAAGGTTATGCATGAACTTACGCTCCAAGGTGATGGAGTAGAGTTTGATCCTTCTGGATTGTAACATAAGAATGATGAGGACCGTAGCGCAGATGATGAATGCCGCAATGAAGAGGAACCCTGTGTTGATGTGCAGTAGTTCCGCCGTCTTCAGCAGGATGAAGTAGACGAACGTGGCAGCCAGAAAGAACCTCAGCAAAATGGTGACCAAAAGCGGCGCATGGTTGTATTTGCTTGTTTTCCAGAGATATTTATACTCCAATGAATGATTCTTCTTCGCCACCATGGCCCTGAGGAGTGGCGAGATGAACAGGATGGTGACACCAGCCCCTATGATAGCCCCCCAATACCCTTCAATCTTGCTGGTGACGAAGGGGATGAAGTATTTGATGGAGAGTAATTCGATGGCGATCGTCAATATCGAATAGACAAATATGATGCGTATGATTTGGGAGAGCAGGCTATACCAAACGTTCTGCACGTGTGCGGATTTGCCCGACAGGGAGCGTCGTTCGATAGCATTCGCCCATGACTCGGGAATACGTGACGAAATGAAATTATAGGCCGGTTCCGCAAGCCGCATGATGTAGGGCGTAAGAAAAATCGTGATGACCGAAACCGACACGATGACAGGGTAGATGAAAGCGTCGATGACCTTCAGATTGATACCTAACATGGCGATGATGAAGGCGAACTCACCGATTTGCGTGAGGCAAAAACCAGACTGAATGGCGGTCTTCAGAGGTTGGTTCGCCAAAAGCAATCCGCAGGTGCCGAAGATGATCTGTCCGAAGATAATCGCCAAAGTAATGATGATGATGGGCACAATGTATTGGGAAATGACGCTGATGTCCACCATCATGCCGACAGACACGAAGAAGATGGCGCCAAAAGTATCTTTCAGCGGACGCACTAACCGCTCGATTCTTTCCGCGTCCAATGTCTCAGCCAAAATAGAACCCATCACAAACGCCCCTAATGCGGAAGAGAACCCCACCTTCTTGGCAAAGAGCACCATGCCGAAACAGAGCCCGAGTGAGAAGATCAATAGGGTTTCGTCGTTCAACACATTCTTTGTTTTTCGGAGAATGATAGGGATGAAATAGATGCCGGAGATTAGCCAGACGACTAAGAAGAAGACCAGCTTCAGTATACCCATGAGGAGACCTTCCCCTTCGAATGATTTGCTGACGGACAAAGTGGGGATAAGGACCAACAAGAGTATGGCAATGAGGTCTTCCACAATGAGGATGCCAAAGACATAGCGGGTGTAAGATTGGTTGCGCAAGCCCATGTCATCAAACGCCTTGATGATGATGGCGGTGGACGACATGGAGATCATGCCTCCCAACAGCGCACTATTGAAGACACCCCATCCCAACGATAATCCAACGAGAAATCCCAGCAACACCATGAATGTGATGATGGTAATGGCCGCTATGGCAGCCGTCTGCCCCACCTTGAGCAGTTTCTTGAAACTGAAGTCCAAACCAAGGCAGAACAACAGGAAAATGACACCGATGTCCGCCCATGAGCCTATGTCGGACGTGCCAGAGATAGTAGGGGTTAGGGAAATCTGCGAGCTCACAAGGAATCCCGCCATGATATAGCCCAACACGACCGGCTGCTTCAACCATTTGAATAGAATGGTCATGACACCTCCCGATACGAGTATTAATGCAAGGTCTGCCAGTAGTGATGGTACGTTTTCCATTTTGTTCCCTTTCTATATATGCAAATTTACTCATTTTTTCACATTTAACCGCCCAAATCCCCCCCTATTTATTAAATAAAGTTAAGCCATGCGAAATGTTAAAATCGTTTGTTTATATTTGCGCTGATGAAGAAGACAACCATCATATTATTGGGTATTGTAATGTCGATTTCATTCTTGGGATTGATATTCCTACAGTCGTACTACATCCGATCCACCGCCGAGATGCGCGAGGAGCAGTTTGGCGAGGCGGTGAAGCGTAGCCTTTATGAGGTTGCCCGCTTGCTCGAAGAAGAGGAAACGCTCCAATATCTGAACAAGAACCTGGCAGTCCCTTCTTCCAAGACCCGCATCACAACTCAGCCTGGTCCAACCCCTCTACCCATGGGGAATGGCCAAATGGGACAATTCGGTCGGCGGACCGATTCCTCACTCAACTCGTGCGTCCGCACTCACCCGACGGTCTTCATCTCCATGAAGCATGGCATGAACTCCATCGAAGAGTCTTCCCGCATCATACAGAATAAACTGAAAGAACGTTTCCTGCAAAGCAGGGCTTTATTGGACGATATCTTGGTCCGCTTGCTGAGCGAAACCTACGTGAAACCTATCGAGGAACGTATCGATTTCCAGAAACTGAATGAGCTCGTCGACCGTGAGTTGGATAACAACGGACTGGGGGAACTGAAATATTATTGCTACGTCGTGAACAAAGAGGGCCGAGAGATTTACAGCAGCGGCAGCTTCGAGGAAGACGGACTGAGCCCCAAAGACATGGTCTGCTACACACAACTGCTCTTCCCGAACGACCCCGCTCCAACCTCCAACATGCTGAAGGTGTACACTCCCTCCAAGGCGAGATACTTGGGGTCGAACCAAATCTTCTATGTCTCGATCATCTTCACGCTTATTCTATTGTTCACATTCGTCTTCTCCATGGTGATCATTTCCCGTCAGAAGCAACTCTCTGAGATGCGCACCGACTTTATGAACAACATGACACACGAGCTGAAGACACCAGTCTCCACCATTTCGTTGGCTGCTCAAATGCTGAACGATGACTCCATCACGAAGTCCAAGGGCATGGTGGACCAACTCTCTAAAACGATCAGCGACGAGACGAAACGTCTGACACGCCAGATCGATAAGGTGCTGCAGATGTCCATCTTCGAGAAAGAGAGCTCAGCCTTGAAACTGGAGTTGATGGACATCGACGACCTCATCCTCACCATCGCCGGCAACTTCGCCTTGAAAGTGCAGAATACGGGTGGCGATATCCAAACGGAACTGGATGCGGAGGATTCCGAGACGATGGTGGACGAAATCCATTTCACCAACATCATCTACAACCTGATGGACAATGCGGTGAAGTACAGCAAGGGACCGCTGGTGCTGAGGATCAGGACGTGGAACGAGCATGGCAAGCTCTGCATATCGGTGGAGGACAACGGTATCGGTATCAAGAAATCGAACTTGAAACGTATCTTCGATAAGTTCTACCGCGTGCCGACGGGCAGCGTGCATAACGTGAAGGGCTTCGGCCTAGGTCTGGCCTACGTGAAGAAGGTGGTCACCGACCATAAAGGCACGATACGGGTCGAAAGCGAGTACGAGAAGGGTACGAAGTTTATCATTGAGATTCCTATTAAGAAAAATATTTAATTTAAAAGACGAGATAAGATATGGACGAGAAGATAAAAATTCTATTGTGCGAGGACGATGAGAACCTTGGTATGTTGCTGAGGGAGTACCTGCACGCTAAGGGCTACGACGTGGACCTGAAGCTGGATGGCGAAGAGGGTGGCAACGCATTCTTCGCAGGTAAGTATGACGTGTGTGTCCTGGACGTGATGATGCCTAAGAAGGATGGCTTCACGTTGGCGCAGGAGATCAGGCAGGTGAACGAAAAGGTGCCTATTCTTTTCCTGACCGCCAAGACCCTCAAGGAGGATATCGTCGAGGGATTCCGCATCGGCGCCGACGACTATATCACCAAGCCTTTCAGCATGGAGGAGCTCTTGCTTCGTATCGAGGCGATCCTTCGTCGTGTGAATGGCAAGAAGGGGGCGGCTGACCCGATCCATAAATTGGGCAAGTTCACGTTCGACTCCCAGAAGCAGCTCCTTACCATCGATGGCGAGTCTACGAAACTGACCACTAAGGAGTCAGAATTGCTCGGTCTGCTTTGCGAACATAAGAACGATATCCTGGAGCGTAACCGCGCCTTGAAGACGATTTGGGTGGATGATAATTACTTCAATGCCCGTAGCATGGATGTCTACATCACTAAACTGCGTAAGCTGTTGAAGGCTGACCCACAGGTGGAGATCATCAATGTGCATGGCAAGGGGTACAAGATTGTGATACCAGAAGATCCTAAAGAGGAGTAAATGTTTTAAGTTAATGATGATGGGAGCCGACAATGTTTTTACGTTGTCGGCTTTTTTGGTAATAATCGCTGCGGGTGATTTTTTTATGCTAATACGTTATATATCAATCATATAAATAATACGCTTTCACATTTTCCTAACCATGAATTGCTAAACCTGTCACATTTTCCTAACCGTCAAATCCTCTCCAACACCTTGTGGAACTCCGGTGCCAGTACATGCACGATACCGTTTCTGTTGGGACGTTGGAACTTATCTAGGGATACAACAAATTTGGGGTAGTGGTCTTGGATGAGTTCCAAAGAGGAGTATTCCCGCTCCAGCGTTTTGGGGTCGCTTGTCTCGTATGAAGCCTGCACGTAGATCTTTTTGTCTCCGTTTATGGCCACGAAATCGACCTCGCTTTGCTCATCAGTGTGGGCGCCCTGTATGGTCCCCACGTAGACTTCGTAACCGGCTCTGCGTAGCTCCAAATAGACTAAATTCTCCAGTTCATAGCCTGCCCCGAAAGAAAAGCCTCTGTAGAGATAATTGTAGAATGAGAGGTCGTTGATGTAGTATTTACAGTTCCCCGCGATGGTTTCCTTGCCTTGGATGTTGTAACGCTCGGTTTTATGGATAATGTAGGTCTCTGTCATATAGGCGAGGTACGACGCTACGGTTTCGTAGTTCACCTTCTTCCCCTTCCCTTTGTAGAACTTCACAATGTTGTTGGGCGTTGTGAGCTTTGTCGCATTGTTCACGGTGTAGACGAAAAGGTCTTCCAACAATTTGGGATCTCTGATGGAGTACCGTGAGATAATGTCGCGAAGCAGGATGGTGTCTTTGAGGCTGGACATGTAATGACGTCTCACTTCGTCGTCGTTGAGGTGTATTAGCTCGGGTAGTCCCCCGTCATGAAGATATTCCTCGTAACTATCGAAGCCTTGCTCCTTTTGGTGGACATCGCACCACTCCCTATAGGAGAAAGGGAGTATTTCGAACTGAACATATCGCCCCGATAGGTGCGTCGCCAGTTCTCCCGAGAGCATGGTTGAGTTGGATCCGCTGATGAATACTTCGCAGGGGAAGGTGAAATCCTGGGATAGCGAGTTGACGCTCCTTTCCCAACCGGTTATGTTTTGCACTTCGTCGATGAAAAGGAAGAATTTGCCTCGGGGGGACAATTCCTTGCGGTACTCCTGAATGAGTTTCTCGAGATCTTCGTGCGTCTGCAAGAAGTTGAAGGCGGAGAACTCGGCGTTGATGAACAATATGTTTTCAGATGCTATCCCCTTGTGTATAAGCTCCATGGCTATTTGACGAAGAATGTAGCTCTTGCCTGTCCTTCGCTGCCCCGTAAGCACCTTCACCAAAGAATTGCCGATGTAAGGGGTAATCTTTGTCATATAGAAGTCACGCCTATAGCCTAAAGCGATATCGTTTCCTCCCCACGGGTTGTAGGCTCTAATATTTTCCATTTGTTCTATCATAACCGAAACTTTTCCACAAATATACAAAAATTTCTATCATAACCGAAACTTTTCCGTAAAAACAATAAATTTTCTATTATAACCAAAACTTTTACCGAAACAGACATAATTTTCTATTATAACAGAAATCTTTTAATTGTTTTTACAGACAACCGCAGAGGGGATAAGATATTTCCATATTGAGATATTCTTTTTACTTTTGGGTTGTGAACTAATTATGTTTTAGACATGAGGAAGGTTTTGAAGTTTATTCCGTTGCTGGCGACGACAATCATTATTTTGTTATATTTCTATGATAAATTCATGGCAGATTTGATCTGCTTATTCCTCTTTTTTATAGTTCTTCCTGTTATTGGTGCCTCAATCGTTCTCTTTATAAAATCTTTTTCTTTTGCAAATACTAGCTGGAAGGTCTATTTCGTATGGGGAGTCATTGATATACTCCTTGTGGTTGTTTACAATGTGTTTGAGGCTCCAAATACTGTTTGTGATCCGGATATAATGGCGGAGCATTATGAGAAGAACGCACTGAAAATGAAGGAGTTGATTCAATATACGAATCAGGCATTGGATGATTCGGCGGCCATTCAGTTGGAGTTTGAGCACGGTGATGTTTCTATCTTCCATGTTTCCTCCAAGAGGGATTCTTTCTGGTCGAATCATTGGGACGAGGATGCTGAGGATAAGAAGGATTCTCTCATGGCGGTGGTGGGACTTACCTCCGATGAGTTGGAAGAAATACATGACCGTCTTGATGAGTTGGGTTGTATAGGAATTAATACCAGAAAACATAGAGCCTCATGTGTAATCGATTTTCGCAGGGTAGCCATGGGATTGTATTCATACATCCTGTATGACGAGCCTATGAGCGAAGAGAATAAAGAGTATTATATGGAAGATCCGGCGTATATACCCTACAGCGAGACGGTCGTCTTTGAGTATGGAGGAGGTGCCATTGGACCGCAGGTCTTCCCGAGTGAACTAAGAGATTCTTTCTTGAGCGCTCACAAACCATGGTAGAGCAGCACTAAAATCCACTATTTTAGTTAAACAATAAAGCCATTGGTCTGATAACTTAAAAAATATCCCTAACTTCGCGCAGTGTTTTTTGTGATTGATTATGGTAAAAATAGGAATTATAGGCGGTGCCGGCTATACGGCAGGCGAGTTGCTTCGCATCGTTTTGAACCATCCTCAGGTGGAGGTGGTCTTCGTTAACAGTAGCAGTAATGCGGGTAATAAACTCTATGACGTCCATGAGGGTCTTTTCGGCGAGACGGAGATGACCTTCACCGACGAGCTCCCTTTGGATAAGGTGGACGCCTTGTTCATCTGCTCGGGTCATGGGGATAGCAGGAAGTTCCTGGAGTCGCATGTGGTGCCTTCCAACGTGAAGATCATCGACCTCTCGCAGGATTACCGCGACGAGAGCGACGGATTCGTCTATGGCTTGCCGGAGGTGAACCGTGAGCGCATCAAGAAGGCCACTAAGCTGGCGAACCCTGGTTGTTTCGCCACGGCTATCCAAATCGGTCTCCTTCCGTTGGCGGCTAAGGGATTGCTGAAGGGCGAGGTGCACACCACTGGTATCACGGGTTCCACGGGTGCGGGTGTGAAGCCGAGCGCGACGTCCCACTTCAGTTGGAGAAACAACAACATCTCCATCTACAAGGCTTTCACGCACCAACACTTGTTGGAGATCAACCGCACCATGCGTCAGTTGCAGCCTAGCTTCAACCACGATATCAACTTCTTGCCTGTGCGCGGTGATTTCGCGAGGGGCATCTTCGTCTCTTCCTATACGGAGTGCGACTTGGAGATCGAGGAAATCCAGAAGCTCTACAAGGATTTCTACAAGGATGCGGCCTTCACCTTCGTGATGGACGCTAACCCAGACTTGAAGCAGGTGGTGAACACGAACAAGGGTATCGTCCACGTCGAGAAGCATGGCAATAAGTTGTTGATCATCTCCATGATCGATAACTTGCTGAAGGGCGCTTCCGGTCAGGCTGTCCAAAACTTCAACCTGATGTTCGGGTTGGAGGAGACTTGCGGACTGAAGTTGAAACCGAGCGGTTTCTAATCGTACGGAACATATAAAAAGAAGGCGGGGCTGTCACGATGTGGCGGTCCCGCTTTGACGTTTTAAGAGCCAACACACCTTGGTTCTGTAAAGGCATAAACAGACTCTACACATTTCGTTTTTAGTTAAACCTTTGCCAAAATATCAGATATAAACCCCGCATCAAACAGTTCGAAGGCGAAGCATTTCCTGCCAAGGTCCTTGAGCGAGGCGCCGAGGTGGTAGAGGATACTATTATCGATGATCAGAAAGCGGTCATGCATCGAAGTCGTGTGTCTTACTATAAGTGTAGGATACTGCGCATTGAAGCTGCGAATGTCTTGCGCTGTCAGTCGTGTGTTGGGCAAAGTGTAGATAGTGACGTCCACACCGCTATTCTTGGTCGAAAGCCGTTCGAGCACTGTGATGTCCACGTAATTGTCTATCAGCACAATCTCCCTCTGTGCCTGGCTAATAAAGCTTTGGAACTTAGCGTACGCATCGAATATCTGGCCTTGAAAGAAGATGCCTTGGGTATCATCGATTTTGTATCGGTCCATCAAAGAAAACAATTCAGCAATTTGCTTGTCGTGTTCTTTATGATGGATATCAGAATCTATGAGGTGCTTTTGTATGTTATCGATTTCTGCGAACACATGGGCATTGGTTTGCAGAAATTCTTTCATCTCCCGAAATAGTCTTATAAGCATTTTGCTTTGAACAACAGCCAAATCACCTTTTAGCACAGTCATCAACATATAAATCCCTTGCTCAGTAAATACGTATGGGTTGTATTTGAAGTTATGTCCTCTGCCTTTCCCCTGTTCATTCAAGGTGAAATTTTTGCACCTTGAAACAAATTTCACCTCATCCTCTGTCAACTGAAAACGAAAGTCCTCGTCAAAGCGTTCAATATTATTCTTAACTTGACGATTGAAATCCTTAGTCGCATAGCCATAAATCTCAGCCAAGTCACTGTCGAGCATCACTTGGACTCCACGAATCGTGTAGATTTTACCTTTAAAATCATCTACATTGTGTATTGCTATATTTTTCTTTTCCATACAAATATACTTTTTCAGTTTATCATATCACCTTCGCCAAAATATCAGGTATGAAACCCGCATCAAACAGTTCGAAGGCGAAGCATTTCTTGCCCAGGTCTTTGAGTGAGGCGCCAAGGTGGTAGAGGATGTTGTTGTCGATGATTAGGAAGCGGTCATGCATCGAAGTGGTGTGCCTTACCGTAAGTGTAGGGTACTGTGCATTGAAGCTGCGGATGTCCTGCGCTGTCAGTCGTGTGTTGGGCAAAGTGTAGATAGTGACGTCCACACCGCTATTCTTGGTCGAAAGCCGTTCGAGCACTGTGATGTCCACGTAATTGTCTATCAGCACAATCTCTTTCTGGGCTTGCGCAATAAAGCTCTGGAACTTAGCGTACGCATCGAATATCTGGCCTTGAAAGAAGATGCCTTGGGTGTCATCGATTTTGTAACGATCCATTCGGGTGAATAATTCATCAATGCGCTTATCGGATTCTATACGATGTATCTCAAGCGAGTCAAGTCGCTGAAAGATCTGCGCATTGGACAAAAGGAATCTGCGCATAGAGACAAAAGCCTTGATAATCTGAATACTTGCATTCACTGCGGTCTCACTTCTCAGAACAGATGCAAGCATAGTAACACCATGTTCAGTAAACACATACGGAAGTTTTCGAGTACCACCATCTTGTCCTACGAACAAATTATTTGGTGAAGTCGCAAATTGCGACTTCACGGACTCAAGCTCTTCTCTTGTAATTTGGAACATAAATTCTTCTGGGAAGCGTTCTTTGTTACGTTTCACCTGCTCATTGAGGCGTTTCGTCTCCACTCCATACAGTTCAGCAATGTCTCGGTCTATCATAACCTGCTGGTTACGAATTAGTAAGATTCTGTTTTGGATGGTTGTTACTTCTATTGGCATCATTTTTCTTGTTGATTTATAGTTATACTTTGGTTAAAATATCAGGTATAAACCCTGCATCAAACAGTTCAAAGGCGAAACATTTCTTGCCCAGGTCTTTGAGTGAGGCGCCGAGGTGGTAGAGGATGCTGTCGTCGATGATCAGGAAGCGGTCATGCATCGAAGTGGTGTGCCTTACCGTAAGTGTAGGGTACTGCGCATTGAAGCTGCGAATGTCTTGCGCTGTCAGTCGTGTGTTGGGCAAAGTGTAGATAGTGACGTCCACACCGCTATTCTTGGTCGCTAGCCGTTCGAGCACTGTGATATCCACATAGTTGTCTATCAATATGATCTCCTTCTGTGCCTGACTAATAAAGCTTTGGAACTTAGCATACGCATCGAATATCTGGCCTTGGAAGAAGATGCCTTGGGTGTCATCGATTTTGTATCGGTCCATTCGGGTGAATAATTCATCAATGCGCTTATCGGATTCTATACGATGTATCTCAAGCGAGTCAAGTCGCTGAAAGATCTGCGCATTGGGAAGAAGGAATCTGCGCATGGTGACGAAAGCATCCATTATCTTGATACTTACTTGAATGGCGGTTTCGCTTTTCAAGACCGAACTAAGCATAGCACAGCCTTGTTCCGTAAAAACATAAGGCAGATATTGACGGCCTCCACGCGTTTCGTTTTTTGAGGTCGCAAATTGCGACCTCAAAAACTGATATTCTTCTGCTGTTAACTGAAACATAAATCGTTCGGGAAACCTTTCTATATTACGTTTCACCTGCTCATTGAGACGTTTGGTCTCCACTCCATAGAGTTCCGCAATGTCTCGGTCTATCATAACTTGCTGGTTACGAATAAGTAAGATTCTGTTTTGGATGGTTGTTACTTCAATTGGCATCATTTTTCTTATGGGTTTTTAGTTAAAACATGGTCGAAAAACATATATAGTGAAATGAAAAGCAAAAATTGTCGGAAGCCATTGCTTGCTCTGTGAAAGCATAAGGCAAGTACTTTATATTTTTGCCTCGACTATCTGTGTTATTTTTCAAGGTCACAAATTGTGACCTTGAAAAATAACACGAAGCCTCTTCCTTCGTTAATTGAAACATAAATCTATCAGGAAACCTATCGGCATTTCTTTTTACCGCTTGGTTCAAGACTTTCGTTTCCACTCCATACAGTTCCGCAATGTCTCGGTCTATCATAACTTGTTGGTTACGAATCAGTAAGATTCTGTTTTGGATTGTTGTTACTTCTATTGGCATCATTGTACTTATAGATTTTGTTAGTCAAAAAATCAGGTATTGATTAGAAAAAACAGACAGTAATTTATTTTACACGTCAAAGTTACACATAACAATAGGAAAAGCAAACAATATTATTTTTTAAATTAACCATATCCATCCTATTGAAAACAATAGATGAATATGATTGTAAAGGGAAATAACTATAATAGGAATTTTTTCTGTTCCAGCCCTTCAGGCTGGGAAGGGTCATGCGGGTCATCTATACCCACGGCGTTGCCATGGGCTATATGTGTTGCAGCCTTTCAGGCTGATATATAATACTAGCATCGGAGACTTTTTGACTGAGAAACGTGCGGGTCATCATCACACACGGCGATACCATGGACTATATGTGTTACAAACTTTCGGGCTGATACGTACACCATCGTCACACCGCAACCACAAAAAAATAGCGATGACATATCTGTCATCGCTACTTTCAATAGATATATTATTTGTTAGTACTTAATCAACCTAACTGTTTTCTCACCATTGGAGACGAAATATACGCCTGTTGCGAGGTCGGAAACGATAACCTCCACGACCTCTGACTCGGCTACGAACGTCTTCACCGCAACACCCGTGGCTGAAGTGATAGTGACCATCTCGCCTCTATTCAACCCGCTTACAGTAACAACGTCCTTGGCTGGATTTGGCAATACCACAAGCGAAGCGTCTTCACCCTCAATCGTTTCAGTACCCGATGGCTCTTCGTAGAACATGTTCCATGAATCGAACGTCAACTCTCCGCTGAAGGTAAAGAACAAATCCTTCGATGTAGGAATATCGGATGTCAGATCGCAGGTGAACTCCTCGAAAGATGAGTTGGACTCAACATTCAGGTAACCGAGAACCGGACCATTGGCCGAACCTGTCGAAATCCTGATGGCTCCTCCACATGGCGCGGAAACACGTGCCTTGAACTTGTTCACATCCTTAGCTAGTACGCCACACAAACCGATCCAGGATCCATTCTTACCCTTTACCGCCATATTGGTTGATTTGCCAATATAATTCACCTCTATTCCACTCTGCCATGCGAAACACTCGGCCTGGATGTTCTTCGTTCCATCCACAGGAACAACCTGATCAACTCCCTTCGTAGTACCTGCGTCTACACCCAAAATCTTCCCTGCGGATTCATCCACATTGGCATAGTCAACATGTGAACTACGGTATCCTCCGCTGACTCCAATCTGGTTCTGTATCCACTGACTGTGATAAGTGATGTACCATTTGTCCTTGAATTTGAAGAATGAATGGTGATTGTTTCCGTTGTCGCCCAACCACTTGGATGGATTGTCGAACACCTTGCGGTCATACTTGAAGCCTGTCATAGGATTGGTGGAGATCATCGTGGAGATGACAGCATTGCTGATGCCTATGTTGTTGCCTCCTGTGTTCCAGTTGGTACAATAGGAGTATACATAGTTGTTGCCAATCTTGTTGATGCCTGCATCCTCGAAGAGATATGGCGGATTCAATGATTGAGCGCTACCATCGATGCTGATGAAGTCCTTGCCAAGCTTAGCGATACGGGCAGTACCTGGATCAGCATTCTTCCCTTGTGGCACACCACCACCGAAATAGATGTAACCAGTACCGTCATCATCCACAAGAACAGCTGGGTCGAACAACCATTCCACATTACAGTTCGGCATCGAACGGGTGATCAATCCTTGTCCCTTCTTCACATCCTCCCATGGTCCGTAAGGAGTGTCAGATGCCACCACATAGATACCGTTACCCCCATTAGCGAAGTAGAGGAAGAAACGCTCCTTGCCATTCATCTTCACGTGACAAGCTGTTGGAGCCCATGAGTTTCCAGCCTTGGAGATACCTCCCTGACCAGCCACCTTCATCGGTCCATGATCCGTCCAGTTCACAAGGTCGGCGGAAGCGAGACAGACAATCTCAGTAATCGTGCCATATCCGTTGCTTTTGATTTTACCATTGTTATCGTACTCGTAGATATCGTGGGTCATATAGATATAAACGGAGTCACCGTAAACCATCGCACAAGGGTCCGCACCATAACGTTGCGTCATGATCGGGTTGTGGTTGGTGGTTGGTTTCACCTTAGGGTTCACATTGCTTAAAGCGATGGATGAGAAGACGGACGCCAACTCGACAGCGTCACGCTTGCCTATCACACAGCCATTATCGTCATAAGGGTCATTGCCGTTCGACTCGTACTTCTCGAACGTCATGTAATCGATATCAAGCCAACTGCTGGTAATCTTCAGCTGCAACGTGTGCTGACCAGCCGAAATCTCACCTGTACGTGCGATGACAGTCCTGTAATCTTTGAAGCTACCTGTGTTAGGAGCGGAGATTTCACCAGTAATAGCCTTGCCGTCGATCAAAAGTTGGCAGGAAGCGGAAGCGTTATCCGTTGCGGCGGATACTGAAATCGTATATTTGGAGGTCTCCTTCACATCGACCGTATAGTTCAGCCACTCACCCTCTTGGTTGTAACCGATAGAGTAACCTGTCGCAGCCGCGTAAATATCCACACCATCGTTACGGAAGGCCTCGCCACGGTTTTCGGAATCCTCATCGCTGTAAGCGACACCCTGTCCGCCGAAGTCGTACTCCTCAGCCTCGATCTTGCCTGGAATGGCAGCCGGTGTTCCATTGTAAGGACCGTCTCCTTCCGAAACAACTGGATCCCCTGATTCCCCCGGATCTCCTGACTCAACCGGTGAAGAGCCACAATCCAAAGAGAAGCGACGGAGGAACTTCCAGATCTCACGAACTGAATGGTACTTGTCGTTTGAAGGCCAGTGACCTTTGCCATAGATCTTGTTCAGGCAAACCTCGACACCACACTTACCGTTTTTCCATACATAACGGGTTGCGGCACCGTCAACAACCGACTCGACAGGCTTATCATCACAGCCGTTCGCCTTGGCCCAAGCCTCTGCCTGCGCATAGGCACCTTGTTGTTCCTGATACATACCATTGAATTGACCCTTCCAAGGCTCGTAGTGCACCACGTCGTCGTTATCACCATTCGTGTGGATGATAGCAATCGGACGAGAAGGCTTGGCCGTCATGTCACCGATAGGGTAACCAGAGACTGGCGCACAAGCGGCGATCTGGTCCGCCATGTTGTTCGCCACAGAATAGGTGAGCATACCTCCCATGGAGAAACCGGACATGTAGACACGCTTCAAATCAATCTTATACTTGGAGCTCATCTCCTTGATGATTGCCTTGATGAAGGCGATATCCGCGCCATTGGCACCCAAGTCCCACGTGGATCCGTCAGACTGAGGATAGACGACAAGGAATTTCGCCGTGTCGGCCACTTGATCCCAACGGGACTGTTGTTTCTGATAAGCTATATCCTGCCCCATACCGTGAGCGGAAATAACCATAGGTCTGTTTTCACCCATTCCACTTGGCGCATATACATCAATCGTACGGTTCTTACCGTTCACGTTGATGGTACTTTTAACGCCAGGAAGACTCTGCGCGGCAACAGATGCTGATAACATCGCGCCAATCGCAGTCACAAGTGCAGTTCTGTAAAGTATTTTCATAATATCAAATATTTGGTTTGTTTCACAATAGCCTAAAAACTGTGTTTAACGCCTAAGATGTCACATCACAATATTGAACAACTAATGGCAGTAGCCGCCTAAACAAGTGACAAAAAGAGACGTATAAACGCTCATTGAATGACACGGCAAGTATAGCGCGTTTACAGAAAAGGGGAGAGTAAAATAGATGCAAAAGGTTAGATTTTTGACTCAATCCGCATGAAACCACAACAAAAGGGCACCACCCGTACGAGTGATGCCCTTCCCTATTCTTCGTCAGGAGCGAATTACTTCACCTCCCACGTATCGTTCGTCATCAAAAGCTCTTGGAAGTTGTGGTACTTCTTCTTGCTCTTGACATCCTCGATTTGCTCATCAACAGCATCATTGTAGGTTGGAGCCTCAACGTCACGGATCACACCCAATGCAACCGGGAAGTCCGGACCCTCCATCAAAGCCAACTTCAACTGAAGGGTAGCGTCCTCGCAGTGTGCGTCGTGTACCAAGAGATCCTTCTCCGTGATACCGTTCTCACCCAACTTAACCACCTTGATGTTGAAGCCATCCTGCATCAGACCGAACTCATTGTTCTCACCGAAGATCATCGGCTTGCCATGTCGCAAGTAGATAGCATCCTTCTTGCGTCCCTCTGGCGTGTAGATGCTTCCGTGGATACCATCGTTGAACACAACGCAGTTCTGAAGGATCTCACAAACCGAAGCACCCTTGTGCGCTTGAGCCGCCTTCAACACCTCGATGGTGCCTGGCGCATCCGTCGCGACGGCACGGGCGAAGAAATGTCCACGTGCGCCGAAACACAACTCAGCCGGACGGAATGGATCCTCCACCGTACCGTAAGGAGACGACTTGCTGACGAATCCACGTGGAGAAGTTGGAGAATACTGACCCTTCGTCAAACCATAGATACGGTTGTTCAAGAGGATCATATTGATATCAATGTTACGACGGTTCGCATGGATGAAGTGGTTACCACCGATAGCCAATCCGTCACCATCACCAGAGATCTGCCAAACGGTCAACTTAGGATTAGCGATCTTCGCACCCGTGGCAATCGCTGCGGCACGACCGTGGATCGTATTCATACCATAGGTAGCCATATAGTGAGGCAAACGGCTAGAACAACCGATACCTGAAATCACTGCTGTATCGCATGGAGCAATGCCTATCTCAGCCATTGCTTTCTGAAGTGAAGCCAAGAAAAAATGGTCTCCACAACCCGGACACCAACGTGGTTGGCCCTTTTTGAAATCTTTTGCACTTAATTCCATAAAATTAAAAATTAAGAGTTAAAAATTAAAAATTAAGAGTTTTTCTTCGCTGTTTTTACGATTGCCGTCAAAATCGATATCAATTCACTACAATCCTTACTTATGGAACCATATACACCTGCTTCGATATATCCTCCATCATGGAGTAAATCCAACCAGTATGATGTCTCATTCGCCTCTTTCAATCCAATGGAAAGCTTATTGATAAAATCCAACTTGCTTTGAGCAAATTTCGATTCCCTTACCATAGCTCCAATAGAGGTTCCACTCCTTAACATTTGCTTAGAAAGAACAAACTCTTTTTTTCCCTCCGTTAAAAATTTATATGCATTTACTATTCTAAGAGCGAACAAATAAGATTTAGTCGTTATAACATTACCCGTCATAATTCTTAACTCTTAATTCTTAACTCTTAATTATACCTGCTTATTTATTATAAACTGCGGTGAAGTTCTCGACCAAGTCTGCTACCATGAAAGGTTGACCCTTCACCTCGTTGAACTGGTAAGGAACGAATCCATCCACCTTCATGCGCAACCAGCCAGCCAACTGACCCATGTTTTGCTCAGCAACAACCACCTTCTTGTATTTCTTCAAGACAGCGGCAGTGTTCTTTGGAAGCGGGTTGATGTACTTGAAGTGAGCCAAAGCGACCTTCTTACCGGCAGCCCTCATCTCGTCCATCGCAGCATGCAAGTGTCCGTAAGTACCACCGAAGCCAACGATCAACAACTCAGCGTCTTTCTCGTCGCCCTCAACCACCAAGTCAGGCACTTGGATCTTCTCCACCTTCTCGGCACGGAGACGAGTCATCAAATCATGGTTCTCAGGAGCCGTAGAGATGGCACCCGTCTTGTTGTCCTTCTCCAAACCACCCAAGATGTGTTCGAAGCCCTCGCGACCAGGCACAGCCCAGTAACGTGAACCCTCCGCATTACGCATGTATGGTGTCCATGTACCCTTCATCTCTGCAGGCACGTATGGAGGATTGATGGCAGGGAACTCAGCCAAGTTAGGCAACTTGAAGGCACCTGAACCATTCGCCACATAAGCATCCGTCATCAAAACGACAGGAGTCATGTGCTCCAAGGCAATCTTACAAGCCATGTAAGCGGCATCGAAACAGTCTGTTGGAGAGGTAGCGGCGATCACCGGCATCGGAGACTCACCATTACGTCCGAACAAGCATTGGAGCAAGTCGGTCTGCTCAGACTTCGTAGGAAGACCTGTTGCAGGTCCACCACGCTGTACATCCAAAACCACCAAAGGCAACTCCATGATGACAGCCAAGTTCATCGCCTCAGACTTCAAGCAGATACCAGGACCAGAAGTAGAGGTACATGCCAATGCACCAGCAAAAGAAGCACCGAGTGCAGAAGCACAACCAGCGATCTCATCCTCACATTGAACGGTTGTAACACCTAATGATTTATGTTTAGAAAGTTCATGAAGAACATCTGTAGCAGGCGTGATAGGGTAAGAACCGAGATACAGTTTCAAGCCAGCCTTCTCAGCTGCTGCGATCAAACCGTATGCGGTAGCCTTGTTACCGTTGATATCCATATAGACACCCTTCTTAGCGGATTTCGTCTCCACCGTATAAGTGTGGGAAACAGAAGAGTGCGTGTTATGTCCGTAATCGTAGCCCGCTTGGATCACCTTGATGTTAGACTCAGCCACACCCGGTTTCTTAGCGAACTTCTCCTTCAACATGTTAGCGGCGATGTTCGTGTCGCGGTTGAACAACCAGCAGACCAAACCGAGGGCGAACATGTTACGGCACTTCAAGATAGCCTTAGGATCCATGCCTGAATCCGCCAAGCAATCCTTCACCATGGAGGTGATAGGAGCTGCGATGACATCGTTCTTGATGCCCATCTCAGCGATAGCGTCCAACGTCTCGAAGTTAGCCTTCTTCAAATCAGCCTCCTTGAAAGAGTCCGTATCGATGATGATACAAGACGTAGGCTTGCAGAACTTATATTGCGTCTTCAAAGCGGCCGGGTTCATCGCAACGAGCACGTCGCACTTATCGCCCGGTGTGAAAACCTTATTAGCGCCAATGTGAACTTGGAAGCCCGAAACTCCCGTTAGAGATCCCTGTGGGGCACGGATATCAGCCGGATAATCAGGGAAAGTACAGATGTCATTACCCACTGTAGCGGAAATCGTAGAGAAAATGTTTCCAGCCAATTGCATTCCGTCACCGGAGTCGCCGGAAAAACGAACCACCACCTGGTCCAAATCTTCAACTTTTGCCATAATAAATATTGGTCTTATTTAAATTTTACGAATTTCGAATCCATGTTACGAAAGTGCAAATTTAGGAAAATATGCACAACCAACAAAAGGATTGCATTTATTTTGAATAAATACACCCTGATTTTGGAATAACTATCAATATTTATGAATATTTATACGCTCGATATGCGCCTCAGCGAGATTACTGAGGCTGGACCAGAGTACCATTGCGCCAAATACCCTTGGCGAGAACATTACCCAAGGTATCGGAATAGACGCCATAACCATTCGGAGATCCATTCCTGTATTCTCCCTCGTATTTTTTGTCGCCATACAAAGCGTAGCCCTTTCCGTCCTTATAGTTGCCTTGCTTCCAAATGCCTTGGAACTGAATCTTACCCGTCTCATCATAGAACGTACCTTCCCCGTCCGGCCTATCGTTCACATAATTGCCCACGTATTTACGGCCGTCCTGGTAGTTATAGGTTCCCGGTCCTTCCTTCTTGCCGTCCACGATCTTACCGTCGAAGCCCCATTTATAGTTATATTCTATGATATAGACTGGATTGATCTTATTGACGGTATCCACTTCTCCGATGGTATGGAGGACCCTGAATTTCTCCGGATATTTTTTCACGGCAGGATAAAGTGTCGTATAGGCATGTTTGAACCAATTATCCAATATAACGTTTGTGGCGCCAACCCTGTTCAAATAGCTGATGACTGTATCCACCGGCGCATAATGAGGGAAGGAAACAGATTTCTTGAAGCCCGAATAGATGTAATACAACTCCGGTTTGCGACACACCATCCTCGAGCTATCGGGCAGGTTCTTCTTACACCAATCCATCGCCTCATAATAGTTCAGAAAATTCTTGTCTGCGACAATCTGCTTAAACGGCCGCTTGGCGAACTCGCGGTAATTGACCTGGGCTTCGCTCTGCAGCGGCATTAACCAGAAGAAAAGAGACAAAAGGACCGCAAGGGAAGAGACCAATGGAGCATACTTCTCCAATGATCCGCTCTTTATCTTACTTGTAATAAAGGAAACGACGTTCCATATACCATGTAAAAATAGGAACAGAATCAGCGGCACAACCGCCACATAATAGCGGACACTTGTGAACTGTTCCGGCCAAAAAAGCAATACACCAAATGTCACCGCCAAATAACTGAACAGGAGGAATCCTCCCCACCCCGTATGGAAGAAGCCAAAGACAACAAGAAAGAAGACAAAAAATCCGACAAGTATATCATACCCCGTAATCGGATCATTCTTATCGAAAGACTTCGTCAGAACCGTCTCCGGCATCATCTTCGTCAGATAAGACTTGGCATTACTATAGACGCGCTCCGCCCAATCGGAGAACGTAGTCATGACCTCTCCATTTCCACCTTTTTTCTTGAAGTCACCGACATAATCAGTCTGCTCATGCCCGATCGCTTTGTTCCTCGCCCCCCAAGCCATCTTTGAGATGCCGAAAGGCAACAATACCAACACCGCCATACAAGCGTAATAAGATAGGCTCTTATGGTTAGGAAGATTCTCCGACGAGCCCTCCTTCTTGGCTTTGATGTATTTATATCCTTGCCAGAAAGCTTGCAGCAGATACCATCCGAATAACGCGAGGATCAGGGAGATGCCCATCGTCCTCACAAAATAGATATATGCGATCGACAGCAACATCGCCACCAACGCCACATAGTCCCACTTCGTATACTCCTGGAAACACTTCCTTCTATATAAAAACAGCGCAACGGAGATGACCACCACAGATAAAAACAAGAAGAGCATCTCACTCATCATAATGGTGGACCACCGCAACAAATCTTTCTGAACACAGCATAAGAGCACTGCGGAAAACGCGACCACCACATTATTCTTGGCAACCTTCTTCACCGCATAAAACAACATCAATAAGGAAAGAAACAACAGAAAACCATTCGTCTCCTTCATCGCCGTATAATTACCGTCTCTCGTGAAATTCAGCATAAAGCTGATAAACGCCGGATAACCAGGAGGAAAGTGCGCGTGCGGTTTCACCTCAAAGCCCATGATGTTCGAATAACCTGTGCCATTGTGCAGGGATTGTCCCAGGGAATAATACACGATGTTGTCCCCGTTCATATCTAATTTCCTATCGAAAATCGCATTGTAGTTGATGTAAAAAACCACCGATACAATCACCAATAAGAAGATATGGAAATATTTATTGGATAATAAACCCTTCACTCTCTCCGTCAATGGAACGGATGGTTGAGACGGGGAGGGAACCTCCTTTTTTAACGATGAAGATCTCTTCGGATTCTGCTTCATGATCGTAATCTGTTATATATGTTAATTATCACTCACTTTCTCATGGTATTCCTGCTCCGTATTCACTGACCAGACGTTATCCTTGCTTATGACATGGCGCTCGATATTGGAGACAGCCTCCATTGCGGTCAGCATGGAGTGGTCCATGTTATTGTACCTATGTTGACCGTTTCTGCCGATGCAGTACAAGTTTTCTATGGTATCCAAGAATTTCCTAACCTCCTCGAATTCAGTATAGGAACCGAAATAGGCGGGATAAGCCTTCTTCACCTTCACCTGGTGGGCATCCATCACCGACTCCCTCTTAATCACATCGATCTTCACCATCTCATCAATCGCCATCTGGATGAAATCCTCCTCGCTCATATTCCAAAGATCATCGTTCTCATCGCAGAAATACTCCAGCCCAATCCACACCGTATGCTCCGGGTCCTTCACTAGGAAAGGCGACCAGTTGTTGAAGATCTGAAGTCTTCCCACCTTGACATCCCTTTCTTGGATATAGATCCACGTGTCTGGCACCAAGTCGGCACCCTTCTCCTTGGAGAACTCCAAATTCTTCACTAAGAGACCCACCGTGATGAAGTCCCTGTAAGGCAACTCCGAGGCGATCCGTCTGACGTCGGCCGGAACCTCGATACCATCCAGCGAGGCGATCAGGTCTTTGATAGGCATGGAGGAAAACAGATAATCGCATGACTCGTTCGTTTTCTCACCGTTCGCATCGACGATATCCACGCTACACACCCGATTCCCCTCCACATGAATCGTACGGACGGAATGGTTCTTCCGCAACTCCGCACCCTTCCGAACAACATCGTCCGCAACACATTCCCAAAGCTGACCTGGGCCAAATTTAGGATATTGGAAACTCTCAATCAGGGAGGTCTCCACCTCCTTCGGCTGTTTCCCCCCCCGGAATTTCTTCTGGAAGTAATCCTTCAGCACCACGGAAAGGGAGACACCCTTGACACGCTGCCTTCCCCAATCCGCACATAGTTCGGAAGGATGTTTACCCCACACCTTCGTGGTATAGTCTTCGAAAAATAATTCATATAAAGGCCGTCCGAAACGGTTGATGTAGAAGTCCTCCAAAGTCTCCTCCTTCAAAGGGAACAGCCTAGCCTTCACATAGCCGAGACCGGACCTCAACGTGTTCTTGAGTCCTAAATTCAGGAAGGTTTCCTTCGACACGGAGATGGGATAGGAGAAGAACTTCCTCAAGAAATAGATGCGGGAAACCCTCTTGCGAGTCAATAATTCCCTGTCCGCATCGTCTTCCCTCTTCGTCATGATGGTCTCCCACCACTGCAGGATGCGCTTGTCCTTGGAAAAGAAACGATGTCCACCGATGTCCATACGGTTACCCTTGTAGTTGACCGTACGCGAAATGCCTCCTATTTCGTCAGACTCTTCCAATACAACAGGATGAATATTGGTTCTTTCCAATAATTCGTAAGATGCGGTGAGACCCGCAGGACCCGCACCAACAATAACAGCCTTCCCTTCCATCAAAAATGGTCTATCAGTTTAAATTATAATAAGTTAAGTGTGGAACAGCCAAGGAATCATACCCGGGACACAATACTGAAATCATATTGGCTCCTATTCTCAAGCCTCCACTTCCATAACACATAACACAATCTGCGAAATTATGAAAAAAAAACAACATTCAAAAAACCTTTATCGCAGGCTATCTCTTACTTCTCCAACACCGACCTCACCTGCCCAATCACTATCGGCGTATAGACGGCTGTACCCTCCTTGTTGATGTGCGTCGGATCGAAGAAATATTCCGGCGAGTTTCGGAACTCATCCAAATAGCGGTTGTCGAAAACTGGCACACCATATTGCGCACAGACATCCTTAATCGCCTGCTCGGAAGCCATATTCCGATGGGGATTCTCCAACTCATAGACCGGCGAATCAAACAATATGACCGTTACGCCCTGGTCACGCATTCGCTTAATCGTATTCTTAAAGATATCTAACCTAACTGCGTCGACCGTATCCGCGACCACCTCAGGCATCTTCAGAATCGTATCGTTTCCTTTCAGATTTCCCTTGATAGGGAGAAAGCCCTGCATCGTGTCCGGACGAGCGCCAGAACGACCCAGCATAAGGATATTCGAGGCAACCCCATTGTAACGGTACATGTTCAGCCGCATCTTCACCGCCATCGAAGCACCCTCCTTCTTGTCGATGATGCTACGCAGAGAATCACAATCGTAGTAGTAAGGATGGAGGCAATGGACAGCATCCCGTTCCTTGGAGAACAAATTGTTCAACCCGCACTCCCACAAGACCACCTTCGGCGTATATCTATCCAGGACCGCATTCAGCACCGCGCTCTGGTAGGATACGAAGTGGGCGTCCCTCGCAATCGTATAGGCATGCATGCCTAAGGAGTCCTCGATCTGCCTCGTGTTATAATGGTGCCTTGCCCTCGAGGAACCGATGATCAAGACCGGCGCATCCACCTTCTTCACGGATAGGTGCGTCAACCCCACCTCGCTCTGGTCTGGCATTTTATCCGCCATCTTGTCTAAGGCATGCCCTACAAGGAAGTCCACACCCAATAGCGCCACAAAAAGAAGCAAAAGAACTAACAGTAATTTATATAAAGGCTTCATAACACGTTAGAATTGAAAATAAATAAACAAGTTGCCATCCAACTCACCACACAAGAGTATATAACAGATCAGGAGGAGGGCCGTCACAAAACGAACGGCCATGCGGTCATTGTTCAGAAGCTTGAGCCGCCAACCGTACTCGTCCGCCAAATCCTTCAGCCACATGATGGCCAACGCGATGAACGCTGGCGCGAACATCTGCATGTTGATATATGGCTTCCCGAAGTCAGTGAACATGGATTTGATAACATGCACCGCATCCGCCACGGAGTTCTGACGGAAGAAGATCCATGCGATGGAGA
This sequence comes from Bacteroidales bacterium UBA1181, assembly GCA_002310215.1. Lineage (GTDB taxonomy): Bacteria > Bacteroidota > Bacteroidia > Bacteroidales > Paludibacteraceae > UBA1181. The sequence continues at coordinate 287,168 of DBYR01000013.1, forward strand.
CCAGATTGAACGTGATGAACATCCGCACAAGGTTAGGGAGCGTGAACTTCGAGGTGAGGTTCTTGATCTTATCGCCATAGAGCTGGCGCTCGATCACCATCACGATGCCGTGCAGGGCTCCCCATATCAGGAATGTGTAGGCCGCCCCGTGCCATAGACCACTGATGACGAAGACCACCACTGTGTTGAACATCCAACGGAGCTTGCTGACCCGATTACCTCCCATAGGGAAATAGATATAATCACGGAACCATGTGGTCAGGGAGATGTGCCACCTGCGCCAAAACTCAGTGACCGTCTTGGCGAAATAAGGACGGTTGAAGTTGTCCAACAAGTTGATGCCTAACAACTTGCCCGATCCGATCGCCATAAAGGAATAACCCGCGAAGTCCGCATAGATCTGCACCGTGTAAAGCAACTGCGCAAGGAATAACGTGGTACCGTTGTGCTTGTCCATGTTGGCATAGATGGTGTCGATGTAGACCCCCAAGGTATCCGCCACACACAACTTGATGAAGGCGCCCCAGAGAATCATCCTGCACGCCGCGATACTTATGTCATACGAGAACTCCCGCTTCTGGAAATACTGCGGCAACTGCTTCGTCGCTCGACTGATCGGTCCGCTCAACAAAGAGGGGAAGAAGGTCACGAAGGCAAAATAGGCAAGCCAGTCCTTGGTCGGTTCCACCTTCCGCTGGTAGATATCGATGTCGTAACTCAACGCCGCGAAGGTGTAGAAACTAATGCCCACCGGTAAGACGATCTTCAAGGTCGAGACACTCAGCTCGATGCCCGCCAGCGAGAACATGTCGACGAAAGACTGGATAAAGAAACCCAGGTACTTGTAATAGACAAGGATACCCAAATTCAGGAGAAGCACCGTCACCAACAATCCCTTCCGCCGCTTTTCGCTGTCACTCTCCGCAATCAGCTTGCCGAAAAAGAAGGAGGTTCCCGCCGTGAAAAGAAGCAACGCCATGAACCGCCAATCCCACCATGCGTAGAAAACTAAACTCGAAAGAAGAAGAAAGGCGTTCTGCCAATTTTTATCCCTCTTGAAGATGAGCCAGTACAGCACAAAAATGACTGGCATGAAAAAGAGGTATGCAAAAGACGTTAGTGTCATATTACCTTGTAGTCGATTAAAAAGTACAAAACGATGCTACACATACACCGATCAAAAATCATGCGCAAAGTTAAATAAAATAACTTTTCAAAATATATTCCTTAACTCTTAATTTTAAAACATATACACATATGCGCAATGATAAATATCATGCGAATAATTATTTTATATATGCAGATTTATTTGTTCGCAAATAAGGGATTCACTCCGATGACCGCATACTCCCACATAGTCCGTAGTCTCAACAATGCCTCCTTCTCTTCCAACCCGAGGGTAATACGACATTAGACACCCATATCTTATGAACTTATATTTTATTAGTATAACATGCTGTAATATAGTTTAATACAAATACGAATAAATATCAAATAAAAATCATTTACCCCTATTCGTACCCTTTTCCTTCTTCTCACGGAGTGGATCATACATGTTCACCTTAGGCAAGACGCAGACCAGACGCCTTATCGAATAACCTTTACCATCAACATAACCCGAATCGTCTTCAATGAAAAGCTCAATTCCCAAACCTTTCACCACCTTGCTTTTATTCAAGAACCGTAGTTTAGGGATATCCGTCGTTTGTTGCAACACAGCGCCCTCAATCCTTTTTTCCAAGGATGTCTTAAAAGTATCCACCCCATAATAAGAAATCGTATGGGATCTCACCTTAAACGAACCCTTATAAGGTTCCGCATTGATCGCCCGAATCTTTTCCCATGACTTCCGCGGAACACCCACATCAAAATAAATAGGCTGGGATAGATCCATCGGGACAGTATCCAACTCAGCAGGCGAAGATAACTGATGGGAATGTCGCTGACCATCCGTGCCAGTATACACAAGCATTATCTTCCTCTTTAAAGGGAATATCCCTTTTTTCGAAAACCTCACAGTATCATTATACACATACTTGAAACTATATTGGGAAAATTGGGTAGGCTTAATCCTGCACCCCCTCAGCGTAGGGGCGCATATCGCATCATCCAAATTTTCCGGACCAAAGGTGATTATGCCTCCTTTGACGATTAAATAACGTTTCGTGGAAGGACTATCACGCAACAAAATGACCTGGATGGTATCGTCCGAAATGCGCTTATACCTCACGAAATATGAAAGTGAATGACGCTCCAACCTAATAACCTTCTCCTCGAACAAGGAGGCCGCATCCGCACAGAAGGATTGGGAAACACCATCCCCGCCCGCTCCGTCATCCATCGTCAGTCCACTTCTCTTTTTAAGCGTAAATGTGGTTTTTATCTTCTGATAATTAATCGCTTGCGAATAGACATCCCAACTCATCGAGAAAAAGACGGCCAATATGCAAATCACTTTAGCCAAGTTCCTCATCACACGCTCCTCCCATTAGTTTTTCCGCAGCATTTTCCAAGCCAAACGTTGCCGGTTTTCCTTGCTCAGGTATGAGATGGCGACCAACATATTGCACTTGCACGATTCGTCAGGCACGATGCCGGCATCCGCATCCACATAACCGTCCCCAAAAAGATACGTGAACTGCGAGGACATCTCCTTTTGCGGTATCGCCCCATCCGCGCGGTATTTCACCTTCACCTGTATCTCCACACCATCACTCTCCTTGACGAAACTATATTCAGTGACACCTTCCGCCTTCTGATTGGTCACGCAATTGGTGTAACCTTCCGCCTTGAAAGCCTCAACAAGCTGCTCGACAGTCGCCTTCCCCGCCTTGCGGTAACACAACTGCGTGTAGCTGATGCCACTCTTACAGAACTGATAAGCCACGTCAATAGGGGTGGACAACTCCGGGATGGACTTCGACAAGCAAAGGTCACTCCATTTCTGGCATGGACCCATGTACAACGCAGGCACCTTGAACTTCCCCTCTACTCTCGCCTTCTTCGCTCCGTCCTTGGAAAGTCCCTTGCCTCTCACCACCATATCGACAGCATTCTCACCCCTCGATTTTATCCGTAGCTTGCAATCGTCGAAGCCATAATCCCTCACCTTGACAGAGGCCTGATGTCTCTTATCCTGCTGGGAATAATGCGGAATCTCCATACTCACATTACGGAAAAGGATCTTCGCCAAACCCATCGAAACGGAGGCGTCGTCACACAGATCCATATATACCGATTCGGGAGCTCCATCCTCCGGATAAAGCGTCAACGTTCCCACAGTAGGGATATCCTTGGCGATATCCACCGTGAGCGGCATGAAATAATCACCTTTCTTCTCAAACGCTTTCACCACCTGCCCATCCATATATTCGACCACAGCTTCCTGCGGCTTACCGCTCATGCGGTACGATTTTGAAAATCTTTCCGGAGAATACGTAACGTACTGATATCCATTGTGTTGACCTATGAATAAATCATATTCAGGAACGATGCCCTGTGAGTTGATCACCTTAACTAATGAAAAGTCGAAATCCTTCCTCACGACCGAATCACCATTCTCCTTGGTGAGATCGACCTCACCCACCAATACGTTACAGCATGTTACCACATACTTCCGGTCCGGTACAAGCCATATATTGTAGGACCCGTCTTCCCGAACATCGAATGTACAGGGTTCCATCTGTATATTATCATTGTTATCATCACGCACTATAAATTGGCTGGAATAACTGTCTCCCTTCATGGTACCCGTGAGATGGACAAACTTGGTTGGAACCACCACCTTGATATAACCCTTTTCGTCAAAATCATCATACGTGAACAAATAGCTGAAATACGTATATGACAAACGGCTAATCTCTAACTGGTACAGCAACTCTTTCATGATACATACGGATATCACGCCATTATCGTCTGTTTCCCATTGACCTTCGGCACGACTCCACAAGAGCCACCTTCCGTTAGCAGATGTATCCCGACCCAACACACATAGCTTAAATCGAGGCATAGGCTTCCCATCCGAATCGACGACAAGAATATGTTTCGCACCCACCTCATAACTCAACTTACAGACATACGTGACTTCCTCCCCTCCCGGCATAGGAGGCAGATTCCCCACAACTTCTTCCCCCACAGTGAACGTGACTGGCTGATCCATAGGAACATAACCGAAAGCTCTCCCATTCCCATCTAACCGAAAGCGCTCCACACACAGATGTTGAACATTCACCACCGCATACGGCACCGGCATGCCCTTCGCATCCACCAGACTCAGATGAACCCTTGCGGAGACGGTCGGCTGATCGCCATTCCACCACGAGAAGTGTTTGACAACTCCCTCATATCTGCCACCTTTCTTCAACGCATAGCCTTCCTCAACCCACATGCCTTTCGCCTCGTCAAAGAACCACAATGGCAACGTGTCTTTCGCTATCGATAGCAGGCTCGGCGGAATCGGATAGCTGAGCTCGGCTGGAGCTCCTTCCCGCAACTGCAGTTTACCGCCCTTGTCGTCCTTCATGATCACATTCACCATACCATAGGAGATGAGGGACGTCGTGTCCTGATTGCTCCTGATCGCCAGCAAATCACCTCCCGGCATCATCTGCCTAAAATTCTTCTCCTCCGGATTCAGGTAGAGGACGTTCATGAGCACCTCTCCCTCATACAGGCTACCGTCCTCACGCACCAAACCCTCTCCAGGGATGTCCACGATCATCCCCCTGACATTCACCGTCACACCGTCCATAGCCGAGAAACGCACCTGCCGGGTATAGTCCGAATTGCCATAACGAGACATGACGATGAGGACGCCCGTCGTGTCGTCCACCTCCTTGGAGTAGAGGAAATCGAAATAATCTTCCTTCTCGAACTTAATAACGTAACGGTTGCCCGACACGACAGGATTCGACAACGAGAAGTGTCCCTCCTCATCGGTATAAATCACCTTGTCCGCCAAATTCACCGAAACACCCGGAAGAGGCGTTCCATACTCGTCCTGCACATAACCAGACAGCCTGATATCCTTACCATCCTGATTGCCCGCCTTCTTGTCATCGCATGACAAGAACAGAGCCAGTGCGCAAATCATCACGCCTAAAAATCGCACATATTTTACCATATTGTCACCATATTTTGTTGTTTATATTTCTAATTATCAGATAGCTATATCCTAAAGCCACCGCATCGCCTCCCGAAGCGAATGGATCTCGTAATCCACCGGCTCCGTGGCTTGGAACGTATCCGGATGTCGGTTGAAGAACATGGTATGCAGACCCGCAGCCTTCGCCCCGAGGATATCCGTGGAGAAGTTGTCCCCGATCATCAGCGTCTCCGGTGCGGAGGCTCCCGACGTGCGGATGGCATAGTCGAAATAGGCCTGGCTCGGCTTGTTCGCCCCGGCATCCTCGGAGAGGATCACACCGTCGAAGGCGTCTATCAGCCCACACGCCCTCAGCTTGCGGTACTGCACCTCGTGGAACCCGTTGCTACACATATAGAGGCCATAACCTTTCTCCCTCAGATAGGCCATCAGCTCGTGCGCCCCATCGACCACTCCGGGCTTGTCCGCACACATGTCCAGGAAGACATCGCTGACCTCCAAGCAGTACTCCCTCGTCGGCTCGAACGGTCGCCCCTTCGCGTCGCGGCCCTCGGCTAACGGACGTCTGAAACGCTCCACGATCAAGTAATCACGGTCTATCTCGCCCTTCGCATAGGCATCCCACAACTTCACATTCGTATCCCAGTAGGAACGATAAAAATCATCGGGCTGAGGAAAATATTTGGATAACTGGAAATGAGCGAACATCTCCCGCAAGGATAACTCGGCATTCCCGCGCGTATCATATAACGTATCGTCAAAATCGATGAATAAGGTCTTGTACATTTCGTTTCATAAAGAATATCATCACAAAGATAGAAATTATATTGAATCTTGATGCCTTTTTAATCATTTCACCCTCTCTATAAACACTACATTCCATAACAATACCAAATGTATTATTAATTCATTCACATTCATTTTTACACCAAAAAAATGGTTTTTTTATACAGATTTTACATGGATATATAAGAAAATAACCTTCCCACCGAAAGAAATAGTATTTATACATAAAAAATTTGGAAATTAAATTTTATTTGTATATTTGCAGCGGTTAAAAGTTGTCAATATATAGTATATGCTTATGAAAAACACGCGGACTATTCTATGGGCGGTAGTGTGTCTACTGCTCTTCGGATTTGTGAAAGTTTATGCTGCTCCAGATCCGAATTTCCACATTTATTTGTGTTTTGGCCAATCCAACATGGAGGGTCAAGGTGATATCGGAAGTCAAGACAGGACTGTCGATAGTCGATTCCAAGTACTATGTTCCTACGACAATTGCGGAAGCCGCAAAAAGGGGAACTGGTATGACGCTACTCCCCCGCTTTCTTGTTGCAGTGGGGCGCATCTCGGTCCGGTGGACTACTTCGGACGGACAATGGTAAAGAATTTACCAGAAGAAGTCAAAGTAGGTGTGGTCGTTGTGGCCATCGCTGGATGTGACATTCAATTATTTGAAAAAGAGAATTACAGAAGTTACCGTGCTGAATCGTATATGCAAAGTACGATCCAATCTTACGGAGGAAACCCTTACGGACGATTGGTCGAAATGGGTAAAGAGGCTCAGAAAGTGGGCGTCATCAAAGGTATCCTTTTGCATCAAGGCGAAACAAACACGGGACAAAGCAACTGGCCTAACCGTGTGAAAGCCATTTACAATGACTTGATCAAGGATTTGGGCCTGAACGCATCCGACGTGCCTTTGCTCGTGGGTGAGGTGGTTCGTAGCGACCAAGGCGGACAATGCGGTAGCATGAACAACATCATCGCAAACGTGCCAAGCACCATCCCTAACTCTTACGTCATCTCCGCACAAGGGCTCGGGAACAAGGGTGACGGCCTCCACTTCTCTTCTGCAAGCTATCGTACATTAGGCGAACGTTACGCCACCCAGATGCTGAAGGTGTTGAAATACGAACCTTCTTCCAGCTCTAGTGAGGGCGGTTCTAGTTCTAGTGAAGGCGGATCCAGCACAAGCGAAGGTGGATCCAGCACAAGCAGCGACTGCGCGCCAGACCCATGCTCCCAAAAGACCAAACAGTCTGGCGGAACAACATACTCAAATAAACATGCGATGGAAAACGTCGGCAACGGATATCACGTTGAGCTGTGGAGCGAAAGAAACTCGGGAGCCTCTGTAACCTGTTTCGGCGGGAAAAATGACTGCGCATTCAAGGCTAGCTGGAACAACTCAGGTGACTACCTCGCCCGCGTAGGTTACTATGATGGGGCAGCCACCAAGAAAGTTAAAGACATCGCCCCAATTTACGCCGCCTACAATTACAGTAAGTCGGGTAATGGCGGTGGCTATTCCTACATCGGTGTCTATGGTTGGACAAAGAACCCGTTGCTCGAATACTATATCGTGGATGACTCCTACAACGGAATGGGCACCCCATATAATACCAGCCGAGTCGGACAATACTCAGCGGATGGCGCAACCTATACTCTCTACAAGGGAACAAGAGTCAACGCCGCTTCCATCGACGGCGACGGCAAGACCTTCCCTCAGGTGTTCGCTGTGAGATCCAGCGCACGCCAATGCGGAACAATCAGCGTTTCTGAACACCTTGAGAACTGGCAGAAACTCGGCATCGACCTCGGTGGCATTTATGATTGTAAGATCGTATGCGAGGCTGGTGGCGGATCGGGTTCCATCGAGTACACCTACGCCACCATGTCTTGGAAAGGCCAAAAAAGTTCCTTCGGCGACCTTAGTTGCACAGGCGAGGGCCATAGCAGTATCACTCCGAGTGTCCCTCAAGAACCATACAAGAGCGCTATCGAAATCCCTGGCGTCGTGGAAGCTGAATACTTCGACAAGGGCGGCAACGGAAACGCATACAACGACTCCGATGACGAAAANNTACCGTACGGACGAAGGCGTGGATATCGTGAAGACCTCCGACGGAAGGGCCGTGGGCTACACAACTTCCAGCGAGTGGCTGGAATATACCGTCGACGTGAAGACTGCGGGCAAGTATGTGGTGGATGCTGTCGGATCCAACCAAAACGACGACGTGGAGTTCACCCTGCTCATCGACGACAAAGAGATTGGTTCGCTCTCCGGCTCAAGCACAGCTGACTGGGATACGTACGAAACAATCCGTACCACGACATCCACCATCTCCGCCGGAAAACATATCCTCAAGGTGAAGATCGGAAACAACAACTGCAATCTGGACAAACTCACCTTCTATGTACAGGGTACCGAACCTAAAGAAGGTGGTAGCAGCTCTGAAGGTGGTAGTAGCTCTGAAGGTGGCAGCAGCTCCGAAGGAGGTAGTAGCCACGGCGGTGGCGGTTCCGTCAACGAATCTGGCGTATATCCATTGAATTATTCCGTGGAGAACACTGGTGCGGACTGCCCTGAACCTTCCTCCCTGAACAAGAACAACCTCAAATCCTGCAGAAACCTTCCTAACCCATTCGAATGGGCGGACGGTAGCGGCAAGGTGACCGACTTCTGCGACTGGGCTTGCCGTCGTAACGAAATCAAGCGCGAGATCGAGTACTGGGAGATTGGCGAGAAACCTAAATTCGATAAACTGGAAGCTTCACTTTCTGGAAATACAATGACCGTGACTGTTTACAACGGAAGCAACAAACTTACGTTGACAAGTAAAATGTCCATTCCTTCCGGAAATGGTCCACACCCTATCGTGATCGGTATGGATGGAAATACTGGTAGTTTAAGCTCCTCATACTTCTCGAAATGTATTCAAGTGCCATTCACACACACACAAATCGCTGAATATAATTCAGGATTCGGTGGTGGCGGAAGAAGCCAAAACGATCCATTCTACAAGTTCTATCCTGGGACATTCAACACAAAGGCAGACTATTGCGCATGGTCTTGGGGTATCAGCCGTTTAATTGATGGACTCCAAAAATTGGCTGAAGAAGGTAAGCTGAAAGCTGATATGGGACATATTGCTGTAACTGGTTGCTCTTACGCAGGAAAGATGGCGCTGTTCGCAGGAGCGTTCGACGAACGTGTGACACTGACAATCGCACAAGAATCAGGTGGTGGAGGTGTCAACGCATGGCGTGTAAGTTCTGAAATCGGTACTAGTATTGAAGGTATATCCAACACCAACTACGACTGGTTCCTCAACAGCTTCAAGAGCAATTTCCAATCACAGATCGACAAGTTGCCATACGACCATCATGAACTGATCGCCATGTGTGCTCCACGTGCGTTCCTGGCATTCGGAAATCCAAACTATGAGTGGTTGGGCGACCCTGCCGGCATCGCCTCCCTGAAGGCTGCCGAGGAGGTGTGGAAAGCCATGGGTATCGAAGACAGATTCGGCTATGTGATCGAAGGTGGACATGAGCACTGCCAAGCTTCCAGCAGTCAAAACAAAGCTGCGCAAGCGTTCATCAACAAATTCCTCTATGGCGACAATTCGCAGAACACGAAGATACGTACCAGCAGTGTAAGTAGCAACCATAGCTCCGGAAAATACGACTGGGGCGGACATAAGATCGTGAACAACGGTTGCGGTAGCACCAGCGGTGTTGAGAACGTCCTCATGGAAGGCTACTCCCTGTCTCAAAACATGCCGAACCCGACATCCGACGAGACTAGCATCGAGTTCTCCATCGCCGATAACACATTCGTCTCCATTGCCCTTTACAATGAACTGGGTATGAAGGTGATGGATGTCGTTTCAGATGATTTCAGCGCAGGCTCATATAAGGCTGAATTCTCCGTGGATGGTCTCGCAAGTGGCATCTACCACTACGTGATGCAGGCCAACGGATTCGTCTCCAGCAAAAGCTTAATCGTGAAATAACTATTATTGACTGACTAGTGTTTTGAAAGGGTCGTTCCAATGGACGACCCTTTTTTTTGCATCTACCCAACGTGATACACTAATAGACTATTCAACCCATTATGAAGTATTTGAATAAAAAATCACACAAAATATATGTTTTTTAAAAATATATGTCTATCTTTACACGCATATGCGTATGCGCGTACACGCCCGAGTGCGCACGGGCGAGGGCGAAAAGGCATTTTTCGATTTGGAAGTTTGGAAGTGAAATTATACGTGAGGAATGAGGGACTGACAACGAATAGCTTACGCAGGTACATTTGTTTAGTTACGTTAATTAGGTTTTCTTTTCATTACACATTCTAAACAAATCGGGTATAGTAGCGGTCACAACTTGTATTTAGACCGAGGGGGTCACTGCCCCAATGGGGAGACTTCTGACAAAGGCACATGAACTATTTTAAACTATCATTAATACACATGATTATGAAACACTTATACACTATCAAACGCAAAAAGATGACGTTGTTTGACAAAGTCAGGCAACGATTAGAACTCTTCGGAATCCAAACCACTTTCACTCAACAAAATGTATTTTCAATCTTAAATCAAATAGCATACCAAATGAACAAAAAAACATTCGAGTGGCGACGTATAGTTACGGGTGCGCTCACAGCGGGCTTTTTGCTCCTCTCCGGTGTAAGTTACGCGGCTGATCCGTGTAGCGAAACAGGTAGCGGAAGAGGTATCAAAAGAACCCTCAACAACCAGAACCTAACAGGTTCTACTGGTGTGGGTAACTACCAGTTCGAAATCTGGCGTGACGGTAACGGCGGAACGCTGACTTTGTATGATAAGGATGCGGCTTTCAAGGCGGAGTGGAATAACGCGGGCGACTTCTTGGGTCGTGTCGGTTTGACCTACGGCAATAAGCCTTCCGTCGACAATCTCGGCGGTAACTTGGTGGCTTACTATAATTTTGAGAAGTCCGGAGATGATGGAAAATCCTATTCATACGTGGGAATCTACGGTTGGATGGACAGCCCTCAAATCGAATGGTACATCGTGGAAGACTGGTTGCACGATCGTGGTACACCGGGCGGCTCCTACATGGGTTCTAAGAAGGGTACCATCACTGTAGACGGTGAGGAGTATGCAGTTTGGACGGGTAGCCGTACAGGTGCCTCCAAATGGGGTAACTCTACTTTCACCCAAATCTTCAGTGTCCGTCAAAAACGTCGCCAATGTGGTACCATCCATATATCTGAGCACTTCAGACAATGGAAGAAATTGGGTATCAACCTCGGTGGCTTGATGGAGGCTCAAATTTTGGCCGAAGCCGGTGGTGGAAAAGGTTATGTTGACTTCAAATATGCAAAGATTGAAATTAACAGCGACTCCGGTGATGGTAATGAAGGGGGAGACCCAACGCCAGATCCGAGTGTTCCTCAAGAACCATACAAGAGCGCTATCGAAATCCCTGGCGTCGTGGAAGCTGAATACTTCGACAAGGGCGGCAACGGAAACGCATACAACGACTCCGATGACGAAAACGAGGGAGACGCTAATTACCGTACGGACGAAGGCGTGGATATCGTGAAAACCTCCGACGGAAGGGCCGTGGGCTACACAACTTCCAGCGAGTGGCTGGAATATACCGTCGACGTGAAGACCGCAGGCAAATATGTGGTGGATGCCGTCGGATCCAACAAAAACGACGACGTGGAGTTCACCCTGCTCATCGACGACAAAGAGATTGGTTCGCTCTCCGGCTCAAGCACAACCGACTGGGATACTTACGAGACGATCCGAACCACAACATCTTCCATCTCCGCCGGGAAACATATCCTCAAGGTGAAGATCGGGAACAACAACTGTAATCTGGACAAACTCACCTTCTATGCGCAGGGTACTGAACCTGAAGAAGGCGGCAGCAGCTCCGAAGGTGGTAGCAGCTCTGAAGGCGGTAGCAGCTCTGAAGGTGGTAGTAGCCACGGTGGCGGCGGATCCGTCAACGAGTCTGGCGTATATCCATTGAGCTATTCTGTGGAGAACACGGGCGCTGATTGTCCAGACCCTTCTTCCCTGAACAAAAACAACCTCAAGTCTTGCAAAACCCTTCCTAACCCATTCGAATGGGCGGACGGTAGTGGCAAGGTGACCGACTTCTGCGACTGGGCTTGCCGTCGTAACGAAATCAAGCGTGAGATCGAGTACTGGGAGCTTGGTGAAAAACCTAAATTCGACAAACTGGAGGCTTCCTATTCGGGTGGCACGTTAACTGTTAAAGTGTACAACGGAAACAACTCGCTTACATTGACAAGCAAATTAACCATCCCTTCAGGGAACGGCCCTCACCCTATCGTGATCGGTATGGATCAAAAAACAGGAAGCTTGAATGCATCACTATTCTCCAAATGTATTCAACTTCCATTCACCCACAAACAAATAGCAGGATATAGTGCCGATGGCGGTAGAAGTCAGAACGATCCGTTCTATAAACTATACCCTGGCACGTTTGACTCAAAGGCGGACTACTGCGCATGGTCTTGGGGTATCAGCCGTTTGATTGATGGTCTGGAGATCATAAAAGACCAAATCAACGCGGATCTCGGCCATATAGCGGTAACCGGTTGCTCTTACGCCGGTAAGATGGCGCTTTTCGCGGGAGCTTTCGATGAGCGTATCGCTCTGACAATCTCTCAAGAGTCTGGTGGTGGTGGAATCAACGCATGGCGTGTCTCCAAAGAGATAAACCAATCCGGTGGCGTTAATGGTGAAAAGATAGAAGGTATTGAGAACACAGAATACAACTGGTTCCTAAACAGCTTCAAGACCAACTTCGAATTACAAATCGACAAGTTGCCTTACGACCATCATGAGTTGATCGCCTTGTGTGCACCACGTGCTTTCTTGGCATATGGTAACACAGACTACAATTGGCTGGGTGCTCCTTCTGGCGACATGGCGCTGAAAGCAGCGGCGGAAGTTTGGAAGGCCATGGGCATAGAAGATCGCTTCGGATATGTGATTGATGGCGGACACGGCCACTGTCAGGCATCTAACAGCCAGAACAACGCCGCTAAAGCCTTCATTGAAAAGTTCCTTTTCGGGGACAATTCACAAAACACAAAGATCAGAAGCAGCAATGTCAACCCAACTTACAGCTCCGGAAAATACGACTGGGGTGGACATAAGATTGAGAACAATGGTTGCGGTGGCAGCACCAGCGGCGTTGAGAACGTCCTCATGGAGGGCTACTCCTTGTCCCAAAACATGCCGAACCCGACATCCGACGAGACTAGCATCGAGTTCTCCATCGCCGACAACACATTCGTTTCCATTACCCTTTACAACGAACTGGGTATGAAGGTGATGGACATCGTCTCAGACGATTTCAGCGCAGGCTCGTATAAGGCTGACTTCTCCGTGGATGGCCTCGCAAGTGGCATCTATCACTATGTGATGCAAGCCAACGGATTCGTCTCCAGCAAAAGCTTAATTGTAAAATAATAACGTTTCTTCATTTTACGAAGGTCGTCTCCCATGGTTGGAGGCGACCTTCTTTTGTTATGAGCTATGCGTTTATTAAAAACACGTGGGAATTGCTGACATATAAGGGCATTTGACATAAAAAACCGCCATTCCACCGAGGATTTCTCCAATAAAGGATATGCGATATGCGGGAACGGAACCATAAGTGCCATCTGCGGACCGCATCACCACGGGCATCTACCCCATAGAGGCCTCACAGGCAAATAGAGGAATGAACCAATTACAACACGAATAGACTGATTATCAATTAATTAATTCAATTGTAAGAAATTATTCACGGCCGATTTGCCGAAAAATTCACTCATATTTGCCGAATAACTCATATTTGGAACAGAGAAACACCTCTATATTTGCCGTTGATGAAGATGTGAAGACTCAAAGATGATTGAAGTATAGATGCTAAACGAAATCAATTGGCCAACAAGTAAAAACCATTTAAACACACTAAATTATGAAACATTTTGACACTATTTGCAAAAAGATGACGTGGATTGACTCAGTCATGAAGCGGTTAGAACATTTCGGTTTCCGAAACTCTACAACACGACGAAACAATTTATCAACTTTTAATCAAATAGAAAACCAAATGAACAAAAAAGCATTCGAGTGGCGACGTATAGCTACGGGCGCACTCACAGCAGGTTTTTTGCTCCTTTCTGGTGCGAGTTACGCGGCCGATCCGTGTTCGGTGACTCCTAGTGTAAGCGGGGGGCAGAAAATTGAATTTAACGGTGGAAACCAAAGGACAGGAAACACCCAAGGCGGTTACAGCTATGAGCTGTGGCGTAACGGAGGAGGTTCAGGTTCAATCACTCTCTACAACCAAGAGGCTGCATTTAAAGCAGAGTGGAACAATGCCGGTGATTACCTCGGACGTGTAGGAAAATCATGGGGCAATACACCATCTGTAGATAACATTGGTGGTAACTTGGTGGTTGAGTACCAATTCTCCAAGTCAGGTGATGACGGTAGAACCTACTCATACGTGGGAATCTATGGTTGGATGAACAATCCTCAAATCGAATATTATATCGTAGACGACTGGTTGCATGACCGTGGTACACCGGGTGGTAGCTACATCGGTTCTAAAAAAGGTACTATTATCGTGGATGGTGAGGAATACGCAGTCTGGACAGGTACTCGTACCGGTGAGTCTAAATGGGGTAACTCAACCTTCACTCAGATCTTCAGTATCCGTCAATCCCGCCGCCAATGCGGTACTATCCATGTGTCTGAGCACTTCAGACAATGGAAGAAATTAGGTTTGAACCTTGGTGGCTTGATGGAATGCCAAATCTTGGCTGAAGCTGGTGGTGGATCAGGTTACGTAGATTTCAAATACGCGAAGATGGAGATTAACAGCGATTCCAGCGATGGAAACGATGGAAGCAGCTCATCTTCTAACAACAATAACAACAACAATAACAACAACAATAATAACAACAACAATAATAACAACAACAATAATAACAACAATAACAACACCAACACTAATACCAATACTAATACTAACACCAACACGGCTACTTCAGAGCCTGTTGATCCATGCCAGCAAAAGACCAAACAGTCTGGTAATGGAAAGACATTGACCAACAATGGTGTGCAAGATATTGGAAACGGTTACAATGTTGAGATGTGGAACGAGAGAGGTAACGGATCTGTTACATGCTTCG
>DBYR01000019.1 GCA_002310215.1 Bacteroidales bacterium UBA1181
CCATTCCCTCAAAGATCTCTCTTTTTTTCGTCCCCCATCCCTTTGGTGGGGTGTCTTCGTTTCCGAAAGCGGGTGCAAAAGTACACCAGTTCTCATTACCAACCAAACATTTTTACATCTTTTTTTTGAATTATTTTACAATACGCTGTGTTTCAGCGAGAAAAATTTTAGAAGAGGCGGCCGACATTTGGGTCAAACCGCCTCTTCTTTGTATATTCTCCTGCGGAATGGCACCTAAACCATCCACAGTAATCGCCCTAAAATGGACAATTTTTCTATATTCTCTTGCTTTTCTCTGTCAATCCACCTCAAAATCCAAACACTTTCTGTCCGCCGTGAATGGACGAACCTTCGTGTCCGCAACCTTAACGTGGGCGGGGTGTACCGCATACGCCTTCAATGCCTCAAAGCTCTCCAAGGTCGAGTCCAACATCACATCGACATTGGATGTGGGCAGGCCATTGATATTAACCTTCACGTCGACCAAACCAGGGACAACTCCCTTCAATCCTTCCAAGCCTGCTTTGATACCTGCTTTAATCTCCTCTTTCTCAGACGCCGAAAAGGTGTCCTTCAACGTCCACAAAATAACATGTTTTACCATAAAATATCTTTTATATATAAATTCAACTTCGACTTTATCTTCCGCAAATATACTGAAAATGATGAAAGGGGACGCATCTCATATCCTCTTATGCTTTTGCATCATTTCACCCAAATCCGTTTCTTGCCATTCTTAACATATATCGTGGACGGCCTCAACTCCTTGACGCTCCGACCGAACAGATCGTATAGAGAATCATCGCCTGGATTCTCCGGCGCAACCGTGATTGGCCACTGCAGGCTCGTCCATTCGCCTAAGTCATAATCCTCCAGGTCTCCCACGATCGTTCCGAACTCAGCCCAAGCGGAAGCCTTATACTCCTCCAACGCACTGGCAGGGACATGAATGATAGGCTCGGATGAGAAGAGGTAGAGGGAAACGGATGGTGGCGTCGTCGGCTTCACATAGACATCCTTCACCTCCGAAGAATAGAACGCTCCTTGCTCTATTCTCTTTACCCCCGAACCGATCACCACCTTTGACAACTGGTCACAATAGGCGAACGCATCGAATTGCACGTTCGTGACACTGTCCGGAATCATCACACCCTGCAACCCTGAATGGGCAAACGCTTGTCGGCCTATACGGGTGACTGACTCCGGAAGGATCAGGCTCACAAGCCTTGGACTCTCATAAAAGAAGTCTTCCCCCACCTCGCCAGAAGTGGTTTCGAACGTCTCGTAATAGGCCTCTCCCCCACTCACGATGGTGGCACCGGAGAGATCAACGGATTGCAATGTCCCTTCGTTGATCAGCTTGCGTAGATATTGGATGTCCGTACCATTGATCGGTCCGCTGATCACCGCCTTTATGGCTTGTTCGGAGAGGGAATCGGACAAGGTGCCTGGCTCGTCCAGATGAACCACCTCCAATCCGCCTGCCCGCTTGGTGACCTCGTGCATCGTGCCATCCGCATCGACTGAATAGATGGTGAAGTTCTTCCCGACGCAGGAAGGGATGCAGAAGCTCAGCGTATTGGCGGCATAGAGCATCTTCCCTTCGTCGTCCTGCACCCAGAAGCCTATGCCTCCCTCTCCGGACATGGCATAGAAGGAGTCCGCCTGCATGTAGGTATACGACGAGGCCGTTATGGAGTCGGAAAGGTAATCGGTGAATTGACCGAGGTTGGCATAGAGACCGACCGTCTCCGAACCGAGCCGCTTCTCACCGGCATTCGTCAGGAAACCAGTGGTTAGAAGATAATCGGCGCGGTCCTCCACAAAAAGTATCTCCCTATTCTTTTTCGGATATTTGGAGATTTCCGCCAACGTCTTGTCTATGTCCTCCTGCGAGACGGAGAGGGTATGCACCCCATAATCGTTGATGGTCAGTTCGCAAGGCTCAAAGAATCCCCATGCGGTGAAGAAGTCGGTCAGGTCCTCCTGCGCCACCTCGCAGACCTTACGCACAAACTTCAACGAACTGTTATCCGTGTCTGTCCAAAGTGTCAGAGGGTCCTTGCGCAACTCCTGGAAGAGCGTCGGGTAGAACGAGGTGTTCTTCCTCGCCTGATGGTAATACAAGTAGAGCTGGTAATACATCCTCATCATGCTGGATATGTTTCTCGTGAAGTATGGCGTGTGGTGCGCATAGCTGTTCATCGTGGTGGAAAGTGACAATCCCTTGGAGGTGAGGCGTCCATCCAGGAAACAGATGACGTTGGAGAAGAGATTGTTCGAAACCTCCGTGCACCCCTCTAGGTTGATGGCTCCCTGGTTGTTATGCCCACATTCGTGCGCCGCGCACCAGTCATCCTGATCCTCCCGTGTCACATCGAACGTATTGGAGATACAATCCGTTGAGTTATAGGAGGTGCGATAAGGGGAGGAGTTCGCATACCCGTCGTCCGAGGCCTTCCCCTCGATGGCGAAGTTCGGGTTGTTGTAATAGATCGGGAAGTAGGCCTCTCCGCCGGTCAGATTATAAGGAGCATTGGCTCGCTGGCCGTTGACCACCGATTCGCAGATGCCCATCAGCTCCTTCTCCCACACGGTGAGACTATCAAACCAGACAAGGCTATGGTCGATGGAGGAAGGGAAGAGCTCCCGGTAGGTAGAGGTCTTGAAGTTGAGGAGCGTCTCCGCCCCCTTGACGGTAAAGAGTTCATGCGTGGCATTCTCCAACAACTCCGCATAAGCCGCATCGCTATGGCGGGCCAGGTCGTAGTAACCGTTCACCACACCTCCCTCGACGTGGATCTTGATGGCCGGCCACTCGCTCAGTTTCTTCGTCATCGAACGGGTGTCGGCGGTATAGACGATATAGTAGAGGGCATCTTTGTACCCGTCAATGATATTCAAACCCTTGTGGAGCTTCGTGCCTGACTTGGCGTTCGAGATGAGGTCGTTGCCGACACATCCCGTGAAAAAGAGGGTGGCGTCGTTCGGAACATCCTGATCCACGAAGACATAGATCGGAGCGTTATCCCTCGAATAGATACCCGTCGGATTTCCCATATACGACCCGCCGGTGCTCATGAGAAGCGTGTTCCAATAGTTAGCGTCGCTGTAGGCAGGGTATGCATGGATCCTGAAATCCTTCTCGTAGGCCGCCCACTCCTCGTTTTTTATTTTCAGGGCAATGGCGACGATATCATCCGGGATACTCTCCTCACCCATCGCCTGGGCCAGCTCCGAGTCGCTCATCGCCTTGTACTCCGCCTTCAACTCCGTGCAGGCATCATCCATGAAGAAGGTGGGGAGCAGCTGACGAAGCTCGGTCGCAGGATCCGCCTCCTGCGCATACAACTCGTCCAAGCCACCCTTGATGGTGGCAAAGTCCGTCCAGTAGGAATCCTCATAATCCCCCAACGATTCATTATAGACGATGACGTCCGGATGGGACGAAAAGAGGTAGTAGTCTATCGACGGCGGAACAATCGGCTTGACATAGGCGACCTTGACGGAAGAGCCATAGAAGACGCCCTTCCCGATGCTCAACACCTTACTGCCTATGACGACTGTGTCCAATGATCTGCAATAGGCGAACGCATCGAGGTCCAGCTCACGTATGTTATTAGGGATCTCTATCTTCTTCAGACCAGTATGCGAAAAGGCGTTGGCCGAGATGGAGGAGACCGACTTAGGCAGCACGACATATTTCAGGTTCGCACATTCCGTGAACATGGCCTCACCGAAGACATCGTCCTCCGTTCGGAACGCTTCGTGGTAGGCCTCTCCACCGCTCACGATCCGCACTTCGGAGAGGTCCAACGAAGTGACCGCCCCCTCCTCAATCTGATGGCGTAGGTACTTGACGTCCGTTCCGTTGATGGAACCCGTAACCTGCACCTCCCCATCCTCCGCAGCGAAAAGAGAAGAGAGTGTACCCGCCTCCTCCACATGGACCACACTCTTGGCGAATAGAGAAGCGCCACTCACAACAACAGCGAACAATATTGCTGATATTCTAGAGATATAAATCTGTTTCATGGCTTATACTTTATGACTGATTATTTTTTATTATGTAAATAGATGCGGTTATACACTGATTCAATCAAACACCACATTCAGGCATGTAACAAAGATAAAAAATTTTTCTGGGAATCAATGGAGATTTTAGCATGTAAGCAGTTTAAACCGCCTGGGCTATTTCTTCTTGTCCTTCAGCGTCACGTTCACCGTAATAGATGTTTTCCCTTTGTACCAGCCATGATCATCCGTGAAATGTAGCCGATTCTCCGGGATAATAGTATCAAACGGTTCATACAACGTAGTATCGCCAACGAAGCTGAATGGGTATCCATTGTCACTCCATCCAAGGTCATATAAATCTTCCATCACCCTATAAGTTCCTTCTTCGTCCGTGAAGGTCAAGGTTCTCGCATGTTCTACAGAATCATGCTCTATTATTAAGCTTTTAATTTTAACTTCAGACAAACACTCACCTCTCTCATTCACCACTTTACCCCTCATTTCAAAATCCGCAGTAGGCGTACCGTACATGGCGCCGCACCCTGAGAAACTAGAATATCCTAATATTCCAAGTACCATTTTTAAACCCATTTGGAAAATTCGACCAAACAATTCTTTCATAACGATAATAATTTAGCTATTCATATACTTCACCATAAGAGCAAACAATACTACAAATTTATATATAAAAACGTATATTTCACGACATCTTGCCATTTTTATTTTACTATACCATAAAATCATGGACAATGATATGATTACGATATATATGAAATGATTCTCTTCCTGCATCTACACACATCATATCATTGACAATGGATAATAAATGTATTTATTACTCATTTTATCTTGCATATTTATTAGTGTATATTTTACATTTTATTACCTTTGAGGGCTATTCACATTGAACGGCTTTTCATCATCCGCTTAATTAGGTTCTAGCGGCTGTTGAGAAGATAAATTTTCAGAACCTATGTTTTAATATTCAGAATCATGAAAAAGACGTACATCTTATTAGGTTTCATTTGTGCATTAACATCGTGTAAATCAGCCATTGACAAGTCCATTACCGAACCGCTCAGCAATAAAGAGATGGTCAAAATATGCAAGGATCATAGCGACCTGAATATAGAAAATGCTCTTGCATATATTGGGTCAGAGGAATCATTTGTGAGACAACTCGGCAAGGAACTATACTTAAAATACGCGGATGTGACCTACCGTGATATTGTTGAATTTCGTGAGAGGGTAACGGACGAGGAGACGATTGAGGAAATCCGCAAAAAATACGATCAGTACACCAGCCACCTTTGCGATTCCGCATGGAAGAAGATCAACGACATCCGCGAAAGCATAAAAAGGGACACCTCGTTCAACAAATACGCTAAGGTGAACTACACGCTGGAAGAAAAGGAATATCCAAATATCTACCCATATCCCTGGATATGTAAAAAAATATCACCCGATGCGGTTGTATATGACAATGAAATAGAAGCATTGGGAGGAATTGTAAGCAAAGTGTCAAAAGAAGGTTCCGACAATCCAAATATAAGTTTCAACTTTTTTTATGTCAAGGTAAATCCATATATTAATTTGTTTATACAAAATCCCGTCGACGACAAAGACACGTTGGATTTCGTCAGTGGCGAGTACGATTATGCATTCAATGTCTTATGGGTGGAAACGAGAGACGATATACTATACACATCCAAAGATAACTGGGACCTGCTAGAATCCGGATCAAGTCACTTTGATTTGCATGTCGAAAAAGATAATATCTTGGATAACAGAAGATTGCTTGAAATCACGAACATCGACATCATAAGCCAAGACGAATTCGTGGATTCCCTTTTTCGCAAACAATTGGACGAAAAGACCATAAGAGCAGGAGAATTCTATACGCAAATAATGCGATAAACGACAGGCATGAGGGAGTCAGATGCCGAGAAAATCTCGGTATCTGCTTCTGATGGGAGAACTATATGAATCCGACAACTACTTCTTTTTACTACAATGCAAGAGTTAACAAAGTTTTTTACCAATAAATAATAACTCACAACACGTGGCACTTACAATAGATGAACTAAAGATACTGATAGGAAGTAATGAACATCGTCAACTGGAACTAAAGAAGACCACAGGTGAACTAAAGAATGGCATGCATACAGCTTGTGCTTTCTTGAATACAAAAGGCGGCTGGCTCCTTTTTGGCATAGCTCCAACATCACTGAAGATTCTGGGGCAACAAGTCACAGACAACACTCAAAGGGAGATCGCGCAGGCTCTAAGCTATATGGAACCTCAAGTTGATGTGCGGGTTGAGTATATTGACGTCCCCGAAAGACCAAACCACAAGGTGATTGCAATGCACTTTGAAGGATGGGCATGGGGAATGGTGCCATATACTTATCATGGCTGTCCATACCATAAAGTGGAGAGTACAACGAAAGAGATGCCACGTGACATGTATGAAGAACGGTTACGTAGGAGTAAGCAAGACTTGTTTGCTTGGGAAAGACAGCCATCGGAGTTTGCTGACATCAATTCACTGGATGAAAAATTAATTCGTGGCGTTTTACGTCTTGGCATTGAGAGGGGAAGGTTGTCGGATCTAGCTCTAACCGAATCCATTGAGGATGTGTTGGGGAAATGGAAGTTGACTTCAGACAACAGACCTCTGAACGCAGCAACAGCACTCTTCACGAAAGATACGGGAATGTACACGCAGTTCACGATGCGTCTAGCCCGTTTCCAAGGGACAGACAAAAATGAGTTTATGGACAATCAACGAGTGGAGGGCAATATCTTCGTGTTACTCAATGAGGCTATGAACTTCTTCCGCAAACACTTGAATATGCATGGGAAGATAGTCGGATTGGTTCGTGATGAATACCTGGAAATACCTGCAGAAGCTTTACGTGAAGTGGTTATTAATGCACTATGCCATCGTCAGTACGAGCGATATAATCTGACTATAGGTATAGCCATCTACGATGACCGCATCGAAATTGAGAATCCCGGCATTTTGCCTCCTCAAATCACACCGGAAAATATTCTCCAGCCTCATATCTCGTACCCATACAATCCTCTTATCGCTAATGTGCTGTATAGTACAACCTATATTGAGAATTGGGGTTCGGGTGTGAAACGCATCATGGAGGCTTGCCAAAAGAGAGGTGTTCCTGCTCCGACATGGACTGTCAATGGTGGATTTGTCGTAGTGACATTTATGAGACCAACCAAGAGTGTTACTCAAGGTGTTACTCAAGGTGTTACTCAAGGTGTTACTCAAGAGGCCAATCTTGATAGGGAAATTGAGCTGGCGATCAAAGATAATCCCAATGTTACCACAGAAGATCTGGCAAGACAATTTGGGGTAACTCCAATGACCATCAAACGTCATATAGCTAAAATGCCTCACATTCATTATGTGGGAAGTGGTTATAGTGGGCATTGGGAGGTGGTGGACAAAGATGGGAAGAAGAGTACACAAGATAATGCTTAACAGCAACAATCATTATGGATAAGTTAGTATCAAAACCCATACAGCGTTTCAGAAAAGGCGACGCCTTTGTTAAAATAGATTCACATTCTCTTGTGTTCATGGAGATAAACGAGGTGGAAGAGAACAGAGGAGATATAGATTTTTGCATCGTCTCATGGTACATGCTTGATGGGAAAGGCATCCATACCCAGCGGCGATTCCCAATGGTTGCTTGCGATGGCAAGTTCAGCGATTTTGAACCAATTTCCAGAAGACTTCTCAAAGAAGCGAAGAGATTGATGCGTCAATACAATGCGGATGTAAAACAGTTGACAGACGTGAAAGGAGCGATTTGAATCAACCTGTAAATGATCAAGATGACAAAGAAAATTTCAAAAGAGATGCGAGGTGACAAAGAACCGATGTTCGTCAAATCGCACGACATTCACCTGGACGAGGAATATGTCCATTGGATAGCGGATATCAAGCATCGCTATCGTTCGGCGCAGGTGAAAGCCGCCCTAAAAGTGAATAGTGAGAAACTGTTGTTCAACTGGCAGCTGGGGCGTGACTTGGTACAGAAGAAAGCAGAAGAACGTTGGGGAGCAGGGGTGGTTGAACAGGTAAGTTTGGACTTGAAGCGTGAGTTCCCTGATGCGGATGGATTCTCAACTTCCAATCTTTGGTACATGAAAAAGTGGTATCTGTTCTATACTCAAACAGAACATGCGATTCTGCACCAAACTGGTGCAGAATTACAAATGCTTGAAAAACAACATGCAGCAAAACTCCACCAAGTTGGTGGAGTTTTGTATTCAGAGAAACTCCACCAGGTTGGTGGGGAAATACAATCTTCTGATAATCAAAGGGGCCTAAAACTCCAACAAGCTGTTGGAGAAACTCAGCGACTGGTTTCAAAAACTGATGAAGAAATCGGCATGGCATTTCCACAACCATTTGCACTCGTTCCATGGAGACATCACGTAGAGATAATAACTAAATGTAAATCCATTGATGAAGCATTATTCTACGTGGACAAGACCATAGAACAAGGGTTAAGCCGTAATGCACTGATCAATTGTATTAAGGCAAATCTTTACGAACATCAAGGCAAGATTGTCAACAACTTCACTGATCATATGCCGGCATTGCAAAGTAAACTTGTTCAGGAGGTTCTGAAAGAAAACTATAACTTCGGTTTTGCAACAGTTGAACATGAGATCTATAACGAGGCAGAGTTGGAACAAGCGCTCACAAAGAATGTGACAGACCTTTTGTTGGAGATGGGAACAGGGTTTGCCTTTCTTGGCAGACAGAAGGAACTTATTGTGGGTGGTCGTTCTCGTAAGATAGACTTGCTATTCTATCATATACGCCTGCGTTGTTATATTGTCTGCGAGTTGAAAGCCAAGCCGTTTGAGCCTGAATTTGCAGGGAAGCTAAATTATTACGTCAATGCCGTTGACGAGTTGTTGAAGTCTGATGAAGACAATCCGACTATAGGTTTGCTTGTATGTTCCGATATGGAAAAAATAGATGTACAATGGTCGTTCAAAGGCATCAATACGCCTGTGGGTGTGGCAACGTACAACAACGTCAAAATAAAGGATGCTTTGCCAAGCCAAGAACAACTGGCTGAGCGTGTGCAACTTGTACAAAAAGAGTTAAAGGAGGCAAAACGGTTGAAGCAATGAGTAAAAAAGGAGTGAGAACCATCAAACGTCATATAACAAAAATGCCTCACATTCATTATGTGGGAAGTGGTTATAGTGGGCATTGGGAGGTGGTGGACAAAGAATGATTGAGGTGGACAGAAAAGGTGGACAGAAAACCTGAGAAACCATTCTATCGTTCATCACAGAGAATCCATAAATCACCTCCGTGCAGATGGCGGAAAGAAAATCTCCCCGACCTCCCTCCGATTGGTGATTATTTTTTACATTTGCAGAAGTGTGCGCTTTGTGCGTGGACTGTTATGATAATCATGGCAAATGAAGAAAGAGTCAGCTACCGAGAAATTCTCGGCAACTACCGAGGAAAACTCGTTAGTTCACAAGGATAGGATGAAAAGGATAAAACAGTTTGTACCTTTTGAGTACGATTCGAAAGAACTATACTGATATGATAGTTGCAAAAGACAATAATGACATGAATAATAACGACAATATTCCAGCACTTCAATCTCCATTCGAGCAGTTAAGGGAGGTTGATGCAGATGGCAGGGAATGGTGGAACTCGCGTAAGTTGGCACGTGTGATGGGCTATGGCAAGTACTGGAACTTTGAACGTGTCATAGCAAAGGCACAGGCATGGACTACACAGAAGGGTTATCATCTTGTCGATCACTTTGTGGAAATTACTGAGATGGCAGAACTAGGCAGTGGTGCTGTTAGAGAAGTGACGAGTATCCACCTATCACGCGCTGCTTGTATGGCTGTCGTTATGAATGCTGACCAAAAGAAAAAGATGGTGAAAGCAGCACAGCAGTATTTCAGTGCGACTATGACTCCTGATGTAGCCATGAGAAGCATGGAATCTTCCATCTTGATGTATAAAAGTGGACGAGGGAAGGTGCAGGTTCAAGTTGTCTTCGACACCAAAACATTTTGGCTTTCACAGCAGAGAATGGCAGAGTTGTTTGGAGTGACTCAACAGAATATTAGCTACCACCTATCACAAATAGAAGAAAGCGGTGAACTCCATTTGTCCGATGCTTACAAAAAAAATTTGTTACCTTCGGACAAATGGTCTGGAGATGTGATGATGTATAACCTCGATGTTGTCATTGCAGTGGGTTATCGAGTGAATAGTTACGAGGCGACACAGTTCCGTATTTGGGCGACACAGGTACTGAAAGAATACCTTACCAAAGGCTTTGTGTTGGATGATGAGCGGCTGAAGGGAAAGAATGTATTCGGGGCAGACTACTTCGATGATTTACTTGACCGCATCCGCGAGATACGTATCAGCGAGCGACGTTACTATCAAAAGATCACAGATATATATAGTGAATGTAGTTCTGACTATGACAAGGATTCAGAAGAAACTCAGTTGTTTTTTAAGACGGTACAGAATATGATGCATTATGCCGTAACTAAACAGACTGCTGCCGAAATCATCTATGACCGTGCAGACGCGGAACGTCCACACATGGGATTGACGTCATGGAAGAATGCCCCGGATGGAAGAGTTGTCAAATCAGATGTCACAGTGGCTAAGAACTACCTGAGCGAAAAGGAGGTTGATTCGTTGAACAGATTGAGCAATGCCTTCATTGATATTGCCGAGCAACGAGCCGAAGATCATATTCTTATGACTATGGCAGATTGGTCACAACTATTACAACGCTATATGGATTTGAACAACCGTCCATTACTGCCAGATGCAGGAAGTGTGACGCATGAGCAAGCGGTAGAAAAAGCACTTACTGAATACGATAAGTTCCGCATCATTCAAGATCGTGAAATCATGAGTGATTTTGACAAACAATTGAAACTGTTGTTCGGAGACAAGAAATAAAATTGCATCAAATAATAACCAAGAAATAATCTGGACAAAATTGTGCCAATGCAAACCATTATCACCAATGGATGAGTAAAGGAACCATCTCCTAATCCTTTGCCCAAAAAATCTCCCTGGACTTCCTTTGATTGGAGATTAATTTTTACATTTGCAGTAAACTCCATGGTGTACAGATGAACAAGGAGAAATGTCAGGTAAACCACACGAACCCTTTGTCGGAAAGATAGGCAAAAATTCAGTTGTTCGGAAATCCCGAACAACTGAGCCAGATAGATAAAGTACCCCGGAAAACTTTGCAACCTGTCGGAAATCCCGACTGGTTCGTCAAGTAAGACGATAAACCAACTCCACCACCACCCAACGCACATTCCATTTTCCGATATTTCACGAATTTATCGGAGTATACTTCTATTATTTTTGAAAATTATCGGAGTTTAAGTCTAATAAAATTGCAAAATATCGGAGTTTACGACTAAAAATTTTGCAAAATATCGGAGTTTAAGTATATTTGCGCAAAACTAATCAGGTATGATAGACGAGAAAGTTATACTGCAAGTGCTTGAGGAACAGAGAGAAGAGGTGCTCAATTATACACCTGATCTCTGGGTACAGCGGGGGGAGGAACATTTTTTCGAGTTCGATAGCCAACTGGCACAAGTGGTGATAGGTGTCCGTCGAAGTGGGAAGTCAACGCTTTGTCATAAAGTATTGAAAGAACACGGCGTTACATATGCATACGCCAACTTCGATGATGACAGGCTTGTAGGTATGCAGACGAATGAACTGAATCTCCTGCTGACGAGCCTCTATCAAATATATGGCGTTGATGTCAAGTATGTGTTTTTCGATGAAATCCAAAATGTAGATGGCTGGCATATCTTTATCAACCGATTGCTGAGGTCGGGCCTTCGGGTTTTTATTACGGGTAGCAATGCTAAATTGCTGAGTGGCGAACTGGCAACGCATCTGACAGGAAGGTATAATGAAATTCGTTTGTTCCCTTTTTCGTTCGCGGAATATTGTGCTTACCATACCATTGATACAAAATCACTTACGACAAAATCAGAAGCCACTCGACGGAATGCTTTCGTTCAGTATGTCAACGACGGCGGTTTCCCTGAAGTTCAGTCTTTAAACAACAAACGAGGGTACATGCAAAGTTTGTTAGAAGCTGTCTTGCAAAAAGATATCCAGCAACGTTTTAGAATACGTAACGTGGATATTCTTCGAAAAACGTCCTATCAGCTAATTAGCACACCATGCCAATGCGTTAATTATGATGAATTGTCGGAGATATTGAATGTTTCCGACAAAACTTTACGAAACTACGTCGATTATCTACGTCAAGCGTTTCTTGTCCAATTGCTACCAAAATTTTCCTTCAAAAGCAAAGAAAGGATCATAGGAGAAAAAGCCTATCTTGTAGATACAGGATTGGAAAACAATCGTGACTACTCCATGGCGGCTGAAAATCTGGGTTGGCGATTGGAAAATGTGGTATATATTGAATTGCTTCGTCGTTGTTCAAATAGATATTTAGATGTTTATTACTACAAACCAACCTCTCATTCAAAAGAAATTGACTTTGTAGTTTGTAACCAAAACACTCCCCAAGAACTGATACAAGTCGCATACGACATAAGTTCACCCAAAACATTCAATAGAGAGACCTCTGCTTTGGTGGATGGCGCAGAAAAGCTAAATTGCGACAACCTAACATTGATTGCCATAACACCGTCACGCACTGAGGAAGTGAAGGGTAAAACAATTAAAATCCACTCGGCGATAGACTGGTTGCTCAATACAAACGATTGAGCTACTCCCCCCTATCCCCCCCCACAAAACAAATAATCAACCACAAAAAGGGGAAACTAAAAAAGAATAGGTATCTTCGCGGAAAGAATTAAAAGAAATAATATAATATCATAATATGGCATTACAATGTGGCATCGTGGGGTTGCCTAACGTAGGAAAGTCAACCCTATTCAACTGTTTATCCAACGCGAAAGCGCAAGCGGCTAATTTCCCTTTCTGCACAATAGAGCCTAACGTGGGCGTGATCACCGTGCCCGACGAGCGCCTCAACAAACTGGCGGAGATCGACCATCCGCAACGTGTCATCCCTACCACGGTGGAGATCGTGGACATCGCCGGCCTCGTGAAGGGCGCCAGCAAGGGTGAGGGCCTGGGTAATAAATTCCTCGCCAACATCCGCGAAACGGACGCCATCCTCCATGTGCTCCGCTGCTTCGACGACGAGAACGTGACTCACGTGGACGGTAGCGTGGACCCTGTGCGCGACAAGGAGATCATCGACATGGAACTCCAACTCAAGGACTTGGAAACCGTCGAGAGCCGCATCCAAAAGGTACAAAAACAGGCCCAGACCGGAGGCGACAAAACCGCTAAGGCGGTGCTGGACATCCTCCTGAGATACAAGGCCGCACTGGAGGCTGGCAAGTCTGCCCGCACCGTGGAACTCACCAAGGAGGAGAAGCCTATCGTCAAAGACCTCTTCCTCCTCACCACCAAGCCTGTCCTCTACGTCTGCAACGTGGACGAGGCCAGCGCCGTCAGCGGTAACAAATATACCCAAGCGGTAGCGGAGGCGATCAAGGAGGAGAAGGCGGACATGCTGATCGTGGCGGCCGCCACCGAGGCGGACATCGCCGAACTGGAGACCTACGAGGAGCGCCAGATGTTCCTCGAAGAGGTGGGACTGAAGGAGTCGGGCGTGGCCAGACTAATCAAGGCGGCCTACAAGCTACTGGATCTCCAGACCTTCTTCACCTCAGGTGCGGACGAGACCCGCGCTTGGACCTTCCGCCGCGGCATGAAGGCTCCGCAATGCGCCGGCATCATCCATACGGACTTCGAGAAGGGCTTCATCCGCGCCGAAGTCATCAAATATGAGGACTACGTGGCCCTCGGCTCCGAAGCGGCTTGCCGCGAAGCCGGTAAGATATCCATAGAGGGTAAAGAATACATCGGACAGGACGGTGACATCATGCACTTCCGATTCAACGTATAAAAACATAACTCTTCGGCAACCATGAGCAAAGGGAAGGTGTTAATGGCCATGAGCGGAGGCATCGACAGCACGATGTCCGCCATCTTGCTCCAAGAGCAGGGCTACGACTTAGTGGGGGTCACCTACCGTACCTGGGACAGCATGAAGGAGAGCTGCATCGCCAAGGAGAAGGGATGCTGCACCATCGACGCGATCATGGAGGCCAAACGGATGGCCGAAAAGCTCGGTTTCGAACACCATATCGTCGACCTGAGGGAGAACTTCAGGGAGTCGGTCATCCAAAACTTCATAGACGAATACATGGCCGGACGCACACCCAACCCTTGCGTCATCTGCAACGCCACCATCAAATGGGGCAAACTCCTGGAAGTGGCCGACCAAATGGGTTGCGACTACATCGCGACGGGCCATTACGCACAGATCAAAGAGGAGAACGGGCACCACTACCTCTGCAATGCGGTGGATACCCTTAAGGACCAAACCTACTTCCTCTGGCGCATCAAGGAGGAGTTCCTCTCACGGACGCTCTTCCCGCTGGGACAATACACCAAACAGGAGGTGCGGGCCATGGCCAAACAACGGGGCTACGAGAAGCTCTCCACCAAGACCGAAAGCCAAGAGATCTGCTTCATCCCTAACGATGATTACCGTGATTTCCTGCAGACGAACGTGGAGAACTATGCGGAACAGTGCGTCCCGGGTCACTTCGTCGACATGCAGGGCCGAAAGATAGGCACCCATGAAGGGTACCAGAACTACACGATAGGACAGCGCAAAGGCTTGCGGGTAGCCTTCGGGGAACCCCGCTACGTGGCGGGCATCAACGCCAAGAAGAATACGGTCAAACTGGGCACCCGTGAGGATCTGCTGAGCGATAAGCTGGAAGCCCGCGCTTGCCAGTTCACCGACCTCGAAGCGTTGCAAAACAATCCAAACGTCGAAGCCCGCATCCGATATAAGAGTCCGGCGACACCCGCGACCATCGAGACGGACGGTGTCAAGATGAAGGTACACTTCGCCCAGCCCGTCTGGGGAGTCACCCCTGGACAATCCGTCGTCCTCTACCAGGAAGGTAAGGTGATCGGCGGTGGCGTGATCGTGAAGTAGAATGCCGAAAACATATTAAACATCTTACATGACCTGAACTGACTATTCTCTCACATCCTTCTCGTTCAGATAGATACAATTCATCACCTCCCGCTTGTTTTTATCGTATAGCTTTAGATTCTCCTTGCCTACCTTGAACCTAACTACCTCTGGAATCGTCTGGAAAAAACTTTCTTCTATCTTTATCTCAGGACAACCTTTGCGGGTGGATACTACGTCCGTAACTGATATACTATCTCCCAATATCTTGTACTTGGCACTGTACTGGTTACATCCACCACCTCCCTTTATTTTCCAATCACTGCTGAAAATAAAATAGGCAACATCCCCTTGGTTAGGATACTGTATCTCCTTCCCCTTGATGGAGGTGACTGCCCACATCTTGTCTAATAATAACGGATTGCTATAGGGTTGCTCCACACTGTGCTTCGACGTGCGACAGCTGGTTAAACTAACCAAAAACACCACAAAAATGTACCGTGCTCTCATTTCTTCTTAGATTATATTATTCTTCATCGGACACAAATGTACAAAAGATAGATCGTTCCTCAAATATTCTATGAACACCTGCCTGACACGCTATAACCACTTCCTTCTTAATAGGCAATATCAACGCATGTCTCTACGATGGAATGTCTCGTTGACGGGAACAATGTTCACTTATTATCATGAAAAGTACCGCGAAAATGCAGATGGTTATGCCAACGACAACATTTACCGTAAGTGGTTCGGAGAAGACTACCGTGCCTACTATGATGGCGGTTATCGGCTCGAAGGCACCCAATACGGAGGTCTTCGTCGGACCAATCAGTCGTGTCGAAAGGGAAATGGTAAGCATCGAAATCATTGTGGGGAACACAGCTAATCCTGCCAAACAGAATACCTCCGATGTCTGATCTATCCCCTGCATGACAGGGATTCCTTCCCATAACAGATATCCCAAAAATATAACCGACCCGAATATCAACGCATAGAACGTGAGCAACATCTCGGAGATGTGTTTGATCTGTCGCGACTGATTCACGACAACTAGGAAAAACGCATAGCTCAAAGCCGACATAGCCGCCATGATCATTCCTCCCCAATGCAGGGAATAGTTTTCTCCCGAACAACTGAGCAATACTACTCCCACGATGGTGATGACTATGCTCAACATTACCTGCCAAGTAGGATAAACACGCAGAAAAATCATGATTACAGCCACAAATACGGGATACAGATATAGCAATGTAGTGGCTAATCCGGCTGGTATATACTTATATGATTCGAATAGAAATATGCTGCTTCCGGCAAAGAACATACCCAACACGAAAAGTATTCGGCATTCTCGCCAGTTCACCCTGAAATTCCCATGGTGAAACAATATCCAAATGCCCAAAATGACAGCTGATATGGCATAACGGAAAAACAGCATGGACAATACCGGGACACCACCATCAATCAGGGGCTTGCCGAAAAGTGGATTAAGTCCATACGATATTCCAGCCACCGCTCCAGCCACAAAACCCCAAAAAGTTCTTTTCTGTCCACTATATACTTGCATACCGTTCGCTGATACAGATATTTTCTTCCAGCAAAATTATATATTTTACCGATTAATCTAACTAATACTTATCTCAAGTAATTACATTACAAGAAAAATCTATTCCTCTACCCTACTTCTTCTCCGATACATTCTCCCTTATCTCCTTCTCCCTCTCCGGCGTATAAAATTCCAACGTCACACGCCTATTTTGTTCATGTTCTGGCTCAGTTTGCGCATTGGGTATGACACAATCCGTTGAACCCGCTCCTATTGATTTTATTCGCTGAGGATCTGCTCCCCTCTCCACAAGAAGTTGACGGAAATATTTAGCTTTTTCTTCTGATAACTTTAGTCTAAACTTTTCACTCCCTCGTTCGTCGGTATGCCCCACCACAAGAAACGTGTCTTCCGGAAGTTTTGAAATAAAAGCAGCCATCTCGTCCCATTGAGCTATATCCGCTGGATAAGGCGCAGAACCACCAAATTCATTAAACCCGTACATATCCCACCTGAACTTCTGCTGAATCGTGTCCCTCTCCTGAATCATCTCCTGCGCCTGTGCCTCCTGCCCGGAAAGCATGGAAGTCAGACCGGCCGCCACGCCGACCACCTTCAACGTGTGCCCTGCCATCGCACGTAACGACAACTGCTCCTCCACATACTGACGCTCCCGCTCACAAGCCGGACACGTCCCTATGCAGTCTCCCTCATGGGTACACTCCACAGGCACATACTGGATACCGTTCAGATCGGCCACCCGCTTCCGAACCGCCCGCAATACCTCGCATGTCTTCTTCCCTTTGAACATGACACAAACAATTTAGTTGGACATATTACAAATATAAAATAATTCGCAAACCGTTCAAAACATGTATATCGCTAATAAATAGTAAATGGTAAATGGTTAAATAGTAAATATTAACATGAAGAGACAAAAAAGCCCGCCAAGCAACTTGACGGGCTTTACAATTATATGGACTAAATATTAATCCTTAAACTTAGCGCACAAGAACTCACGGTTCATACGAGCGATATTGCTGATGGAGATGTTCTTAGGACACTCAGCCTCGCATGCGCGAGTATTCGTACAGTTACCGAAACCGAGCTCATCCATCTTAGCCACCATCGCTTTCACACGCTGAACTGCCTCAACACGTCCTTGCGGAAGCAAAGCGAACTGAGACACCTTAGCGGAAACGAACAACATGGCTGAACCATTCTTACAAGCTGCGACACATGCGCCACATCCGATACAAGTAGCGGAGTCCATCGCCTCATCAGCATCCAACTTAGAGATAGGAATTGCGTTGGCATCCTGTGCTCCTCCACAGTTGAAGGAAACGTAACCTCCCGCCTGTTGGATCTGGTCGAACGCATTACGGTTCACCATCAAATCCTTGATGACAGGGAATGCCGCCGAACGCCAAGGCTCAACTGTGATTGTCTCACCATCCTTGAAACGACGCATGTACAACTGACATGTAGTCGCACCAGTAGCAGGTCCGTGCGGATGTCCGTTGATGAACAAAGAACACATACCGCAGATACCCTCGCGACAGTCGTGGTCGAATACGATAGGCTCCTCACCCTTCTCAACCAGTGTCTCGTTCAAGATATCCAATGTCTCCAAAAACGAAGTATCAGGTGTAGTCTCTACGTCGTTATATGTAACGAACTCACCTTTTTCTTTCGGGCCGGCCTGACGCCAAACCTTCAAGTTGACTTTCATTATATTATCTAATGCCATTGTTTTTTCTGTTTAAGTTGATTAAGATTTATAATTACGAGTTTGAACCTTGATAGCCTCGTAAGTGAGAGGTTCCTTGATCAATTCAGGTTCCTTGGTGTCGTCACCCTGGTAGTTCCAGCAACCTACGTAGAAGTAGTTCTCATCATCACGTTTCGCCTCTCCCTCTTCCGTCTGGTACTCCTCACGGAAGTGTCCACCACAACTCTCGTTACGGCTCAAAGCGTCACGGGCGATCAACTCACCCATTGTGATGAAGTCCTTCAAATGGAACGCCTTGTCAAGCTCGATGTTCATCGGCTCGTCCACAGTTCCAGGAACGAACAAGTTCGTCTCAAACTCCTTACGCAAATCCTTCAACTTCTTAAGCGCTGTCTCCAAGCTCTCTTTCGTACGTCCCATACCAACATATTCCCACATGATATGGCCCAACTCTTTATGGATGGAATCTACAGAGCGTTTTCCCTTGATGTTCATGAGCTTATCCATATCAGCCTTGCAGGATTTCTCTACTTCGTCGAATTCCTTTACATCGGTAGAGACCTTAGGCCAAATCTTTTGGTCTGACAAGTAGTTCTGGATAGTGTATGGCAATACGAAGTATCCGTCAGCCAAACCTTGCATCAACGCAGATGCTCCCAAACGGTTGGCACCGTGGTCAGAGAAGTTGCACTCTCCGATGGCGAACAATCCTGGAACGGATGTTTGGAGCTCGTAATCTACCCAAAGACCACCCATTGTGTAGTGGATAGCTGGGAAGATCATCATCGGATTGTAATATTTCACACCGTTGATCTCGTTGGCGAACTCGCCTGGATTAACGTCCGTGATCTCCTCATACATATCGAACAAGTTACCATAACGCTGGCGAACGACGTCGATGCCCAAACGGTTGATGGCCTCGGAGAAATCCAAGAACACAGCCAAACCAGTGTTGTTCACACCGAATCCGTGGTCGCAACGCTCCTTAGCGGCACGGGATGCCACGTCACGAGGCACCAAGTTACCGAACGCTGGGTAACGACGTTCCAAATAGTAGTCGCGCTTCTCCTCAGGGATATCTGAACCCTTGATCTCTCCGCGCTGCAACTTCTTAGCATCCTCGATATCTTTTGGTACCCAGATACGTCCATCATTACGCAATGACTCTGACATCAAAGTCAACTTAGACTGCTTGTCGCCGTGAACCGGGATACAAGTAGGGTGGATCTGAACGTAGGATGGGTTGGCCATGTAAGCTCCCTTACGGTAAGCGGCGATGGCTGCTGAACAGTTACATCCCATTGCGTTGGTAGACAAGAAGTAAGTGTTTCCGTAACCACCAGTTGCCAATACAACTGCGTGTGCGGAGAAACGCTCGAATTTACCAGTCACCAAGTTCTTCGCGATGATACCGCGTGCACGGCCGTCCACCATCACGATGTCATGCATTTCATAACGGTTGTAGCTATCTACCTTGCCCGCTTTGATCTGACGGTTCAATGAAGAATATGCGCCCAACAACAATTGTTGTCCGGTCTGACCCTTCGCATAGAAAGTACGGCTTACTTGCGCACCACCGAATGAGCGGTTCGCCAAAAGACCTCCGTAATCACGGGCGAAAGGAACACCCTGTGCCACACATTGGTCGATGATGTTAGCGGACACCTCGGCCAAACGATATACATTGGCCTCACGTGCACGGTAGTCACCACCCTTCACAGTATCATAGAACAAACGATATACGGAGTCGCCATCGTTCTGATAGTTCTTCGCAGCATTGATACCACCTTGTGCCGCGATTGAGTGGGCACGACGTGGAGAATCTTGAATACAAAAATTAAGCACATGGAATCCCATCTCAGCCAAAGTGGATGCCGCAGATGCGCCAGCCAATCCGGTTCCTACAACAATCACATCCAATTTACGTTTGTTGGCAGGATTCACAAGCTTCTGATGTGCCTTATAATTGGTCCACTTTTCTGCTACTGGACCTTCTGGAATTCTTGAATTTATTTCAGCCATAATTATATATCTTATTTCTTTTATTACTTATTAAAGATTTTGAAGGTATCCCGCTACCACTACTGCGGCAAAGCCTAAGAAAATCAAAGTGGATACGATGTTAGCGATACATTTCAGACGAGGGAACCATGTCTTTCCGTTCAGACCCATCGTCTGGAATGCGCTCCAAAATCCATGAGTCAAATGGAACCAGATGGCAATAAACCATACAATATACAAAAGACAAATGATCGGATTGGCGAAAGTTGCCTTGATCAAGGCAGCTCCATCAGCGAACTGTCCTGCATACTCTGCTTCCGCACCCATGATCTCAGGCAACTGCATCTTCGCCCAAAAATGACTCAAGTGCATGCACAAACCGAGCAATACAATTATTCCCAACACGAACATGTTTCTTGATGCCCACTCCACCTTAGGCTGATTCTCCTGAAAAGCGTAACTCTGCTCGCCACGGGCTTTTTGGTTACGCAACGTAAGGATCGTCGCGAAGATGATGTGCAAAACAAAACCTCCAGCTAGCACAGCCGTACCAACCAAAGCGTACCAATTCGCACCTAAAAACTCACATATCTTATTATATGACTCGCCTGAAAAAATGGCGACCACATTCATCGACATGTGAAAAATAAGAAACAGAATGAGAAAAAGTCCCGTGATACTCATAATCAACTTTCTCCCGATTGATGAATCAATTAGCCACATAAGTTTTTGAATTTTTAATTAGTTATTTTTGTTATTGTAAATTGTCGTTAATTCAGGCAAAAGTAAGTTAAAAACATAGAATAAACAAAATTATAGTTCAGAAAAAATCGCTCTTCCACGCTTTATTTCTTCGATGAAATGGTTTATTTCTATTCTCCCTTCCTTTTTTCCTTTCTTGCTATTGTTTTCGTCTCTTCACCCTACCCTTTCTTTATTCTGTTAAAAAACATACTTATTGACTGTTGAAAACTTGTACGTTTTTTATGATAAAAATTTAATAACTAAATTTTCTTTTCCGATTTTTCTGTTTATACATCCCGCTCTTTTTATTCTCCAAATTTGTTATCCTTTTTTTTAACTTCTTTTACTGACAGATTTTTTGGGCGGAAAGTTGAAATTTCAGTTATTAAAATTTGTAGATTTGTAGAATTGTTAGGATAGTTGATAATGTCGTGAACCTTTTTATTTCCAGCGATTTATTTTCAACTTTAAAAAGGAATTTTTGGGGACTGGCTTTTGATTATGGATTATACAAGAACTATTTGATTTTTTATTTAACCATTTCAACACCCTATTATACTCCTTCCTTTAATATTTATTTTTTTACAATAAAACAGAAAATAGGAACAAAAAGAAAAAGTCATGGATTTGAAAGAAGAAATTCTTCGTTTGAAGAAAGAAAAGAATGCTGTCATCATGGCGCATTACTATACGCTGGGTGATATTCAGAATGTGGCGGATTATGTGGGCGACAGTCTTGCACTTGCGCAAAATGCGGCTAAGACTACTGCGGATATCATCGTTCTTTGTGGCGTGCACTTTATGGGCGAAACGGCTAAGATTCTTTGCCCTGATAAGAAGGTTTTGGTTCCTGATATGAATGCTGGCTGTTCTTTGGCCGATAGTTGCAGGGCGGAGGATTTCGCTCAATTCATCAAGGAAAATCCTGGTCATACGGTTATTTCTTATGTGAATACGACTGCGGCTGTCAAGGCGCTGACGGATGTGGTCGTCACCTCTTCGAACGCTATTCAGATTGTTAACAGTTTTCCTAAGGATCAGAAGATCATCTTTGGTCCTGATAGAAATCTGGGTAATTATATTAATTCTCTTACAGGTAGGAATATGAAACTCTGGAATGGCGCTTGCCATGTCCATGAGAATTTTTCTTTGGAAAAGATTTTGAAGCTGAAGGAGGTCTATCCTGATGCTCGTATCCTCGTACATCCAGAGTGCAAAGGTCCTGTCGTGAAGTTGGCCGATAAGGTGGGCTCTACGGCCGCTTTGTTGAAATATGCTGTGGCTTGTGAGGATTGTAACGATTTCATCGTGGCTACCGAAAGTGGTATTTTGCATGAGATGCGCAGGCAGGCTCCTCAAAAGAACTTTATTCCTGCTCCTCCGTCTGATTCCACTTGTGGTTGCAACGATTGCGCTTATATGAAACTGAACACTTTGCAGAAACTGTACGATTGTTTGGTCAATGAATCTCCTGAGGTTCTTGTTGATCTGGCTATCATTGAGCGTGCTTGCTTGCCTATCAAACGTATGCTCGAAATTAGTGCTAAATATGGAATCTGATATTTCTCTCCGTGATCTTCAATCTTCTGTCGATCAGTGGATTAAGACTTATGGTGTTCGTTATTTCAGTGAGCTAACGAATATGGCTTGCCTCACCGAGGAGGTGGGCGAGTTGGCTCGTGTCATGGCTCGTAAATATGGTGACCAATCTTTTAAGTCTTCCGATTTGAATGTTAATTTGGCGGACGAGATGGCTGACGTGCTTTGGGTGCTGGTTTGTTTGGCTAACCAGACTGGCGTAGACCTTACGGAAGCTGTTAAGAAAAATTTTGAGAAGAAGACCAATAGGGATGCTCACCGTCATTTGGATAATATTAAACTTAAATAATTTATGGATCGTTTTGATGCTCTTTTCGCTAAGTATGAGATGGATTTGGATGCTACCCAAATTCAACAGGATGTGAAAAAAATTCTTTTGGATAAATATGATACTTATAATCAGAAATCTATTTATAGTCAAATACTTAGCTTTGTAGATATCACTTCTTTAAACCCTACTGATTCGGTTGCTTCGATCACTGAGTTTGTGGAGAAGATTAATAAGTTCGATACTAAATTCGAGATACTTCCCCATCCTGCCGCTATTTGCGTTTATCCGAAGTTTGTTCAGACTGTGAAGGATAATTTGGTGGAGGATCTTGAAATCGCTTCGGTGGCTGGTGGATTCCCTGATGCAAATACTTTCATAGAGGTGAAGGTGGCTGAGGTGGCCATGGCTGTCATGGAGGGTGCTACTGAGATTGATGTGGTGATTCCTTCGGGTATGGTTTTTAATGGTGAGTTCGAGGAGATCTTTGATGAACTCTCAGAGATTAAGGCTTCTTGCCGTGACGCGAAGCTTAAAGTTATTTTGGAAACGGGTGTGTTGAATGATCCTGTTTTAATTAAAAAAGCTGCTTTGGTGGCTATGAATGCCGGGGCTGATTTTATCAAGACTTCCACCGGAAAGGTTTCTGTCGGCGCTACGTATGATGCTGTCTATGTGATGGCTAAAACTGTCGCTGAATACAATGCTTTGAATAACACTAAGGTGGGTATCAAGGTGGCCGGCGGTGTTTCTACTACTGAACAGGCTGTTTCTTACTATACGATTGTTGCCTCTGTTTTGGGTGAGGATTGGTTGAATGCTTCCTTGTTCCGTTTTGGTGCGAGCCGTTTGGTCAATGCTTTGATTTCCTCGCTTTGTGGACAGGAGGTGAAGTACTTCTGATAAGTTTTTGTGAGACTTGATAGGGTGGGGTAGTTTACTGCTCCACCTTTAATTTTTTCTTTCGATCACGTGTTGGATCAATTCTTCCAATGATTTCTTAATATCTTGTTTTTCAATTATTTCTATTTTTTTCATAGCCTCTTTTTTGTATTCTTTCATCTTTTCTTCGGCATATTTGATGCCTCCTTTTTCTATGGCAAACTGTGTGATTTTTTGTATGCTTTCTTCTTTGTCTTTCTTTGTTTTAATCAGATCGATGATAGTTTCTCTTTCTTTTTCTGTGCAGTTGTTCAGAGCGTAGATGAGTGGGAGGGTGATTTTTCCTTCCCTGATATCATTACCGACTGGTTTGCCGATTTCCTTTTCTGAGCTGGTATAGTCGAATATATCATCCTTGATTTGGAAACAAATACCATATAATTCACCATATTCTTGCATCGCTTTGCATGCTTCTTCGCTTGCTCCGCTGGTGATTGCTCCGCTCTTGGTACATGTTGATAACAATGCGGCTGTCTTCATTCTGATGACTTCCAGATATTTCTTTTCGTCATAGATGCTGTTTCGCATGTTAGTTATTTGTTGAATTTCTCCTTTGGAAATCTCTTTTCCTAATTTGGTGATTTCGTCTATTATTCGGATATCCCTTGTTTCATTAGCTGTGTATAATGCTTGTGAAAGGATGTAATCACCTGATAATATGGATATTTTGTTGTTCCAAATAGCGTTGACAGATTCTTGTCCGCGTCTTTCGAAGGTTTCATCTACCACATCATCATGAATCAGACTGGCTGTGTGCAACATCTCCATCGCTATGGCGGTCAATATGCTTTTTTGGTTTATTTCGCCAGTTGCTTTCGCTGATAGCAATGTCAAAATTGGCCTAATTAGTTTGCCTTTTTTGTTCAGAATGTGTTGGTGGATTTGTTGTAATATGATATTGTCGGTCTGGAATCTTTTTTCGTATTCCTTCTCGAATAATGCAAATTCTTCCTCAATTGGTTTTGTTATTTGCTTTAACGTTATCATATTCTTTCCTTAATTCATCGCGAATTTAATAAATTAATCTTTATTATTTTCCTTTCTTATCCTCATTCGTTTTTTCTCTATTCATTTTTGTAACTTTGTTAATTAAATAGTTTCTGGTTATGGAAAAAAAGCTTCTCTTAATTGATGCCTATGCGTTGATATATCGATCGTATTATGCTTTTATTAAGAATCCTCGTATCAATTCTAAAGGTCTTAACACTTCAGCGATTTTAGGTTTCGTGAATGTGTTGCAGGAGGTTATCAAGTCTGAGTCACCCACTCATGTTGCGGTTGCTTTTGATCCTTCCGGACCTACATTTCGTCATGAGGCTTACCCTGAATATAAGGCTCAACGTGAGGAAACACCTGAGGATATAAGACTCTCTGTTCCAATTATAAAGGAGGTTATTTCCGCTTTTAATATTCCTATACTTGAGGTTCCTGGTTTTGAAGCGGACGATGTGATCGGAACGGTTTCTAAGATAGCTGAGTCTAAGGGTTTTACTGTTTATATGTTAACGCCTGACAAGGATTATGCGCAGTTGATTTCCGATAAGGTTCTCTTGTATCGTCCTCGTCATGGGGGTGGTTATGAGACATTGGGTGTATCGGCTGCTTGCGAAAAGTGGCAACTTTCTTCCACTGACCAGATCATCGATTACTTGGGTTTGATGGGTGATGCTTCCGATAATATTCCTGGTTGTCCGGGGGTAGGGGAGAAGACGGCCGTGAAGTTGTTGGCCGAGTTTGGTTCCATCGATAACCTTCTTGCTCATACCGAGGAGTTGAAAGGTGCTTTGAAAAAGAAGGTTGAGGAAAATGTTGAACTGATTAAGTTCTCTAAATTTTTGGCTACGATTCGTGTGGATGTTCCGATTGAGTTTGATGAGGAACTTTTGGTTTACAAAAATCCGGATGTTGAGAAGTTGAAAGTTTTGTACACTGATTTGGAGTTTAAGAATCTTCTTTCTAAATTGGATCCTCAACCTATTGTCAAGAAAAATACAGAGGCTACTCAACTCTCTCTCTTTGATGAATATGTGGACGAAGATACAGGAAAAATAAAATATTCAAATCTCAGCGACTTAACTTCTACTCCTCATACCTATCAATTAATTGATAGTGAGGAACTTATAACCGATTTTTTGGCCAATTTGAGTAAACAGGAATTTTTCTGTTTTGACACGGAAACGACTGGTACGAACACGATTTCGGACGAATTAGTCGGTTTTTCCTTTTCTTGGAAGGAATTTGAGGCATTTTACATTCCGATTCCGAAGGGTAGGGCAGATGCTGAAAAATTCTTACAACGATTCAAACCAATTTTTGAAAATGAGTCTATTCTGAAGATTGGTCAGAATATTAAGTTCGATTTGTTGATGTTGCGTCAATATGGTATTGAACTGAGAGGTAAAATGTTTGATACCATGATTGCGCATTATTTGTTGCAGCCTGATCTTAGGCATGGCATGGATTATTTGGCGGAGATTTATTTGAATTATAAAACGATCACCTATGAAGAGTTGTGCGAGGGTCGCAATCCTAAAACGACTGATCTTCGTACGCTTGATATTCATAGACTTTGTGATTATGCTGCGGAGGATGCGGATGTTACTTTGCGTTTGAAGAATGTTTTCGAGGGTCAGTTGAAGGAGAATAATCTTGATAAAATTTTTTATGAAATTGAGATGCCTCTTATGCCTGTCTTGGCTGACATGGAGTTTACCGGTGTATCCATTAATTCAGAAGCCTTGAAACAATTTTCAGTTTCGTTGAATGAACGTATCGCTGAAAAGGAGAAAGAAATTTATACTCTTTCTGGTTATGAGTTCAATATCTCTTCTCCTCGTCAGGTTGGTGAGTTGATTTATGATCGTTTAAAGATTGTTGAGAAACCTCGCAAAACGAAGACTGGTTTATATTCCACTTCAGAGGAAGTTTTAGTTTCTTTGAAAGGAAAGCATCCAATCATTAATCTAATCTTAGAGTATCGTGGTCTGAAAAAATTGTTGACCACCTATGTTGATACATTGCCTGATCTGGTTAATTCCAAGACAGGTAAAATTCATACTTCTTACAATCAGACGGTTGCTGCCACGGGTCGTCTTAGTTCTAGTAATCCGAACCTGCAGAATATTCCTATTCGTGATGAGGATGGTAAGGAGATTCGTAAAGCGTTTGTACCAGATGATGGTTCCACTTTCCTTTCGGCCGATTATTCTCAGATTGAATTACGTCTCATGGCTCATTTGAGTGATGACGAAAATTTGATTGAAGCTTTCAATAAGGGATATGATATTCACACTGCAACGGCTGCTAAAGTTTTTAAAGTGGATATTGATGACGTGGATAAGGATATGAGACGTAAGGCGAAGACAGCCAATTTCGGAATCATATATGGTATTTCAGCTTTTGGTTTGGCGGATCGTTTGGATATTTCCCGTACGGAGGCGAAGCAACTGATTGATGATTATTTTTTGAGTTATCCTAAAATTAAAAATTATACTGATTCAGTTATTGCTTTTGCACGTGAGAAGGGATATGTGGAGACATTGTTTGGTCGACGAAGATATTTGCCAGATATTAATTCACACAATAGTGTTGTGCGTGGCTATGCGGAACGAAATGCGGTCAATGCTCCTATTCAGGGTACTGCTGCTGATATCATAAAGATTGCGATGATTAATATTTTTAGAAGATTTAAGGAAGAAAACATTTCATCGAAGATGATTTTGCAGGTTCATGACGAGTTGAATTTTACTGTTTTAAATAGTGAACTTGAAAAGGTAAAATCTATTGTCGTTTCAGAAATGGAGCAAGCGGTTAAGCTTAAAGTTCCTTTGGTCGCTGAGTGTGGAATTGGTAGTAATTGGTTAGAGGCGCACTAATTTTTTAGTTTATGTTCCACGTGGAACAGTGGTAAAGTAAAGGGTGAATTTTTTAATTCACCCTTAATTATTTTTATACTAGATTATATTTTTCTTTGATTCCATCGAGGATTTCAATCAGTTCATCTTTGGTTTGAGCTCGAAGAATCGCAATCCTTGTTTGTTTGAAATTATCTATTCCTTTTAGCAATGGGGTAGAGGCGAGGTGCCTTCTGGTGTGTATGATGCCTCTTATTTCACCCAACCATTCTATGTTTTTTTCTATATGTTCTTTTAGTATTCCGATGTAGTACTCAAATGGTTTCTTTTCTATTCTCTCTCCATTCTTTAGGTAGTATTTGATTTCCTCAAATATCCATGGATTACCGAATGTGGCTCTGCCTATCATCACTGCATCCACACCATACTTGTCGAAGCATTCTTTTGCTCTTTCAGGTGTTGTCACGTCACCATTTCCGATGATCGGTATTTTGATTCGTGGATTGTTTTTCACCTCTCCAATCAATGTCCAGTCTGCGGATCCTGTATACATTTGCGATCTTGTTCTTCCGTGTATGGCCAAGGCTTGTGCGCCACAATCCTGGATTTGTTCCGCTAGGGTGGTGATGATTTTATTGTTTTCATCCCATCCCAATCTGGTCTTTACGGTGACAGGTGTGTTCACTGCCTTTACAACAGCTTTGATGATTTCAAGCATTTTAGGTATATCCTTCAGCAATCCTGCCCCACCACCTTTTCCTGCCACCTTTTTTACAGGACATCCGAAGTTTAAGTCGATGATGTCTGGATGTGCCGCTTCAGCCATTTTAGCCGCTTCAGCTATTGGTTCGGGATCTCTTCCGTAAAGTTGGATGACCACTGGTCTCTCTTCGTCGTTTATATTCAGCTTTCTTTCTGTGCTTTGCACGTTTCTAATCAATGCATCCGCTGATACGAATTCTGAATAGACCATATCTGCGCCAAATCTTTTGCATAGCAATCTGAATGTTGGATCTGTCACATCCTCCATGGGGGCTAAGAATAACGGATATTCTCCAAATTCTATGTTTCCTATTTTCATCTCTAAAATATAAAATGTTTCACGTGGAACATTATTCTTTTATTATATCGGAAGTGTTTACCCATTTGTATAGTTTATCCGACGTTCTGATTTTATCGGGAACCGCTATGGAGAATAAATCACCTTTTTGGCACTCTTCCGCCACTGATTCTCCTACGTGCATTTCTCCAACTTTTAGTTCGATGACTCCTGTGGTTGGTCCGATAATCAATACTTCGTCTCCCTTTTTAATGCCGTATTTGGTCTCCACTAAAAATTCCGCAACACCTATTTTGGAATAATACTTGGTTCCTTTTCCTACATATACTTTTTTCTTTTTGGCTTCTGAACCGTATGTGGCGCTCCATTCTCCTAAGCGTTGACCTAAATAATAACCATTCCAAAATCCTCGGTTAAATACTTTGCTGAGTCTCTCGTCCCACTGCGCTATTTTCTCTTCGCTGTATGTTCCGTCCAAGTAGGAGTTTATCGCTTCGTCATAACATGAAACCACAGTTTTTACATATTCAGGTCCTCTTGCGCGTCCTTCTATCTTCAATACCCTGACACCCGATTCAATCAGTTTATTGATGAAATGGATGGTTTTTAAATCTTTTGGCGACATCAGATATTGATTGTCTACCTTGATTTCTATGTCGCTGTCATCATCGATTAATCGATAGCCATGGCGGCAAACTTGATAGCAGGCTCCTCTGTTGGCCGATGCGTTGAGCTCGTGCAGACTTAAATAACACTTGCCCGAAACTGCCATGCAAAGTGCACCGTGGCAGAACATCTCAATCTTTATGAGCTCTCCTTTGGGTCCTTTGATCTGCTCTTCC
The DNA here is from genome assembly GCA_002310215.1 of Bacteroidales bacterium UBA1181. GTDB lineage: Bacteria > Bacteroidota > Bacteroidia > Bacteroidales > Paludibacteraceae > UBA1181. The sequence continues at coordinate 29,726 of DBYR01000019.1, forward strand.
TGAATAGCTTCCCAAATGTTCCTCACTTGATCCATGTTACATTCACGCGCAAGGACAACTACATCCGCATATCTCGCATAGAATTTCAAGGCTTCCACATTCGCGATGTTCAGTTGCGTGGAGAGATGAACCTCGACGCCAATGCTATAAGCGTATGTCATCGCCGCCACATCCGCCGCGATGATGGCACTTACTCCAACCTCTTTGGCGGTGTCGATGATCTCTTTCATCAACTCTAAATCGTCATTGTAGATGACTGTGTTTACGGTTAAGTAACTTTTTATGCCGTTCTCTTTGCATATGCTGACGATTTTTCGAAGGTCTTCCGTGCTGAAATTGCTGGCGGAACGGGAACGCATATTCAGTTTTTCTATGCCGAAATAGACTGAATTGGCCCCAGATTGGATGGCTGCTTGCAGACTTTCGTACGAGCCTACAGGCGCCATTATCTCGAAATCTTCTCTCTTTATATTCATATATTTCTCTTTTTATTCTCTATTCTGTGAATCTATCCATATCGTGACAGGTCCGTTGTTGAGCAGTTCAACTTTCATATCCGCTCCGAATTCGCCCGTTCCTATAGCTTTTCCTAAGTCTGCTTCTACTTGCGCACAGAATTTCTCATACATTGGTATGGCGAAATCTGCCTTGCTGGCACGTATGTAGGAGGGACGATTCCCTTTCTTCGTCATCGCTTGTAGGGTGAATTGGCTGACCACCAATATCTCTCCTTCCACATCTTTCACGGATTTGTTCATCACTCCGTTTTCATCGTCAAATATACGAATGTTGACGATTTTTCCACTCAGCCATTCTATGTCTTCCTCCGTGTCCCTGTCTTCAATTCCTACCAGTACAAGCAACCCGTTCCCTATCTTAGACTTGATTTTGCCATCAATAGTGACCGATGCGTGCGTGACCCTTTGTATAACTACTCTCATATATTTTTTATATTAATTCTAAAATTATATGATTATTCATTTTTATTATTATTGAAATAATCTACAATTATTCTTGCCTTATTATTTCCAATTTCAGCGGACAACTCCTCGAAACTAAGCTCCTTGATCCGTTTCACGCTCTTGAATTTCTTGATGAGCGCTTCTTGTGTTTTTTCACCGATTCCTTTGATGTCCAATTCGGTCCTGATCATGTTCTTGCTTCGCTTCTCTCTGTGGAATTTGATGGCGAAACGGTGCACCTCATCCTGGATGGATGCGAAGAAACGGAAGGTTTCATCCGTTGGGTCGAGGTTAATAATCCTCGGTGGAAAGCCGAAAATTAGCTCTTTCGTGCGGTGCTTTTCGTTCTTGGCTAAGCCGGCGATGGGTATTCCTAAATGAAGCTCGTCTTCTACCACTTCCCTGATCACCTCCATCTGTCCGATGCCACCATCGGCGATGATGAGTTGGGGTAGTGGCTGCTCCTCTTCCATCAGTCGGCTGTATCTTCTTCGGACTACCTCTTTCATGGAGGCGTAGTCGTCTGGTCCGACCACCGTCTTGATGTTGTATTTTCTGTAATCATTCTTCGATGGTTTCGCCATTTTGTAGACTACACAGGCGGCTACCGCATCGCTTCCTTGTATGTTGGAATTATCAAAACATTCGATTTGAACGGGGATTTTGTCCAATTGGAGCAGGTTCTGTATGGCCTTCAGCATTTTGGTGGCGCGCTGCTCCGGATTGAATTTCTCCATCTGTTTCATGCGGTCGAAACGATATTGTTTCACATTCTGGATGGATAGGTCGAGCAGTTTCCTTTTGTCTCCTTTTTGCGGGATGGTGATCACCGTGTTCTTGAATTCATAGCCGATCTCGAAAGGAACGATGATCTCACGGGAAGTACTTTTGAATCTTTCCCGTAGTTCAGTAATCGCTGTCGCTAAAATTTCCTCTTTTTCCTCGTCGGTCCGTATCTTGTATTCCAAGGTATAGGCTTGTGAGATGGTGCCGTTCGTCACCTTCAGGAAATTCACAAAAGCATCGTTTTCATCGATTTCTATGGCGAATGTGTCAATGTTGGTGAGCGAAGGATTTACGATGGTGGACTTAGCTTTGTAGCGTGCCAAAGCGTCCAGTTTGTCTTTGATGTTTTGTGCCTCTTCGAACTTCAGTTCTTCGGCCAAAAGCATCATTTTTTCCTTCAGCGTTTTTTCCAGTTCGCCTAACTCTCCTTTCAATAAAAGCTTGATTTCACCGATGTTTTTGTTGTATTCCTCCAAGCTTTGTAACCCTTCACAACACCCCTTACACTTCTTGATGTGGTATTGAAGGCAAACCTTGAATTTCCCTTCGTTGATGTTGTCCGGCGTAAGGTTGAGCTTACAATTCCTGATCGGGTAGAGTTCCGATATGAGTTCCAGCAAAATATGGATGGCGGGCAGGTAGGTGTAGGGACCGTAATAGATGGATCCGTCCTTCACCATGTTCCTCGTTTTGAATATTCTAGGAAAAAACTCGTTCTTCACGCATATCCATGGATATGTCTTTCCATCCTTCAGCAGAATATTGTAGCGTGGCTGATGCTTTTTGATCAGACTGTTTTCGAGCAATAGGGCGTCTTGTTCACTTTCGACGACGATGTATTTGATGTCGGCTATCTGTTTCACCAACACTCTTGTCTTTACGCTTTGTTGCTCTTTATTGAAGTAGGAGGAGACTCTTCTTTTCAGATTTTTCGCCTTTCCAACGTAGATTATCTCGTTTTTATCGTTCAGATATTGGTACACACCTGGACTGTCCGGAAGGGACAAAACAATCTGTTTTACGTGTGAAACCTCCTTCTCCATACTATCTGCCCATTAGGATTAAGAGAATGTTGATGTCACTTGGCGAAATGCCTGGGATACGGCTGGCTTGACCGATGGTTTCGGGGTCTATGCGTGTTAGTTTCTGGCGCGCCTCCGTCGACAATGATTGCAGGGTAGAGTAGTCGAATCTACCTTTTATCTGTATGTTTTCCAAGCGTTTAAGCTTATCGGCAATCATTGTTTCCCGATCGATGTACCCTTTGTATTTGATCTGAATTTCAGCCGCTTCCGTGATCTCCTCTTTTCGGTTAGGTATCTTGTCGAGCGCCGCTTTTAGAGGTGCGATGCCTTCGGATAGCTGTTTGATGGTCAGCTGAGGACGGTTCACCAAGTCCACCAGCTTGCATCCGTTCTTCAGAGCGGATGTTCCGTTCTTCTCTAAGAAGTCGTTGATGAGGTTGGCTCTGATGGAGAAATTCTCGATGAAATCGACAATTCTTTCCACCTCCTTCTTTTTCTCCACGTAGAGGTCGTAGCGTTCTTTCTTGGCCAAACCGAGCTCGTATGCCTTAGGCGTCAAGCGTGCGTCGGCGTCGTCTTGCCTTAGGAGAATTCTGTATTCAGCGCGTGACGTGAACATTCGGTATGGTTCGTCCACTCCTTTCGTCACCAAATCGTCGATGAGCACGCCGATGTAGGCTTCGTTTCTGCTCAAGGTGAATGGTTTGCCGCCGTGGCAGTTGATATGGGCGTTGATACCGGCGATGATACCCTGTCCGGCAGCCTCCTCATATCCTGTGGTACCGTTCACCTGTCCGGCGAAGAACAGGTTTTTGATCACCTTCGACTCCAGGTTGTGGTGCAATTGCGTCGGATCGAAGAAGTCATACTCGATCGCATAGCCCGGACGATAGACGACAGCGTTCTCCAAACCACGTATGGTTTTTAACGCATTTAACTGAATATCAAGCGGTAACGATGATGAAAAACCGTTGAGGTAATATTCTTGTGTGGTTTCGCCTTCTGGTTCAAGGAAGAGCTGGTGCTGTGTCTTGTCCGCGAACGTGACGATTTTCGTCTCTATGCTTGGGCAATAACGAGGGCCGATACTCTTGATTTGTCCGTTGTAAAGGGGAGAATCCGGCAAACCTGCGCGAAGGATCTCATGCGTCTTCTCGTTGGTGTGGGTGATGAAGCAATCCCTCTGTTTGAGCGGTCTTGGCTTGAAGTCCAGGTAAGAGAACTTATGGAAATCATCCTCTCCGCCTTGAACCGTCATGACAGAAAAGTCGATCGTCCTACCGTCGATGCGCACAGGCGTACCAGTTTTCATCCTATCTGTTCGGATGCCCAATTCCTTGAGTTGTTCCGTCAATCCGTAAGATGCTGGTTCAGAGATTCTTCCTGCAGCGATTTGTGTTCTTCCGCAGTGGATGAGGCCCGTGAGGAAGGTGCCGGCGGTCAGCACGACACACTTCGCCTTGAATGTCGCGCCCATGCTGGTGACGACACCCCGCACTTCATTATCCTCGATGATGAAACGGACAACGGAGTCTTGCCAGATATTCAGGTTGTCGGTATTTTCGAGGGTGTTTCTCCATTTCTCGCTGAATTTCTGTCGGTCGGCCTGTGAGCGTGGGCTCCACATGGCAGGTCCTTTGGACTGGTTCAGCAATCTATATTGGATGGCCGTGAGATCCGTGATGATACCCATCTGTCCTCCTAGCGCATCTATCTCCCTCACAATCTGTCCTTTAGCTATACCACCAACAGCTGGGTTGCAGCTCATTTGAGCGATTTTATGCATATCCATGGTGATAAGCAGAGTTTTTGACCCAAGATTAGCCGCCGCTGCCGCCGCTTCACAACCGGCATGTCCGGCTCCGATAACGATTACTTCGTAATGAAATTCCATTCTCCAATCTATTTGGAATGCAAAGTACGCAATTTTTTACTTATTAGGGTGTTAGTCGAGTGAAGTATTTTCCTTAAATGTGTTAATGATGGGTGTTTTTTTGTTAATTTGCGGATGATTTGGAAACAAGAGAATGCATGAGTTAGTCTAATGGAAGAGAGAAGCGAACATTTACTGAAGATATATAAAGCGTCGGCCGGTTCAGGGAAGACATACCGGTTGACGATGGAGTTCCTCAAGTATATCATCGAGGATCCCACTTCTTTTGAGCGCATTCTGGCCGTGACCTTCACGAACAAGGCGACTGCCGAGATGAAGAGTCGTATCATCACCACTTTGTACGGAATCGCCAAAAACCTCGATGATTCTCAGGGAGATATTACCGTTATTTCCGATGAATTGGGCGCTTTTGATGCAAAATTCAAAAGTCGTTCCTATATTGTTTCCCAGGCGAAAATCGCCCTGTCACTCATGTTGCATAACTATAGCAATTTTCATATCGAGACGATTGACTCTTTCTTTCAAACCGTTCTCAGAAATTTGGAGAAGGAGTTGGGATTGGGAACGCACTTGAACATTGAAATCGAAGAAGCTCCTGTCCTTTCGGAAACGGTCGCCTCTTTGTTGGAGAATATCACGACGGATAAGACGCTTTTCAAGTGGGTGCAATACTTCCTCGCCGATAAGTTGAAAAATGAGAAAAGTTGGAATATTTCCGATGAAATCGTTGAATTTGGCAAGGCATTGTTTACAGAAAAATTTAGGAAGAAGTCAAAACCTTTGTTTGAATTCCTGTCCGATATGAACAATCATATTCACGAGGAAAAATTATATGCCTATCGATCGAAATTAGAAAATTATAGGGATGAGTGTGAACGGAAAATACAAGAATCCGCCCATCGATTTTTCCTATTCAATGATAAGCATGGTTTTGTTGAGTCCGACTATATGTATGGCGCTGCGGGTATTCCCTCTTATTTTAATAAGATTGAAAGAGGAGATTATGCCTTCGATGGTGAAAACGGAATAGGAAAGAGAGTCATTGAATTCATCGATGAAAAGAAGAATTTTTCTAAAAATAATGCCCTATTGTCCTTTATTGACGAAGTGCATGATATTCTTGTTGAGACGGAAAAGATACGATGCACTTATATCTTGGAAATTAATACAGCGGATCTGATTATAGACAATCTTTTCAAGGTAGGTCTCCTGAATTATATGGATCTGCTGATGCAGAAGATCAACGAGGAGAAAAACCAGTTCATTCTTTCCGAAACGCAGGCGTTGTTGAATGAAATGGTGGCGGATGACGATGCTCCTTTCATTTACGAAAAGATCGGCACTTATTTGGATCATATCATGATCGATGAGTTTCAAGATACCAGTGAGACGCAATGGCTTAATTTCAAACCACTTATAAACGAATGTGCCTCCAGAAATATGAGTAGTTTGATTGTGGGCGACCAGAAACAATCCATCTACAGATTCAGAAACGGGAAGTGGCAATTGCTTGGCGAATTATACGATGAAATGGCTCATATTTCTCCGGCAGTCATTCCTTTGAACGTTAATTGGAGGAGTGAGCAGAGGATTGTCGAATTCAACAATTTTGTTTTCGGAAATTTTCCGGCGCTTTACCGTAATTCAGGAATCGAGCATCCGTTGTTGGAGAGCATGATCGACGCCTATCGTGATGTGAAGCAAAATTGTAAAAAGGGAGAGAAGGCGGATCGTGGCTATGTGAAAGTGCAGTTCTTGGATGGAGAGAATACGGAAGAATATAAGAAGGAGACTTTGAGTGCCCTTGCGGAGGAGGTCAAGTCGATGCAGCAGCAAGGTGTCAAGCCTGAGCAGATTACGATTTTGATTAGGAAAAATAATCAGGTTCCGTTGATCGCCGAGTATTTCGCATGGTTTAAGGAGCAAGAGGGTAATGAAGGTTACTGTTTCGAGTTAATCTCCGAAGAGGCATATAAGTTGGAAACCTCCGAGGCTATCCAGTGCATCATTAGTGCCATGCGTTACATTGTGCTTCTAAGGGGAGACATTAGAGAAAGTGGTTCGATCCAGAAAAATAACCTCGCCTTGACCCAGTTGTTGCATGCGTACGGGAAGATTGGCCATAAAGAGGAAATAGATGTGCCGCCAAGTTTGGAGCAGCTGACGGACGAACAGAAGGAAATCATCGAATCCATCGAAAAATTAGTGCTTCTTCCGCTTTACGAGATGGTGGAGGAGATTTACCGTGTCATGCGCCTCGACCGCATCGGGCATCAGGAGAGTTATTACTGCTTTTTCCTCGATAGAATCAATGAATTTTTAATTAAAAAATCTTCCGACCTCCGACTGTTTTTAAGGTACTGGGACGATTACTTGCACAAAATGACCATTCCGAGTGGTGAGGCGAGCGGTATTCGGATCATGAGCATCCATAAGTCCAAGGGGCTTGAATTTCATACGGTTCTCATTCCGTTCTGTGATTGGAATTTAGGGCCTGATATGGGGACGAATGCTCCATTGTTATGGGAAAATATAGATAATTTAGGCGAGCAATACAATAAATTACCCTTGGCAGCCGTTATGATGAAGAAATCGATGGCTCAGTCCCACTTCGCTCAATCATATAATGAGGAGTATGTGGAGGCGTTTATGGATAACTTGAATGTCCTATATGTGGCGTTGACCCGCGCAGAGAAAAACATGGTCATATTCGCCAAGCGAAAAAAGGACTCCAAGAAAAATGAGACGAAGGCAGATTCGATCATATCCCATCGCCTGGCCACCGTGTTGAGATTATATCCGAATGGTGAATGGAATGCGGAAGGTGATTTATTCATTGATGGTAAGCTTTTTGTTGATGCGGATGGTAGAATGACGGAAAATAGTGTTTCCAAGAACCCGTTCAAGCGTAGTCCTGACAAATTCGATTTCAAATGTGTTAGTTTCCAACAGAAGGGAAAGTTCCGGCAATCCAACAAATCCAACGATTTCATCGAGGATAATGAGGCTTCTGAGTGGGAGGAGCACAACGAATACATTAATAGGGGAAAGTTGCTCCATTACCTTTTCTCCAATATTGCGACGGCAAGCGATGTAGACGAAGTGGTGAATAAAATGGAGTTTGACGGGTTAATCGAAAGCGATGACCAAAAACGTAAAATATTGGAATCCATGCGTAAAGCCATGGCCACGGAGGAGGCGAAGAGATGGTTCCGGCCAGGATTGAAATTGTACAACGAATGCTCCATCCTATTCCGTGACGAAAATGGCGAGATGCAGGTCCGCCGCCCAGATAGGGTCGTCCGGGAGGGAAATCACATGACGGTGATTGACTTCAAGTTCGGTAAAAGGTTACCCAAACATGACAAGCAGATAAATGAATATGTGAGTTTATTAAAAAAGATGGGTTACCAGGCGGAAGGCCACATTTGGTATTTAAACGAATTATTTGTTTAAGTATTTGATTCGATTTTCCAATATTATGTTTTGTGTTTCGTTTTGAAATATGGTTAATTAGTCTTAATTTTGCCGGCGCATGTTGGCGTAAGGACGCAGATTAGAATTTAATTTGTGTTTACGTTAATAATATTATCGTTGAATTGAACAATTCAATAGGAGTTATGTCAGACAAAAAGAAAATTGCATTTGTGGGGAATACCTCATTTTCGATGTATAATTTCCGTTTAGGCGTTATGCGTCATTTTATGGAAGATTATGAGGTGGTTGTGATTGCTCCTGAAGACGAATACTCTATTTTTTTCGAAAAAGAGGGAATCCGCTATATACCGGTTTCCATGGAGAATCGTGGGACGAATATTATAAGCGATATGCGTCTGATGAGGACATTATATCGTTGTTATAAGAAGGAGAAATTCGATTTTGTTTTCCATTATACGATAAAACCCGTCATATACGGATCCATCGCATGCAGGTTATTGTCGATCAAATGTATATCGGTAGTTACTGGCTTAGGTTACGCTTTCATGAAGGAGAATGCGTTGAACAAGTTGGTGAAATCCATGTACAAGGTGGCTTTACGGAAAGTGAACGAGGTTTGGTTCTTAAACCACGATGATTGCGATGTCTTCATCAACGACAAGATTGTGGATAAGGCGAAGACTTATGTTCTGCACAGTGAGGGTGTTGACATGAACCACTTCTGTTTCATGGAGAAAAGTGTGAATGATGGGAAATTCAGGTTTCTTCTGATCGCCCGTCTAATTGAAGAAAAGGGCGTAAGGGAGTATGTTGAGGCTGCGAGAAACCTAAAGGAGAAGTATCAGGATATTGTTTTCTCTTTGCTTGGAAAGATAGATTCCGGTGTAAATGGAGATATTTCAAAAGACGAGGTTGACGAGTGGATTAAGGACGGAATAATCGACTATATGGGTTATTCCTTCGAAGTCCGTCAATATATTGCCGATGCCGATTGCATTGTTTTACCTTCCTACCGCGAGGGTGTGCCACGTAGTTTGATGGAGGCAATGAGCATGAAGAAACCAATCATTACTACAAGTAGTGTCGGATGTGTGGAGTTGATCGAGGACGGTGTCAATGGGTATATGGTTGAGCCGAAGTCGTCGAAGGATCTGATGGAAAAGATGGAGCGTTTCTATCATCTGAGTGAGGAGGAGCGCATCGCGATGGGTTGTGCAGGCCATGATATTATTTCCAGTCGATTTGACGAGAAAATAGTTATTTCAAATTATATAAAGAAGATAAAGGAATATATATGATGGGTTTATGAATCTGTTGTCCACACCTCGGAGAATATCGATAGCGTTAGGGTTTTCTCGCTTTCTGAAAATGATTTTGGGGTTGGTGGTTTTGTACTTGTCTGTTAAATATTTTGGAACGACGTACGAACGTGATTCATGGGTGTTGTCTATCGGTTTGTTTTCAATCATTTTGTTTTCCATATATGCTCCAATTAATGATACGTTTAGGACAAAATTTATTTACCTGAGGGAGAAAGGTGGTGAAGAATATGCGATGAAATCGGTGAATTCGTTGATGAACTTGTTTAATATTTCATATTTTCTCATCGCAGTCCTTCTATATTTCTTGATGAATCCGATAACCGGCGTTTTGGCTCCTGGCTTTGATGTCTCCCAACGTGGTTTTTTGTCATGGATGATACTTTCCCTAATCCCTTATTTTATTTTACAGCAGCAAGGAAATGTTTTAATTGCGTTGTTGAACACGTATGATTCTTTCTTTTATCCGGAAATTATCGCTTTGTTTTCAAGCGTTATAAATATCCTTTTCATCGTTTTTTTATCCGATTCAATAGGGATTTTTTCTTTAGTCGTCGCAACGACTTTGAATGGCTTAATCCTTGTTTCGGTTTTGTCTCTTATGTTAAGGCGCCGGGTGAAAAGTTTCAGGCTTATATCTAAAGAGAAACTAACATGGTCAATGCCTTTTGTCGTATTCTCTCTTCCGATGTACTTGAGTACTTTCTGTGCGCAAATCTATATTCTTGTGGAAAAATCCATGTGTACTCGTTTCGGAGAAGGTGCTGTGTCAATATTCGATTATGCGCGTCAAATCACGAATTTGCCGCATATAGTTTTTTCCTCAATCGTGCCGATTGTGATGACTCCGCTGCTGTCAAAGTATTTTTTAAATGGTGATGAAAACGCCTTTTCTGACGAATTGAGGCGTTTTATGCGATTGCTGTTGTGCTTTACTGTTGTTATCGCTGTGATAATGCAGACGAATGCGGATCAGATTTCATATCTTCTTTTTTCTGAGCGGAATAGCCATTTTGTAAATATTCTCGGGTATTTGGGGTGCGCCATTGTTTTTTTAGTCTTTGTACTGGTAAGTGGACAAGCCTTAATTGCTCGTGATAGGGTGATCGATTATGCTGTAGCTGTGGCGGTCGGGAACATCATCTCAATTGGATTGTGTGTGGGATTTGTGCGATATTGCCGATTGGAAAGTCTTGCCCTTTTTTATTTATTGGGGCAATTGATCTCTACCATAATTCTGTGTTATAGAATTCGGGTGGAGAGGAAATGGCTTTTTATGAGAGATGTTCTTTATATTGTCATCTTCTTCGCGATCTCAGTCGGTGCGGTATACATGCTTCAGACATGTCTGAGCGATACAATTCTCTGCTCGGAGAACAAATTATATGCTTTATTTGATTTGATATTATGTGGAGTAGTCGCTTTTTTTGTACTTTTGTGTCTGTTGCTTCTTTTTGGTGTCGAAGATCGCGCGGTATTGTTCAACGTGTTTTTTTGGAAAAAAAAGCATAAAAAATAAATATGTTACCCTATATTGTACTCATTTTGTTGGCATTGCTATGTGCCACCACGGATGTGTTCCCAGTAAAAAATAGGTTAGTTCTTACTATCCCGTTTTTTATGCTACTCTTTATGATGGCGGCGTTTCGTGATCATTTGGGGGGTGACTATGAAATGTATGAATCATTTTACTCATGTATAGTCAATATAGGAGATTATTTCCGGGGATTGTATGAGCCACACTACAGGACGAAATCATTCGAGGAAGGATTTGTCGTTTTATCTTCTCTGATTCGTTCTGTTGATTTCACAAATGGCCCATATTTCTTTATGTTTCTGATTTCGGTGATCGTTTTCACCATTTTCTTCCCGTCGCTGAAAGAGTATACTCCTTTTGTGTATATCGCCATTCTATTTTACGTATATAAAGCTTATTTTTGGCATGATTTCACACTATCAAGACAGTCCATTTCCATTGCGCTTTTTACTTTTTCCATTCGATATGTCCTGAGGAAAGAGTATTGGAAGTATATTGTCCTGAATTTGTTGGGACTGTCCATGCACCATTCCGCCATTATTTTGCTCCCGCTTTGTTTTTTCCTAAACCATAAATTCAGCATAAGGACTATTCTTATAACAATGTCTGTGGCTTTTTTGATTAGTTTCATAGGCCAACCATTGTATGAGATGTGTATGCGTATGGCAGGAATGTTTGGGTTGAGGGACAGGTTAGCTTTTTATGTATTCAGTGAGAAAACCATCAATCCATTGAATTATATTGAAATCGTCATCATTTTATTCTGCGCATTGTTTTACAGGGCGAAATATGAGGAGAAGGCCCCTTATTTTAATATCTTCCTGAATCTTTTCGTGATTTCATCATTTATCATCGTTTCTTTTTCCTCATTCGATATATTCGCGCGGTTTAAGGAATATTTCGTGATTGCCTATATGATACTGATATCCTATATGGTTGGTTATGTGGAGTCTAACCGCAATAGGTGGTTGATTTTACTTTTCCTTTCGGTATATGTCGTGATGGGTTATATCCGTTACCTCTTTGTGTTTGGTAATGGTGCTTTGCTACCTTATAAATGGATATTATGGTAAGAAGGATATATGGAAATATATCTGGGTGGGTTGAAAATAATTTGCTGACCTTCGCTTTTTTCTTCGTCCCTTTTGTGAACTTCTCTCCAGTGGCGTGTGGGGTGATTCTCTTGTGCGCCATCATTTCATTGTGGGATAATGTTCGAAGTGGAATGAATTGGAGCAAGCTGAATGTAATATCGCTTCTTGTCTTTGCGTTTATGCTTTACTCCACGTTGGCATCTGTCCTGCTTCATGCTGATTTCCAATCTGTCTCACGGCTGCAATTCCAGATACGATTACCATTGTTGCTTTTTTCGCTCGCTTTTTTAATTCGGGGCTATAAAGGGTTCCCTTTACGTAGAGCTTTGAAGTTTTTTGCGCTTGGCTCATACGGAATGGCGCTGGTCGTGCTCATGGTCTTTGGATATTCATTGGTGATGGATTTCAATGATGTGCCCAGATCGTTTATGAACATATCCATGTGTTTCCAATGTGTGGTGAATATGATTGTTCATCGCACGTACATGTGTTTTGATTTGTTGACAGCCTTGCTTATATTTTATTTCCTTTTTTCTGATGCGTGGAGTAGGCGTAGGGTCTATATATTTATAGGGCTTATCGCATTTACCGGGTTATTTGTTTTCCTGACTGATGCGAGGATTTCCCTATTATCCTTTATGATACTTCTTTTTAGTATCGTTCTCAAAGAGGTAAGGAGATATGTCTCCGGTTGGCATTATATCGCTTTATTGTCCGTCTGTCTCGTCGGACTGTTCTTTGTGTTGTCTCAAAGCGAGCGGGTGAATAATATTCTGCTCTCTTGGAACGATGCCTCTTATTCATTGGCGAACGCCGATCCTCGGTTCAGGATATGGAGTTGTGGTTTGGAATTGTTCAAGAAATGTCCAAACCCGCTTTGGGGATATGGATGCGGAGCCGCCAAGGATTTATTGCAGGCGGAATATGCAAGGCGGAATTTTGTGTCGGCGATCGATTCTCATTGGGAAATGCACAATCAGTTCTTGGAGATCTTAGTTGAGAATGGGGTGTTCGGGTTGTTCATGTTCATAGGCGTGTTATCATTACCGATGTTCCTTAAATCCCCACTCCAACGTTTTTATTATATCTGGTTGCCGATATTATGTGTTAATCTCTTTTTTGAGTCTATGCTGAGCCGGGCGATTGGGACGTATCCGATAGCTTTGATATTACTGTTGGCCGGATTATCCGATGGAATGGGGAATTTTGTTCCGAATGTAATGTGGAAACGCTTTTGTGTCATATCCTTTTTGATCGCTGTATTGGGTGTTTCCGTGAAATATATCCATAAGGATAAAAGAGATGCGTATGCGGCGTTCCAGCGTTTCTTCGAACGGGTGGATATCTTGCCTGGCAATCCTCCTCAGGAGTTGAATGGTGTATATGGAATGCGCATTGATAATCACATAGAGTCGGAGGTTTGGCGGAATAATGCGGTAATGTACCATTGCTTAGATAAAAAATCAGTTGAGGCTGCGGATTCAGTATCCTTTTCGCTGTATATGTATGTTTCTGAGGATTTTGATGCGGATGTGTTGCAGATCCGTGTGGAGGAACGTACGCAAAAGGCCTATGTGGCGTCGTATGATATGAACAGAAAAGGGGAGTGGCAGTTACTTTCCGTACGGGAAAGCGGATTGTATGGGAATGTGGTTTTCACCATTTCATGCGCCCAAAAAAATGTGGCTGACTTTTCGTCCTTAAACGGGTATGCTCTATTCGCCTATCCAAGGATAAATGTGGTCCGGGGGAAGTGATTATTCCTGTTGCGCGCAAGATCTTGCGGTTTTTGTAAGGATCATCTTACAATTAATTCGATGCCGTTTATGAGGTATACGCCAGATGGTATGGGTATCCTCTTCTCTTCCATGGAGGAGATGCTAAAGTTTGTTATGTGTCTGCCGTCTATGGAGTAGATGTCGACTACTATGTTTTCTTTGGAATAGAGAAATAATTCGCTAAATCCACCTATCACTTTCAGGTTATTTACCCGTGTAATTTGGTCTTCTTGCCACTCAAGATAAATGAACACGTCACCTGAAGGCATTACGAATGACAATTGGTTATTTTCTACTGTTATAGGCACTGAATCCATGTTACAGATCGCGGTGGCACCAGACAAGGTGTATCCTGGGTCGGGAGTAACATTTAATTTCACTTCTTTCCCTTCCGAGAACGCCAATAGGTTTTCTTCTATTATTCCATGAAAATTATATACTAACACATTGTAGATGGGGGAGGAAAGATTGGCAAAGTAAGGATATTTGCTGTCACCCAAGCAAGCCCAATGTGAGAATATGGAGTCTTGGGCCTCGTCCACCCATGCATTTAGATTATCGGTAAGTACCTGAAAACTATCGGGATGGATAATGGAGCAATCCGTCATAATGCCGTTATTACTATTGACTAACGTTAAGTTTTGGCCCATTGCGTAACAGTGGTTTAAATTGCCTTCATTTGACGACAGGATAGATACGCTTGTCCCAGGGACATAGACAACTCCGGATGTATATATGTTATAGATATTCCCTGAAAATTCATTTACTCCGATGGCTCCGCCTCCTTGTGATACGGAACATAAAACATTTCCAATATTGTATGAATTGTATATGAGTCCTTCTACACCGTCAAATCCTCCATTGTAGCCGACCAATCCGCCGACCTCTTTCTCCGCGGATAATTCTCCACGATTATAATTGTTGAAGAATAGGCCATCGTTTCTTCCCACTATGCCTCCCACTTTTTGTTTGCCTGATACGAAGGAATTGTTTGCGCAATTCTGTACAATTCCCATAGGGCGGTTGTAGCAATTGGAAAAAGAGGAGAATCCTCCGTTGTACCCTACTAATCCACCGGACCCCGTATAGCCGTATATTTCGCCGTAATTATAACTTTTGTATAGACCACCATAATTGTATCCGCAAATGCCTCCTGTGGCAAGATAACTGCGTATAGTCGCTTCATTTCGACATTGTGATACGACTCCAAAATTTCCTCCGACTATACCCCCGGCGTATTGCCAAGATTCCACATCACAGCCTTCGTTCGAGCAATTAGAAATAACCCCACTACTTGCGCCAGCTATAGCGCCCGCCCAAAAGGATGCATATATGGATCCCTGAACGATAAGGTTGGAGATTTTCCCGTATGGGCCAACGTATCCAAATAATCCTCTGTATGACGTTCTTGCTCCTCTTGTTTGGATATATATATTGCTGACAGTGTGCCCATCCCCATTGAAATCGCCTTCGAAATAATTTTCTATTGAACCTATTGAACTCCAGTCGGACAGATTTTCTCCACATACCGTGGATAAGTTAATGTCGTTTGCCAGTTTGAAGAAATATCCTTTGTAATCCGTTCCCTGATTGACTTCCTGCGCAAGTATTTGTAGATCGACTTCCGATTTTATAAGGTAAGGGGAGCGTTGTGTGCCTTCTCCCTCCCATTTCTGACCCATGGTTTGTGCGGTGGATGAGAAAAAAGGCAGCGAACAGAATAGTAATATTATATGAAGTAATCTATACATTATATGCTAATCTTTAGTTTATTCTTCGATTTTACCTGTCATGGGATTGTAGTAGTCCGTATATATGAGATCTACATCTGTTCCTAAATGTTCATCAAAAAAATCTAATGAATTGCTTGTATACATTGCAATTTTAATAGGCAGAAGGCATCTTATGCGGGATATTTCCTTGAAATTATCGGTAGTGGAATTCGCTATGAAATCTATTCTTGTTTTCCCATTCAAAAGATTCTCAATAATTTCTTCGGTTAAATTAGTAGCGGGATGGGAATACATAGGGTGATATCCCGCTTCCCTTAGGCGAGTGAAATCTTCAATCGAGAAGGCTTCGACATACACACGGTTTCTGATTCCGGAAAGGCTTTTATCTAATATTTCCACATCAGATATTTTATCGGTGACCAGAAATACGGAGGGATTTTGTTGTAGGATTTCCACCACTTCATCTATTGAAATAGGGGTTAACTCCCCATAGATAAGCGACGATTTAAATGATTCGAGTGTGATAGCGCTATCACCCAGTTCCGAATGTCCTGTGACGTTATTGAAGCTTTCCCAATCGTGAGCCGCCACTAAATGGCCATCCGAAGTGACGACCATGTCTATTTCAATGAAGGTATAGCCGTTCCTTATGGATTGCATGATAGCTTCCCTGCTATTACTGTATATCATCCAACTGATCTCACCGCCTGCTCCTCCTCCATGCGCTATGTAATTCGGGAATGTCTGGGCATTTAGAGTCAGGAAGTGCAGAAATAATATTGATAATATAGTCAGACGCCTTTTCATTGTACATGGCATTGTTTACATGGTTAATCTGGCATAAAGTGTCGGATAAACCGCCTGCAAATGTAATAAGTTTTAGGATAAAACAAAAAAGTGGAGTTAGTGTAAACATAACTCCACTTTCCATGCTATTTGAAATAGTGATTATTCCTTGGTCTCTTTATTCTCCTGGAAGAAATCGCTACGTATGATCATCCCGCACAAATCCGAGAGATCCCCCTCGTTCATCGTTCGTTCAATAGGTTTTGTCAAGTCACAACCAATACCTCTCCATGGGTAGTTGTCCAACTTGAAGATACTTAACAGAGTTGGATAGATGTCCATGTGGTAGGTCGTATCCGTGATCTCTTTTGTCTGTAGGTTCTTAGGCGAGTGGATGATAAATGGCACGAAATAGGAAGCGTCAGCGGCATTTAATGCCTTTCCTGTTTCGGATCCGGCGAAATCTTGTCGGCTATCATTGAATATCGAGTGGTCGCCTACAATGACGATTGTCGTGTTTTGCATTTTAGGGTTATCCTTCACTGCGTCCAAAAATTGTCCGATACATCTGTCCGTATAGTTCACGCTCTTCAGGTAATTGATTTTATCTGTTGGAAGTCCGTCGTTAGGGACTTCGAGCGTGGAAAGGCCAGCATATTTCCAGAACGGAGCGTGGGAGGCCATTGTAACAGCTTGGATGCAATATGGTTCAGGAATGGAATCTATTGTCGCCGCCAAGTCGTTGAACAGTTCCTCATCCGAACATTCTTTAGCATATAAGGTCGGATAGCCCCATGGTTTGGAAATGTTTATTTGGTTCCATGCGGAAGCGTCGGTAGGGATTCTCATGATGTTGTGTGATCCTAACTTTGCCATCGCATCGCCAATTGAATAATATTTATTGTTGGTGTATGCAAAGCTGACCGCCTCGTATATCAAAGGCATGAGTCCTGTGTTGATGGTCAACTGGGCGTCGCTGGATGCTCCACGTTGTGTCTGGGCGCTCATTTTTACTCCGTAAATGGAATTTGTTTGCGTCAGTTTGTTCAGATTGGGGGTGATTTCCTGCCCGTTGATGTTTTTGCCGATAACCCAACCCTCTAAGCTTTCGAACAAGATGATAACCAAGTTGTCTCGTAAGGTGTCCTGTTTATTGGTAAATGACATGTGGGACGTGATTTTGGCGATCTGGTCATCTGTCAGTTGAGACTTTGCTGGTATATCCTCGAGATTAGAATAGAAATATATTTCCGACCATAAGTTAGAAAATATGGTGTAGTCGGCGGCAAATGTTTTTCGTCCCTCTCCAGTTACGTTTAATTGCTTGCAGATGTTTGTCGGCATCCCCCAAATATTATGGAAGTGGACGGGCTTAATCATGAATAGGAAGATGGAGATGAGCAATGCCGGTACGCCTAATCTCCAATGTATTTGCTCTGGTTGGTTCAGTTTTTTCAGCCACACGTAGATGAATGCTCCTGTTATGATAAACATCAGTATATCGGAGAAGTGGATGAATACGAAAATACTATCCCAAAAGCCATTCATGTTTCCTACAATTCGGAAGTCATAACCCGTAATCATTAATCCGTGGCTACGTAAACTGATTAGGTTCGCCCAGATCCAGATATCTAATATGAAATCCAGGACAAAACCGCCGATAAAGTATTTGGAACAAAGACCTACTGCCACAAAGAACAATGCAACACCCACATAGATGGAATAGTTTACAAGGAACTCATTGATGGGAGATTCGCATCCCGACCAAATATGTAATCCGTTGTTAACCGTATTTGTGAACAATAAAAGTTTAACAAGGACAGTTACGAAAAATGCCGCGATGAATATCCACTTGTTTCTATCCATATCTTTGGGTATGGATTTTAGGTAATCTTTGATTTTTGCGATGACCGTGTTCATATTTTTTAAAATTTTATATTATATTTTTTTCTGCGCAAATTTAATCATTTCATCTGTTTTTCTTTCCATTCCCTAAGACCAATTTTTTTGATGATTTTGTTAATTGTTTCAGGGCCTAATATCCTTGAGAAGCATTTTTTTATTTTGGAAGCGACTCGTACATGTTTTGGCATCCAGGAGCCCGCAAAGTGATGGATACAATAACTGTTCTCCGTAAGGCTCAATTTTCCCGTATTTTGGGAAATCGGGCAAAAATATTCTGAAGGGTACATGGTGGTGAGGTTTTCAAAATCCTGGTATGAGTTGTTCATGATTAATCCCCTCTCCAGCATGTAATTTGTTATTAGGGTTGTGTTTGTTGTGAGGTCGAATGTGTTATCTTCATTGACGAAGTGCCGGTTGTCATAATCTCGTAAGAGTTCCTTCACCCATGTGCCACCTTTCTCGCTTGCCATCATTCCTGTTGGCACATATCCGCTGCTCTCAAATCCGGAAAATGCGTGCAGGTGCAGGAATGGTGTTAGACTTTTAAGCACTTCCACATCGGTGTCCATGTAAATCCCACCTTCCATGTAAAGCGCATATAGCCGAACATAATCGGTGACAAAAGCGAATTTCCTATTTTCGTATGCTTCCTTCACATAGGTGTTGGATTGTATATCGAATGTCTCCTCGTCCCATCTCTTTATCTCGTAGTCCGGCATGTGTTTTTTCCATGACTCGATGCATTTCAGCGCCAATGAGGGCATCTCTCCTCTTCCAAACCAACAATAGTGTATTATTTTCGGAATCATTTCGTATCTTTCAAAATATTAGTGTTGTACATGGTCGTTCCCTTTTGCTGGAACCGTCCTTTTTAACGGACGCAAAACTACTTTTTTTTTTGTAATCTGAAAAATCTTTGGAGACGTTTTCTTTAGAATGTGGCAGGTCTCCCGCTCTTAAATTTGAACGGAATGTTGTACACGTGCTGTTGTTTGGTGCCATGATATGTTTTTTGAATCTGTTCGATCGATTAGGACGGACGGTGAATGTTTAGAAAATGGAAGCACCAGAGATTGTTCCCTGGTGCTTCTGTTTTTGGTGATAGGATGGATTTATATTCCTTTCCCTTCCGTTATCATGATTTTCTTCACGATATTACCGTACTTCACAGTATAGATTCCGTGGTTGAGCTTTACCTTCTGTTGGGTGATGTCGTGCCCAATGAAAACGGTTCTTCCCAATATGTCAGAAATCTCAACGTCAGATGGGTTCATGAGGTTAATAACCAATGTGTTACCGTTAACATAGAGGATATCATCTGTGTCACGGGTATCATTCGTTTCGGTTATCTCTTCATTGTCAAGCACAACGTCATGATGTACGATTCCATCTCCATCATGCGCGGAAGTTGTATTGCGCGGGACATAGTTGCTGATAGGCTCATTATATCCAAATGGACAATCGTAATTGTAACCCAAGGAGGCGAGCATATCACCACCGTTTGTCCTAAATCCAGGAAGCAAATGAATCGATTCTTTTGCCATAAGCGTCAGTTTGCCACCATTTACCACGACGTCGCCACTTTTGTAGCTGGTTGTGACGTTGGTGCCTGCATATATGCTATCTGCAAGTACATCTCTATCGTATTCGATGTTTTCATCTTGTAGATAATTCACAGAGTGCATCACGTATGGTTTGTAATTATGCTTGGATATGACGATGTTATAAGGATAAGTCACATTTGTGAAGATGGCGGAATTAGATCCGTTCATGACTTGGATAACGTCGCCGGATTGGCTACTCAAAACGATTTTACATCCATTGACGTCGCCTGTCTTCACGGTGACGGTGGTGCCGTTTTGGGTTATCTGTGGGTCAAAGCATGCTGGCACCTCGGTGTATATTTCCATACTTGGGTCGCCGAAATAGTGATATTCCCTGCATGTGAAATCAAGACATCCCGGATCTTTGAATCCGGAATTATACATTTGAATAAACCCGGAACGCAGCACCTTCCCCATTTCAAAGGTTGTATTAGGAGCTTCGTACGAATAATCATCTCCGTGGTAGTTCTCGATTCCAGGATTGGTAAGCATTGTATTAAACATACCAATCAGAAAAGCGTCATTCCAGTAAGAATATGAGACATTAGAGGCGGCAATTACGCCCACCGCTCCCGTATTTGGTTCAAGGAGAAACTTTTCCGCAAGACACTTATCCTTATGGAATCCACCCGAGAGGCATGTTATGCTAAACACAACCGACAATTTGTTCTTGTTGGTTAGCTTTTCAATATCGTAAGTGCTAAAGCCTACACTACCCCACGAGTCGTACCATCCGTGTGCACGGTACAAGGCGTAGAAATTGCCCTTGCTGATATCGTCAGTAATATTTTTTGCATTACCTGTCCAGGCATCTCTGTTGAGAAGTTCGGCTGGCATTTCCTCCCCATTACAGTAATATTGGTTATAATATTTCGGGAAATAATCGGAATTATATTCTCGGGCTATGGTTTTCCCCCATCCCATCATATAATCCCTTATTTTCTCGGATGTTGAAACAAATACACGGTCTTCGTAGCCGTCAGGCTTTTCATCATTGTCTTGGGCAAAAGAACAATGAGTGGCATGGTTATAATAGTAATCATCTTCTATAGGGTATCTCTCGTAGTTGATGATTTTGTCGACCACTATGTTTGCATCACTTGCATATTTTGTGGGAATTCTACCATGGCACATGTTGGGTAGTAGATAGCTTCCCCCGGCGTAAGGGGCATCGGATAGGTATATAGGGTCAACGCCAATTGTTCTTACCCAGCCAGTATCATTGATGAATTCTACTGATGGCACATTTTCGTGGTCACCGAAAATTAGAAGATACTCCGGATGCTCCTTCTCGTAAAAGCTTGAGATCGCGTAGTGAACTTCGGTACTACTACTCCATTTGTTTTGGGAGATGACGTGGCATTTGAAACCCTGCATGGTTTTCCATCTGACCAGCTTATCAACATACGGCACGAGTTCGTCTGTAGTGACGATAAGGTAGTCCGCCTTCTCTTTCTGAACAGGAGCTACTGGATGGGGCGCTTTTTGTGGGCGTGGAACGCCAGTCCTGTCCTGCACGTTTAGTCCGGAACCCGACATGAGTCCGCGCAACTCATCGTACACGTCAAAATCTATTGATGTCCATGTTTGCTTGGATTTTGGCACAATACGGAACGTGATGGATTTGTAGCATCGGATTTTTGATGTCTTTGGGTTATATTGAATCGGATTAACTTGTATTCCAATATATGGAATGGATTTGTATTGATGTACTTCGATGATTTCCGCATTTGATTTTGGAAAGAACATATCCGAATCATATATGTTAGAGAACTTGATGGTATTATCATGTTTTGCCATCTCGAGGATCTTACCCTTCGTCGGCTTGACCATAACGTTCTCGAACTCGTTATAGGTTGCGTCTACCATCTCGATGGAACACGAGTCGGAATTTGTGATTAGCAAGTCGATAAATATAGGTAGTTCCGGGTCTCCTAACGATGAGATATAGCTGGCGCCTTGCATCTTAAGTCCTTTGTAGGTCTTGCCGTTGTACGTGTAATTATCCATGCATAGACCTTCAAAAGTATAAGATATCTCAAAGTAGCTTTCGTATTTAATCGCTGTCTTCTTCACATTGTAGACCGTCGAATCCTCATATCCGTTCGTAAACGAAAGATATTGTGTGGCGTTCGACAGTAGTGGGAAGAAAGCTAATAATATTAAAAGTCTGATTTTCATAAGATTTCACCTTTCAGATTATTTTTCTAGTGATTCAACTTTCGCCTTCAACGCTTCGTTTTCCTTCTCCAATTGGATCAAGTGCAAAGTGAGTTCCTCCACCTTCTCGAGTAAGAGGTTGCTCATTTCCGAAACGCTCATGCCCTTTTGGGAAATCTCTGCGGCGGACGGAACGCCTGGGAGGTGCTTGTGCTCCTTCACGTAGTTCTCCACCTCTTTCAGCGACTTGAGGTTGTAGTTCTCCTCGAACACATAGTCGGCGGCGTTGTTGAGATCCACACGGATGTCCTTGGCTTTGAGTTGGTTAACGTTCATGTTGTCTGATGTGAGCTTGGAGACCTCTATTTCGTTGTGGCAAGTGATTTTGCCGTTCACCGTGAGGTCGTTGTCCATGAAGACTGAACCGATGTAGAAACGGTAGCTGTTGCCGCGGAAGTTGAGCGGCGAGTATCCGCCTATTTCATCGGACGTGATGGTGTTGGTCGGAACCTCTCCTTCGATGTTGACCACCCTGTCGAAGTGGATGCTGGAGCCTGGGGAAGTGAGCAGGAGCAACATCTCGTCCGATATATCCAATACGGTTCTACCCTTCACATATAGTTTGTTGATGTCGCTGCTGGCTTGCGCACCGATGGCCACGTTGCCCTTGAAGTATGCGTTACCATAGCGGAACTTGTAGTCGGATGCGTTGAAGTGGAGAGAGGTGAGGTTGCCTTGCACTTTTGATTCAATCGTGTTGACGGACTTTTCCAGGTCCCTGTCGCTTGTTTGGCTGATTGCTATGCCGGAATTGCCGGTGGTCTGCACATGGAAGGAGCTGTTGGTGACGTTGAAGTTGATGTTGCCCTCGAACCAGGTGTCTCCCTTGACATACAACTTCTTCGTATCGAGCGGCTCGGTACCGATTCCCACGTTACCATTCCTGAATGCGAATTTGGACGCCTCGAAGCTGAGGCCGAATTTCGAGTCGTTATACCCTGTCGTGTGGATGACACTTCCGCTTCCATCCGTTTCGTCCTTGAAATCGAGCTGGTGATAAAGCGCTGTTCTGACCGAAAGGCCGCCGTACAAGGCTGTTTTCCCACTGACATCCAATGTTTCAAACGATTCGGCGTTCGCCGTAGATACTGATAGAGCAATACCCATTGCCGCTACCCCAAATTTCGTAAAATTCATAATGCTTTGATTTAAAAATATTATTATTATGTTCATCAAATACTAAATGCTTTCTTTGCATATTACCCAACGCAAGGGTTATACGTAACTAAATGATTTACATACGGATACAAAAATGCATTTTTCTTATATTCCGTACTGACAATGTTTTGTCATACACATACACCGGATAACACTGAAGATACTTGTCTGTGTTGTCTACTGGTTTTCTAAAGAACAAATATAAAGCCTTTATTTCGCACGTGTTGTGGATTTTGTACCCAATATCTGTGTAAATCGTTCCACAGTGGTTATGGGTCAGCATGGAATGTCTAATTTTAAAGGATTATCGGTTTGATAAATGCTATATTTGTGCATTATATTTTATTAACGGTCTATAATACAGCGGCATAGGTTTTGTCGAGAGCATGCATTTGAAAATGCAAAAACTGTGCCAAAATGTGCCGTTTCGTTGAATGCCACATTTTTTATTGACATACTATAATAAAAGGATGGATGTGAAGTGGGGGCGGCTGGATTTGGCGTACCGCTATCACATTTTGTTGTAAATCTATGCAATAGTTAAAAACTTTTGTATATTTGTGACAAAGTGTGTGCGTATGAAAAATATATTGAGATACATACTCCACTCGATTGGGATAATGCTAATCATAGTGACGATATGTGCGATCGTGAATGAGTTGCGTTATAGTTCTTCCTATTTGGATCCCGTGGGCCAAATATTGGGGAATTTCACCATGACCGATAGTTATTTCCAGACTGAGAACGACAAATCTGACAGGGAGGCGGATGCTAGTTCCGATATTATCATCTTGGATTTGGCGCAGTGCTATTCGAGGGCCGACATCGCCGCCGGGATTGAATATATGCACAATGCGGGGGCGAAAGTGATTGCCCTCGACGTTATCTTCAGTGGTGCGGGAGATGGAGACACGCTTGCCAATGACAGTCTCGAACATGTCATCGCCCGTTGCAAGGACAATGTGATCGCCGCATGCAGGATGGTGCCTCAGTATGATCCGTTGCAGAAAGTGGCTGCGGGTGGGGACGAGATGAACATCAGCAAGTTTAAGAAGGAGGAGTCCTACTTCGTGAAGAACACCGGTTGCGTTGAGGCTTGCGTGAATGTGGAGAACGAGACGATCCGCAAGTTCAATAAAACCCTCACTTTTGACGACACGACGCTGAGCACTTTCGTTCATGAGATTGTCCGGATGGCGCGTCCGGATGTCTATGACTTCTGGGAGAGTCGGGAGGAGAATGAGGAGCTGATCCATTACAAGCAAACCACATTCGAAAAGATTCTCATACTTGAGGTTTTGGATATTGTGAAGGCTCAAAAGGCTATCAATGCGATGGAGTTCGAGGATCCGATAGAGAAGAAACTGTTGTTGCAGGAGATCGAGGGCAACGACACCTATTTTCGTGATCTCATAAAGGACAAAATCGTTTTGGTGGGAGATTATCTGGATTTGAGGGATTTCCATGACATCCCGATTAATATTGATGGCACAAGGCGTATCTGTGGAACGACCATCCATGGTTATGCCATCTCGACTTTGACCAAGCCGGGCAGACTGATCAATCAGATGTCTGAAAAAGATGGCTTCCTCTTGGGCTTGCTATATACCTTCTTGTATTGCTTCATCTATTGTTGGATCAACGAGAAGTATAACGATGTGTCGGGTGTGTTGTCCACCACCCTACAGATCATTATGATGTTGGCCCTCGTCTTTTTAGGAGGATACTTATTTATCGAACGCCAATACAACATCACATTGCTCTATGCGTTGTTGGGAACAGGTTTGGCGGGGTATGCGGCGGAAATCTTCTACTTCTTGCTATTCAAAATACAAAAGATCATAGTGAAGAAGAGGGGAGGAAAGACGCTGGAACAGGAAATAGTGGAAAACGTAGAAAAACGATATTAAAATGAAGAAGTACTTATTGACATTATGCCTATTGGCTTTGTCCATCGCGTATGCGCCGGCGCAGAAAGCCAATAGGAGCCCGAAGACGGGTAAATGGGGATTCATGAATGGGTCCACATGGGTTATACAACCTATTTACGAGAATTATGATCAGTTCAATGCATTCGCGGGAAAAAGATATGCGATTGTTCAATACCAGGGTAAATGGGGAGCAATCGCGGCGGATGGTAAGTATTACTGTAAGCCGGTGTTCGTGACCAAGGAGATGGCTCTCCGTGCCGCCAAGTTGGCTGTTAAGGGAGGTGATAGAAGCGTTTTCCTTTATGCGGTCTACGATAACACTAAGAACAGATGGGGATTCGTGGATTATACCGGTGAAATGTATCTTCGCCCGATTTACGAGGAAGTGGATAATGAGTTCACTTTCGACAAGGGAAAGAGTTACGCCATCGTGAAGCTCGATAAGCAATGGGGTGCGGTGGACCGTGAGGGTGTGATGGCCATCAACCCATATTTCACTTCGAAGGAGGATGTCCGTAAGGCAGTCAAGGAGTGGGAGATGAAGGCTGTATTGGGTGACAACATCTATATCGGTTTGAAGAACGGTGTGAAAAAGATCGGTTTCATCAACTATTTGGGTAACTGGATCATGAAACCTGTCTTTGAGAATGTGGATAAGACCGCTATTTTCAGTGCGACTTGCAACTATACTGTCGTAAAGTATAAAGGGAAATGGGGTGCTATCGACCGTGCCGGTAACTTCGTCGTGAAGCCTACATTCGCTGATATGAACGCCGCCAAGGCCGCGGCGAAGAAATGGCAGGCGAATAATCCGAACGGTAGGGTTCCTTCTTCCCAGGTGCCTAATCTGGAGTCGTTCGCTTATAAGACTCCTAATCTTGCGGCGCAGGAGCCTCAGAAGAGACCTGACCCTACGCCGACCAAGCCGACCAAACCTACGGGTGGTAATACTACGCCGACTAAACCGGATCCTACGCCGACTGTCACGCATGTCGTGGAGGGTGCGCCGACCATTAAGATCTTGTCGCCTAAGGATGGTTCACAATATTCCTCTCCTGAGGTTACTTTCACCTACGAGACTTCCACCCATGACGGTAGTGAGCCGGAGATCATCGCTTACATCAATGGTGAGTTGATGCCTCGCACGAAAGGTGTAAAACGTGTCGGAAAACAAATCACACTCACATTGCCTCGTGTGAGCGATTGCCGCGTGCAGTTGATTGCGAAGGATAACAGAGGACAAAATAGCGACCCAGCCGTTGTGTTGTTGCACTACCGTGGCGACCGTCCGAAACCAGCTTTGCATGTCTTCGCTGTCGGTGTGAGCGATTATGACCAGGCAGACCTGAGATTGCAACATGCGGCGAAGGATGCGGCAGACTTCATGAATACGGTGAAGACTTGTAACTTGTCCCAATACCAGTCTCTCAAGACCGCCAATCTGATTCAAGACAAGGGCGCTTCCGACAAGAACATCAAGAAGGGGCTCTCTACGTTGGTGAACTCGGCGAACCAGGGCGATGTAATCTTGCTCTTCTTCTCCGGACATGGTGCGAAAGAGGGTGCGGAGACTTACTTCCTGTCATGCAATGCGGAGAGCAATGACCTCTTCTCTTCCGCGGTCGACTTCGATATCATCCGTAGTGCGTTGAAGAGAATGAAGGACAAGAAATGTAAGATCATCATCTTCATGGATGCTTGCCACTCAGGTTCGATGTATGGCATCAGAGGTGCCGCCGAGACCTTCTCCATGGCGGAGCCAGACATCATCGGATTCTACTCCAGCACCGAGGCGCAGAAGTCTAACGAGTCCGAGCAATGGGAGAACGGTATCTTCACGAAGGCATTGCTCGAAGGTATAAAGGGTAAGGCAGTCGATGAGGAAGGAAACATCACGTTGGATGCTTTGGAGCTCTACATCCGCAACCAGGTAAGACAAGCGACGAACGGCAGGCAGATGCCAATCTTCGAGAATCGTCAGGGTAACTTCATCCTTTTCGAGAAGAAATAGTTTGGCATGTGTTTTGTACTAGTATAAGTATAAGTTAATAAGAAAGGAGTTTAATATGAAGAAAAGTTTTTTGATAGCGCTTTTGTCGATGCTGGTTAGCTTCGTCTGCGCACAAGATATTTACGTCTACTCCATCATCGGAAAGGCGGAGAAGCAAGCGAACGGGAAGTGGGTTGCCTTGCAGAAGAGAGATCCGCTCCTGTTGACGGATATGATCCGTGTGGATAACAACTCTGCGTTGTCATTCATCGACCGTAAGGCGGAGAAGATCTATTCCATCTCCCAAAACAATGGTCAGAAGGTGAGCGAGCTGATCGCCAACTACAAGAGCAAGCAGAGCTATGCCTCCAACTTCGTCTCCCACGCCTCCAAGTCGCTTTTCAACGGAGGTTCGGATAGAATCAGCCATGAGGCCGCCGGTTGTACCTATCGTGGAGATATTATCGAGAACGATATCGCGAAGGCGATTTTGGCTAAGCACAATGGTAGTCCGTTGGGTTCCATGAACAATGCCAAGACCGATTACGCCATCTCATTCTCTATCCTCGACAGAAGGACTAAGGCCGAGTTGGAGGGAGTTGTAGCCTTGGATAGCCAGGCTGTCTTCAGAATCAAGAATAGCAGTGACACTCCGTTGTACGTGAACATCCTCGACATCAACAAGAACGGCGAGAAGTATGACTGCTTGCCAATCGACGATGCCACGACGATGTCCCACTTGCTCATCCCTGGCAATTGTACGATCGATTTGACCACGTACCCTGTGGAGTTCTCAGAGCCAGTAGGAATCGACAATCTGATCCTCATCGCGACAGAGGTGCCATACGACCTCCGTCAGGTCATGAAGTACTTCGATAAGGCGGATGCTTCTAAGGTTCAATCGTCGAATTATCCAGTTGGTGTTTATTGCAAAAAAATTGAAGTAAAATAATAAATTTATCGATTTGGAGAGTTTGGCACGCTTTTTGTACTAAGTATAATGGCGTTGTGAAATGCTTTCCTTATAAATTTGTAGTTTAGTTCTAATTTGCGTTTTTTAAAAAGAAAAGCCATCCCATTCGGGTGGCTTTCTTTTTTTCCCCTCATCAGGGTACATGCCTATTTTAAAGATAAAAGGGGAAATATTCCTATTTGGATGGAACATGTAGATTCTGCTTTTCCAACGAAGATCATATTGGTTCTAACGAAAAAAGGCCGACTCCTTTAGGAATCAGCCTTTTTGTGTGGTACCACCAGGAATCGAACCGGGGACACAAGGATTTTCAGTCCTTTGCTCTACCAACTGAGCTATGGCACCAACTTTCTGTTTTTGCTCTGCAAAGGTAGGGACTTTTCTTGAAGTGGCAAATTTTTTCGGGTTATTTTTTAATATTATTTTTTACATAACTGATAATCAATTATATTTGTATATATCTTGAGAATTTAAAGGAGGATGACATGGGCTATAAGGAGGAGGAAATAGAGGTTGAGGGGATTGGAAAAGTTACCGTTTCCTATAGCGTGAGGGCGAAATATATATCCATTAGGATAAAACCGAAGGAGATTGTATTGGTTATTCCCAGGCGGAACACCTTAAAGGACGCACTTTTTTTCTTGGATAAGAAAAGGGAGTGGATAAAAAATGTGCTGAAGAAGAATGAGGATCGGTTGTCTAAAAACCAAGTGGCGGTGTTAGACGAGGCAAGTGAGTACAGGACGTTGACGTTTACGGTGCGTATTGTGCGGGTGGAGGGCGTCCATTTCCAGTCGTCACTGAAGGATGGGGTGCTCACCATTTCATGTCCGAGGTGCGTCGATATAAGGGCGGACAATGTCCAGACACTTATCCGGAAGGTGATAGAGCGGGCCATGTTGGTTGAGGCTAAGCGCGTATTGCCGGAGAGGCTATCGTATATCGCGCAGAGATGTGGCCTACGATATGTTAGCTGTCGCATCCGCAATGTGCGTTCCATTTGGGGTAGCTGCACAAAGGAAAGCCACATCAGTTTGAATTTATACCTGATGCGGCTTCCGCAACATTTGATAGATTATGTCCTAATTCACGAATTGTGCCATACTGTGGAATTGAACCACAGCGATCGGTTTTGGGCTCTTGTCGACTCGTACACGAACGGCAATTCCAAATCGCTCAGGAAGGAGCTCCGTGGCTATTGCCCTGGTTTCTGACTGTTCTTGTGGCCTCTAATCCTGCCGTTTCGGGGCGTCGACATGTTTTAACTCGATGTAATTATCGCCTCGAAGGTTGGTGTTACCATCTTTGTATGCCCAATAGTCGGCCAAATCGATGTAGTAATATCCGTATATATAGTTGTTTGTTATTTTGGTGATATCGATGCAGGAGATGTCAGATTGCCAGCGGCCTCCGTAATTTATGGCGGCTACGCTGTAGGCATCGTCCAGCCAATACCAGCTGAATTCGTATGTGTAATCATATTGGCCCTTGATGTAAACTTCCTCGTAGCCGTATTTGTAGCCATTTTCCTCGTAGAAGAAGAATCTGCTGAAGTAGTTTTCCTGTCCGTGGTTTTCTTTGACGGGCAATACTCCCTCCCAACATACTCCTGTGAGCATCTTCCCTTCCATCTCTTCCTCGTTTTGACATGAGGATAAACAACTGATGGAGATTACCGACAATAGAATGGCGGTGATTTTTTTGTGTAAAGGTTTCATATCTTTTTATATTAGTTTGTACTCAGTTATTGTCGAGTTGTGATGGGCTCTCCCCATATTGCGCCACGACTTATACAAAATTAAAAAAATAAAACAGAAAAGCAACAAAATAGGCGTGTTTTTCGCCATTTAGGCATATAATAATCCCTACAACAGTCTCTTTTAAGGACCACTGTTGTAGGGATATGGCTTTTAATATTTCACCTTTTTCCTTTTAGTCGACGCGATCAATCTTATCTATAAAATCCATTATGAATGACAGCCCATTCCCTTCTGCTGTTATATATACTGAATATGTGCCGTCAGGATGGTTGCAGATTTTGGCGGTTGCGGACTTCAGTTCCCGAATTTCGGATGTGCCCCAATCCTTGAGTACATTCAGACTGTTAGGCCCCATTGTGGCGATGGAGTAGCTGTCCATCCCTGCGTTGGAGAACAAAACCTGCAGGTATTGGGACCCGCAATTAGTGCTCGAATTTAGGTCATACTCCTTGTTCAGTTCGCTGTCTTTCATCACGAGATTGACAGTTAGTTCGTCGTTTGCTGTCTTGGCTTCGAAATTCAGACCGGATTGGGTGGAAAGATGAGTAGTAGTGGTTTTGTATTCCACGCCATTCACCATAATGAGGTGTTTAACTAGCGGCTCTTCCGTTGGATCGTCATATCCCTTTTCGCAGGAGCTGAGAATGGACATGCACATCATAACCACTGTCCATAAAGTGATAAAGTGTTTCATAATGATTGTGTTTATACAATAAAAACCACATTCATAAATAGTTGAATGCGGCGCAAATATAGTAATCTTATCTTGAATAACGAACAAGTGGGTAATTAAATATATGCGTGATGGGCATTTCGTGTTAATGCCAAGTGATTGTACTTGAATTCGTTGACCGATTTCTTCGGCGAAAAATAGAAGAAGAAATAGATGGTCATTACAAAAACATGGAATCGAGGTGGAGCTACAATGTCTTTTTCCCCCTTTTTAGTGCTCGGAATGTTTCTTGTTTATTGGCATTTAAAAGAAATCATTATATTTGCGACAATAATAAATAGATACCAAAATACTTACCAAAATGAAAAACATTTACACACTATTATTGTCCAGCATGATGGCGGTCGTGGCGAACATTCCTTCCGCAACCGCAGATGCCTCAAGGGGCCTTTGGGCTTGCCAGACGGTTAATAATGACAATGTCTTCGTCAGCTGGCGAATGAGAGGAACGGATGCGCCGAAGTCCACCTCTTACAAACTTTATGCGGACGGTAAGTTGGTGAAGGAATTCACCGACCGTACCAACACTATGCTTTCCAAAAGTTACGCGAATTCGACCTTTTCCGTGGAGGTCTATGATAAGAATGGCGAAATGATCGATTCGCAGGAGGGCGTGAAATGTGACGGTAACTTCTTTCATCAGGTTAAACTGAGCCGTCCACAACCTTATCAGATGAATAATACTTCCATCACCTATACGCCTAACGATTGCTCCTCCTTCGATATGGACGGAGACGGCGAGCAGGAGATCATCGTAAAGTGGGAACCTTCGAACGCAGGTGAGACAGCTAAACAGACAGGGCCACAGATTCTTGATTGCTACAAGCTAAATGGCCAGAGATTATGGCGGATCGACTTCGGTCCGAACGTGCTGGCCGGGTGTCGCTTCACCTTCCTCTGCTACGACTTTGACGGCGACGGATATGGAGAGTTGATCGCCAAAACGGCACAAGGCAGTAAGGATGCCACTGGGAATTTCCTTTCCAAAGGTGTCGCGCAAGGGGCTAACCATAATGCCTCTTCCGTCAACTCCGCAGGTGTCATCACAGATGGTGGCAAGGAGTGGGTTACTTGCTTCGATGGTCGCACGGGTAAGGAGTTGGCTACAATCGATTATTGGCCGTACTTTAATATTCAAAGGGATTGGGCTGATCCGAGAGAGGGTAAATCGGATGGTAACCAATACGGACATAGGGGAAACTGGATGAAAGCGTGCGTGGCCTTCCTCGATGTGAACGGTAATCCAAAGCCTTGCGCGGTGACCACGAGGGGCATCTATGGCTATTCGTACGCCGCCGCCTATACCTGGGACGGAAACAACCTGCAGCAGCTATGGAAACATACTTCCGACCAGTTGGACCAGGGCATCTATGGAGAGGGGGCACATAGCATCACTTGTGGGGACGTGGATGGTGACGGATTCGATGAGATCATCGTCGGTGCCGCCGCACTCGACCATGACGGCAAGTTGCTTTGGCGTACAGGCTATGGACATGGTGATGCGACGCACTTGGGTGAATTTGATCCGAACCACGATGGAATGGAGTATTTCATGATCACGGAGGGGGAAAATGCACCATACGACGGAGTGCTACTTGACGCGAGGACAGGTAAGGTGCTCCGGGGGAAGAACCAGACCGGTGGTGATACCGGAAGAGGCATCGTCTTCGATTGTGACGACCAATATGATGGGGCGGAGGCCTTCGTCTGGAGCAACGCATACCTCTTCTCGGTGACGACCGGGAAAGATATCGCCGAGTGGCACACGGGTTCCACCAAGAGCAGTTCCATCAATTTCTGCATCTATTGGGACGGTGATTTGCTCCGTGAATACCACGACCGCTCCCATATCGACAAGTGGAATTCGAAGACCAAGACATGGGACCGTGTCATAGACGTCTGGCGATATGGAGGTGGTGCGAATAACAATAATAGCACCAAGTATAACCCTTGCCTGCAATGTGACCTATACGGTGATTGGCGCGAGGAGGCCGTCTACTGGGCGGAGAGCGGCAATGATTGTTACCTGAACATATACACCACCACGACGGAGAGCCAATATAAATTGCCGTGGTTGCGAGACGACCATGTCTACGATATGGCCATCGCATGGCAAAACTGTGGATACAACCAACCGCCGCACCTCGGATATAGTCCTGTGGATTATTACAAGAACCTGGCCAATATGAAGGAGCCCGCCTCCCTTGTTAAGAAGGGTGACGGAGAGGCTTCCCAGGAGGTTACACAAGGAGAGGAGATCGTTCCATTCTATTACACTTTTGACAACGCAAGTTCCGTCGAAGTGACTGGGTTGCCAGCAGGCATCAGCTATAAGGTGGAGGAGAATACGGTATCCATCAGTGGTGTGGCGAATGACGAACCAGGCGAGTATGATTATATCATCATCGCGAAAGGCGAGGGCGGCGATGCGAAGAAGACCGGCAAATTCACTATTCATGAAGGAACGGGTATTTCTTTAGTGGAGGCGGAGGATGGATGCTTGTCCATCTGCCCGAACCCGATGACCGAGTCGACGGAGGTGACGGTGAATCTTCCCGCTAAACAACAGGTTGACTGGGAAATCATAGACATGTTAGGTGTGCGCAGGCAGGGCGGTACGTTCTTCGTGGAACAGCGTCCGGTCCGATTCTCCATCGATAGGAGTGCGATGGAAAGTGGCTCCTATCTCCTGATTATCACAACAAAGGATAAGAACTATCAAGGTGTTCTGATGGTGAAGTAATTAAGCTCAAAGCGAAAAAAGAATGTGTGCCCGCTTCCCGATTGAGGAAACGGGCACACATTCTTTGTGTTGCCTCATCCAACTTTAATCCTTTACTGAAACAGCAAATAGTCGCTCTT
Organism: Bacteroidales bacterium UBA1181; assembly: GCA_002310215.1. Taxonomy (GTDB): domain Bacteria; phylum Bacteroidota; class Bacteroidia; order Bacteroidales; family Paludibacteraceae; genus UBA1181. The sequence continues at coordinate 63,214 of DBYR01000019.1, forward strand.
GCTCTTTGCGTAATTTCCCTTTATGCAATGATTTCAGCATCTTGTCCATTTTTTTGCACTGTCCGAGGAATTTATTGTTCTTCTCATAGTAGCGCAAGGTGGCTTCCAAAGCGTAGTAGTGCATTTCGAAGGTGAATTCCTTCGAGGTCAGCACTTCCCGATTGTAGCGGGTACATCCGCATATATAGGTTCCTAACAGAATAATGGAAAGGTTCGGGTCGCAACTGAAGAAATGGCCTGTAGTTTGCTCGGATAGGGAGATTAATATCTCATCCGAGGCCTGCACCCATGATGTCACGAAGCTAATCGCAGACCTCGCGTAAGCCGCATCTTCGGGGAGTTCTGTGGTGAATAGATATTGTGATATCTTGGCGACCAACTCATTGTCCGCTTTGCATTCCTCCGCATTCGCGTATATTTTCATTTCGGGAATTTCGAAATCAGGCGCCGCAGCCCATGTGTGGGAGGCTATCATGCAAGAGAGAAGAAGTAAAGAGAGTATATATTTTTTCATACGCAACACGTTATTTTACAGTTAGTTATAAATTTACGACAAATTTTACATGCGATGGAAGGTCTGGACCCATTTTAACTCCAATGGGAGGAGTATCCACATCATTAACACATAAAACTCTTTCCATAAAAATACGGAATATTTTGAAATTGACAATCTTTTCGATGTTAATTATTTAGAATGCGATAGGACTATTTACCTGTTTTTCTTTAAGAAAAAAATTGTATCTGATTGATTTATAGATATTTAAATAAAAATCTGAATAAGGTGAGGAAAAATGATGACTTACGAAGGTATGGCGATCCATGATTTCTTTACACTTATTAGTAGTCTGAAATTGAATATTTCACACGAAAGAGTTAACTTTGCGCGTAAAAGTGTCTTAATTAATAATTATTCAATGGCTGAGAATATTCAGGAGAATGAAGAGAAAAAGAATTTGAACTTCATTGAGGAAATTGTAGAAGAGGATTTGAAGGAGGGACGTAACGGAGGAAGAATCCAGACGCGTTTCCCGCCGGAGCCGAACGGATACTTGCATATCGGTCATGCGAAAGCAATTTGCATGGACTTCGGTATCGCCAAGAAGTACAATGGTATCTGTAACCTACGATTCGACGACACGAATCCTGTGAAGGAAGATGTTGAGTACGTGGATTCTATCCAAGAGGATATCCAATGGCTCGGTTTCCAGTGGGCGAATGTCTACTACGCTTCCGATTATTTTCAGCAGCTTTGGGATTTGGCGGTGCGCTTCATCAAGGAGGGTAAGGCTTATGTGGACGAGCAGACCGCCGAGGAGATCGCTAAGCAAAAGGGAACGCCGACCACGCCTGGCACGGAGAGCCCATACCGTAACCGTCCGATAGAGGAGAATTTGCGACTCTTCATGGAGATGTCCGAAGGAAAAATCGAGGATGGTAAGATGGTTCTGCGCGCCAAGATCGATATGGCGAACCCAAACATGCACTTCCGTGATCCAATCATCTACCGTATCATCACGACACATCCTCACCACCGTACAGGTAATAAGTGGAAGGTATACCCGATGTATGACTTCGCCCATGGGCAGTCTGACTACTTCGAGGGTGTGACCCACTCCCTCTGTACGTTGGAGTTTGAGGTGCACCGTCCGCTGTACGATTGGTTCATCGATCAATTCGCGGATAGTGACTATAGACCGAAACAGCGCGAGTTCAACAGACTCAACATCACCTATACCGTGATGAGCAAGCGCAAGATGTTGCAGCTTGTTCAGGAAGGCCTCGTCAGTGGTTGGGACGATCCGCGTATGCCGACCATCTGTGGTCTGCGTCGTCGTGGTTACACGCCATCCTCCATCCGCGAGTTCGTGAAGAGGATTGGCTATACGAAATATGACGGTGTCATCGACGTCTCCTTGTTGGAGGCCACGATACGCGAGGAGTTGAACGCTACGGCCATGCGCGCCAGTGCGGTCATCCATCCGATCAAGCTGATTCTCACCAACTACCCTGAAGGCAAGGTGGAGATGATGGAGGCGATCAACAACCCTGAGGACGAGTCGATGGGTAAGCACGAGGTGCCATTCTCCCGCGAGTTGTACATCGAGCAGGATGACTTCATGGAGGATGCTCCGAAGAAATATTTCCGCCTGACGCCTGGTAACGAGGTGCGTCTGAAGAATGCTTACATCATCAAATGCACCGGCTGTAAGAAGGATGCGAATGGCAATGTGACGGAGGTCTACGCTGAGTATGACCCTGAGACGAGAAGCGGGTTGCCGGGTAGCGACCGCAAGGTGAAGGGAACCATCCACTTCGTCTCCGTACAACATGCTGTACCTGCCGAGGTTCGTCTGTACGACCGACTCTTCAACGTGGAGAATCCGGGCGATGAGAAGGACAAGGATTTCAGGGAGTTGCTGAACCCGAACTCGCTCACCATCGCACAATCATTCGTGGAGCCTTGGTTGAAGGATGTGCAACCGCTTCAACATTTCCAATTCCAGAGAATCGGCTACTTCAATGTGGATCCGGATTCTGCGCCGGGTAAGCTGGTGTTCAACCGTACGGTGGCATTGAAGGATAGTTGGGCTAAGATCGCGAAGTGATGAGCCTTATAGACATACTTTTTGATAGACAATAAAATACTAATAAAAATAAACAATGAAGCGATTCAAGTTATTGAACAACATTGTCGGTTGGGTAGTATTCGCTATCGCAGCGGCAACGTACTTGATGACGATTGAGCCGACAGCCAGCTTTTGGGACTGTGGCGAGTTTATATCAACTGCGTATAAGTTAGAGGTCGGTCACCCGCCGGGAGCACCGTTCTTCATGTTGACGGCAAGGCTATTTACCCTTTTCGCCTCAGATCCGGCGCATGTGGCCATGATGGTGAACTCCTTCTCGGCTATATGTAGTGCCTTCTGTATCCTTTTCTTGTTCTGGACCATTACCCATTTGACGCGCAAGCTGGTTATGGGTTCGGATGATTCCGAGGAGATGTCTTTCGAGCAAATGATCACGATATTGGGTGCGGGAGCCGTTGGCGCACTTGCCTACACTTTCACCGACACATTCTGGTTCTCAGCTGTGGAGGGTGAGGTATATGCCTATTCGTCCCTCTTCACCGCAGTCGTTTTCTGGGCTATCTTCAAATGGGAGGAGGTGGCTGACAAGCCGTACGCCAATCGTTGGTTGGTCCTCATCGCCTATTTGATGGGACTTTCAATCGGTGTGCACTTGTTGAACTTGCTGACCATCCCCGCACTGGTGTTGGTTTACTATTTCAAGAAATACAACGCTACCCTCAAGGGATCGTTTAAGGCTTTGGGCGTTTCCGTCGCAATCCTCGTGATGGTACTCTATGGCATTATCCCTGGATTCGTCGAGGTGGCGGGCTGGTTCGAGCTGTTCTTCGTCAATACGCTTGGATTTGGCTTCAACACGGGTACAATCGTATACGCTATTCTGTTGGTCGGATGCTTGGTTTGGGGTATATGGGAGACGATGGAATCAAACCAGCCTGTCGGTTCCAATAAGGCTTCTTCCGGCAATAGCAATGATATCCGTAAGATTGCGTCGTTTGTGATTCCTGTCGTGTTGTTGGGTATTCCTTTCTTGGGCGGTCGAATCAACTCTATCGTGGGGTTGCTCCTCGCAGGAGGACTCTCCGCCTTTTTGTACTTTGGAAAGAAGTATTACAATAACTCTATCTTGAATACCATATTGGTATGCTGTACGGTGATTCTTCTCGGATACTCTTCGTATGCGGCTATCATCATTCGTTCCGCCGCCAATACACCGATGGACCAGAACTCTCCGGATGACGTGTTCGCCCTGAAGAGTTACTTGAACCGTGAGCAATATGGTGACACTCCGTTGTTATACGGAGAGAGCTACGCTTCTGAATATCAATACAGAAGTGACGGAACACCTGACTACACCGAGGGAGAAACCCTATATGCGAAGAAGGTGAAGACGGATCCGAATGAACCGGATGAGTATGAGGCATACGACACGAAGAAAAAATACAAACATCAGCTCTGTATGCTTTTCCCTCGTATGTACAGTACACAGGCACACCATGTCGCAGGCTATAAGTCTTGGGGAAACATCAAAGGAAAGAAAGCCACGTATATCACTAAGGACGGTCAACGGAAAACGAAGGTGGTTCCTACCTTCGGGGAGAATCTTTGGTTTTTCCTAAATTACCAGGTTGACTTCATGTATTGGCGTTATTTCATGTGGAATTTCGTGGGTAGACAGAATGATGTGCAGTCTACCAACCGAGAAATCATCAATGGTAACTGGATCAGTGGCATCGGCTTCATCGATTCCTTGCGACTGGGAGACCAGACGAACTTGCCTGATAGTTTGGCGAACAATAAGGGCCGTAACACCTACTATTTCCTTCCTCTATTGTTGGGTATATTGGGTATTACATACCAAATTAGCCGTAAGACAAGAAAGAATGGATATGAAGGCATCCAAAGTTTTGTGGTCACGTTCACCTTGTTCTTCATGACGGGTTTGGCCATCGTGCTTTATCTGAACCAAACGCCAATCCAGCCAAGGGAACGAGACTATGCTTATGCGGGTTCATTCTATGCCTTCTGCATTTGGATTGGAATGGCTGTGCCGTCGTTGGTGGATTTGGCGAAAAAGTTCATTAGCCCTAAGATTGGCGCACCTGTCGCGACTGTGATCGGATTGCTGGCGGGTCCAGTGCTTCTGGCATCCCAGAACTGGGACGACCATGACCGTTCGGGACGTTACACTTGCCGCGACTTCGGACAAAACTATTTGTTGACCATGGATCCTAATGGTGTTATCTTCACCAATGGCGATAATGATACTTTCCCTCTGTGGTACAACCAAGAGGTGGAGGGTGTCGGTACTGACCAGCGTGTCGCCAACTTGAGTTATTTGCAGATGGGTTGGTACGTGGATCAGATGAGAAGGGACGCATATTTGTCCAAGGCTCTTCCTCTCTCGTTGAAGCCACAGCACTATATGAACGGAAGGATGGATTACGCCTATGTCGTGGACATCGTCGATGGACATCCTATCAGTTTGGAGAGCGCCAATAAGATCATGGTGGAGAATGATGCGAACATCAAGAGAAGAATCTTCGGGAACGCTAAGGAAAACCTTTGGTTCTATCCTGCTAAAAATGTCTATTTGGATATCGATGCCGATGAGGTGATAAACTCTGGTACGGTGGATATTAAGGACAAAGGGAAAATTGTGCGCAGAATGGATATCGGATTCGGCGGCAAACGCTTCTTGGGCAAACAGGAGATATTCATCCTTGACCTTCTCGCCTCTAACCATTGGCAACGTCCGATGTACTTCGCGACGACTGTCGGTAAGGAGAGCTTCACTGGCATCAACGACTATCTCCAATTGGAGGGTATGGCTTACCGCGTCGTGCCTATCAAGAAGGATCCGTTCTATGCGAACGAGCGTGTGAACACGGACAAGATGTACGACAACATGCTTCATAAGTTCAAATGGGGCGGAATCGCGGAGAACCCGAACGTCTATTTGGAGGAGAATAACCTGCGTATGGTGCAGACGCACAGGTATATGTTCATCCGCCTTGTGGATGCCTTGATTTTGGAGGCTAAGCAGGCGAGAATGAAACGTGACTATTGTGAGGTCTTGCGTTGGGCGCTGACGAGCGGTAGCGAGAGGGATAACCGATTCATGTCAACTTACAGGCAGTATACGTCCGCTTATTATGACAACAGCCGTATCGCAAGGGGCGCGTCTGCCGGTATTTCCGATTCCACTTTGTTGGCTCATGCTCGTGTTAGCGCAATAGAAATATTGGGCAACGGAAGCGAATCCATGGGTAATGGTGAGCTGAGCGCCGCTATCGCGAATTACGCGAAGAATATAGATACGCTCGCGATGAGTCGGTATGCTGAAGAACGTGAGAAGAAGGCTATCGAAGTGCTTGACTTCGCACAGAAAGTGCTGCCTTCTCCACAAGTGCCTTACAGCACCGCATCCTTCATGATGGCAAAGCAGTACACCGAACTTCATCAATATGAGAAGGCGAAACCTATCCTCCAGGAACTGAAGGAATCTTCTCTCCAGCATCTTGAGTGGATTAAGGGCTTGTCAAGCCATTATAGGACAAACTATTCGGCGGTTGACTTGTTCAGCGAACAATTCTCCATCTTACATGAGATTTCGCTTCTTGAGGAGTCTGCTAAGGATTCTAATGCGGAGGCGGACGCCGAGCTGGTTTCCCAGTATTATGAATTATACAAAACATTGAACAAGTAAAAAATGCTCATAGAACAATTGCCAACTGTGTACAGGAAAATTTTTCCTGGCACGGTTTGGCGACTGCCACAAGAGGAAAAAACGGTTTACCTTACTTTCGATGATGGTCCGATCCCTGAGGTGACTACCTTCGTGTTGGATCTTTTGCGGGAGAAGGGAATCAAAGCCACCTTTTTCTGTGTGGGCGATAATGTGAGGAAGCATCCTGATGTGTTCCGACAAGTACAGGAGGAGGGCCACATAGTGGGCAACCACACCTTCAACCATTTGCAGGGCCTTTATACGAGTTCGAGGAAGTACATCAGTAATGTTGTGAAAGCGGACGAATTGATTAAGAGTCCTCTCTTTAGGCCTCCGCATGGGATCTTAAGATATCTCCAGTTCATGACGCTTCGGAAGAAGTTCAAGATCGTCTTTTGGGATGTCGTGACACGTGACTACAACCGCAAACTAAGCGGAGAGGATGTCTTGGAAATCGTGAGGAAGTATACAAGAAACGGCTCGATCATCGTATTCCATGACTCCCTGAAGGCGGAAAAGAATATTCGTTACGCATTGCCGAAAGCCATTGATTATCTGATGGCGGAGGGCTATAAGTTTGAAGTGTTAAACCAGGATTTCATTAAAGATAAAATATGAATATACTATTGTTAGGATCGGGCGGAAGGGAACACGCCCTGGCATGGAAGATTTCCCAAAGTCCCAAGGTCGAGAAGCTTTACATCGCTCCAGGCAATGGGGGAACGCTCAACGTGGGCGAGAATGTGAACATTTCCGCTAATGACTTTCCCGCACTGAAACAATTTGTGCTGAGCCACAATGTTCACATGGTGGTGGTCGGCCCGGAGGATCCGCTGGTGAATGGTGTATTCGATTTCTTCGCGAATGATGCGGAACTGAGCAAGGTGCCTGTCATCGGCCCATCTAAGGATGGCGCTCAATTGGAGGGTAGCAAGGATTTCGCGAAGGCCTTCATGGTTCGTCATAATATCCCTACCGCCCGCTATAAAAGCTTTAACTCTGCTACGATAGAGGAGGGGTTCCGATTCCTTGAGCAGTTGGAGGCTCCTTATGTCTTGAAGGCTGACGGTCTGGCCGCCGGAAAGGGTGTTTTGATCATCCCTGATTTGGAGGAGGCGAAGAGGGAATTCCGTAACATGTTGGACGGGAAGTTCGGTAGCGCAAGCAATACGGTTGTCATCGAGGAGTTCTTGTCTGGTATCGAATGCTCCGTTTTCGTGTTGACGGACGGTAACGATTATAAAATCCTTCCTGTCGCTAAAGATTACAAGCGAATCGGCGAGGGTGACACGGGCTTGAACACCGGTGGAATGGGCGCTGTCTCTCCTGTTCCGTTCGCGGACGAGGTTTTCATGCAGAAGGTCGAAAAACGTATCGTCGTTCCTACCATCGAGGGTTTGAAGAAAGAGAAATTGACTTATAAGGGATTCATTTTCTTGGGTTTAATTAATGTCAAGAATGAACCGATGGTGATTGAGTACAATGTGCGAATGGGCGACCCTGAGACGGAGGCTGTCATGCTTCGTATCAAATCTGACCTTGTCGAGCTCTTCGAGGGTGTTGCTACGGGTACGTTGGCTTCCAAAAAATTGGTGGTGGATGACCGTGCGGCGGTTACCGTGATGTTGGTTTCCGGCGGTTATCCTGAGGCGTACGAGAAGGGTAAGGTGATTACGGGTATTGAGGATGTGAAGGATAGCATCGTCTTCCACGCCGGCACGAAGATGCAGGATGGGAAACTGGTCACCAGTGGTGGACGTGTCATCTCGGTTAGTTCTTATGGAAAGGACAAGGAGGAGGCTTTGGCTGTCTCTTTCAAAAATGCCCAAAAGATTAATTTTGACAAGAAATACTTCCGCTCCGACATCGGAAAGGACTTGAAGTAAGAGAAATGCAGTACCTACAATACAAAGATAACATACTGCCTAGTGTATCGACCATCCTGATTTCTTTGGTCGTGGTTCTTGTATTGTGGTACGAGGTCTTCCTCCCGGGAGCGTCGGTGGTTGAGGCTCCCGTGGTCGTGGGGGATTCTCCTCTCGCCCTTCTATGGAATCAACATTTCCCGTTTGACGGTTGGATGGGTCGTGTCGTCGCATTGGCTTGTGTTATTGCCACCGCCTATTCGATGATATGGTTGAACGAGACTTTTTCGTTTATTAATGTCCGGACGATTCTTCCGGCCTTTATCTTCGCGGTCATCGTATCGTTGGTGATGCGTCCCCATTGTTTCTCCACATCGTGGATCATCGCCATTTGTATCGTTTTCTTTGTGAACACGACGTTTCGACTGGTGGAGGGGGGAGCCGACAAATTCATCATCAGGGCTTTCGACGCGGGTCTTATTCTATCCATATCCGCCCTCTTCGCGGTGCAGTCTTTGGTGATGACGATTCCGTTTTTCTTTCTGTTGTATAGGTGCAATTCGTTGAATGTAAAGATTGTGTTCGCCTATCTGACGGGTGTTATCCTGCCGTTCTTCTATTGCATCCTTGTATCGGCTTCTTTAAATGATTTGGGACTTTGGACCGAATACTGGAGTTCATGGATAGTTTTGGATGGGGAGTTCTCGTTGGTGAGTGGTCTTGAGGGAAAGATATATTTTGGGCTTATCGGATTGCTCTTTGTCATTTCTCTTCTCCATTTCATCCATACCCGTTCCCATCAGAATGTGCGTAGCCGCGAGGAGGTGTTTTTCCTCGTCAGGTGTTTGTTCACGACGTTGTTGATCATGCTTATGGACGTGAATCATGCGCAGTTGTTTCTGCCTACGTGCCTTTTCTTTTGCTCTTTTGTCGTGGGGCAATATTTCACGTTGGAGTGGTCTCTTCTCTCGAAGATCCTGTTGGTTCTTTTCTTAGTGTGTTCCGTTATTTATTTTGTTCAACCCGCACTTATTTGAGCCGTGGTCGACTTCCTTGCCAATTATGGTTATTGGGGCTTGTTCCTTGGTGCTCTTTTGGCGGGTTCGATACTACCGTTCAGTTCGGAGATCCTGCTGTCCGGGCTATTGTTGGCGGGGGCTAATCCTGTGCTTTGTCTCGTTTCAGCCACTGCGGGTAACACATTGGGAGGGATGACATGTTTCTGGTTGGGGAAACTTGGGAAGATGGATTTGCTGGAACGAAGGTTTGGCATTAAGGAGGAGAAGGTGAAACTATGGAGCGATAAGCTTAGGAACAAGGGGGCTGTACTTGCCGTCCTTGGATTCCTTCCGTTTGTCGGCGAGGTGATAGAGGTGGCATTGGGTTATCTCAGGAGCAATGGCTGGCTTGTCTGCCTCTTCATTGCGGTGGGGAAGGGTCTGCGTTATTTCGCATGGTTGATGGCACACATTTACATTGCGAGCTAAAAAATATCCATATTTTTTTTATTTTTGCATTCAAATTTCGTAGTAAATGGAACGTAAGTTATTTGCCTTAGTATTATTGTTCGTGATGGGTGCTTCGCCTATCTACGTGGGTTGTAAGGATGATGACGAGAAGGATCTCTCAAAGAACCTCAGTGATCCACGTGTCAGAAGAATGGTGATTAGTCCGAATTCCGAAATCGTCGTGAATGACTTGGATGCTATCATATTCAATTATGATTCGTTGGATACCGGAACTGATTTGTCACATGTCAAGGCTTACTTCTATGGTTACATCTCACAACCGTCTATTAAGTATAAGAAAGATGGCGAGTGGATCTCATTCCAGAATGGACACTACCTCGATCTTTCCGATAAGACGGAGATCCTCAGTATATCGGAGGATAAAAGTCAGCAAAAGAAATATACGGTAGAAATTCGTGTCCATAATTATGATGTGGCGGCTTTTACTTGGAAGGAATTTGCCACGGTGGACGTCACTTCCCGTATCGCCACCCAAAAATCGTTTATGCGTGATAACCGAAACCTCTGGTTCTGTTCCGACGAGGCTGGAGTGAGCACGCTTCACTCCTCTACGGATTTGATAAACTGGGAGAAGAAGACAATCGACATCACTGATGCGGATTGGTCTTCGTCCGCCATCTTGGGTGATTCAATTTTCGTTCAAAAAAATGATGGAAGTGTTTATTCCGCATCTCTCGGGGAATTGGCTTTTTCCCCGCTATCTTCGTCCGTGAAGGTCGAGAAGATCCTTTTTGCGATAGACGCTAAATTGTGGGTGATCGCCGCAGATGAAAGCGGTCGATGCCTTTACTCGTGGAGCGGAGGCGATTTCCAGAAACGTGTCGCCATACCGGAATCGTTTCCTTCGGAGAATATAACAGCCTTCACTTCATCATCGGGATATACTTCCCTCGGTTATGTTTACGCCTCCCAAAATGGACAAGGCACTATTTGGTCGGTGGATAAAAAGGGAAATATCAGCCAACTCCAAAAGCCTGACGGTACCATCCCATCTCTGAAGCATCCCAATGTTTTCTTCTACTCGGATATGCTGGGAATCGTAGGAGGGGAAAAGGAGGATGGAACCTACTCCACGGAATGTTTCTCTTCCAAGGATGGAGGAGTCTCATGGCAGCATGATTGGCACAAGGACTTGGGTGCGGATGGCTTGTCCAATTCGGGCACATTCATCTTCTCCAAGTTGGGTGAAGTCGTTTTCGTGGGCGGAAATACACCGGATGGTGTCTCCGACAAAGTGCAAAGGGCTGTGCTGAATAAATTGATTGCGGACGATCTGAATTATCAAAACTAATACAATGAGAAAAATTATCGGTGTCGGGGAGACTGTTTTCGACATTTTGTTTAAGGAAGAGCAGCCTGTGAGCGCTAAGCCGGGCGGATCGGTTTACAATGCGCTTATATCTTTGGGCAGATTGGGCATGGAACCTATCTTCATCAGTGAGATAGGGAACGACCGAATCGGTATGATCATCAAGGATTTCCTTGACAAAAACAATGTCAAGACGGATTACATCTATTCTTTCGATAGGGGTAAGACTCCTTTGGCTTTGGCATTTCTGGATGAGAAGCAAAACGCTGATTATCTCTTTTACAAGGATTATCCACACGATAGATTGGACTATATCATGCCGGACATCCAAGCGGATGATATCCTGATGATCGGTTCTTACTTCGCGCTAAACCCTGTCTTGCATGATAAATTGGTGGATTTGCTGGATTATGCGAAGGCTAAGAAGGCGATCATCTACTATGATGTGAATTTCCGTAAGTCGCATATCAACGACGTGCGTCATCTAATGCCGACCATCCTCGATAATTTCGAGTATGCGGATATCATCAAAGGGTCTGACGAGGATTTCCTGAACATCTATGGCGAAACGGGCGCTGAGCAAATCTATAACGACCATGTGGGCTTCTACTCCAAGAACTTCATCTATACGCTTGGGGAAAAAGGGGCGCATGTTTTCGGCGAAAAGTTCAGTAAGAGCTACAGTGGTAATAAAATAAATCCTGTCAGCACGGTAGGAGCGGGCGATAATTTCAATGCGGGAATCATCTATGGCCTTATCAAGGAGAATGTGACTTTGGAGGACCTGAAGAATGGGTTGAGCAGTAAGCAATGGGACGCTATCGCCCGTTATGCGATAGACTTCTCTTCGTATGTCTGCACCACGTTGGAGAACTATATCACCCCTGAGTACGCGAATCAATATGTCTCGAAGAAATAAATAATTCAACTAATAAACTGAAACGATATGAGCAATGTTCAAAATCTGATCGCTGAGAAACTGCTCGGCATCAAGGCTGTCAAGGTTCAGCCTTCTTCTCCTTTCACATGGGCTTCCGGATGGAAATCTCCTATTTACTGCGATAACCGCAAGACGTTGGCTTATCCTGCAATCCGTACGCTCATCAAGGAGGAATTGGCGAACATCGTTCGTGAGAAATACAAGGACGTGGAGGTGGTCGCAGGTGTTGCGACGGGCGCCATCGCCCAGGGTGTGCTGGTCGCTGAATTACTTGGCAAGCCATTCATCTATGTGCGTTCTTCTCCAAAAGATCATGGTATGGGCAATATCATCGAGGGCGAGTTGAAGGCTGGACAAAAGGTGGTTGTCATCGAGGACCTTATCTCTACGGGTGGTAGCAGCTTGAAGGCTGTCAACGCTCTTCGCGAGGCGGGCGCTCAGGTGCTCGGTATGGTGGCTATCTTCACTTACGGATTCCCTTTGGCGGCTAACCAATTCGCGGACGCTAAGGTGGAACTGACAACCCTCTCCAACTATGAGGCGGTATTGCAACACCTCCTGGACACGAAGTGCATCGGAGAGAATGAAATGGCTACTTTGAAGGAATGGAGAAAGAGCCCGGACACTTGGGGTAAATAAATTTTTACGATATGACAACGATAGAGAGTACAATTACTAAGTCTTCATACAGCGACGAGAAAATATTTAGCGTCATCTCTGACCTTAGGAATTTGGAGAGGCTCAAGGATAAGCTTCCTCAGGATAAGGTGCAGAATATCTCATTCGATGCTGATAGTTGCTCGTTCGATGTGCCTCCGTTGGGACAGGTGAGCTTGAGAATCATCGAGCGGGAACCGAACAAGACCATCAAGTTCGGATCGGACCAATCGCCTATCGCTTTTAACCTCTGGATCCAGCTGAAGTCTGTCGCCGAGGATGATACGCGCATCAAGGTGACCTTGAAGGCAGAGATCAATATGATGATTAAGATGATGGTGGAGAAACCTATCAAGGAGATGTTGAATAAGATGGCTGAGATGTTGGCGGCGTTGCCGTACGACGAACTATAGCCGAAGGTTATTATAAGCAACAATGAGGGCATATCCTTTACGGGTGTGCCCTCTGTCTTTTCTACCGTGAGCGCATGTTAGTCTTTGGTTGCCTCTTCGCCTTTTTTCTTCCCTTTGTATTCAGCCATTATCATGCCTGTCACGATGGAGATCGCTCCGAGGATGGCTACCCATGTGATGCGTTCGTTCAGGGCGATCATCGCGGTGATGATTGTGACCAATGGTATGGCGTAGATGTAATTGGAGGCTAATACGGTCCCTAACTCTCTCAGAACAAGATTCCATACCAGATAGCCGAACAACGATGACAGCAGGGCTAACAGCAGGAAATTGACAATGACGACAGGAACCTTGATGTTGTCCCATGGGATAGGGGTCTGGTCCGCCAGCAGCAAGGGTATGGCCGTCAAACAACTGTAGAAGAAGATTTTCCTGGTGATGAATAGGGAAGAGTATTTGGTGTGTAACTGCTTTATGCTGATGGAATAGAGGGTCCATACGATCGCCGCCCCTAGTGCGAGCAGATCTCCTTTGGGCGATAGGTGCAGGTACAGATGTCCATTCAGCACGACGAGCACCATCCCGACGAATGTCAGCAGCGAACCGATTATTTGCCGTCTATTCAGCCGCTCTTTCTTGTCAAGCAGGCTGATGACGATAAGAATCAGCAGCGGATTGGTGCAAACGATGAGCGATACGTTCGACGAAGGCGAGTAGGTGAGGGCGGTGTTTTCTAACCAAAAATAGAGCGTTCCTCCCATGATGCCCCCTAAAAACAGGAAGAACTCGTCCCTCTTGTTCTTGGCGAACATCGTGTCGTGCGATAGTATCAGAAGGAGAAGGTAGGTGAAGATGAAACGGACCACAAATATGAATATGGCGGAGAACTCATAATCGAGCAATATCTTGGTGGATACGAAACTTGTTCCCCAAAAGATGATCGTCACGATTGCCATCAAATGCCAGAAATTCCGCCCTCTCTTGTTCTTTCCCATAACCTACGGATTCAATTAATTGGTTACGATAATATACTCTCCGGTGTCGCGGATGTTCCTGTACATCCTGAGCGGTGTCTTTGCCTCTCCTTCCACTGCATTCCCCACACTATATGACAAGTCGAATTTGGAGCCACATAGCGGACAGATGGCGTATGGCATGGTGATCTTTAATGGATTCATGTGGGACTTTTCAACTGGGCATGCCAGGTCACAACAGCCCAATTTGCCTTCCAGGTCGCGGAAAATCGCCAATCCACCGTATCCTAACTTGAAGTTGGACGGATATAGGCCATCGTATTCGTATACAACCGCATGGTTCGGAATCTGAAGCTCGTTGTATTCGCTTGTGCGGGTCTTCACGTAAACCTCACTGTTCGGGACAAAAGACTCGTCGTCTTTGCACGAAAAAAAGATTATAAAAGACAATGCCAAAGAAAAGTATATTGGGATTCTCCTCATTGTATGTCGATATTTACTACAAAGTTACGAACAAATTCCCAAAAACTTCGTGGGTTGTTCTTATTTTTCTCTTTTTGTTTCCCTAAATTCGCGTAGTATTGGCTGATTAATTCAATTACCCATGTTGGACCTATATTTCGATAAATGCGAGGATATCCTCGTCGATTACATTTATTTCCCTCGCCAATTCTCCATGGCGAATGATCTGGTGGAGGATAACTTCGATGTTGCCCTGATTGGTGTGAAGAGTGAAATGAATGATGCGAACCCCGGCAGTGCGACTGCGCCGGACGCTATCCGCCGACAACTCTATCCACTGCGGGGTGGATTCGGCAATATCCGGATCAAGGATTTGGGTAATTTGAAAAAGGGGAAGTGTTTGGCCGATACTTATGCGGCCCTCAGGGATGTCGCTAATGAGCTTTTATCTATGAATGTCATTCCTGTCATTATCGGGGGTAGCCATGAACTCACCCTCCCTCTTTTCGAGGCGATGAAAGGAAAATTGCATGAAATCAGGACAACTATAGTGGACCGTAAGATGGACTATCCTTTCAGTCCTTCGGATGTGTTCGATGCAAATGCGTTCATAGACCGTCTCATGAATGATTCGTGCTCTGAGGACTTTAAGCTATTGGCGTATCAGGGTTACTATTGCCCCAAATCTATCTTAAACGAGGTACAGGGCCCGAGATGTCAGATGGTCCGTGTCGGAGAACTCTTTAGGAACATCGCATCCACCGAACCTATCTTGAGGGATACAGACTTGCTCAGCATTGACATGTCTGCCGTGCGGCATGCGGATTCCCCAGGTTTCGCCTATGCGATTCCTAACGGACTGACGGGTGAGGAGATTTGTCAGTTGGCGCATTATGCCGGACTGAGCGATAGGATCTCCCTCTTCGGTCTTTTCGAGGCGAACCCGGCTTTCGATGATAGCGACCAGACCGCATCCCTCGCGGCGCAGGTTATCTGGCACTTCCTCGAAGGGCTTGACAACCGTTATGGGGATTATCCTAAGAGAGAAATAAGTTCCTATGAGGAGCGCGTGGCGATTTTCCCTTCCGAGAACGAGAAGAATATCCACTTCTATCACAATAGGCTGAATAATAGGTGGTGGATTAAGATACCGACAAAAGCGGGCGAAAGAATCTATGCTTGCCTTCCGTCAGACTACCAAACGGCGTGTGACGGGGATATTCCGGATATCTGGATGCGGCATTATATGAACTGATTTATTCTTTTCTTTGGAGGCGTTGCCAAAACAGGTCGGGCTTGTCGTTGATGAGCAGAGCCTCTGGGAACTCCACTTCTTGTAGCAGGCGGTAGATGTGGTCGTAGCGGGCCACGTCGAAGGATATATGCGCGTCGCTTCCCATAATCACCATCAGCTCATATTTCTTGCAGAGGGTGAGCAGTTGCTTGTGGCATTCCCAAGCCTTTTCCTTGCCTCGGCTCGGGCTGAGGGAGCTGTTGTTGATTTCTAACATCGCCCGCGTCTCCTTGGCGGTCTGCACCAACCGCTCATAATCGAGGTCGGCCGTACCATCGGCGGGATGGCTGATGATGTCGATCAGCGGGTTCTTCATCACCCCGATGACCGCATCCGTGTTCTCCTCGACTGTGCCGGGGCGGTAACAAGAGTGGTGGATACCCGCTATGCGGATCTTCAGTTTGCGGATGCTCTTCTCGCTGAGGTCCAGCGAGCCATAGGTGTCCAAGATGTTGATCTCGGCACCCACAAGGATCTTCACCCCATATATCTCTTCCGGAATAACGCTCAAGTTGTTGAAGTATGCCGCATCGCACGCCCCCTTGATGGTGGGTCCGTGTTCCGCCATGCCTAAGATCTGCAACCCTTTCTCTGCCGCAGCCTTGGCCATCTCTTGTATGGTACTGTAAGCGTGCCCGCTCACGATTGTATGTGTATGTACGTCTAACGCTACCTTCATATTCTACCTCTGTTTATACAAATATAATTAAAATCCCTGAATGTATCAATCGTTATGCGGGTATTTGGAAAATTTTCGGTCGAAGCGGATCGAACCTCATAGAGACATGACAGAAGACGATCAGGCTTTCTGCTCTGGGAATAGTAAATTGTAAATAACTAAATAGTAAATGATTATGGATCTCCATTATGCCAAATGAATCCGTCGTGTCGTCTCTAGAAAAAATATTTGTTATTATTTTTCAGTTTCATACAAAAGCACTACCTTTGCCGAAATTTTAGAATGGATGCAGAAAATTTAAAAAACGGAGTGAACTTGAGAGGAATACATAAGGATATAGATTTCGGGGAGACAATGAAAGTTGTCGATTCATTCTGTTTTTTTAATATTGTTTTTTGATGTTGCGTTGAGGCTTTCTTCAACGCATTTTTTTTGTTTACGAATGTTATGTTTAAAATTTGAATGATATGAGTCAGAAGTTAAAAAAGGTCATTTTGCTTGGCTCCGGAGCCCTGAAGATCGGGCAAGCGGGAGAGTTCGACTATTCCGGTTCGCAAGCACTGAAGGCAATGCGCGAGGAGGGTATCTCCACAGTTTTGATTAATCCGAACATCGCGACGATCCAGACATCGGAGGGTGTGGCCGACAAGGTCTATTTCTTGCCTATCACCCCTTATTTCGTCGAGGAGGTTATCAAGAAGGAGCAGCCGGACGGAATCCTCTTGGCTTTCGGTGGCCAGACCGCTTTGAACTGCGGTACTGAATTGTATACTTCTGGTACTTTGAAGAAATATGGCGTGCAGGTGTTGGGTACTTCTGTGGATGCGATCATGATCACGGAAGACCGCGACCTCTTCGTGAAGAAACTGAAGGAGATTGAGGCGAAGACTCCTGTTTCACAGGCTGTCGAGAATATGGAGGATGCTTTGACGGTGGCTCGCCGCATCGGTTATCCGGTGATGGTGCGCTCAGCTTATGCGTTGGGCGGTTTGGGCTCAGGTATCTGCGCCAACGAGAAGGAGTTCGTTGAGCTCTGCGACAGCGCCTTGGCTCACTCTAAGCAGATCCTCGTCGAGGAGTCTCTGAAGGGTTGGAAGGAGATCGAGTTCGAGGTGATCCGCGACAAGAACGACCACTGCTTCACGGTGGTTCCGATGGAGAACTTCGACCCGCTCGGTATCCACACGGGCGAGAGTATCGTGGTGGCGCCGATCATCTCCCTCACGCAGGAGCAGATCAGCATGTTGCAGGAAATCTCCCAAAAGGTGGTGCGTCACATTGGCATCGTCGGCGAGTGTAACATCCAATATGCGTTCAACGCCGAGACGAACGACTACCGTATCATCGAGATCAACGCTCGTCTGAGCCGTTCGTCCGCTTTGGCTTCCAAGGCTTCCGGTTATCCGTTGGCTTTCGTGGCCGCTAAGTTGGCTTTGGGTTATTCCCTCGACCAGATCGGTGAGATGGGCACGCCTAATTCGGCTTACGTCGCTCCATCGGTTGATTATATCATCGTGAAGATCCCTCGTTGGGACTTGTCCAAGTTCGTGGGCGTTGACCGTGAGATCAACTCTTCCATGAAGTCGGTCGGTGAGATCATGTCCATCGGTAAGTCTTTCGAGGAGATCATGCAGAAGGGTCTTCGTATGATCGGTCAGGGTATGCACGGTTTCGTCGGCAACCATGACATCGAGTTCGGCGACTTGGATACTGAATTGTCCCACCCTACCGACTTGCGTATCTTCGCCATCGCCGCAGCATTGGAGAAGGGCTATTCCATCGAGAAGATCGTCGATTTGACGAAGATCGACAAATGGTTCATCGGTAAGTTGAAGAACATCGTGGACTATACGAAGGTGCTGGGTCAATACAAGAAGATCGAGGATATCCCGGCTGACGTGATGAAGGAGGCGAAACGCCTTGGCTTCTCCGACTTCCAGATCGCCCGTTTCTCCGAAAACCCTACGAACAACATGGAGAAGGAGATTCTTCGTGTGCGTGCCCTCCGTAAGAAGCAGAATATCGTACCTGCCGTACGCCGCATCAATACGGTCGCTTCGGAGCATCCTGAGTTGACCAACTATTTGTACATGACTTACGGCGAGACCGAGCACAGCATCGATTATTCATACAGAAACGACAAGAACATCGTTGTCTTGGGTTCTGGTGCTTACCGCATCGGTTCTTCCGTAGAGTTCGACTGGTGTTCCGTGAATGCAGTGAAGACGGCCCGTCAATTGGGTTATAAGTCCATCATGATCAACTACAACCCTGAAACGGTTTCCACCGATTATGACATGTGCGACCGTCTCTACTTCGATGAGTTGAGCTTCGAGCGTGTGTTGGATGTCATCGACTTGGAGAACCCTAAGGGTGTGATTGTCTCCGTGGGTGGCCAGATTCCGAATAACTTGGCGATGAAGCTCTACCGTCAGAATGTGCCGGTTTTGGGTACTTCCCCTGTTTCCATCGACCGTGCGGAGAACCGTCACAAATTCTCCGCTATGTTGGATCAATTGGGCATCGACCAGCCTCGTTGGGGCGAGTTGACCAGCTCGGAGGACATCGACAACTTCATCAAGGAGGTTGGTTTCCCTGTCCTGATCCGTCCGTCTTACGTCTTGTCCGGTGCGGCGATGAACGTTTGCTACAACCGTGAGCAGATGGAGACATTCCTGAAGATGGCCGCTAAGGTTTCCAAGGAGTATCCAGTCGTTGTATCTTCTTTCTTGCAAGGCGCTAAGGAAATCGAGTTCGACGCTGTGGCTAAGAATGGTGAGATCGTCGAATACGCGATTTCCGAGCACGTCGAGTTCGCCGGTGTTCACTCAGGTGACGCCACATTGGTGTTCCCTGCACAGAAGATCTACTTGGAGACGGTTCGTCAGATCAAGAAGGTCAGCAAGAAGATCGCTAAGGAGTTAAACATCAGCGGTCCATTCAATATCCAATTCTTGGCGAAGGACAATGCGGTGAAGGTGATCGAGTGTAACTTGCGTTCTTCGAGAAGCTTCCCATTCGTATCCAAGGTGTTGAAGCGCAACTTCATCGAGACGGCTACCAAGATTATGTTGGACGCACCGTTCGAGAAGCCGGATTCTTCTACTTACGATATCGACTATGTGGGCGTGAAGGCTTCCCAATTCTCTTTCGCCCGTCTGCATAAGGCGGACCCTGTATTGGGCGTGGACATGTCCTCTACGGGTGAGGTTGGTTGCATCGGAAAGGATTTCGATAGTGCGATCATGACCTCCCTCCTTTCTGTAGGATACGTCGTTCCGAAGAAGGGCGTTTTGGTCTCTTCCGGTGATATCCGCGGCAAGGTGGATTTGCTTGACGCTTGTAAGTTGCTCGCCGCTGGCGGATATAAGATCTACGCTACGGAGGGAACGCAGAAGTTCCTTGCCGACCATGGCGTTGAAGCCACAGTGGTTAGCTGGCCGGATGAGCAGAACCACAACATGAATATCATTTCGTTGTTACAGGAACATCAAGTGGATTTGGTTGTCAATATCCCTAAGAACCAGACCAGACGTGAGTTGACCAACGGTTACAAGATCCGTCGCTCCGCGATCGACCATAACATTCCGTTGATGACGAACGCCCGTTTGGCAAGTGCCTTCATCAAGGCATTCTGCAACATGAAGGAGACTGACATCGAAATCAAGACTTGGCAAGAATATTAATTCAGTTCTATTGTGTAATATAAGGGAAGGGAATCGATCCTGCAAAGGATGGGTTCCCTTCCTTGGTTTTTGCGCCATAGTTGGCCGTTGGAACCCATATCGTACAAATCATGCAGACATAATTCTTAACTCTTAATTCTTAATTTTTAACTCTTTTTGTATCTTTAGGCTAAACAAATAATACGTATCATGAAATACCGGAAAGCTAAATATTGGTTGCTCGCTATAGGGTCGCTCGTTTTGCCGACCACCCTCTCCGCCGCGATGATCTCCTCCACCAACTTCGAGGATCTGCGGTCCGGAACCCATATGTCCCGCACACTGTTCCAGGAGAACGGTTTCCGAACGGATTCGTGGGACAATGCCTTGGAGTCCCGTACCGTCATAGACTCCACCCAGGCGGCTTCCGGTCTGCAATCGATGCGGATCACCTATCCCGAGGGCGGTTATGGTCCTGAGGAGACGGGCTGCCAAGTGAAGCTGATGTTCGACAGCAGGGAGGAGGCGTACACATCCTATAACCTGCGTTTTTCCGAGAATTTCTCGTGGGGCACCACCAGCTATGGTGGCAAACTGCCCGGTCTGTGTGGCGGTGCATGCTGCTCCGGAGGCGATCTGTGTGACGGAACGAACGGATTCTCCGCCCGTCTGATGTGGCGGGCGGGTGGCAAGGCGGTGCTCTACCTCTACCATATGGATAAGCCTGATAAGTACGGGGAGGACCACGATCTTGTCTATCCGGACGGCTCTTCTGTGCTCTTCGAACGTGGCAAATGGTACCACATAGCGGAGCGTGTCAAGATCAACACGGATGGCGACACCTATGATGGAGAGGTGGAGATATGGGTGGATGGGAAGCAGGTCCTGCTGCTGAAAGGACTGCGTTTCACCTCCAATGGCGACAAGGTGGACAATCTCTACATCTCCACCTTCCACGGAGGCGATGACGAGACATGGTGCCCCACCGAGACCTGCTACACTTGGCTGGACGATATCCGCATAGGAACCACCTATAAGGATGTGGCCTATCAATTCTGCCGCAAGCCTGAATTGGGCATGGATAAGACGTTGTGCACAGGCTCCAAGTCATACAAGTTCGCCCCCGATTGGCAGTCGGACGCCTTCCGTTACCAATGGTTACGAGACGGGAAGCGCTTCTCCCAGGATCCTTCCATCTCGGTATGGGAGGAAGGAACGTATGTGTTGGTTGCGGATAGCGGCTGGTGTAGCGGTCGGGACACGGTCTCCCTGCTCTCCACCTTGCAGCCCGATTTGGGCGAGGACCGGTTGATCTGCGCCACCTCCTTCGTCACCCTACAGGCTGGCATCATCGACGATGCTTCCCTGCTCAAATATGAGTGGAGAAAAGATGGTGTCTTGTTGGACAAGGCGGAGCCATCCCTGCAGGTGAAGGATGCGGGCGTCTATCGCTTGACTGTCTCTTCCCCTCATTGCGAATCCGCCTCCGACGAGGTGACGGTTACCTCCGGATTGTTGGAGGTGAAGGATGTGGAGGGAGTCGCCGGCAGCAATGTGACGTTGGAAGTGACAGGCAATGGCAACTACGTATGGTACAAAGACTCGACGTTGCGGGAGGTGATCGGGGAAGGCAATCGCTGCCCATACACGATTCCTGCGCAGCCCGGTTATCTCTATGTGAAGGATGCCTCCGCCTATACGGGCTATGTGGGCAAGAAACGACTCACCACCAACGCATGGACCCGCACCGATTTCTCCGAATGGATGCTCTTCACGGTCTACCGTGAATTGACCATCGACTCCATCTCCATCTATCCATCCAAGAACCTGACCGCCGTGATTCGCATTTTGGATGATGCCACGGGCGAGGTCGTCTCATCCCGCACCTTCGAAGGCCTCACACCGGGCGAGAACCGCCTGCCTATCGGTGTGACCTTGGCGCCAGGCAAGTACCGGATGGATGCGCAGGGAACCACCGCCCCGTTGTACCACTCCCACACGGACGATGATATAGCCTTCCCATACGAAATCGAGGGGATGATCTCCTTGGATGGGGCAAATTTAGCTTGGATCAACAACAAACCTTGGTATCTCTATTTCTATGATTGGCGGGTGTCGTGCGGCAATGTCTGCGCCGCCACGCCCATACTACTGAGGAATACGGGAACAGTCTCCTCCCCTTCCGTAAAAGACAATCATCTGACCATCTATCCTAAATACACGGATGGGGACCTGCACATAGAGGGATTGAGCGGAAAATCAACGATCAGGATCTATTCTCCCACTGGTAAAAAGATGATCAACCGACGTATGAAGCAACCGGAAGCTTATTTCTATCTAAACGAATGGGGCGCAGGTATATACGTAATCGTGGTGGAGGATGAGAAAGGAACGGAAAGCCATCAGATCCTGAAATTTTAAAGGATAATTGTTAGAAAGGCGAATGAATAATCATCTGTTAGAGACATTTGTGGTGGTGATAAAATCCCCGACATCCTAAAAAGTATTTCATGAGAAATGATTGATAAATTGGAATAATCATATATATTTGCGTTGATGGTCAATCCTTCATGGCGGCATAAGGTGACTATGAATAAAAAATTATAGATGTATGGATTTCCTCATGGGAGGTCTAATAAAAACAAGGAGAAAGGTTAATGAGTAAGTCGGATTTTAAAGAGTTATGGAATGAATTAGGATTCAAGAGCGCAGGCAGTTTCGTATATGGATTCCTAAAGAACAGTTATGTGTTGTTTGCTCAGGCAAACGGTGCGAAGATGCTATGGTTTAGATTCCCCGTTGAGTTGGATGAAAATGACAAACAGAATATCCGGTCTTGGGAGAAGAAGGATTATGCGAAAAAGGTCGAATTCACGGGGGATGGTACAATGGATGTGGAGATGACTTTTAGGGAGACTTTTCTTCCAACAAAAGTGAATATAATCAGGGAGGTCATAGAGGGTGTCACGGGATATATTGCCGACAAGTATCCGGAAGCTCGAATCAATTGTTCGGGAACAGATTGTTCTTGTGACAATAATTTGGAGGTGTACGAGGTGAATGGACTTCCGATACCAATGTGTGCGGAGTGTGCGAAAAAACTGGGGGAGAATATTGATGAAGCCTATGAGGAGATGGAGCATCAACCAGGTAATTACCTGCGAGGATTTCTGGGTGCGTCGCTCTTTTCAATCCCTGGCATTCTGGTGACATTCCTCCTCTTCATGTTAGGAAAAATCGCGGCGCTTTCCGGAATTGTCTATTATTTTCTCGCTCAGAAAGGTTATATTTGGTTTAAGGGAAAATTTGACAAATTGGGTGTTGCCATTGTTTCGCTTACGAGTTTGCTGTTTGTGGTCATTGGAACCTATTTGAGCTACATAGCCTCTATCGTAGTGGAGTTGTGCAAGGGTGATTCTTCTTCTGAGGGACTCTCCGTGTCAGAAGCGACAAAGTTCGCCTTCGTTTACGTGAAAGCTCCCGAGGTGGAGGAAGAGCTACTCTCGAATATTTATATGTCGTTGTTCCTTTGCGGAATCATTATCGTCATATATGCGTATGGCGCATTAAAATCGACAGGAAAGCCTACGGTGAAGAAACTCAGTTAGCAGTTTAGCAGTTGCGAAGACGCTAAGCGATAGAGCAGATTTCGGGCATCTCGGAGTCTGTTTGTGAAATGGATGCGGTTGGTACGGAGGCCTTGATGGTTGTGTGCTGGCCGCATTTTTCATGTTTTATTGATAGAAATATTCTATAAATAGATAATAGGGGGAATTACTAATCATCTTCAAACGAAATAATCTGAAAACATATTTATTATATAAGACTAATTTTCCTATCTTTGCACCATAAATAACTTGAATAACTTTACTCTCATAACTAACTGTGGTTAGTGTCGTTTTACCATAGGTAACATCTTATTGTAAATCGATGAGAGACGACGATAGAGCGGTAATTGTTGGATGTGAGGCTGATGTCTAAAGGGAAGATTTTACATATATCGAAGTTTTATCCTCCTTACAAAGGGGGAATCGAGGACGTATGTTATAGTATCGTCAGTTCTATGGCTGATTACGAGCATCGTGTGCTTTGTTTTAATACGGGAAAGAATACCGTTGATGAGCAATACGAAGGGGTGCCAGTGCTTCGTTTGGGTGTCCAGATGCAGCGGTATAGCCAGCCAATCTCATTTTCTTATCCAAGTGCGTTGAAAAGGGAGTTGCAGGAGTTCAACCCTGACATCATCCATCTACATACACCGAATCCATACGCTTCCCTACTTGTATGCCACTATATTCCGGACAGTGTCAAATTGATTGTACATTGGCATTCGGATATCGTAAAACAGCAATTCACATACACTGCTTTTAAACCTTTCGAGCAAAAATTGTTGGAAAGGGCAAATGCTATATTTGCCACAAGCCCGAACTATGCGGAGCATTCCATACCTCTCAGACAGTTCAGGGACAAGGTGATTATCGTCCCGAACGGAATCAATGAAAAGAAGATCTCCGTGCGTGAGGGGGATGATGAAAAGATAGAGGCGATCAAGCGAAAATATAATGGACGGAACATCGTATATTTCATGGGTCGTCATGTGGCGTACAAGGGCATCGACCGACTGATTGCGGCGGAGAAGAAAATCACTTCGGATTGTGTGATATTAATAGCGGGTGAAGGACCGTTATCGAACGAATTGAAAATGAAAACACAATCCGAAAGAGTCCATTTCATCGGAAAAATTAGTGATGACGAGATTCGTCTGTACATGCGTGCGGCTTCGGTATTCGCTTTCCCTTCCATCACAAAAAACGAGGCGTTTGGCATCGTGCTCGCCGAAGCGATGTATTGCGGCACTCCTCCTGTCTTGTTCTCCATAGAGGGCTCTGGCGTGAATTGGTTGAATCAGAACGGTACGACGGGAATTGAGGTCGACAATGGCGACATTCAGGCTTTTGCTGAGGCTATCGATAGACTATTACGGAATGAAGACCACATCCGCGATAGGATGGGCGAGCGTGCCCATGACTTAATTGCGGAGAACTTCACGATGACGCGTATCAAGGATGTCATCGCGAAGGAATACGATACGCTTATACATCAACGTTCATGATAAGACTGGCATGTTTTTCCTTGTTGCTGTCTTTCTCCTTGTTTGCCCACGCTCAGTATGAAGTTGTCAAGTTGTGGGATGATGTTTCCTCACGCAAGGAGAGCCGTCCGGAACTGAGAGTCTTCGTTCCGGCCGATTCGCTACGCAACGGGACATGTGTCTTGATCTGTCCGGGTGGCAGCTATCATCACCTTGGGCTGAAGAACGAGGGTTCGGAAGTGGCTGAATGTTTGCGCCAATGGGGCGTCACGGCGGTTGTCCTACGTTACCGTGTCGCTATGCGTGGCAATCACCATCCTGCCATGATCGAGGATTTTCAACGTGGCATTCAGATCCTACGGGAGAATGCTGAAAAATATAAAATCGACCCGCACAAGTTGGGTTGCATCGGCTTTTCCGCCGGCGGTCATCTGGTCACGATGGGTGGCGCCTGCGCATCCCACGACTTCCTCGCCGACCGAGGCGTGCATGCCTCCGTCGATTTGCGTCCCGATTTTGTGTGCCCCATCTATCCTGTTGTCTCTATGCAGGATAGTATCGCCCATGTGAAGTCGAGGGAAAACCTCCTGAATAAGGGTTTCACCAAGGCGATGGCGGACAGTTTTTCGATGGAAAGGCACATTCCTGAGAATATGCCACCCGTTTTCCTCCTCGCATGCAAGGATGATGATGTGGTCGATTACAGAAATTCGGTCGTTTTATATGATGCATTAATGGAAAAACATATCCCTTGTGAGTTTCATCTCTTCGAGCGGGGCGGACATGGATTCGGTATGATTAGGACTCGCTCGGAAGAGACCAACAACTGGGGATTATTGCTAAAGGCTTGGCTCGCCAAAAACGGTTTTTTGCCGAAACAATAGGAGGATGTGTGTATGGATAATAGTTTCGTACCGGAAATTGAATTTCAACCCCGCGCCGTAATCAAGGCGTTCCAAGAGGAGAAATTGAGGGAGGATTTGGCTTATCTTTCCGCAAAATCGCCTTTTTATCGGGATTTGTTTGAGAAGAATAAAATAGACGCCGGCAAGGTTAAGACCTTGGAGGACTTGCGTCTGATCCCTTTCACTACCAAGGAGGACCTCCAGACGAGGAATAAGGATTTCTTCTGCGTCGAACCTTCTGAGATCAGGGATTATATCACTACTTCGGGCACGCTGAGCGACCCGACCACCTTCGCCATGACGGAGAAGGACCTTGTGCGCCTCGCCTACAATGAGGCGATCTCCTTCACGGGTACGGGTGGACATCCGGGTGAGATCTACCAGCTGATGACGACGATCGACAAACGTTTCATGGCGGGATACGCCTATTGCTTGGGCATCCGTATGATGGGCGCCGGTCTGGTGCGCGTCGGCAATGGCATCCCGGAGTTGCAGTGGGACACGATCAAAAGGATTCAGCCTGATGCGATCATCTGCGTCCCTTCCTTCATCCTACGCATCATCAAATTCGCCGAAGAGCACGGCATCGATTATAAGCACTGTAGCGTAAAAAAAGCCGTTTGCATCGGGGAAAATCTTAGGAACGACGATTTCTCGCTGAACCTTTTGGGTTCGAAAATCAAGGAAAAATGGGACATCGAATTGTATTCGACCTACGCCTCCACCGAGATGAGCACCTCCTTCTGTGAATGTTCCGCAGGAAAGGGCGGTCACCACCATCCTGAACTGATTATATGCGAATTGATCGATGAAAACGGCAATCCTGTGAACGAGGGCGAGGCCGGCGAGCTGGTCGTCACGACATTGGGTGTGGAGGGTATGCCGCTGCTCCGTTTCCGGACAGGCGATGTGGCCCGCTTCCATTACGAGCCTTGTTCCTGTGGACGTACCTCCATGCGTATCAGCCCGATCATTGGTCGGAAAAAACAGATGATCAAGTTTAAGGGAACCACGCTTTATCCTGCTTCGGTCTTCGATGTCTTGGATAATGCCGATTATGTGGAGAACTATCTGGTCGAAGTGACTTCCAATGAGATTGGTATGGATCACCTTACGGTCTATATCGGTGTGAAGGAGCCGAACGAGAACATGGTGAAGGAACTGAAGGACCACTTCCGTGCGAAGTTGCGTGTGGCCCCGGATGTGCAATTCAGACCCATTGACGAGATCCGTAAGATCCAGTTCCCTGAGATGAATAGAAAACCCGTTAAATTTATCGATAATAGGAGATAGCCATGGTCGGAGAATTTAATTTTGAAGCGGTTCGCCCGTACAACGACTCGGAGGTTCCTGCGGCGTTGAGGTCCATTACCCAGGATCCATTCTTCCCGATGGTGGTGAACTATTGTTTGCCCAATGCGAATATTGACGAGGTGACCGGTGCCCTGTTGCAGATCAAGACGGTCGACGACTTCCAAACCCGTGTCATGTACCCCGCCATCCAAGCGGTCATCTCGAAGACGACAGATGGTGTTTCTCTCGATGGATTCGATAAAATTGATAATCATAAACGTCATATCTTCATCGCTAACCACCGTGATATCGCACTGGATTCGGCTTTGTTGGACTTGCTCTTGTATGAGCATAAAATCAAGACGTGCCAGATTACTTTCGGCAGTAATCTGATGAAAGGAAACCTAGTCATTAACCTCGGCAAACTGAATAAGATGTTCCGCATCATCCGTGGAGGAAACATCAAGGATTTCTATCGTAACTCGCTGGAGGTGTCCGCTTACATGCGCCACGTGGTGACTGAATTGGACGAGTCTGTGTGGATCGCCCAGCGCAATGGCCGTACCAAGGATGGCAATGATAAAACGGAGATGGGGGTTTTGAAAATGTTCTCGCTCAGCAGCGAAAAAGCATTTGTGGACAACTTCGACGAGCTGAGCATCACACCCGTTGCCGTCTCCTATGAATACGAGCCTTGCGATTTCCTCAAGACGGCCGAATTGTACATCTCCAGATTACAGAAGTATGTGAAAGGGGAGAACGAGGACCTGAACAGCATCCTGACGGGCATCAAGCAGAAAAAGGGCAAGGTGCACCTCGCCGTGACGGAGCCAATCTCGAGAAAAGAGCTCGAAATGTGCGATGAAAAGGAGAAAAATGAGAAGATAGTCGCTTTGGCTTCGTTGATCGATCAGCGAATCTATAAGAGCTATAAATTGTTCAAGACGAATTATATCGCATACGATATCCTGCAAGGCGGCAGCCAGTTTGCCGACCACTATTCCGCAGATGACAAAAAGGACTTCGTAGCCTATATGGACAATGGTTTGGCGGGCATCGGTATCGAGGCGGACCGTTCGGACTTGGAACAGATCTTCTTGCGTATCTACGCAAATCCGGTGGTGAATTGCCGGTGATTTTACATTGTGCATATTTTGTGGTTGGGGGCTAAAGAGAAGCGTTCCTCCTTTGCCACGACGACATGTTATGAACTTGAATTTAAATGTACGATGCCTTTATTTTTCGGTTCAAATGTGTTAATTCTATCGTTTTTTTATAAATTCGCGCCTTGTTCAAGAAACATATTTTTTATTATTACTTATTATGTCCAACAGTAACACTATCGTGGGTTCCAAAATCAAGGGGATTAGGGAATCCAAAAACATCTCCATCGAGGAGATTTCAGAGCGCAGTGGTCTCTCTACAGACCAAATCATATCAATCGAGAATGATCAGTACTTGCCTTCTTTGGGGCCGTTGATCAAGATCGCGAGGGCGTTGGGTGTGCGATTGGGTACTTTCTTGGACGATAATGACGAATTAGGACCTGTGGTTTGCCGCGCTGAAGAGCGTAACAGCAGCATCAGCTTCTCCAACGGTGCTACCGACGCAAGGAAGCACATGGAGTATTACTCCCTCGCCAAACAGAAGGCGGGAAGGCACATGGAGCCTTTCATCATCGACATCCAACCTTCCGAGGAGAAAAACTTCAAACTCTCCGCACATGAGGGCGAGGAATTCATCTACGTCATGGAGGGTGAGGTCGAAATCGAGTACGGCAAGGAAAAGTATAACCTGAAGGTGGGCGACAGCATTTTCTACGATTCCATCGTGGAACACCATGTTCATGGCGCGACAGGAAAGTCCGCCAAAATCCTCGCTGTCGTATATACTCCATTCTAATTCTTTACAGCTATGCAGCAATTATCAGAAAGGACATTGGGGCAATGGCTCGAGTATTGGGCGGAGAAAACCCCAGATAAGGAATATATCGTCTATTCGGACCGCGACCTCCGTTTCACATGGAAGGTCTTCAACGAACGTGTGGACAACTTGGCGAAAGGCCTGATCTCCATCGGTGTGAAGAAGGGCAGTAACGTGGGTATCTGGGCGACGAACGTGCCGGATTGGCTCACCTTCCTCTACGCCACCGCGAAGATCGGTGCGGTGCTCGTCACCGTGAACACCAACTACAAGCAAAACGAGTTGGAGTATCTCTGCGAGAACTCCGATATGCATACGCTCTGCATCACGAACGGAACATGGGAGTGCGACTACGTCGACATGACCTACAAGATGTTGCCGGAACTGAAGAACTGCGAGCGCGGCCACCTGAACAGCAAACGTTTCCCTTACATGAAGAACGTCGTGTACATCGGCCAAGAGAAGTATAGGGGAATGTACAACACGGCTGAGTTGTTATTGCTCGGAAAGAACATCGACGACGAGCAGCTCAACGAAATGAAGAAGAACGTCTCTTGCCACGATGTGGTGAACATGCAATATACCTCCGGCACGACGGGTTTCCCGAAGGGCGTCATGCTGACGCACTACAACATCTCCAACGATGGTTTCTTCACGGGAGAGAACATGCGTTTCACGCAGGACGACAAGCTTTGCGTCTGCGTGCCTTTGTTTCACTGCTTCGGCGTGGTGTTGGCCACGATGAACTGTCTCACGCATGGTTGTACCCAGGTGATGGTGGAGAAGTTCGACCCGTTGGTGGTGCTGGCATCCGTCCATAAGGAGCGTTGTACGGCATTGTACGGCGTGCCGACGATGTTCATCGCCGAATTGAACCATGCGATGTTCAACATGTTCGACATGAGTTCGTTGCGTACGGGTATCATGGCGGGGTCGCTCTGCCCTGTGGAGTTGATGAAGCAGGTGAGCGAGAAGATGTACATGACCATCACGAGCGTCTACGGTCTGACGGAGAGCTCCCCGGGCATGACGCAGACCACCCTCGACGACAGCTTCGAGGTGCGTTGCACGACGGTGGGACGCGACTATCCGTTCGTCGAAGTGAAGGTGATCGACCCTGAGACGGGCGAGGAGTGCCCTGTAGGCGTGCAAGGTGAGATGTGCTGCAAGGGATTCAACGTCATGAAAGGCTACTATAAGAATCCTCAAGCCACGGCTGAGGTGATCGATAAGAACGGATTCCTCCACTCCGGAGATTTGGGCGTGAAGGACGAGAACGGCTACTACCGCATCACGGGACGTATCAAGGATATGATCATCCGTGGTGGAGAGAACGTTTATCCGCGTGAAATCGAGGAATTCCTCTACCACATGCCTGGCATCAAGGATGTGCAGGTGGCTGCCGTACCGTCGAAGAAATACGGTGAGGAAGTGGGCGCCTTCATCATCCTGCAGGAGGGCACGAAAATGGATCCGGAGGATGTGCGCGACTTCTGCAAAGGTAAGATCGCCCGCTACAAGATTCCTAAATATGTCTTCTTCATCGACCAGTTCCCGCTGACGGGTTCCGGCAAGATACAGAAGTTCAAACTGAAGGAAATGAGCTTACAGCTATGCGAGAAAATGGGCATAGAGGTAATTTGATCAACTACCAGAAGCAGTTAGACCAAATCATAGAGGCATGCGTCCGAGAAGGGCGCGTGCCTTCGTTGTTGTTGCATAGTTGCTGCGCACCCTGCAGCAGCTACACAATTGAGTATCTCTCCCAATACTTCGAAATCACCGTTTTCTACTACAATCCGAACATCTACCCCGAGGAGGAGTTCTCCAAACGTGTGGAGGAGCAGAAACGGCTGATCAGCCAAATGCCTACCCGTCACCCCGTCTCCTTCATCGAAGGGACGTACGACCCGAAGGAGTTCTACGCCGTGACGAAAGGATTGGAGCAGGAACCCGAAGGGGGGTTGCGCTGTACGGAGTGTTTCCGGCTCAGACTGCAAAAAACCGCCATTCTATCGAAAGAAAAAGGGTTCGACTACTTCACCACCACCTTGACGATAAGTCCCCTCAAGGATGCCGCGAGACTGAACGAAATCGGCGATGAAATGGGAGAAAAATACGGAGTCAGCTTCCTCCCCTCCGACTTCAAGAAGCGCGGAGGCTACCAACGGTCCATCCAATTGTCCAAAGAGTATGACCTCTACCGGCAAAATTATTGCGGCTGCATCTTCTCACAAAGGGAAACGAAGAACGAGACAAGCCTATAGAACCACAAACTATTTTCCGATGGAATGGCTTCTTACCCTCCCAAACGACCATTCCAACGTTCCTAACCAATTGAGATAATGGAGAATTTGTGCAACATTTTGACACAAAATTCAATGCTATGTTTCTCTGCTCCACCTATCTTTGTGGTGTCGATTGTTAATTAATGGGCAGGATTGTATAAACACTGTGGGAAAAGCTATCTGATTTTGTGTTTGCACCATTCCTGAATCTTTTTGACGATGCATTCTCGGAAATCAGTTCCGTTGTCAGTTCCCTGCTTTGCGGTGATTCCCCATTTGTTTATATTTGTGTTGTTTATCACTGCTAATTATATATTTTCCAAGCTGATGTCAGAAGTAATAATATCAATCGTTTTTTTATTCACACCTTTCTTATTCGCGATTTTGGAGGCAATCTTCTCTAAGAAGAGGGGACAGGATAATATGAAGCATTATATCTATACAGGACCTATTCCTCCTTCAAGTGATCCAACCGTACGCAAAAACAGGGAGAAAAAGATTTTTAGTAATAAGAATTATTATGAATCGTATATGACCAGTGAATTTTATTATGCGGCGACACTTTCCGTTATTGCCCTATTTTCCTTGGTGATCAAAAGGGATGGTGTGGTGGACGAACGTGAATTGAAGGTGGCGAATCTCTACCTGAATACACACAAGCGGTATAATATATTATTTTCGTACTATAACCAGAGGAAGGAGGATCCCATTGCCGGTCAGCCTCACGACACACGTCGCCGTTGCGAGGAGATGCTGAAATACTACAACTCATGCGCCAATCTGTCGCACTACAAGCAATGCTGCGAAAACATCATAAAGGCCGGCATTTATTACGAGGCGGCGCTGGACCTGCTGAATGCGTTGTTCCAGGTGGCCTATTCCAGCGATGGCGTGATCAACACCGAGAGGGAGATCCTCTATGGGATCGCCCAAGAATTGAAAATCAGACGGGAGGATTGGAACGAATTGTCGGAGAAGTATGGCTTCTATCGCACAGATTCCGAAGAGAGAGATTGGAGGGATTCAGCAAGGAATACAAACCGGACAAAATATAGCCAATATAGTTATTCCTCGAAAAGGAAGGAGTCTTCTTCCTATACGTACAAAAATACCGATGGATTCGGAAAAAACTATCAGAAAGAGGAGGAAAAGCAACAACAGGAGGAGCCGAAGAAATCCGATAGTTACGGCTATAAGTTGACGCAAGCCTACAACCAGTTGGGCCTTCTCACCACCGCCTCCGAAGCGGAGATTAAGAGCGCCTACCGCAAACTGGTCAAGAGGTACCACCCAGACCGCCTATCGCCTGATGCGACCGACATGGACCGTAAGATCTCGGTCGACCAGTTCCGGCAAGTACAAGAGGCCTACGACTATATCTGTTTGGAAAGAGGCATGTAGAAAGAGATGGTAAATATTTGTTATTGCTTTGCGGGGAAAACATATATCCTTATTTTTGCGATACAGTTCCCGATAGATTTCTTGTGTAATACTTGTCGGGATAGTAGACCCTAATCTGAATTAGACATTCATGAGTAATTTTATATTCATAGCAGGTATTATTGGCATCTTGGTCATCGGCCTTGTTCTCATATTGATAATAGGCTTAGATAGCTTGAAAAAATATCTACTTGTTTCATCCCCTTTTTTAATCTTAGGTGCTTGTTCGACATTGTGCCTGCTTTTTTCAAAATATCTATTCCCAGGGGAACCTTTATTGAGTATCCTACTATATATTTTATTGATTTTTACTATTTTATATATAGTCTCATGGGTGGCTAATAAAACTGATCAGAGCAAAAAAGAGGATGCTTCGGAGGACAAAGACGGATCGTCTCAATCGTCGCAAACCAACCAAAACTCAACCCAATGGTCGAAGGAGGAACCTGTTATGGAAGATGGCTTGCGCAAGAGAAGTAGGATTTTCATGGCAAATGGCGCAATCAGTGACACCGATTCCGAAAAGAAGGAACTATATACTTCCGCTGTGTCCGTCATTGCTCTCTTTTCTTGGATGATGCGAAGGGATGGTTCTGTGGATGAAGTGGAAATGAACGTGGCGAGGCTATATTTCCAGAATCGTCTTACGTATAGTAGAATCCTGCGATTGGGACCAGATGGAAAGGGTTGGGATCCCGTGTTGGGCATCAACCGTGCCTCGATAGATAGTCCTGTCAAGTTGTTGGATTATTATAACACTTGTCCGAAATTGTTGCGGTATGAAACTTGTTGTCGCAATATCCTTGCTTCCGGCATTTACTACGGGGCGGTTTTGGACTTGCTGAAGGCACTTCTCCAAGTGGCTTACTCCAGCGACGGGGTGATTGATTCGGAGATGAAAATCCTCCGTGGAATCGCCGAAAACCTAAAAGTCAAGAAGGAGGATTGGAAGCTTCTGCTGTATAAATGCGGATTCCGCAACACATCATCGTATGCCTATGAGGGCAACTCGGATGAAGACATGAACGCAAGACGCAACAAGACCTCTGAAAACCAAGGGAAGTCGTCTTCGAAAGAAGAAAAAAACAACGATGGAAACGGCAAAAAAAGGAGTGATGGAGAAGAATCAAAACGTAAGGAAGAAAAACTGAAATCCTCCACCTACGGCTACAAAATCACGCAGGCCTACAACCAACTGGGCCTCCTCTCCACTGCCTCAGAGCAGGAAATCAAAACCGCTTTCCGCCTATTGGTTAAAAAATACCACCCCGACCACCTGCCGAGCGACGCGACCGACATGGACCGTAAAATCTCAGCCGACCAATTCCGACAGATCATGGAGGCGTACGACTACATACGGTTGGAAAGAGGAATGTAGATAATTAAGAATTAAGAGTTAAGAATTAAGAGTTGACGGGATGTAATTTACGATGCCGAACGTGCTGACATTCTACGTCTGCGTATCCCCACGGCCTGAAAGGCCA
>DBYR01000018.1:0-51016 GCA_002310215.1 Bacteroidales bacterium UBA1181
GTCACACACGATATCATCTTGGGCAAATAGCCTTGAAGATGATGCGAAAAGAGCCAATAATCCAACGATACAATACTTTATCTTCATCATTC
This sequence comes from Bacteroidales bacterium UBA1181, assembly GCA_002310215.1. Lineage (GTDB taxonomy): Bacteria > Bacteroidota > Bacteroidia > Bacteroidales > Paludibacteraceae > UBA1181. The sequence goes on from DBYR01000018.1 coordinate 93, forward strand.
TCAAACGTTTTTCATCGCATTAGTGTAAAGCATATAAATGCATACGCTTAGCAGGGCAAAGATATGTATTATTCTTAAAAAAACAAAAAACGCGGCAAAATTTACAATTCACGGTAAAAAAATATGGGGAAAGATGGGCAAAGAAGGGCAAAAGGAGGGAGAGAGAAGGGAAAAAAATTCCCGTGAGGCAGCCCCCACGGGAATCCGACAATGATATAATTATAAAATTATTTCTTGTTCAAGAAGAGATCCACCTCAACGGCGCAAGCAACGGTGCAACCAACCATTGGGTTGTTACCGATTCCGAGGAATCCCATCATCTCAACGTGAGCAGGCACAGAAGAAGAGCCGGCGAATTGAGCGTCAGAGTGCATACGTCCCAAGGTATCCGTCATACCGTAAGAAGCAGGACCTGCAGCCATGTTATCTGGGTGCAAAGTACGGCCTGTTCCACCACCGGAAGCCACTGAGAAGTAAGGCTTGCCAGCGAGCACGCGCTCCTTCTTGTAAGTACCGGCAACTGGGTGTTGGAAACGAGTTGGGTTGGTAGAGTTACCAGTGATGGAAACGTCAACGTTCTCCTTCCACATGATAGCCACACCCTCACGTACGTCGTCCGCACCGTAGCAGTTCACAGCGGCGCGAGGACCGTCAGAGTAAGCGATCTTCTTCACCACTTTCAACTTGCCAGTGAAGTAGTCGAACTTAGTCTGCACATAAGTGAAACCGTTGATACGGGAGATGATCATAGCGGCGTCCTTACCCAAACCGTTCAAGATACAACGGAGAGGCTTGTTAGCCGGTCTTGACTTGTTAGCCATCGTAGCGATCTTGATAGCGCCCTCAGCAGCCGCGAAAGACTCGTGACCAGCCAAGAAGGCGAAACATTTAGAATCAGGAGAGAGGAGGCGGGCAGCCAAGTTACCATGGCCCAAACCAACCTTACGGTCATCAGCCACAGAGCCAGGGATGCAGAAAGATTGGAGACCCTCACCGATGTATTTAGCAGCCTCGACAGCGTTCTTAGCCTTTTCCTTCAAAGCGATGGCAGTACCTACCACGTAAGCCCACTTCGCATTCTCGAAACAGATTTTCTGAGTGTCCTCGCAAGTTTTGTATGGATCCAACCCTGCTGCGTCGCAGATTTTGTTAGCTTCCTCGATGGACTTGATACCATGTGCCTTCAAGCAGTCGTTGATTTGCTTGATACGGCGATCTTGTGATTCAAATTTAACTTCTCTAATCATAATCTTATTTACTATTTTTTTATTTACAATTTACTCTTTACTATATAGACTTTACGTTTTTACGATCCATGTTTTTACGATGAGTAAGAATCGATGCGACAATTATTTTCATCAGTTCATCACATTCAGTTCGTATGGAAGACAACCTATCAGCAGCAACGATGTCTGATTCTGCGATCAGCTCCAACCAACAAGAGGTTTCATCCAGTTCCTCTTCCACCATTTTCAGCTTGTTAAGAAAATCCTTTTCGGATTTAGCCAAACAAGCGGCTCGGTAATTTGCGAAAGGGGAGGTTCCAGAACGAATGATTTGACGAGCGAATGCTTGCGAAGAGATTGTTGTCGGCATATTATCTACCAGAACAACTATCCTCAAAGCGAACGATTTCAGTCTGCTCTTCAATTCATCCTTGTTCATCGTCCATCCATCAAATCGTAAATAATAAATTGTCCAATAGTAAATAATATTATTCTTTACGTGGGTCGATGGATTTAACCGCACCGTCTTCCTTCTTCGTACGTCCGTACGTGCCAGTCACGCTCTTGAGAGCCTCGTCGGCAGGAACACCCTTCTTCACTGCGTCCATGAACTTGCCCATGTGAACGAACTCGTATCCGCACACTTGGTTGTCCTTGTCCAAGAACATCTTGGTGATGTAACCCTCGGTCAACTGGAGGTAACGAGTACCCTTAGCCTTCGTACCGTAGAGTGTACCCATCTGACCGATCAAGCCCTTGCCAAGGTCTTCCAAACCAGCACCGACAGCCAAACCACCCTCAGAGAAGGCAGATTGCGTACGACCGTAAACGATTTGGAGGAACAACTCGCGCATTGCAGTGTTGATGGCGTCACAAACCAAGTCTGTGTTCAAAGCCTCCAACAAAGTCTTGCCTGGAAGGATCTCAGACGCCATAGCGGCAGAGTGAGTCATACCAGAGCAACCGATGGTCTCCACCAAGCACTCTTCGATGACGCCCTTCTTCACGTTCAAGGTCAATTTGCACGCACCTTGCTGAGGAGCGCACCAACCAATACCGTGCGTCAAACCTGAAATATCCTTAATCTCCTTCGCTTGAATCCATTTCCCTTCCTCAGGGATAGGAGCTGGTCCATGGTTAGGACCCTTGGCAACAGAACACATCTGTTCCACTTCTTTTGTGTAAATCATAATCTGTTAATTATTGTTATATAAAATAAAACACAATTTTTCGAATACAAAAAAAGACATTTTTCGGGAGAAAAACAAGCGATTTTAGAGTTAAGAATTAAGAATTAAAAATTAAGATTGGGGGGAGCGGTAAAAATGTCCGATGCCCCGAAACGGATGTAGTCCAACGCCCCAAAGTTCCTTGGGATTTGTCACTTCCAGAACTGTTTGATTTGCGTCTCCGCACGTTCGAACAAAACTCGATCGAAAGGCGCATCGAACTGGTCGACAAGGTTACGGTCGGTGATGGAATAGTCCCCATCATAGTAGACATTGGTGATGGTACCCAAGCTGTCGACCATGCCGACCCCGATATAGCTGTCCACCAGCAAGAAATCACGATGGGCGGTCGTATCGAAGAGAGAGGTACCAATGGAGTAGTCGGAAGGTTTATTCGTAGTGCCAAAAAGATCGTTCATCAGGGTCGGTACCAAATCGTAGTGGGCCGTCCATCTATCAGAAACAATCGTATCCTTAGCATTGAAGTAAACCATCGGCACCTGCATTTGGGCGGCGGAATAGTTGCCGTTATGGCCCCAGAAGGCACGGTGGCAGTCGTCGAACTCTTGGGAATGGTCGCCCGTGAAGACGATGACCGTGCTGTCGAGCAAACCTTTGGCCTCCACCTCCGTCAGGATTTTACCCACCAAAGAGTCCAAATAGTAAACCATATTCTTGTAGAGGTTCAGGAACTCCGTCGGGTCCACATCCTTGCCGAGACGCTCGTAGTGCGCGCAATCCCAGGAAGGTTGGAACGGACCAGTGTAATCCTCCGGTTTGATCATACTGTGCAGGGAATCGAAGAAGAGGAACGAGAAGAATGGTGCGCTATCCCCTCCCCTACCATTCAGGTACTGCAGGAAAGCCTGCGCCACGTTCACGTCACGCTGCCAAGCGTTCAAACCAGGCGCCGAACCGCACTGATCCGGGAACATAGAGAAGACGCACTTATCCAACGGAGGATTGAGCATGGAAGCGCTCGGGAAGAGACGTACATCGTATCCATTCTCCTTCATCGCGGAGAAGAGTACTGGCGGGATGGACTGTTCACAGAAATCCCTCCAATAAACGCCAGGCAATCCGTAGAACATAGAGAAAACGCCCGTCCTCGTGCCATTGCTACCGCTATAGTGGCGGAGGAAACGGGAAGAGCGTTTCGAGAATTCGTAGATATTAGGCGAGCAGAGCGAGTCCATCGTCGACGCGCGCCAAGCGTCGAAAGCGATGACGATCAGATTCTTGCCCGATTGGGTGTTCACAAGAGGGGTCTTCGGATAAGCGTATGTCTTGCCCCGGTAGTCCGTAGCGACAGTGGTGGACTCCACCTCCATCCCCACGGCGGAAAGCAGTTGGTTGGCATTGAGGGAGACACAGGCCGGGAAGTAACGGTCCAGCAGAATGAGCCGACGGTCGTTCCGCGCATGCGCCATCGCATGTCTGCATTGGACGACGCAGATGAGCAAGCCGAAGAAGACGATCAGCGCATAGATGATATTGTTAGGTATCTTATTCGCCAGGCGGAAAGCCAATTTGAACATCAGCATTTCAATCAGGAAGAGAGCGACGAGAACGCCCCCGACCAGGAAATATTGCGAAATCGTGAACTCGAACACCTGAGTCGCTCCCGGTGCGAAGACCTGTTCCAGCACGTAGGAATTGATGTGGAAGCGGTAGAGCGAAAAGATGTAAGCGTCCAATGCGAATATGATCAGGAAAAGCGTCGCCACGAGCGAGGCGCAGATAAGGCTCGCCCGATTGCTCCTCAAAAGGATGGTGACGGGAAGATAGATGAAGAATATCGGGAGAATGGTGATAAAGACGAAATGCGTCAGAATGTATGCGCAGATATAGAGCGCATGTCCGTTCCAGATATCCTCAGGGATGAGGGTGAAATACTTCAGGGAAATCAGAAACACCAAAAGCGAGTTGAACAATGCGAACCATCCCCCCGCCTTCAGCAGTCTACGCCTACTAACAACCGATGCACCGTTCCCTTCACCCATACCATCATAAACTTAACGAATAAGACAAGACGACGCTGAAGACATCCTTCGGACGGGAGACGTTCATGCCGTCGTCGAAACGGAAGAGCGCCTTCAGGGAATTACGCTTGTTGAAATCATATTTCGCGCCACCCTCATACCTCAGTTTTGTCAGGCATGTGCCCTTGTAACTGTTCGTGCGGATGAAGGATTCCACCCCGACACACGGGTAGAGGTGAATCTTGCGGATCTTCGTCGACACATACAGTTTATTTCTCCAAACATCCTTGTACTGTTTGTGCTGCTTTTTTTCCGGGCGGTAAGTGATCTGGTACTTGGACTTCAGTCCGAAAGAGAATCTAGCCACATCCTTCTTCACGCGCAAGTAGCCCCCATAGCGGTGGTTCAAATAGATATCATCCTTCTTATTCGCCGCACCGATGAGGTAGTAGTCCGCACCGACGCGCAAAAGACCCTTCACCACATTGTAGGAGACGTCCGCCTTCGTGTAGAACTTGTCCAGTTCGGTGGAGTTATCACGCATCGAGACAGACTCGGAGAGTCCCACATTCAGTCGTTTGAAGAAACGCTTCGACACGGAGAAACTCACAGAAGAGGCAAAGTCCTGCTCGTCACCCCCCGCCCAGGCGATGCCAGAGCAGCAAAAGGAAGTGACAAGCAAGACAATCAAACGATTTCTAAAATATGCGAAAGATGAATTATCCATTAAAATCCTTAGGCCTTGTTATTTGGTCTATCGTATTGATTTCCTTTGAATTAGACTCATAATAAACCTTTATCAAAGCCGTATCCTTCAAGAAATCGATATAACCGACCTCACATTTCGTAATATTCAGTCCGGTACGTTGTTTGATATCAGCCACCATCTCGTCATACTTATCAGGGGTGATAAGGCTGATTTTCTCGTATTTGATCAGTTTGCATGAACTTTTCGAGACGATACGGGTCATCTCCATCAGCCAAGTCATGAAAACGAAGATGAAGTTAGTGAGGAAGAGCTCCACATAACTTACGCTGACGGCCAACGCATTGATGACGGAAAGTCCGATGATGAGGAAGAGATAGGTCATCTCACGAATTGGCACGGTATCCGTACGATAACGGATGATGCCGAAGATGGCGAAGAGACCCAACGCCAGACCTAACTGGAGCTTCTCGCTTCCCAGAAGGAAAATCAGGAGGAAGACAGTCGTACTGATTAAAGTGAAAGTGAACACATAATCACGTCTCTTAGACTTACGGTAATACAGCCATACGATGATCAACGAGGTGACTAAGAAATTAAGTCCAAAACGGAGAAGCAACTGAAAAATGCCCTCCGCGTTCACGAGAGGAGTACCGAAAATCGCCAACTCGCCGATACTTGAAAAGAAATCACTCATACTTGCTTAAGTATTATAAATTGTTATTTGTTCTTGTCATATTAAATGGTAAAAGAAGCGAGGCGAAGCATCAAAGTTTGTTGATGTATCTGACCTTCTCCTTAAACCGGTTATACTTAATGGAAGGGTCCGTCAACACCATGCCCAAGCAATATTTGCTGATGCTGCGCTTTTTAATGCGCAGGGAAGCGAGGTAATCCTTGAAGTGGGAATGGGCGTTACCGTCTTGTTTCACCTCGACGATGCACAACTTAGGTATCGTGTTTTTCGTTCCGGTGACGCAGTTCTCGAAATTGATGTTATAATCGATGGTCAGACGCTCCGACTTCTCCTTGTTCACCAACGTGATGCGGAAGAAGCTATTTCTAAGGCGGAAATCTATTTCGTTCATTTTGAACTTAGACTTCTCGTCGAGGAAAGCGATGGCCTCTTCATTGTGCAGGACATTCTCGTCCGTCACGGTGATACGTTTCTTGGAGGTTCTGCCCTTGTTGTTCTTCGTCTTAACTTCCAGGAACATCAAGTTGGATTCAACGTATTCGCGCACACGGATCTTCTGGCGGTTGAGTTTCCCGTCTTGGTGGACGACATACATGGTGGCCTGGGGGGTATCGTAATAGAGCGTACGATAGAACGCTTTGCGCAGGTCGCCGATACGTTGCACGTAATAGTCCTCCTTCGCCATCTCCAGCAACGTCGGCAGATTCGCCACATTCACGAGGAATTTCGTGTCGATTCTGTTCATCAGACGTATGCCGCTCATCTCCTCCAACGTGATAGGAGCAAGCGCCGCGAGTTTGCCGTCGATCGATTCAACGACGTCAGACATTTTCGGCATCAAGGCACCGTCACCAGCAACACACGCGCCCTTATCGAGAGCGACAACCTTATCCGTTATGACACCAACGTTGTCTTCCATTTCCGTTTATTCCGTGATGTACTCGTACACCTTCTCCGACTTCAATTTACCGTTAGGGAAGAGGACCTTGGCGTACTGTTTCTTGCCAAACTCGTTGTACTGGAACTGTACGGTCTTCTCCAACTTATTGTACTCGTCGAAGTGTTGTTCTTCGGTGCACTTTCCCTTTTCGTTGTATTTATAGGTTGTGCGCGACTTTTGGTCGCCCACTTTCGTGAACTCTATTTCTTCCGTTTTATTGCCCTGAGCGTCATATTTCGTGACGTGGTCCAACTTCTTCTTGCCATTTTCCATGCGCCATTCCTTGACCTCAGTCAACACCTTTCCGTTCACCTTTTTCTGTGCGAAGGCACTATAAGAGAGAGCGGACACGAGCAAAACGATTATAGCCAAAAAACACCTTTTCATATGCAGTCTATTTTAATGGTATTAAATCATGTCCAAAAATAAGCATTTATCGGACAACTAAAAAAAATATTCAGTCAAATTTAGAATTAACTCTTAGAAAATCCTTATATCGCAGACAAAACAAGCAAACTGAATCACATTTGGTCCTCGAAATAGTTGTCATTGATGCTGAGGTTATCGAGTTCATCCTCGTTGAAATCCTCACCATCGCCGAAGTCATCCAAGCCATCCATGTCGAGGTCGCCCGCCTTCTGTTCAGGGATATCCATGAACAAACCGTCGAGTATCTGAGCAGGCGGATTACCCTTCGAGCGTTTGCAGACCGGAGCCGGCAACGATTCACGAGTTTTGACCGTTTTCAGTTCCATGAAGAAGGAACGTTCGTTCATCACATCGAAGACGAAGCGCAGCTTCTGTCCCTCCTCGGAGGCAAATTCCTCGACGCGTACACGGTCCATGACCAAACTGTCCACATCGGAAGAGGTATCCATCTCCATCAATGTGATCTCTTGCTCCGCCTCCCAATAGTCGTTGCAGATCAGGAAAGAGGTCATCTGATCTTTCGCATAACCGACACTATCCAGAATAGCGTTATTCAGTTCCAAGAAAGTAGCATCGGAGTCGATGTCTATTTCCCTCAAAAAGTCGTCCACTTCATCGGACAAAAGGATAAACTTAAAAACCATTCCTCAGTTAGTTACAATTAATGCGACAAATATACTAAAAAAATTATCACTTCAAAGAAGATTCGATGGCGTCCACGCTGCGTTGCACCTCCTTGTCCACCTCCACGAGGTTCTGAATCGCCTTGCAGGCGTATAGAACCGTCGCATGGTCTCGGTTACCGATCTGTTCACCGATACTCGACAAAGAGACCTTCGTGTACTTGCGGGAAAGGAACATGGCGATTTGCCTTGCCTGCACCACCTCGCGTTTACGGGAGTTAGACTGCAGCATACGAGGTTCCAGCCCGTAATAGTTGCAGACGAGCTCTTGGATGGAAGATACCGAGATCACCCTCTCCGGGGTGGATACCAAGGAGCTAACCACGCGGCTGACCAGATCCATGTTGATCTCGGCGTCCGTCAATGTAGACTGTGCGAGGAGGGAATTCACGACCCCTTCCAATTCGCGCACGCTGTCGGACACATGTTCGGCGATGTAGTCGATCACGTTGTCCGGGATGGTAAGTCCGTCCGTTTTCACCTTCGATTTAAGGATCGCCTTTCTCGTCTCCGAACTTGGCTGCTCCAATTCGACGTTCAATCCCCAACGGAAGCGGGTCAGCATACGGTCGTCCAAGCCCTGCAACAACTTAGGGGACTGGTCAGCCACCAGAACGATCTGTTTGCCGTTCAGCTGCAGTTGGTTGAATATTTGGAAGAATACGTTTTGCGTACCCGTCTTTCCCGCGAAAAACTGAATATCGTCAACGATTAGGAGGTCGATCATCTGATAAAAGGCAATGAAATCATTCACGCAGTTACGCAGATGCGCGTCCGTATATTGGGCCTGGAATCTATTAGCATCGACATAAAGCACCTTCTTCTCCGGATGTTTTTCCAACGTAGCCCAGCCGATGGCCTGCGCCAAATGGGTCTTACCCAAGCCAGAGCCGCCATATATAAAGATAGGGTTGAAGGTATTCTTTCCGGGAGCCTCAGCGATGGCCATACCTGCAGAACGAGCGAGTTTATTGCATGGACCCTCCACAAAGGTTTCGAAAGTATAATGAGGATTTAACTGTGGTTCGATCCGTTTCCTATTAGAGCGTTCCGGGAACGGATTGTAAGAATCCGCGCTGGAAGATTCCTTCACAGGGATCACATGCCCGCTGTTACGCTCTACCGTGGTCTGCGTGGCGGCCTCCTGGATGATGCTATACACAAGCTTTGTGCCTTTACCCATCACACGAGTGAAGGTCCTCTTCAGCAAGTCGCTGTAATGCTCGTCCAAAAACTCCGCATAAAAATTGCTCGGAACGGTTATGGTCATTGTCATATTCTCCCAACTCTCCGGGACGATTGGCTTGAACCACGTCTCAAAAGCGGATGACGGTATGTTGTCTTTGATTACCGCCAGACATTCATTCCATAAACGGACATGATCTTTTACTTCCATTTCTTTATACTCGTTCATATTAACACATGGCATCGGGAAAAAATCCTTCAAAAATTCCCGAAATGCGCTATTCATTCACATTTCAATTTGCATTACAAATTTTGTCGAATTTTTTCAAAAAAAAAACTCAAAATCGCTTGTTAAATAAAAAAAAACTTAATTATCTGTAATTCAAATTTATACACTAACTAACTGACAATAAACAACTTACAGAACGAATGATCTATTAAGATGTTCATATCTAACCGTTTAAAAACATCTATGAATTTTTATTCATTTTTCCGTCCAAAAACGGAGACATTGATGTAACGTTTAGGGTGTGCTTTCAGGTCAACCAAGAGCTCATTGGCGCTCCCGACTGTAGTATTCAAATTATCATATAATTCGCGGTTCGTGAGCAACAAACCGAGGGTTCCCGAACCGTTATTCAACTTATCCGTGACGCCCTGAACCCCAATAAGAGTCCTGTTCAACTGGCTGATGGTGGTTTTGAAATCCACAGCTTTCAGATTAGAGCTGACCACGCTCAAGTTGCCCATCACCCCGTTGATATTGCTGCAAAGCAACGGAACATCCTTATCCACGATCTTATTGATGCCCACGGAGGCATGGTTGAGGTTTTTGGTAATACTATTGATGTTCGCCAAGGAAGACTCGATTGTCCTGTTTTGCGCGATCATATTCAGAGACACGATCAAGGAATCGAGTTGAGGGATAATGGTTTGGATACGAGGCATAATCTCCTCTGTGATAGAGTTAAACACACCTTCGTCAATATAAGAGTCGATTGTGTCGCCCCGTTTGTATATCTGGTCGCAGGAAGCGTTCAGATGCAGTTCTATGGAAGGGGAACCCACCAAGGCGGATACCAAGGCAGCCTTAGAGCCCACAGGAATCTTCAGGTCATCGTCCACCTGCAGCACAACCAGCACATCGGAAGCAGGATTGTCATAGTCGTAGATGATTTCCTTCACCAGACCCACCTTATAGCCACGGATCGTGACATCGTTCGTCTCGACCAAGCCATTGATGCGATCTAACTTAAGGTAGTAATAATTAGTCGGGTTAAAGATGTTTATTCCCTTCAAATAATTCACTCCGAAAAAAGTAACCGCCAGGGTTATGATCACCAACAATCCAATTTGAAGTTCTTTGCTAATTTTGAAATTCATATCCTTAATAATTTTAACATCTAATTATCACTTTGTTGCACTTCTGAAATATTGTCTCGCCTCTTCCATAGGCAATTTTTTCCCGTCCTTGATCACGACGAGGAAGGCATCCTTGAAGACCTTCTTCACCTCGTCCCTCAGTTTCACGCCCTCTTCGAAAGTTGCGGCACGTCCATAGACATACTTATATTTGAACGTGCCCGTCTCGACGAACTCCTGCGCCGGCACGCATGACTTGAAATCCCTGCAATCGAGTGGTTTAGGTGAACTTGCGCTACAGAACTGCACGGCGAAATAGATTTGAGGGGTCTTCGCATCGAGCGAAGGTTGCTGTTTCGCGTCGTTCTTAGCGGGTTCCGGCACCACCTGCGGTGAAGCCGGTTTGGACGAGTTATCCACCTCGGTGTTCTTGGCAGGCTCTGTCTGCTGGTCAGATGGAGCATCCGACTTAACTTCAGCCGGTTTATTCTCCTTCACCTCCGATGGCGTCACGTTCCGCGACTCGTTCTGCGCCGGCTCGACATTCTCTTTCTTCTCCTTCACGGCAACAGGCTCCTCCTTCTTGGTTTTGGAATCGACATCCTTATAGCCGTCCGTATTTCGCTTGTCACGTTTATTCTTGTACTGCACGAAAGCTTTAGCGATGGCCCCGGCCAACTTGTCCAAGTTCTTATCCTTCGCCAAGAAAGCCTCCTCCTCTTTGTTCGAGATATACCCCAACTCGACCAACACAGCGGGCATGGCAGCCTGTTTCAGCACCCAGAACCCGGCCTGTTTGACGCCACGGCTCGACCTTCCCATCTTCGTGAAATTATCCTCGACATGAGAAGCGAAGGAGACGCTCTGTTCCATATACTTGGATTGCAGAAAATCAAACATGATATAAGACTCCGTACTGTTCGGGTCGAAGCCGCGGTACTTCGTCTTATAGTCGGACTCATACAACATCACGGCATTCTCACGTTTCGCGACCTCCAAGTTGGCGGAGGATGAACCGACGGCATACGATTCTGTACCCCTTGCGGAACGGTTCTCGGCGGCATTGACATGAATGGATATAAAGAGGTCCGCCTTCGCCTTATTAGCGATTTGGGCACGGTCGTCCAAAGGAATGAACACATCCTTCTTCCTCGTATATAGCACCTTCACATTCTTCTCCTTGGAGAGCAAGTCTCCCAACTTGAGGGCAGTCTTCAGGTTGATGTCCTTCTCTTTCAGCTTCAGGACAAAGCCAGACGCGCCAGGGTCCTTCCCGCCATGTCCGGCATCGATCACGACAACAAAAGGCTTATCAGCGGCCATGACCATGGCGACCGCCAAAAACGGAAGGCAAATCAAGAGGGAAATGCGCTTCAAATATGAAGAAAATTTTTCCAAAATCTATCTTTTAGTAATTGTATGGCAAAAATAGGAAATTATTCTTAGATTTGCATAAAATTTATAGCGCATTTGTTAATAAGTAAATTGTTGGCACAAAGATACATAACATATTTATTACTATTCATCGCAGGGTTATTCCCCCTCCAAATCGGAGAAATCCATGCGGAAAAAACGGAGAATGACACCCTAAAAGTCACTACGGAGACCCCTGACAGCACTATAAAAAAAGTTAAAATTTCCAAAGATGCGGTGAAGTCCAACGTGAACTACTTCGCGAAAGACTCCATCATCTTCTATGCGGACGGGCATGCCTTCCTTTTTGGAGACGCGAAAATCACCTACCAGCAGATGGAGCTCACCGCCGACCACATCGAGTTGAACACGGACAGCACCATCGTGCACGCACGCTGCGGCTACGATTCGGCGGGGGCAGAGACCAACCGACCTATCTTCAAGGACGGCAACGAAAGCTACGAATCGCACAGCATAGACTTCAACTACGAGACGAAGAAAGGTATCATCCGCAACGTGGTGACCCAACAGGGCGACGGATACGTGACCAGCGAGACCGCCAAGAAATTGGAAGACAACACCTTCCTGATGAAAGACGGCAAATACACCACCTGCGACCACCACGACCACCCGCACTTCTACCTAAACCTCACAAAGGCCAAAGTGAAGCCCAAGGAGTACATTGTGGCGGGTCCCGCATATCTGGTCATCGAAGACGTTCCCCTGCCATTGGCGATACCATTCGGATTCTTCCCCTTTTCAGAGAAATACTCGTCGGGACTCTTGATGCCGACCTTCGGAGAGGAGTCCACACGCGGCTTCTACCTCAGGAACGGAGGATACTACTTCGCCATCAGCCAATACTTCGATCTGGCGCTACGGGCAGACCTCTACACAAAGGGGTCGTGGGGCGTGAACGGAACGACGCGCTACAAAAAGAGGTATAAATTCAACGGAAGCGTGTACGTCAGCTACCAATCGACCGTCAACAGCGAGAAGAGCATGCCCGACTACACCCAGATGAACGACGTGAAAGTGACGTGGACCCACACGCAAGACCCGAAGGCGAACCCATTCCGCACCTTCTCGGCTTCGGTCAACTTCTCATCCAGCTCCTACAACAAGAACAACACCAGCGCGCACTATAACCCATCCGTGTACGGCGAAAACAACAAATCGTCCAGCATCAACTACACCTACAGGTTCCCAGAGTCGCCCTTCTCCCTCACGACGAACATCACGCTGAACCAACGTCAGAGCGACTCCACCCTCTCGTTGAAGCTGCCAACGCTCTACCTCAACATGCAACGTCTGTATCCATTTAAGAGAGAGAAGAAGACGGGTAAAGACAAATGGTTCGAGAAGATATACTTCAACTACAACATGAACTTCGACAACTACATATCCACGAAGCAGGACAAACTTCTCGAACAGAACATCATCAAGGACTGGAACAACGGAATCAAAAACCAAGCCAGCATCGGAGCATCCTATACGGCACTGAAATACCTGATTATCACGCCAAGTTTCAACTACAGCGAGAAGTGGTACTTCAAAAAGACAGAACAGCAATGGAACAACGAGGAGCAGGATGTGGACAAATATGTCAAGAACGGATTTTACCGCATCAACGACATGAGCGCCTCCCTGAACTTCAGCACCCAATTATACGGATTCTTCCAGCCAATCATCGGCAAGAAAATCAGCATGATACGCCACGTGTTCCAACCAAGCGCAGGCGTAACCTTCACCCCGAAGATGGACCATCCCTACCCTTCCTTCGGACAAGATTACTACTGCAATTACTATAAGGTGTTGAGAGACGGCTCCATCGACACCACCAAATACTGCTATTACACGGGCAACTACTACGGAGGACCGAGCAGCAACGGAAGCGGCGTCATCAACCTGAGCGTCAGCAACAATATTGAAATGAAGGTGCGGACCGACAAGGATTCCACGGGCTACAAGAAGATATCTCTCATAGACAACCTCTCTTTCTCCACCGGCTACAACATGTTCGCCGAGGAAGACGAGACACCATGGTCGGACATTTCCTCGTCACTGCGTCTGAAATTTCCGAGGAACATATATTTGAACGTGAGCGGTAGCTTCTGTCCGTACACCTACAAACTCGACGAAAGCGGCCAATACTACAAATCCACCACATCGGAGATGGAAAGGAACGGACGATTGGCGCGCCTCACAAACGCAAGGACATCATTCAACTACTCCTTCAACAACAACCTATTCAAGAAGGCGAAGAAAAAAAAGGAGAAGGAGGAAGAAGAGATCGACTACAATGCGGAGACTGTGGATGACATGCTGGACAACCAGATGGCGGAATCTACAAAGAACGAAGAAAAGACGGACAGCAATTACGACAAGGACGGTTACTTCAAATACAAACTGCCTTGGAACGTGAACTTTTCCTACTCCATCGCCTACGGAGACTACCTATTCGACAAGGAGAGGTTGGAGTTCATCCAACGGCTGACGCAGACCCTAAACTTCTCGGGGAACTTTAGTTTCACGGAAAACTGGAGCTTCTCCTTCAGTTCGGGCTACGACTTCATCAACAAAGAACTCTCCTACACCTCCTGCGGCATCTCCAGGAACCTGCACTGCTGGTCGGCGAGCCTAAACTTCATCCCATTCGGAAGCAACCAAGGATTCAACTTCCACATAGGCGTCAACTCCTCCATGCTACAAGACCTGAAGTGGGAGAAGCGCACAACGGCGACAGATTACCCATCCTGGGATTAACACGGCGGTAAAAAGTCAACAAGCCATGCAATCCGCATGACGCTCCAAAACACATTCCAACAAAAATCAATGGTATTTATTGCATTACAACCATAAGAATAGAAAAATTTTCTTATCTTTGCTTTGTGTTATATGTAAAAAAGCGATAGAATGGTGGCGAAAACGGGAAAAAACCAAACAAACGAACTCGTATTCCAAACGAGTTGGGAAGTATGCAACAAAATTGGCGGAATCTACACCGTATTGTCCACACAAGCCAAGTCATTGCACGACATTCACGGAGATAACCTCATATACGTCGGTCCCCACTTCGGAGCCGACAATAAACTTCTATTCAAAGAAGACAAAAAGACCTACAAAGATTGGGCGAAAGCCTACAAGGAGGAAACGGGCGTCACCGTGAAAGTCGGACGATGGAACATTCCAGGGAATCCTCTTGCGCTACTTGTGGACTTCCAACCGCTTTCCGGGCAACTGAACAGTTACCTCTACGAGATGTGGGACAAATTTCAAGTCGATTCGCTCAAGGCTTACGGCGACTACAACGAGGCGGTCACGTTCGGACTCGCATCCGCCAAAACCATAGAGCATTTCTGTCAATACAACAAGCTGACGGATAGACTGAGCATCGCACAGTTCCACGAGTGGACGACTGCGTCCGGTCTGCTCTACTGCAAAGGACACTGTCCGTTCCTACGCACGGTGTTCACCACCCATGCGACAACGGTCGGTCGATCCATCTGTTTCAACAACAAGCAACTGTACGAGTACTTCGACAAGTATAACGGCGACCAAATGGCCAACGAACTGAACGTGCAGGCCAAACACTCGCTGGAAAAGAAGGCCGCACACCATGCGGATTGCTTCACCACCGTGAGCGAACTGACGGCAAAGGAGAGCGAGCAACTGTTAGAGAAAAGCCCTTCCATCGTCACCCCGAACGGATTCGAAAGCGGATTCATCCCACAAGGGAAGGAATACGACAAGGCAAGGAAGGAGGCTCGCGCCACCCTCAAGAACGTGGCGGAGAACCTAATCGGAAGGAAAGTGTCGGACGACGCGCTGCTCATCGGAACGAGCGGACGATACGAGTTCAGGAACAAAGGAATAGATATCTTCCTGGATTCCCTCAAGAAATTGTCCGAAGACCCGAACTACCAGCGTGAGACGATAGCCTTCATATTAGTGCCGGGATGGAACATCGGTCCACGCAAGGACCTGCAGCAACGGATGAGCGAACGCAACCCCATCTACACGTTGTTCAGGAGGAACATCACCCATGACATATACAACGTGGCGGACGACCAACTATACGGCACCATCCAGGCCTACTCGTTCACCAACGAGGAGAGAAAGACAGTGAAGGTGATACTGGTTCCCAGCTACCTGAACGGAGACGACGGTATCTTCAACAAGAGTTACTACGAACTGCTCATCGGATTAGACATGACCGTCTTCGCCTCCTACTACGAGCCTTGGGGCTACACCCCTCTGGAGAGCGCGGCTTTCAGCATCCCGACCATCACCACCAACTTGGCGGGCTTCGGCCTATGGGTCTCCGAGCAAGAAGTGGACATCACCAACGGGGTGGCTGTTGTCAACCGAAACGACCACAACTACCACGAGGCAAGTTTAACGATTAAGGGAGAGATAGAAAAATTCGCCTCCATGAACGCCAAAGAGGTGGAAAAGACCCGCTCGAAAGCGAAGAAAATCGCAGACGGATGTTCATGGACGAAATTCGTGAAATACTACGAAGAGGCCTTCAAAATCGCCCTTCAGGACAAAAACAAGAATACAAAATTAAAAAATAAATAAGAAGACATGAAAGTAAAAATCAACCAATCAAACTATCCTACTTGGAAGGAAATCAACACGAAAGCGAAAGTTCCTGCAAAGTTGGAAAAGCTCACCAAAATAGCGGAAAACCTCTGGTGGGTATGGAATAGTGAGGCGAAAGACCTCTTTAAGGAGTGCGACAAAGAACTGTGGGAAAAAGTGGGCAACAACCCTGTTTTATTCCTGGAAAGAGTCAAAATCGACACATTGGAGAAGATAGAGAAAGACGACGAGTTGTTAGGAAAGATCAACTCCGTGTACGACAAGTTCGAGAAGTACATGAACGAGCCGAAGGATCCGAAGAAACCTTCCGTGGCATACTTCTCCATGGAGTACGGTTTGACGGACATCATTAAGATATACTCGGGAGGTTTGGGCGTACTCGCAGGCGACTACCTGAAGGAGGCGAGCGACTGCAACGTCAACATGACCGCCATCGGCTTCCTCTACAGATACGGTTACTTCACCCAAACACTCTCTATGAACGGTGAGCAGATCGCCAACTACGAGCCTCAGATATTCAACACGTTGCCTATCAGCCAAGTAAAGGACGAGAACGGCAACCCGCTCGTACACGAAGTGCCTTTCTTCGACCGCACCATCTACGCTAACGTATGGAAGGTCTCTGTCGGAAGAATCAGCCTATACCTGATGGATACCGACATCGAGAAGAACTCTGAATATGACCGCTCCATCACCCACCAACTCTATGGAGGTGACTGGGAGAACAGAATGAAGCAAGAGTACATGCTCGGTATCGGTGGAGTGCTGTTGCTCAACAGATTGGGCATACAACACGACACGTACCACTGCAATGAGGGCCATGCGGCGCTCATCAACGTGGAGCGGCTGAACTACTACATCAACCAGAAGGGATTGAGCTTCCAAGAGGCTTTCGAGGTGGTTCGCTCCTCTTCCCTCTACACCGTACACACACCAGTGCCTGCGGGTCACGACAAGTTCGACGAAGGTCTCTTCGGGAAATACATGTACCACTACGCCCAAAAGCTGAACATCTCTTGGGACGAACTGATGGATCTCGGCCGCGAGAACCCAGGCGACAAGGGAGAGAAATTCTCCATGAGCGTCTTCGCTTGCAACACCTGTCAAGAGGTGAACGGTGTGAGCTGGTTGCACGGCGAGGTCTCCAAGAAGATGTTCGCCAACATCTGGAAGGGATACTTCCCTGAGGAGTCACACGTCAACTATGTCACCAATGGTGTGCACATGCCTACTTGGGCGGCGGACGAGTGGAAGAAGCTCTACATCGAGACGTTCGACTCATCCTTCTACAAAGACCAGTCCAACATGGCCATCTGGGAGAAGATATACTCCGTGCCTGACGAGAAGATCTGGAGCATCAAGAAGAGCCTGAAGAAGAAGCTCATCGACTACATCAGGGTGAAGTACCAAGACAACTGGTTGAGAAACCAAGGGGATCCTTCCCGCATCATCAAGATATTGGAGAGCATCAATCCAGAGGCTTTGACCATCGGATTCGGTCGTCGTTTCGCCACCTACAAGCGTGCGCACCTGCTCTTCACGGACTTGGAGCGTTTGGCTAAGATCGTCAACAACCCTAAGTGTCCGGTTCAATTCATCTTCACAGGTAAGGCTCACCCTGCGGATGGCGCAGGACAAGGCTTGATCAAGAGAATCGTGGAGATCTCCCGCCAACCTGAGTTCCAAGGCAAGATCATCTTCCTGGAGAACTACGACATGGCTTTGGCGAAACGACTGATCTCCGGCGTGGACATCTGGTTGAACACCCCTACCCGTCCGCTTGAGGCTTCCGGAACATCCGGCGAAAAGGCCTTGATGAACGGTGTCATCAACTTCTCCGTGAAAGACGGATGGTGGTTGGAAGGCTACCGCGAGGGCGCAGGATGGGCATTGACCGAGAAACGCACCTACGAGTACCAAGGTCACCAAGACCAGTTGGATGCCGCAACGATCTACAGCATCTTAGAGAACGAAATCATCCCTATGTTCTACGCTACGAACAGCAAGGGCTACTCTCCTGAATGGGTGAAGACCATCAAGAACTCCATCGCCATGATCGCTCCGAACTACACCACCAAGCGTATGATCGACGATTACACGAGAAAGTTCTACAACCCATTGCGTGAACGCTTCAACAAGCTGATTGACAACAACTTCGCCAAAGCGAAGGAGATCGCGGCTTGGAAGGAGAAGGTCGCAGAGCATTGGGATCAGATCGAAATCGTCTCCGCTACCGTCTCCGACAAACTGACGGAGAACCCAGAGGTGGGCGACAAGTATGTAGCTGAGGTGATCGTAGATACCAAAGGATTGAACGACAATAGGTTAGGTATCGACTTCGTCTCCACGATGAAAGACAACAGCAACAACGATAAGATCGACGAGGTGAAGGAGATGAAGCTTGTGAAAGAAGAGGGTACGAAGCTCTACTTCAAGTTGGAGGATAGGGTTTCACGCTCCGGAACATTCAAATACGCATTCCGTATGTTCCCGAACAACAAGGACTTGGCTCACCGTCAAGACTTCTGCTACGTACGTTGGTTCTAATCAAAAGTACGACAATAAGCAAAAAGCGTGGGCATCCCCCACGCTTTTTTTGTATCTTCGCCACATGGAAAAGAAACTGATCATCCTATTAGGCCCCACAGGCGTAGGCAAGACGGAAAGGAGCCTCCGCATGGCGGAAGAGTTGCACACGGAGATCATCTCCTGCGACTCCAGGCAGATGTACCGAGAGATGAAGATCGGCACGGCCGCACCCACCGAGGCGGAACTGAAACGTGTGCCCCACCACTTCGTGGGCAACCTCTCCATCTTCGACTACTACAGCTGCGGCAGATTCGAAATAGAGGCCCTCGCCAAGTGCGAGGAACTCTTCCAGACGCACGACACCGTGCTGATGGTGGGCGGTTCCATGCTCTACATCGACGCCGTATGCAAGGGAATAGACGACATCCCCAAGATCGACGAGGAGCTACGGAAGGAACTGGACCAACGGCTGGCCAAGGAGGGCGTGGAGAGCCTCCGCAACGAACTGAAGATGCTCGACCCGACTTACTATAGGCAAGTGGACCCAATGAACCATAAACGCATCAAACATGCTTTGGAAATATGCCTGCAGACAGGGAAACCCTTTTCCTCCTTCCGCACGGAGAGCAAGAAGGAACGTCCCTTCAAGATAGAGAAGATAGGCTTCGTGCGCCCAAGGGAGGAGCTCTACGAGCGCATCAACAAAAGGGTGGATAAAATGTTCGAGGAGGGTCTCGTGGAAGAGGCAAGGCAACTCTATCCCCACAGAGAGCTCAACGCCCTCAACACCGTGGGTTACAAGGAGTTGTTCGAATACTTCGACGGCAACTGGACCCTAGACTACGCCAAGCAGATGATCCAGCAGAACAGCCGCCACTACGCGAAAAAGCAGCTCACCTGGTTCAAGCGGGACGAAGAAATCCAATGGGAAACACTAACCGACTGATTCGCAGGCATCAGTCCGCAGAGGTCACCAAGCGCAAACCGACATGATAGAACCAACGATCCGGCGCACCACCATCGCGGGATGAGACACGGAAGAACGGTGCGCCCAACGTACCGCCTCCGCCACGGGAGACGCGCACCTCGCCCGTCTTAGGTCCCTTCGGAGAGCTCTGTTCGTCTTCCGCATAAGCACCATACCAATCCTCACACCACTCGGCGACATTGCCGCTCATATCATAAATGCCCAACTCGTTCGGGCGATAACTTGCCACATTATAGTACAAATCAGAGGCATAGACATCACAACGGGACACCTCGGCGAGCGTATTGCCGCCACTGTACTTGTAGCCTTTGCTCTCCACACCCCCACGGGCAGCGAACTCCCACTCCGCCTCCGTGGGCAGACGGAATGTCTTGCCTGTCAAGGCATTCAACTTAGAGATGAACTGTTGGCAATCTTTCCAGGAAACACAAGCCACAGGAAGGCTATCCCCCTTCATCTGCAGCTGAGAGGGGCAGGAACCCATCACCGCCGTCCAAAGCGCTTGGGTGACCTCCGTCTCGCCGATCCAGTAATCAGGCAATGAGACCTTATGCGCAGGCTTCTCCTCCGTTGTCGCCTCACCCGACT
This sequence comes from Bacteroidales bacterium UBA1181, assembly GCA_002310215.1. Taxonomy (GTDB): domain Bacteria; phylum Bacteroidota; class Bacteroidia; order Bacteroidales; family Paludibacteraceae; genus UBA1181. The sequence continues at coordinate 20,658 of DBYR01000018.1, forward strand.
GCTCAGGCGTGGCCCCCATCACGAAGGAACCGCCCTTCACCTTCACCATTCGGAAAGAGACCGAACCCACGGAGAAAGAGGAGACCTCGCTCTTCGGGGCAACCACCGGCGCAGTTTCACGCTCCGGATTGGCGACGGAAGATTCATTCCGCGCAAGAGTGTCGGACACCACCTTCACCTCAGTGTTTGTACTATCGCTTTGTGCTGTACTTTTCGAAGAGCCACAGGAGAGGCAACCAAGGGCAAGACCCAAACAAATAAATCGACAACGCATACCTAACTACTTAAGAATTAAATTTTCCGCAAAATTACAAATAAAGCAGGAGAAGGAGTTCTCTATCCTCGATAAATTTTTATATCTAAGGGAACCCGTTGGATGAATTAGAATAGAGCATATATAACTTGTCCTATGGGTTTTGAAATTGTTTGCAAATTCCAAGAATTTTTCTAAAATTGTAATGAAGTCGCACATATCTAAGACAATGGCATTTATTTAATTTTACATTACTAAAACACTAAAAATCAATAAAACACACAACTCTTTTTATGTTTTTATTATGAATTTAATTCAACCAACAGGTTTATGATATGTTTTGCGGGAGAAGCAATGGAAAAGGATATTGTATGAGCTAAATGAAGAATTCGCAGCGATAAAACAGAAGGATCCCTCTACGAATTTGAGAATAGAGAATAAAATAGTAAATTCGCGGACAGAAAACAAAAGGAAAAATTTATGATAACTGCTTCAGACATTGTAGTACAATTCGGCAAACGAATACTTTTTCAAGATGTGAACCTCAAATTCACAGGTGGTAACTGTTACGGAATCATCGGTGCCAACGGTGCCGGCAAATCAACCTTTCTGAAAGTCGTCAGCGGAGAGCTGACCCCGACCAAGGGAACCATCACCATCGCACCGGGCGAGCGCCTCTCCGTGCTCAAACAGGACCACTTCCAGTTTGACGAATGTACCGTCATCGAGACCGTTCTGCGCGGACACGAACCGCTATGGAACGTGATGCAGGAGAAGGATGCGCTCTACGCCAAGGAGGACTTCTCCGACGCGGACGGTATACGCGCCTCTGAATTAGAGGAGAAATTCGCCGAGATGGACGGATGGAACGCCGAGAGCGACGCCGCAGCTCTGTTGAGCGGATTGGGCATCAAGGAAGACCTGCACTACAAACTGATGAAGGAGCTCAGCGGTAAGGAGAAGGTCCGCGTATTGCTCGCGCAAGCGCTCTTCGGCAAGCCGGACAACCTGTTGCTCGACGAGCCTACCAACGACCTCGACCTCGAGACCGTCATGTGGTTGGAGAACTACTTGGCTGAGTTCGAGAACACCGTGTTGGTCGTATCCCACGACCGTCACTTTCTCGACGCAGTCTGCACGCACACGGTGGACATCGACTACGGTAAGATCACCATGTTCGCCGGTAACTACAGCTTCTGGTACGAGTCCAGCCAGTTGGCCCTCCGTCAGCAGGCACAGCAGAACAAGAAGGCCGAGGAGAAGCGTAAGGAGTTGATGGAGTTCATCCAACGATTCAGCGCGAACGTGGCGAAGTCCAAGCAGACAACCAGTAGAAAGAAGATGTTGGAGAAGTTGAACATCGAAGAGATCCAACCATCCACACGTAAATACCCAGGCATCATCTTCACGCCGGAACGTGAGCCGGGCAACCAAATCATCGAGGTGAACGACCTCTCCTACACCACGCCAGAGGGCGATGTGCTCTTCAAGAACGTCAGCTTCAATGTAGAGAAGGACGACAAGGTGGTCTTTCTTTCGCATGATCCGAGGGCGATGACCGCCTTCTTCGAGATCATCAACGAGAAGCTGAAGCCAACCACAGGAACATACAAGTGGGGCGTGACCATCACCTCCGCCTACCTGCCGTTGGACAACACCGATTTCTTCAACACGGACATGAAACTGGTGGATTGGTTGGCGCAGTATTCGCCAGACACCAACGAGTCGTTCGTGAGGGGATACCTCGGCAGGATGCTCTTCTCCGGCGAGGAGATCTACAAGAAAGCCAGCGTGCTTTCGGGAGGTGAGAAGATGCGTTGCATGATCTCCAGGATGATGCTGAAGAACGCCAACTGCCTCGTGCTGGACTCTCCGACCAACCACCTCGACTTGGAGTCCATCCAAGCCTTCAACAACACGCTGAAAACGTTCAAGGGGAACATCCTCATGTCGTCCCACGACCACGAGTTCATCCAGACGGTCTGCAACCGCGTCATCGAGCTCACCCCTAACGGTGCGATCGACAAGCGCATGGACTACGACGACTACATCCTCAGCGACGACATCAAGGCGCTGAAAGAGAAATATTACGCGAAATAATAATCAAACAAGCAGGGAGGAGGCGTGACGAACGTCTCCTCTTTTTTCAAATCAATAGGAGGGAGAAGGATGAGAAGGAATGCAACAATAGCCGCATGTTTAGGCGCCATGGCCCTATTCTCCGCCTGCAACGGCGGTCATCAGAACCGGTTCAAGGAGCAGGAGACGCAGCAAGCGGAAGCAACCATCAACTACGAGCGATTCGACCAAGTCATCTACGAGTTGGACAACTGCATCCACAGACCTGCTGTGGTTGGCGACTACGACTTGCTGAAGGTGGACATTCCCGACGAAGACTCCCTTTGCCTACGGCAGAAGATCGAGCAGATCAAGGGAAAGTATCCTGAGCAGTTCAAGCACTACCTCATGATGTTAGGCGAATTATCCAGCGGATACGACGTCGCCGACGAGACACTCTTCTACCTCTTCCTCTCCAACGAAGCTTACCACGATCTTTACAAGGATTGTCAGGAGAAGTACCAAGAGGTGTCCGACCTCAACGCCTACTTCACGAAAGCCTTCTCACGGGCGCAACAGCTCATTCCAGGCTATGAGATACCACAGAACATTTTCTACATCTTCTCAGGCTTCGGAGACTATCTAAGCATCGACGAGAACACCCTGTACGTGTCGCTCGAATACTTCCTCGGAGAGGACTACAAGAACTACCAATACGTGCCCGGCATCTACCAATACCAGATCAAGAATCTGAGGCGTGAGCGGATAGTGACGGACGCCATCTACGAGTGCACCTGCGAGCACTTCCCTCTTGAGATTGAGGCGGGGAATCTGCTCGACAACCTACTCTACCTCGGCAAGATGCTCTACATCACCGAAGCCATACTGCCCGGCGAAGACGCGACAAACATCATCGGCTACACGAAGGACGAGTGGGAATGGTGCGAAAAGAATGAAGCGAACATGTGGAACTACCTAAGGGAAAAGAACCTACTGTTCGAGACAGACAACAAGGTCATCACAGATTTCATCATCATGTCAGGAGCCACCAAATACTTCTCCACAGAGAAATACAATGCGCCGGGAAGAGCAGCCGTTTGGTTGGGATGGCAAATCATCAGCCATTACATGGAGAACAATCCGGGCATGAGTCTGACGGACCTCATCCACGAAAACGACGCGCAAAAGATTCTTTTAGGGTCGAAATATAATCCATAAAAGCCAAGGGAAAGCTATCGGAGGCACACTTGCATTTTAGGCACGTAGAAGGCTCCATTCCGCTTCTTCACCCTATAGGAGTAAGTGCGTTGAGGGAAAGCGACCCTAACGACCACGCTCTCCTCCGCCTCCAACGTCTGATCCAAGGCAAACAAGGCGGGCCAATCCGTCGCATTGACTGTCATCTTATCAAATCCGTCATCGACGGGGATATCTATGGTGAAATCGTGAGGAGGAACATTATAGGCACACCTATTTTCCACCTCAAATGGATTGAATAAGAAATTCTGTTTCGGATAAGACTCGAATTCACGACGAGGGATCACTCCAAAGACGAAACCGCAGGAGCGCAAGACTATGCTATGGAAGAACGTAGGCACGTACGTGTGATAATACCCTGCCGAATCAGTTTGGAAGAACATGTCGGAGCCACACGAGGAGGTACGGTCCTTCTTCCCGCTACGGAAATGCATGTGCACTGGCATATTAACGTGTGGCGTGCCATCATTATCCATAATACGGCCATACATAGGGCGGACATTCAGTTGGAGATGATCGTTGAACTCTTCTCCACCCTTCATATTCTCATAAGTGATTAGTGTGTCATTTGCATAGACGACGTACACGGTATGGTCTTTATGCGCAGTATAAGTGAGCATTCCACGGGCGTCTGTCATGCGCACGTCAGGAAAGAAATTATCCTCCAACTGTATTTCGATAGGATGCCTCATGGACTCTCCGAACGCATCGAAGAACTCGATCACGACACGGAAAGAATCGGGCGCAACAGCAGTTGCGTCACCCGTCAACACAGAATCCGTCACCAACGAATCCGAGAGCAACAGATTTTGCGAGACACAGTCCAAAGTATCATCGTCACCCGCAGAAACACTAACTGTACCTCCATCAGAGCAAGAGAACGCCCATAGAGAAGGGAGTAAAAACCATAAGAAAAGACGTCTCATCATACTATAAAAAAAGGACACCCCGAAAGGAATGTCCTTCAATCGACTAATGAATTAAACATTAACCATTTTTTCTAGGACGCTCGATGCTTATCTCCTCGATGATGTCACCATCCTCGAACACACCAGTTTGTTTTGTTCCACTAGCGAATGTATAAACACCGTTCCCGTGTTTCTTACCGTTCTTGAACTCGCCCTCGTATTTATCTCCATTGGAGAAGTAGTATACGCCGACGCCCTCTGGCTTACCATTCACGAAAGGACCCTCGTATACGTCACCCGTAGGGTACGTGAACTTTCCTTGTCCTTCACGAACGCCTGCCTTATATTCGCCTTCATAGACAGAACCGGACTTAAACTTGTAAGTTCCCTTTCCCTCGAATTTACCGTCAACGAAGTTGCCAGTATACGTTTCACCACTTTCGAAGGTGAATGTACCGAAACCATTTCTGCATTTCCCTTTACATTGTGCATTCGCCTCAATGCCAGTAAGAGCAAGGATTGCGACAATCGCCAAAATTTTTGCTTTCATGTTTATCCGTTCCTTTTTGTTTTTTTTAGTATCGCGAATATAAGAATTTTCACGTAAAATACAACCAATAACCTATTTTTTATTTGTTTTTTCTCAAATAAAAGTAAAAATCGAGCATACTTCCGTTGTAATTTATCATTAAATTAACATTCAAGAGACAATTTACAACATCTCACAAACGAACTATCACGTCAAATGACACATGTCATGTGATTATACGTCCAGCGATCCACACACCCTATTCAAAAACCCGCTCAGTCCTTATTAAAGTGCTTATTATCAATATACACCTCCAACAGTTTCGTGCGGCCCTCCTCATTCATCGGCGTGATCATGATATCCGCCACGGCGGCAGGGACGAGACAACTGTTTCCTTTGGAGAGATGGACCTCCCTGATCAGCGGCATATCGCCGTCAAAACCACGGGTAGAAAGCACCTTGATGGTACAATTTCCCTCCAGGCACATGTAGATGATGAATGAGTCGTATTTGAAGAGTTTGCGGTGGAATCCCCTATTGATTTCCAATAGTTTAACCGTAAAGAACTGGCATTCGGAGATGCAGACCGGCTTGTTCAGTTTACGTTCATATTCCGTCTTGTAGTTCTCCACCACGTTGTAGTCGATCGCATCCTTCGCCAGCTCGGTATGCAGTTCGCGCGGTTGTCCGTCCAAGCCCAGACGTCCGTAATCGTAGATACGATAGGTCACATCGCTGCTCTGCTGCACCTCGGCGATCAAAGAACCGCCACAGATCGCATGCACGCGGCCCGCAGGGATAAAGAAGACATCCCCGCTCTTGACAGGATACTCCTGCAGCACCTCGCAGATGGAGTGGTCCTCCACCCGCTTCCCATACTCATACTTGGAGATACTGGACTTGAAGCCGCAATAGAGCTTCGCCTCCGGGAGCGCGTCCATGACATACCACATTTCCGTCTTGCCGAAGCAACCGTGACGTTTCATCGCCAGCTCGTCGTTCGGATGCACCTGAATGGAGAGGTCATGCGCCGCGTCAATAAACTTCACCAACAAAGGGAAAGTCTCGCCATACATGGAAAAAACCACCTTACCCAACAGTAATTCCTTGTACGAAGAGACCAGTTCGTTCAGTTTCACCCCTTTCAACGGGCCATTCGCCACGACCGATTCGCTATCACGAACCGCACTGATCTCCCAACTCTCACCAATTTTATCATCTTCGGAAGGCGTTAGTTCTTTAAAAGGTTTCAAGCGGCTTCCGCCCCACACTAATTGGTGGAGATTCAACTTAAAAAGCAAAGGATATAGTGTTTCCATTCTAACATTCATCAATTACAAAATCAACTGGAGGGCAGCGCACTAACGCAAGGCATAGCATCCATAAAGCATCACGACACAGAGGCGCATTCCCTATTTCCGTCCAAAGCGGAGTATTTACTGTTGTTACTAATAAATTCCGGCACCATCTCCTTCAGTTTCGCCACGATGGCGAAATCGTCGCAGGAGGACAATATATTCTGCAACTCGGAGAACTGCGCATTCAACTTAACCGAATCACACGGACAAATCTTAGCCTTGAGAATCTTCGGATGGGAAGTCGGAGAGGCCTTTTCACGGTCGGAGAGCACCTCCTCGTAGAGTTTCTCGCCTGGACGAAGGCCAATCTCCTTAATCTCTATGTTCGACGCGCGGGACAACTTGATCATGCTGACAGCCAAGTCGTATATCCGCACAGGCTTACCCATGTCGAAGAGATAGATCTCACCATTCTCACCGATGAGCGAAGACTCCAGCACCAGGGAGCAAGCCTCAGGGATGGTCATGAAAAAGCGTACGATATCCTTGTGGGTCAACGTGACAGGACCGCCCTCCTCGATCTGCTTACGGAAGAGAGGGATGACGGAGCCACTCGAACCCAAGACATTGCCGAAACGGGTGGTGATGAAAGAGGTGGATGAATTGGTGGAAGACTGCACATACATCTCCGCCAAGCGTTTGGTAGCCCCCATCACATTGGTAGGGTTAACCGCCTTATCGGTCGAGATCATCACGAAACGCTTCACGCCGAACTCCACGGAGAGGTCCGCCACCAGTTTCGTGCCAAACACATTCATGCGAACCGCCTCATAGACATTCTCCTCCATCAGCGGCACATGCTTGTATGCGGCGGCATGGAAAACGATTGTCGGGCGGAATTTACTAAAAACACACCGCATACGGGTCTCGTCACGCACATCCGCCACTACGAACTGCAGTTTGCCGGAAGAGACAGCATCCAAGAAGTCACGGGACATCTCGAACTGCATGTCGAAGGTAGGCGTCTCAGCCTGATCGAGGGAGACCACCTTCTTCACGTCGCAGCGCAGCACCTGCCGCACAATCTCCTGTCCGATGGAGCCGGAAGCGCCCGTGACCAGCACCACCTGTCCTTTCAGGAACGTGCGCACCTCCTCCCCTTTCAGGAAGATCGGGTCACGGCCGAGCAAATCCTCGATTTTCAGGTCACGCAGTTGGTTCACCTTGAACGTGCCGCTCATCCATGTGTTCGGGGAAGGGACGGACAAGACATGCAGGCCCATCTTCACGCCCTCGTTGATCACCATCCGTTTCTTGTCCGGAGAGATATTCGGCATGGCCAGCACCAGCGTGTCCACGTTGTATTTCTCGACACACTCAGGCGAGAGACCCTCTTCTACCGACAAGACAGGGACACCGTCCATCACCTTGCCGGACTTGGCGAAATCATCGTCCACGAAGTAAGGGATCTTGAAACGCACCGTGTCGTCGCTCGACAAGACGTTCTTCGTCATGCTACCCAACGAGCCTGCGCCATAGATTACGACCACCCTCCGCTGCCGGCTTCCATGCTTTTTGCCCACGAAATAGACAAACTTAATGAGCAGACGGATCAGCACGATGAAGAGGGCCACCACGGAAACCGTGAGAACCATCTCTATCACTGTCGGTATATAATCCAGGAATTGAGGTGCGAAGGAAGTCAACGTCCACCTGGCGATCCAGTACAGAGCGAAGCACAAGAGGCAGGAGCATATAATACGGAAAATATCGTAGAAACCAGTGTGTCGAATCAGTCCGACGTATGAGCGGACAACGAGGAAAGAGACAAAGAAAAGCGCAAACACAGAAAGAACATCATAGAGACGATGTTCCGCAGACAACGACCCGTACCGTACCAACAAGAACACGACAACCGCTATCAGCAAATCAAACGCTAACACAAAATATTTCGAAGGCGACCATTGGCCATACAAGGTGTACAACTTACAAAACGCCTTTCCAAAGAAATCAGCCATACATCATATCTCTTCCAACAAACACGTAAGACACATCTAAACAACATGCAAAGATACAAAAAAGGCTTGCCAAACACAATTTTAGCAAGCCTTTTTTATGCCTAAAAGCAATTATTACAAAACGGACTTAAATATGTCCACAATATACCTCACATCCTCCTCACTCACGCAAGGTCCAGACGGCAGACACAGTCCTCGTCCGAACAGTGCTTCGCTCACCCCGTTGAGGAACCTCGGGGCGGTTTCGAAAACAGGCTGTAAATGAAGCGGTTTCCATAACGGACGGGACTCCACCCCAACCCGCTCCAACGCCTGTCGAACATCCTCGATCTTGCAACGGAATGATGTATCCAAAAGGATTGTATTCAACCAATAATTGGAATCGAATCCGTCCGTCGGGTTCAAATGCACCTCCACTCCACCCAACTCAGAGAAGAGGCGGGAGTAGAGAGATGCCAGTCTCTGATGATGTCGGATATGCTCCTCCGCCACATGCATCTGGCCACGTCCGATGCCGGCACACACATTGCTCAGGCGATAATTATACCCAATCTTCTCATGCTGGTAGTATGGGAAAGGCTCCCGCGCCTGCGTAGCGTAGAACAAGACACGTCGCTTCGTCTCCTCGTCCGGGCAGACCAAAGCGCCCCCGCCAGAGGTTGTGATCATCTTATTGCCGTTGAAACTCAACACCCCGAATTGTCCGAACGTGCCGCAACGTCTCCCCTTATATTTTGAGCCGAAAGCCTCCGCGGCATCCTCCACAACCGGTATTCCATAACGTTGAGCAATCGGCAATATCTCTTCGTATTTAGGAGGCATACCATATAGGCAAACCAGCACGATGGCCTTAGGCAGACGTCCCGTGCGGGAAAGACGGTCCTTGATCGCCTCCTCCAACAAGTTCGGATCCATGTTCCATGTGTCCGGCTCGCTATCCACGAAAACGGGTGTAGCACCCTGATACACAATAGGATTGCACGATGCGGCAAAAGTGAAGCTTTGGCAAATCACCTCGTCGCCCGGCTTCACATCCAAGGCGACCAAAGAGAGATGGACGGCGGCAGTGCCGGACGACAGGGCCGCCACACGTTTCCCTTCACCGAGGAAAGACTCCAAGTCCGACTCGAAAGCATCCACATTGGGGCCAAGCGGAACCACCCAATTCGTGTCGAACGCCTCCTTGACATATTTTTGTTCCCAGCCCTCCTCACTCATGTGGGCAAGGCATAGATGTATGCGTTTCTTTTCTTCCATCACAAATAACCGTCAAGCGTCAAACATATTCTCCATTGAAAAGCACCTTCTTCCCGAACAACGTGGCGAATATGATCTTAATATCCATCCAAAAAGAATAATGATGCAAATAATACCGGTTGAGTCGCACCTTGTCAGGATAGACCACCTCATCATGGTACTGCTGAGGATTTTCCTCATTAGCCAACAGTTCCTCCTCGTTCCTATACTTCAACGTGGCAGGACCCGTGATACCCGGCAGCAGATGAAGGATCTCCCTATCCGCACCCACCAAACGATCCGCATAGCCAGGCACATCCGGGCGAGGGCCGACAAAACTCATATTGCCCACCAGCACATCCCACAGCTCCGGCAACTCGTCCAGCTTATAGCGGCGAAGGAATGCGCCCAGCTTTGTGACACGTCGATCACCCTTCACCGTGATGGAGGTTCCCCGCGCCCCATTCGACATTGTACGGAACTTATGGATGACGAACAGTTTTCCATGCTTCCCCACCCTCTGTTGAAGGAAAAAGACAGGAGCCCCATCCACTATCCGAACCATCAAACCTATTAGCAGCAGGAACCAAGAGCACAAGATCAGGCCTGCCAAAGCAAATATTCTATCGAACAAAAACTTCAACGTCATACCATTAATTCTAAAATCAATTCAAATCAACCACATTCATGTTCCAATCACACCTACCCGCCGCCGTGCGAACATCCACGAAAGGTCCACATTCATCCAAGAACCTGCAGAATTTAGCGAAAGCGCCCGATATGCCATAGTAGGTCTTGAACCGCCGCTCCAAGGGCAATTCACGGACAACAGGTTGCTCCGCGTCGAAGTCCTGCGTATGGAAATAGCAAAGATTATAATTCTTTTGGGAAATCCAACGCTTGACCAGCGGGAAAGGGAAGAAGCGGAAATAGCCACCCCCGGAAAAGACGAACCGCTTAGAGAAAAGGCTTCGCACACTCACGGGGAACTCTCTGATTGAATGGTCTCCCACCCGACAAAGCACGGGTTCATCCTTCCCGAAGTCAGGGAATCCGCCGAACGAATGTGTGGACGGAAAGATGGAGCTATCATACTTGAACCCCATACGAGCCAACTCTTCCAACACCCAGACATTCTCTCTGCCCACGCTCCACGCAGGCGCGCGGTAGGCGTCCACCTCCACACCGATCGCATCTTCCAGCAGATGCTTCGCCCGTTTCGTCTCCTCCACAAACGAGTCCCTCGAAAGGCCTTTCAATAATCCATGCTGATACGAGTGGCAACCGATATGATGCCCCATGGAATGAATCTTACGGATCAATTCAGGATGGTGGTCCGCCACCCATCCCAAGCAAAAGAAAGTGGCCGTCACCTGCCTCTTCTCCAGCTCCTCCAATATCTTATCCATCCAAGGCTGCAAGCGGTACTCGTATTTTTCCCAGTCCATGTCCGTCCAGACACAGTTGCAATACCAATCCTCCACATCGAAGGTCAAAACATTCATATACACATCCTCCACAGACTAATTCATGCCAGATTTTTGCGCTCTGAATGACTTTGAGAAGAACTTTCGAGCCCCTTCCAGCATAGAGCAAGCAAAAGCTTTCGCATCATAGCGGCCACCCTCCTGATAGAACAAGTTCTTTCCAAAAAAACGGAACCAGGAGGGAGTCGCTTTAAAACGATTAGAAGAGCACAGGAACCATGCCAAATCCAACCCGAGAAAACGCAAGACCTTTCCCGGGGAATAGACATACGGTGTCGCACCTCCCCCTAATGCATCCGAGACGATCAACATCGGGAAATTGACGCCTGAGACCTCCGCCGCACGCAGGCAAGCAGGCAAACGAGGGTTCAGTTCCACCAAACGGAAATCACCGTCATCGCCCTCCAGCACATCAAAATCAGCGAAGCCAACCCAGTCCAACTTATCGAGCGTCTCCTCGCAGATTCGCAGCAGGTCATCCTGTTCCACCGTGATCCCGCAACAGCTGCTACCCCCGTTTATAGGGTAATAGCGAAGTATTTTCAAAATGCAATGATTCACAAAGCGACCATTGGCATCCCTGTACAACATCACGTTATAGTAATAATCCTTCACGGAGATGTACTCCTGCAGGGTACACGCACCATAAGAGGAGACCACCCGGGGCAACATGGCATCCAGTTCCTCCACATTCCTGACCAGCGTGAGACCACGCGCCCCTGCGGCATGATTGGGTTTAATGAGCAATGGGAAAGCCAGTCCGTCATGTTCATGTTCATTCCCCTCCCCTTTCAGGGCTATTGTCTTCGGATGAGGCAGTGCATTCTTTTCGCAGAAGGAGATGAAGGAAGACTTGTCGCTTACCATCGAGAAGAGAGAGTCTTCCGCCACGGCGCACTTCACCCCCGAACCATTTTCGAGACGAGCTTTGCATCGGCTCAAACAAGCCGCCTGTTCATCCTCCATAGGGATTATCACATCGATGGATTCCTCCTCGACGATGTGTGATAACTGAGGGAGAAGTTGTTCGGAATCACTATCATCCTCCAGTTCAATGTGTTTGTCGATGAAACGAGACCGAGAGGCCACACGATCTCCCTTGGTCGCCATCACCACACGGCAACCCGACAACCGCAGGGAATGTGCGGCGGACAAAGCCTGCAGACCTCCACCGAAAATCAGCACATTAGCCATCACTTCTTCCTTCCATACAAGCGCTTAAAGAATCCGTTCAAATAAAGCATCAGCAAAGAGGTGAGCAAAACGACGGCCACAAAAGCGAGAAACGCATATAACACCGAGCGATTAACATCCACTGGCAACACCCCAAAGAGTCTTGCCACAAGCAAGACCATCACCCCCTTTATCGGGTTATGGATCGCCATCACAGTGAAACTATTTTCTCCCCACCATCTCAGCCATCGGAAAATTCCACGATCAGAAGTGACATGTTGAATCCAAAGGCAAAGAAGAAGCGTCGCCACGATTCCACAAAACGCATTGAAATAGAATAGGGGCGCCGAATTTCCCAGCAAAGCATGTCCCATCGTAACCCTTCCATTCCATCCTGCCCCCAAGCATAAAAAGGCGAAACATCCTATCATGACACACGAATAAAATCCTCTGTGGGAAGAGAACTTTTGCATCAAAAGAGGGAGTCCGCCCATCTTCTCGACAAGTATATTTCCTCCCGCATAAAAAGGGAATGCCAAGAATGCGACATCCAAGCTCCACGGCAAGGTGGTGAAATCATAAAAAGGGTTATCGCACACCAACCAACAGCCTACAAGAGCAAAGAGGAGCGCAATTAATATGCGGATTCTTCCTGAACAACCTCGGAAGAAGAAATAAAACATCTCCACGGCAAAAAGGCAAGGGATGAACCACAAGGGCACATTATGCACCAAGTATCCTTCCGAGCCACGGGCAAGGAATGTCTCCAGCAAAGGCTTCCAGCACCCATCCATCGACTGATGGGAGATGCGCAAAAAGAAAACCCAAAACGCCCAGGTGAGGACAGAAAATATCGCATAAGGGATAAGCAAAGAGGAAACACGTCGTTTCAGGAAAGCGAGGGTTCCCTCATAGCGGTCCTTTGAGAAGACCATGCCGCTCAGGAAGAAGAAAAGCGGTATGTGGAAAGCATAAACCATCCTTGCGCTCCATCCCGCATACATGACATGCCCCCATATCACACAGAGCATACCTATTCCCTTCGCATAATCTATGTATTCAAATCGCCTCATTCCAACTAAACTTCCACGGCAATCCGTCTTTTCGTAAACCAAACCTTTTTCACTACGCCAAAGAAAAGATTCACGCCCGTCCAAAAAAATGCGGGGACAACGCCCATCTCCTCCGAAATCCGGAACATACGATAGTGCCACTTAATCAAAGAGAGATAACTATGATTGCTGATCGAACCTTTTCTGACCCGATAAGTAGCCAAGTCCTCATCCAACAAGTAACAATCCGCCACAGCAGCGACTTTGAGCCACATCGCATAGTCGTTATTCTTTTTCAAATCAGCTACTTGAATCAAGCCGACCACAGACGAATCGTACATGACGGAAAGGCATCCCGGCCAGCAGAAGCAATACATGCCCCATTTCGTGATGCGGCGGGGCCCCGTCACATAGCGGTTGATCGGGGTAACGTCTTCCGCCATGAAGCCCCTTCCCGTATAGGAGAAGGCATATCCGTTCTCCCTCATGAAAGCCAATTGATGCTCCAGTTTAAGCGGAGACCAGACATCATCCGCATCCAAGAAAGCGATCCATCGACCACGGGCCTCACGCAAGGCAAGATTTCTCGAGACCGCCGCCCCCGAGCGCACCTCATTCCTTAGGCAGCGGATGCGAGGGTCGCCAAAGCCCTCCGCACATGCTAAAGAGCCATCCGAGGAAGCATCATCCACGATGATCATCTCCCAATTCGGATACGACTGCGCACGCACGCTCTCAATCGCTTCCCTCAAGAAAGTGGCGCAATTGTAGGCCGGGGTGATGATAGAGACTAAATCATTCGTCATATCCTACTCGTTCAGATGAATCTCAAGTACAATTTAGGCAGGGCACATCACTCATCCTCAAGAATCCGACAGGGCACACCAACCGCCTTACGACCTGCGGGAATGGATTTATTGACCAAAGACATAGCCCCCACCACGGCATTCTCACCAATCTCGATGTCCGTCCGAGCCATCACTGAAGCCCGCATGCCAATATACGCATTCCTCCTTATGATGATACGGTTATGTCCTTGTCCACGCCCATGGCAAGCGAAGAAAACGCCATAAGAGATGGTGACATCATCCTCAATCGTCAGCAGGTCATAACACTTGTCATCCAAATAGCAACGCATACCGATGAAGACATGTTTGCCGATCTTATACCCACAAAGGCGGTATAAGAAGATGCGCACGCAATTCCACGGCAGGTAAGGAATGAAAGCGGCGGAGAACCACTTGCGGATGGGGATGGTGAAGGCTCTCCACAAAGAGTAATTCCAGTAATAAGGGATATCCTCCTCCTTCACATTCCTATGGGTCATTTTATACAAAAGCTTCAGCACCATATTCACAAACGATTAACAATTAGAGAGACAAGACTAAATCCACCCACTCATTCGGGTGATCCATCACAGAACATTTCGGTATGGCACGTATTCGATCTATCTTTTCTTGGGTTAACTCATCAGACAATCCATTCACCAAGGCGACGACCTGCGTCTCGTCAGAAGCATCCACCGTCAAACCGACGCCCCATTGTTCCACCCGTTCCGCCAAGAAGGTACCCTTCGATACGATGATAGGGGTTTCGAAATAGATGGCTTCGTATAACTTATTGGGCTCCGCATAGCGCACGTTCTCATAATCCGTATCATAAGCGGCCAGGACCCAATCCAATCCCGCATAGATAGCAGGCAGATCACGGGGGGTCTTGTAGGGACCATGAAAATGACAATTGCTCAGACGGGTTAGCGGCTCGAACAATTGGCTGTCACGCTCTGAGGGGAAATCCCCATAGAAATGGAACTCATGTTGAGGGAAGTGAGCGCAGAATCGATCGACAAAAGCAAGAATCGTCTTAAAACGGATTCTACCCACAAAACCGATTCGAAGGTTATCATGTGTAATCTTCGGGACGGAAGGATAGTCCGCCACCGAGGAATCCAGCCTATTCGGCACGACAGAG
Source organism: Bacteroidales bacterium UBA1181 (assembly GCA_002310215.1). Classification (GTDB taxonomy): domain Bacteria; phylum Bacteroidota; class Bacteroidia; order Bacteroidales; family Paludibacteraceae; genus UBA1181. Next base: position 35,898 of record DBYR01000018.1, read on the forward strand.
ACATTGTCCGGGCATCTGTTCCCGAAATGATAACGAAGGAAACCCTCCGAGGTGAGCACCGTCCGGCGTGAGTTCACGATCAAACGTTTATCCACAAGTTCCATCCAAGCACGTGCGAAAGGGTTTGACCAATAGGTATGCACTAAATCGCACTCCTCGTAGACGTATGGTCTGTTGTAGAAACGTAAGCGAAACATCAGAGCGACATCCAATCCGAAGAGATAGTAAAGATCAGCATCCGCAGAAGAAACCTTTCCCATAGACTTCAGCATAAGAGGGATACGTTTCAGGTAAGGAAGGTCGTTCGGGAAAGATCCGATGATCTCAATAGGAAACCCCACCTCCGAATTAAACACATCCGGAGAGCGATTGAAGGCATACACCCTCACGTCGACGCCACGTTGGATAAACGACCGTACGCGAATGATGCTCCGTTGGTTTTGGAGAGATCCTAAAACAAAAACGATTTTCATGAGACAGATTGGTTACCTCCCTCCATGCGAGACTGGATGAAACGGAGGATGCTTTCCGCACGATTATCAATCATCCGTCCACTTGCGGAAGCCAAGGCATTGTCCGCATAAGTGTTTCTACGATTCACGTCAGAAAGGAAGCGGATCGCATCCGCCAGGTCATCCACACTCGTAGGATCCAACATAATCGAGTTTTGGTCATTCAAAACATCCCAATTAAACGGTCTGTCAGAAGAGATGACAGGCAAGCCACATGCCAAAGCCTCCACTATGGCATTGCAACATCCCTCATGAAGCGTCGGGAGGACAAACACATCCGAAGCATTCAGATACTTCGGAAGCATTTCATGGGGAAGTTCTCCCTTAAACAATATATTGTCACATGTGGGCACATCCGACCCGCCACCCACAAATACAGAATGGACCGTAATATCTTTTATCTTTCCTATGGCAGCGGAGAGCCTCAACGAGCCCTTCCGTTCACAGAAAGCCCCCACAAAAGCGACGATGTAGGCATCCTGCGGGAATCCTAATTCTTTACGGCACAAAGACCTATCCATCTTCCTGAAAAGCGAACCGTCGACAGCATTCGGGAAGACCTCGCATTTCTCGGCAGTGGCCAATCCCAATGACACGCTCTCCTCCTTGTTCTTTTGAGAGACACAGATGACACCCGAGATATAATCCGCGAACTCTTTGGTCAGCAGTTTCATGTCAAACTGTTTCACGATCTCAGCCTCTCCCGAAGCGACAAACAGGGGAAGGCGGTTATCCCTCGCATATTCATAGGCCCATTCCGCAGCGTTCCAAAAGTGAGTATAGACCACATCTGGGCGAAAATTCATTCGACGCAGCGCCTTATATAGGGCACGTTTCCTGAAAATATAGGAAGGGGAAATGCCTGCGATCCTCATTGTGGAGAACGAGAGGAACTTCGGGCGACACACCATCACACCATCCTCTTCACTCAAGTACGATATCCAATGTCTGTCCTTAGTGAGACTATACGGAGAAATCACATAGCAACTGTGTCCACATCGCGCGAACGCACACACCAACTCCTTCACGAACTGGTACTTCACCCTATATGGGGTTGGATAATTAGCTGTGACAATCAAGATGTTCATACGGCCATGGATTTTTCTTCCTTTCCCCTCATTCCGGCACCTAAGCAGAAGCCCAACACACTGGTTGAGTATATGCTCATGCCTCCATACGAGAAGGAGAAAAAAGTCCGCACAAAATATATAAGCAGCACCAATCCGAAAGCGAAACCGATCAATCGATCGCCGGACATGGAACGCCAAGCCTGGAAAAAGGATATCCAGTATATGGCATACAAAACGATGCCCAGCACACCTTGGTTAACGGCCAACTCCAACCAATCGTTATGCGCATAGTTAACGGAGACCTCCAACGTGGCATTCGCACCTGAGCCCAAAAGGAACTGAAAGAACGTCGTATCATAGAGGAAATAGTTTAGGAAAGTGGCAAACAAGAAGTCTCTACCACTTGTATTCCCCTCAATAGTCGCTTGCAGACGTTGGTTGAAGAAGGTGCTTGTCTGCAGTAGGTGCCACACCAAATAAGCCATTATGACAACCACCACAGCAGAGACAACCACAATCAACAATTTCTTGTAACTCTTCGCCGTGCGGAACATCTCCAACAAGAACCATACCATGCAGAGTGTACCAATCAAAATAGCGCCTCGCTTCATTCCCATCACGACAAAAGTCATCACACAAATAAGCCCTAAATATTGTAGCCAAGGGCGTTTGTCGAAGAACGCCAAGACAGGGAATAGGCAGAGGAACTCATATCCCATGTTATTGACGACACCGTCACGATCCACCCCCCGCTCCATCAAAATAGACCTCGACTCCAACTCCTCACTCCAATAGGATATGATAATCACAACGAAAAAGAAGAAAGTCAGCACCTGCATGTATCTCTTGGTAAGGACATTCTTCCATGCGAAATAGTAAAACACATAAATAGGCAGAAGGGAATTCATTATACCCTTCAAATAGTTAAATGGCTTATTGACCGTCACCCCAAGATAGAAATGGTCTCCCTCCAAAACATAGACCATCCCATAAAAGAAAAACATAATCATCAGCGCATTTAGCACATAGATATAGGCTGGCTTGTCTGGCACCTTCATGTTCACCATGCAGAAATAGTAAACCGCCATGGCGTTCAACGTGAGGATAATAACCTGAGAAAGTATATTACCCTCCGTCCATAGGAGTCCTTGCAACTCATACAAGAACCACAATAGTATATACAAGAAAAGGATATGTTTCTCTCTCAGCATCATTATTCACCATGACATTTAGGAGGAAGCGACAACCATTCGCCAAATTCACGGTCACGCTCCATAGAGCACATATCATTATAACCGCTTGTGGCGAAGAATGTTAATTCGCCGAAATACACTTGCCCATTCAGGCTATAAAGGTCCACCCGCACATGAGGGAACCCAGCCGACAACGTAGCCGCGATGCGTTTCATCTCAGAAAATGAATCAGGCATACTATGCGGACCCCCAGAAGGCTCCACACCCCTACAGACTATCGGCAATAGGCGGAAATCCATGTCGTAATAGTCTAACGTTTTGTGTCCTGATTGATGTCCGATCACATACATCACCTTAGGAGTCCCGTCAAAACAAAGGAACTTATAATCCTTCAGGTCTTCGTCATCCCCCCCCATATAGGTCTCGGCGATAATCCGACGAGGCACATTCTTGTAAGGCCATTCCCTTGTCTCCGCATAGAAATCACGCTTCATGCAACGACTCAGTTTCTTCCTCGCCGCCTGTATGTCAAACGACGATTTATCCTTGCAGATCACCACGCTATTGGTGTCGTGGTTACATTTCAGGACAAACCGATCGGGCAAAGTGTCGAAATCAATATCCTCCGCATGCTCCCACACGCCTAACGTGGGGATGATATACTCATCGCCTATCCGCTCCGCCACCCACTGTTTCGCAAGGTATTTATCCACCATGACCGTACATTCCGGACGATGATAGTAGAGTTTCAGCCACTGCAGTTTTTCCGTATAAGTTTGCGGAGTTTTCAAATTCAGACGTTTCCCCAACTGCAGGTAATACATCGCATGGAGGTAAAGTTTATCAGGGATCCAACGTGCCACCCGCAGCAACACTCCTATTGCGAGAGCTCGCGGGGTCATCAGATATTTCAGCCACGGAACACCCATCTCGAATATCACTTCTTATCCGTAAAAAAAGAATTCATATACACAGAGAATAAATCCCTATGAGACTCGCAATCCAAATAATTCAGGAAACGGGCGAGCCGTCTCTTCTGGAGAAATCTCGGGAAAAGATGCTTCCTCGCTAAATATAACAACACACGATTCTGATACGGATATAAAACCGACAAATACGCATCCCCTCGTTCCTTGGCCATCTTATCGAACGCAGTCCTCAGCCGAGACGAATCTTCTATCTGTCCATTCAGTTCCCTGATTTTTTCCTCAAACCTGCCAACCTCTTCCCCGTCCATCATTCGAACCACAGGGGATTCATCGCATTGGACAAATGGAATCAACTCGAACGAGACGCTTTCTCCTCCGAAATCCAACCGAACCATATAACCCTCGTTCCACGATGAATTCCTCTTGGAGCTATCAAAGCAGAAATTGCCTAACCCATAGAATATCGGAGCCCCCTTATAGCACTCATACCCGCTATAACAATGCTGATGATGATTCACAACCGCATCAGCCCCCGCATCCACAAAGAAGCGGTACAACTCCTGCATCCTTGGCGTAGGCAGAGGATAATATTCCTTGCCGCCATGGGCTATCACCAAAACATAATCAGACTTGGATTTCGCTTCCTGAATCGTGCGGAAAAGACGTATCGGCTCGATAGGGTTCGCACCCGCCCTCATCTCCGACGCAATGGAGAACTCATGCTCACAACAGTTGATAACAGCAAGTGTCGCACCACCGAGCTCTTTGTATAGAACCTTGCCCGCCTCATCTAAGTTTCTTCCCGCACCCACGTATTCCATGCCCTTCCCCGTCAGCACGTCCAACGTGTTCAAGAGACTGGCATCTCCGTAATCCATGATATGGTTATTCGCCAACGTCGCGCAAGAGAAACCAGACTCACGCAATGCTTCGACTGATTTTTCCGAACACTTCAAGTGCGGTCCACACTTGGTGATCGGAGACGATACGCCATCCCATACCGGGCATTCCAAATTGACGAAAGAATAATCCGCACTTCCAACCAATGGACGAATCCCAGCGAACACCCCGAACGAAGCCCCCTCCTCTATCAAGGACTCCACACGCAACATGGGACAAAAATCGGAAGCTACCAGAACCTTCATCGACGAACCATTTTAGCTAAATCAAAAAACAAAACGCGTTCCTTTGGGAACATCATCACGCATCCCACATACACGAGTAGGCTGACACATAACGAGCCAATCTGCACCGTCATCGACGACCCAACGCAACGAAGCAGATAGGTCATGCCGAGCATCAGTGTGGCAGCGAATAACGCAGGAACGATATTCCTGGAGATCTTCAGCGGAGAAATCTTCAACACCACCCACACAATCAACAGATGGACGGCTATAAACTCCAGCCGGACAGAGGAACGCACCCAACACAAAGTATGGAATCCATATCCGACAGATAACCACACGGCTGGCCATAAAACAATTATATGAAGCCATTGGGCAAGCACAGAGAGTTTAGGCTTCCCCAAAGCCCTATAGATTTCACTACAATAATGGGACATTACGATCATAAGTGCGGAGGAAAGGCCCCATAACCCTATGAAAAAAGAGGCCTCCATCCACGTCTCCCCCAAAAGAATCTTTGTCACCAACTCGTCATAAGAGAAGAGAATCACGCCAATCGGGAAGGCCACCATCGCAACCATCTTTTGGAACTTAAAAAACAAGTTGAAAAAAGATTCTCTATCGTTCTGGAGTCTGGACAACGAGGAGAAGAGGATGGGGGTAGTCACGGATGTCACCAAACCTAATATTTGACCAACCAAAACACTTGACGTTCTATAAAGGCCCAAATAGTATTGACTCAGCATGGTCCCGACGATGAAGACATCCACATAGCTGGTCAACCAGATGGAAATCGCTTCGAAGAGCGACCACAGAGAAAAAGAAAGCATTTCCTTCAAATCGCGAAACGAGAAGTATAAACTGGGCTTCCATTTCGACCAGCAGGTCAACAGGAGTGCATTCACTATGTTTTGGGAGAGAGTACCGATCACTAACGCCCAATAATTTTTCAGGAAAAAAGCCAACGGCAACGTGACCAACAAAGGGACCAAAACATACACGACACGAACGTTGAACAAAGTCCTAAAGTCCAAAGTCCGTTTGTAGAGAGCAATCTGTATAGACGAGAATGCCGACAACGGAATGGAAAGAGAAGCCACCGCCAATGCCGTGCCCATATTAGGGCTTCCCACACACGTCGCCAATGGTTCCCTGAAGATGAAAATGACGATCCATAGGAGAATCGACAAGCAAAGATTACACCAGAAAGCCACATTTGAGCTTCTATGCAAATCCGCCGCCGAGCCAAAATCGTGCTGGATCAGATACTTCTGGAAACCCGCATCTGTAAAAATCTCCGCAAATGAGATGATGACCACCAAGGATGTAACCACCCCGAAAGCCTCCGGAGCCAACAACCTCGCCAGCACCATACTCACCACAGGCGTGAGTAACTTGGCCGCAATCTCCGCCACGGAAGACCACTTTACAGCAACAACAATGTCTTTTTTTAAATCGTCATGCATAAAGAGCAGCAAACACAGCCCACAAGCGTCAGGGGATTAAAATCCATCTTAAAGTCTGCCATCCACCTGATTCCTATCGCAGAACCCTTTCACATCATAAACAACCCCCTTTTGTGTATTCTTCAAAAAGCTTCTGACGTCCAATTCCATGAACTGCCGATGGGCAACCGACACGATCACCGCATCGAAAGAGCACTGGAGATCGGAGAACGACGCATCACTCAAGGCGATACCATACTCCGCCTTCACCAGCTTCGCATCCGCCCATGGATCACAGACCACGATGTCATGCGTATACTCCAATAGCGTATGGTAGACATCCACCACTTTGGTGTTGCGGATATCGGGACAGTTCTCCTTGAACGTGAAGCCTAACAACAATATCTTAGAGTCCTTCACGACCAAGCCTTTCTTGTTCATGCACTTGATCGTCTGCTCGGCAACGTATGCCCCCATGCCGTCATTGAGGCGACGGGCGGAGATCATCACGCGGGGCAACACACCATATACTTGCGCCTTCTGTATCAGATAGTAGGGGTCGACGGAGATGCAATGTCCACCCACCAATCCAGGCTTCATCTTGATGAAATTCCACTTCGTGGCGGCAGCCTCCAACACATCGTTCGTGTCGATACCCATGGCGTTGAATATCTTCGCCAACTCGTTCACGAAGGCGATATTCACGTCCCGCTGCGTATTCTCTATAATCTTACAAGCCTCCGCCACACGGATGGAAGGCGCCCGATGGGTACCGTTGACCAAAACTGAGGCGTAGACCCTATCGACAAAATCAGCCACCTCTGGCGTGGAACCGGAAGTCACTTTCTTAATCTTATCCACCGTATGCACCTTATCCCCTGGGTTAATCCGCTCAGGAGAATAACCTGCGAAAAAGTCCTGATTGAATGTCAAGCCGGAAACACGCTCGATCACAGGAATGCACTCATCCTCCGTCATGCCAGGATAGACGGTAGACTCATAGACCACCACATCCCCACGTGCGATCACCTTGCCGACCGTCTCGCTCGCCCCCAAGAGAGGAGCCAAATCGGGAGCATTGTCCGCATCAATAGGTGTGGGGACAGCCACCACGTAGAAGTTACAACCGCGTATCTCCTCCAAATCCGACGTGCACGTGAAGCCGTTTTCGAAAGCCTTCCGCAAAGATGCCTCATCCACCTCCTTCGTGGAATCACATCCTCTCCGCAACGCCTCCACACGGGCAGGATTCGTGTCATACCCTACGGTTTTGTATCGAGTGGAAAAGAGACGTGCCAGCGGTAAACCCACATAGCCCAACCCCACCACACAGATTCTAATATTCTCTAGTGAAAAGTTCATTTTTTAGATAATAAAAATGTCCAAGTATTTATGAATCAACAAGTTATATTTTTAATTCAAAAACACTTCGTGATTGTCAGTAACATGCCGACAAATTCCTCGTCCTCATCAATCACTTGGAGGATGATTTCCCATTATGGCCATAGCCGTAGCCATAACCGTAACCATAGCCATAACCAGCGCCATAGCCATAGCCATAATTCTTCCCGTAACGATTGCGGCGAGATTTACGAACCGCATTGATGACAATACCGACATTCGGCAACCTCTTCTCCTCCGCCAGGGAATTGATATACTTGAAGCATCCTTTGTTCAGGAACTTGGAGCGGCACACAAAGACCGTCAGGTCCGCCACACGCGACAGAATCAAGGTATCCGTCACAATGGAGACCGGTGCTGTATCAATGATCACATAGTCATAGCGGGCACGCAAATCCGTGAAGAGCGCATCCAACCGTGTGCGGGAAAGCAGTTCGGCTGGATTCGGAGGGACCGAGCCTCCCGAGATAAAGTCCAGATTCTGCACATCCGTATGCTCGACGATATCATCTACCGACAATGATTCATTCGACAAATAATTAGATAATCCGTGCTTCCGTGTCTTAACAAAGTACCGTTTGATCTGCGGATTACGGATATCACCTCCGACCACCACCACTTTCTTGGAGAGGGAGGCGAACGAGAAGGCCACATTGTAGGCGACGAAGGTCTTGCCCTCATTCGGCACGAAAGAAGTGACTAAAAAGACCTTGTTCTCCTTGCTCTGCTGAACAAACTGCAGGTTGGTGCGAAGGAGGCGGAAAGGTTCTTCTCTGATTCTCAACCACTCCTCATCGGACAAGGATTCGTATTTGAAAGGGATCTCGGCAAGTACCGGCAAGGAGGTGAGTCCCTCCTGTTCCAACTCATACGAATCAGTCACGTTGAAGGAGAAGAGTCTCTTCAAGTACAATACCAAAGCAGGGATCAACAGTCCGAAGAAGAGGGCGACAAAGAGGACCAAAGCCTTCTTGGGAGCGACAGGGAAGTCGTCCGCCATGCTTTCATCCACCACTTTGGCGCAATTCAGCGTGGCTGCCATCGCAAGCGCATTCTCCTCTCTTTTCTGGAGCAGGAGCAGGAACAGTTGTTGCTGGATCTGACGCTGACGCTCTATCTCGACAAAGAGTCTCTCCTGCGTAGGCACATTGCTGATCTGTCCCCGGTACTTATTCGCCTGTCTGTTCAAATCATTCAAAGAGATGTTAAGGCCTTTCTCCATGTTGGAAACCAACAACTTAATGTTCTCATACAGACCATTTATCTGCAACGTCTGTTGCGCGACGGCTGGGTTGTACTCGGAAGTGGATTGGAGCAGTTTCACCCTGGAAAGCAGCAGATTATTGTGCTGATTGATTTGCTCCATGAGCCCCGCATCATTCAGTCCGATGTTGGAAGGGATAACCGTACCCTTGTTCGCATCGTCATTGAGATAATTCTTCAGGGAGAGCACCAAGTTCAGCTGGGTTTCGCAATCGACGCGCTTCGCCTCGTATTCAGCGTTTTTCTGCAGATAGAGCTGTGCATTGGAGGATAGTTCGGTCAACCCCTCCCGTTTTTTGTATTTCTCCAAATTCTTCTCGGTTTCGCCCAGCTCGTCCGTCAAAACCTTGATACGGTTATCGATGAAGAGGGCGGTCTTAGTGGCCACCTCATTCTTCTCCTCCACGGCAGACCGGTTGTACATGTCAATCAAACCATTAAGGAAGGAGATGCCCTGCGCCTTGTTGGTCGTCTTCAGGGTCAGGACCACGATGGAGGAGGTTTTGCTCACCTGCGAAAGGTTCAGGTTCTTGATATAGTTCTTCGCCAAAGAGACTGGCGGATATATTTCAACGACGATATGATTGTAGGCGGACGAGTCGCTCCAAGCTTCCGCCAAGGCAAAATCCAACAGACCGTTAGGGGTTGTCACCTCGACGGGGAAACCTGCGTAGAGCGAGTCGTGCAACACCTCGTCCTCACAGGAGAGGCGCACCCTAACAGATTGATCCTTATTCAGTTTCAAATCGGCCGTCAACATGGCGCCCAACGAAGATGCGTCGAACAGGCTGTCGACCAAGACCACAGGCGACTTACCCGTGATATCCCTTTTGCGGAGGAATGACTTGCCGTAGTAGTTCACATAGAGTTCACGTTCGAGTATAACGTTCTTCACCAACGTCTTGGACTTGAGCAGTTCTATTTCGTTCTCCGTATTGGCCTTGTAGAACATGTCAATATCGTCGAACACGGATATCTCGGAGAAGAAATCACCTCCACGCTTCTCGTCGCGGATCATGATCTTAGAGGAGACCCGATAGGTAGGCATCGTGTAGTGGAGGTAGACGGCAGCCACAAAGAGGCATACAAGCAACGACGCAGCGAAGCACTTCCAATAAGCGAGGAAGGTATAGACAAGATCCTTTAGATCTATGCTACCCTCGTCCGTCGTCTGCTGGTTTATATTCCGTTGCTGTTCCATACTCACACGTTATTTCTTAGTAAGCGTTACGATCAGACCTGCCACGGAGACCAGCACGGAGGTACCGGTCAGCACTTGCCCCGTCATGGCGCTGTAGCGGCTGTTGCGCATCTTGGTGCGGTTCGGTTCCACATAGAGCACATCATTCTGCTGAAGGTAGAAATAGGGCGAGTGGATAAGGTTCTTGTCCGTCAAGTCAATCGTATAGACGTTACGCTCACCATTCTCCCCCTCCCGCATCAGTTTCACGTTCTTGCGTTTACCATAGATGGTCATATCACCCGCCAAAGCTAAGGCTTCGAGCACATTCACCTTCTCGTTGGTGATGGTATACGTGTTAGGATGCGCCACTTCGCCGATCACGGAGATTTTGTAGTTGACCATCCGCACATTGACCAGCGGTTCTTCCTTCAGATAGACGCTCAGACGTCCGCGCAGATAGGCCTCCAACTCCTTTTTGGTCAGACCGGCGACCTTGATGCTACCCAACACAGGGAAATCGATTTCACCGTCATTGTCCACCAGATATTTCTGCATGATATTCTCCCCCACATTGTTGGAGAAACCATTCGGAGAATTGGAGGGATACATGAGGTTGAAGGGCAAAGAGGCTTCCCTATCGAACGTATTGACGGTAATCGTCAACAAATCCTTTGGCTTAATACGGGCATCATACAGCGAGTCCGCCGCGGCACGCAACGCACCTTCCTGTTCCTGCAAATAGGCTATATCCTTATGGGAACTGCAAGCAGGTAGCACCGCCAGCACCAGAAGGGCGAGGCAGAGCCTACACATACACAATCCGAATCTACATTCAGCACTCATCAAGACGCACATTTAGAATCCATCCGGGCATAAAAAGCCCAAATACATGCGAATATACGATTTTCCCTTTGGAAATAAAAGATATTTAGGCCAAAAAGACCATGGAATATCTCTTTTTTTCGCCAAATTCTCTTCGCGCGCCTCCGCAGTGTCGATTTAGTTGGATTTTTTTCTCGACTGAATCACCAAGTATGCCACAAAGCATACGAAAAGGAGAATACCGCCCGCGGCCAAATAGGGTTTGTACTGCGCCACAGCTGTCGCCAACTGGTCTTTCGGCACCACGCCATGCAAACCGTAGCCTATCGCGGCGAGGATGGAGTTCCATACGAACGCACCCAAGAAGGTGAAGAGCACGAACGTGTGAAGGGCCATCTTGGACAAACCCGCCGGGATGGAGATCAACTGACGAACGGCAGGCACCATACGTCCGATCAAGGTGGAGGAGACACCATGCTCCCTGAAATACTCCTCGGCATGTTCCATCTTCTCCTTGGAGAGCATACAGAGATGTCCGAACTTCGTCTCAACAAACCAATAGACGAAGGTACGCCCCAAAGTACGGGCCAAAATATAGTTGATCAATGCACCAAGGATAGCACCACATGAAGCGGATGCCACCACCCCCACAACATTCAACTCACCTGCGGCGGCCTTGTAGGCGGCAGGAGGAACCACGATTTCAGAGGGGAAAGGTATGAATGAGCTTTCGATGGTCATCAAAAGCAGGACGGTCCAATAATTCAGGTTATCGAGACACCATTGAAGAATTTCCATACACAAAAGAAAAAAAGGGTCAAGCACAATGATGCGCCTGACCCTATGGATAAATGTTTTTACTTGTTCAATCTAGCTTTGATCGCCTCAGTCTCCTTCTCGTAACCAGGCTTGCCCAACAAAGCGAACATGTTCTTCTTGTAAGCCTCAACACCTGGTTGGTTGAATGGGTTCACGCCGAGCAAGTAACCGCTGATACCGCAGGCCTTCTCGAAGAAGTAGAACAACTGACCGATATAGTACTCGTTCAATGAAGGCATATCGATGTGCAGGTTAGGCACCTGACCATCCACGTGGGCCAACACAACGCCCAACTCAGCCATCTTGTTCACCTCGTCCACACGCTTGCCAGCCAAGAAGTTCAAACCATCGAGGTTCTCCTTGTCCTCAGGGACAACCACCTTCTTGTTAGCTCTCTTGATGGAGATAACGGTCTCGAAGATCGTACGCTCACCCTCTTGGATCCATTGACCCATTGAGTGGAGGTCAGTAGAGAAGTCTACCGCTGCAGGGAAGATACCCTTCAAGTCCTTACCCTCAGACTCTCCGTAGAGTTGCTTCCACCACTCTCCGATGTAGTGCAATTTAGGGTGATAGTTCACCAAGATCTCGATCTTCTTACCCTTCTGGTACAACTCGTTACGTACAGCGGCGTATTGAGCGGCAGGGTTCTTAGAGAATGGAACATCGATGTTACACATCTCCTGCATCTTCTTAGCACCAGCCACCAATTGCTTGATGTCGAAGCCAGCCACAGCGATAGGGAGCAAACCTACTGGAGTGAGGACAGAGAAACGACCACCCACATTATCAGGAATCACGTAAGTCTCGTAACCCTCTTGCGTAGCCAATTTGCGAAGAGCGCCCTTAGCGGCGTCCGTAACGGCCACGATACGGTTCTTAGCCTCAGCCTTGCCTACTTGCTCCTCCAATTGGGTCTTGAGGATACGGAAAGCCAAAGCGGTCTCGGTCGTAGTACCTGACTTGGAGATATTGATGATACCGAACTGCTTCCTTCTCAAGAAAGAAGAGAGCTCAGCCAAATAATCCTCGCTGATGTTATTGCCGGCGAAAACGATAGCTGGGTTCACCTTGCTCTTAGAGTAAGCCGCGAATGCGTTGGACAATGCCTCGATGACGGCGCGGGCACCCAAGTATGAACCACCGATACCAGCCACAACCACTACGTCGCAAGACTTTCTCAGACGGTCAGCCGTAGCGATGATCTTGTTCAAGAAGTTATCGTCCAAAGAAGAAGGCAAAGTCAACCAACCCAAGAAATCGTTTCCCTTACCCTTGCCGAAATGCAACATTTCCTGGCACTCTTTTACCTTAGCCTCGTAAGCCGTGATGCATGGCTTGGAGATATACAAACCCTCGCAAGAGAATGCATTCTCAATGTTCAATTTGATGTTTTCCATTCTTATAATTTTTTAAGATATTATATCATTACGCACTCATTATCAACGCAATAAACTCGTCAACACCTTTATTTCAATGGCGGGCGAAATCTTCCCGTAAAGGATATTGTAGACGGAGTCCATGATAGGCATATTCACGTGGAAGTTCTTATTGATCTCATGGATACACTTGGTGCCGTAGTAACCCTCCGCGATCATCTCCATCTCGAGCTGCGCGGTCTTGACGGAGTAACCCTTTCCGATCATCGTACCGAACGTGCGGTTACGGCTGAACTTGGAGTAGCTGGTCACTAACAAATCGCCCAAATAGGCCGACTCGGAAATGTTTCGTTGCTTCTCGTTCACGATGTTCAGGAAGCGGTGCATCTCCTGTATCGCATTGGAAATCAGCACCGCCTGAAAGTTGTCGCCATACTTCAAGCCATGGCAGACACCCGCCGCGATGGCATAGACGTTCTTCAGCACGGAGGCATACTCCAACCCGATGATGTCATCCACGGTGGAGGTCCTCACATAATTGTTCTGAAGCATATTGGCGAAGAGCTTGGCGTTGTCCCTGGAGACGCCACCGATGGTCAGGTACGACAGGCGGTCCATCGCGACCTCCTCCGCATGGGAAGGACCAGAGATGACCAACAAATTATCCTGCGGCACATTGTAGATTTGGTGGAAATATTCAGAGACGGTGAGGTTCTCGTCGGGCACGATACCCTTGATGGCGGAAACCACGATCTTGCTCTTCAAGGAAGCGCGGAGCTTCTTCAAGTGCTGTTTAAGGAAAGGCGAAGGAGTCGCGAATATCAGGATGTCGGATTTCTTGACGATCTCATTGATATTGCAGGAGAACTCGATCCTATCCAAATCGAAAGGCACCATGGAGAGATAGGCTGGATTGTGCCCCATCTCCTTGAAGTCATCAATCTGGTCCTGCCTGCGCATGTACCAATTGATCCGACGTTCTCTGTTCGCCATACAAATCTTAGCGATGGCGGTAGCCCAGCTACCACCTCCCATGACGGCGATCCTCGGTTCTTCTTTCACGTCCATATATTAGATTTTACTAACCCACTCCGCTACCTCTTCACGGGTTGGGTTGACCAACTCAAGTTTGAATTTCTTATTTAAACCGCAAATGTCCTGGTGGAACTTGTTCGGGTTCACATCCTTCAACTGAGAGACTGTCAAGATGCCTGCTTTCTGCACGACAGGCACCCAATCCTCAGGGATTCCCAACGCGGTGAACTTAGAGACAGGGTCTTTCGTCTGCGCCTTCTCCGGCTTCATCTGCGGGAAGAAGAGCACCTCCTGGATGGTCGTCTGGCCCGTCATCAACATGACGAGACGGTCGATACCGATACCGATACCTGAAGTAGGAGGCATACCGTACTCCAAAGCGCGCACGAAGTCCTGATCGATGAACATCGCCTCGTCGTCGCCCTTCTCCGAAAGCCTCAACTGCTCCTTGAAACGCTCCATCTGGTCGATCGGGTCGTTCAGCTCGGAGTATGCGTTGGCCAACTCCTTACCGTTGACCATGAGCTCGAAACGCTCCGTCAAGCCTGGCTTAGAGCGGTGCATCTTCGTAAGCGGAGACATCTCGACCGGATAGTCGGTGATGAAGGTAGGTTGGATATACGTACCCTCGCAGAACTCTCCGAATATCTCATCGATCAGCTTACCCTTACCCATCGTGTCGTCGATCTCCATCTTCAGCGCCTTGCAGATCTCACGGATCTCCTCCTCGCTCTTACCGTTCAGATCGTAGCCGGTCTTCTCCTTGATAGCGTCAAGGATAGGCAACCTGCGGTAAGGAGCCTTGAAGCTGATCACGTTATCACCCACCTTCGACTCGTAGCAGCCGTTGGCGGCGAAGCATATCTTTTCGAGCAACTGCTCGGTGAATGACATCATCCAGTTATAATCCTTGTACTGCACGTAGAGCTCCATGCAGGTGAACT
>DBYR01000018.1:51023-187259 GCA_002310215.1 Bacteroidales bacterium UBA1181
ATACCCTCGTTACGGAAGTTCTTGCCGATCTCGTAAACACCCTCGAAACCGCCGACGATCAATCGTTTCAGGTAAAGCTCGGTCGCGATACGCAGGTAGAGGTCCACATCCAACGTGTTGTGGTGGGTGATGAACGGACGAGCGCTCGCGCCACCCGCGATCTGTTGCAGGATAGGCGTCTCCACCTCCATGTAGCCAGCCTCATCCAGAACGCCCCTCAGGGTCTTATAGACCTTGGAACGTTTGATGAAGATATCCTTCACACCGTCGTTCACCACCAAGTCGACGTAGCGTTGGCGGTAGCGCAGCTCAGGATCGTCGAAAGCGTCGTAGGCGACACCATCCTTGTACTTCACGATAGGCAACGGACGGAGTGATTTGCTCAAGACCGTCAGCTCAGCCGCATGAACGGAGATCTCCCCCATTTGGGTACGGAAGACGTAGCCCTTGACACCCACGAAGTCGCCGATGTCGAGCAGTTTCTTGAAGACGACGTTGTACATGTCCTTGTTCTCGTCCGGACATAAATCGTCCCTTGAGATATAGACTTGGACACGGCCCTTGCTGTCCTGCAGCTCCATGAAGGAGGCCTTGCCCATGATACGGCGGCTCATGATACGTCCCGCAATAGTGACATCCTTACGGGGAGCGTCATCCGAGAACTCGCTCTTTATGTTTGTGGAATAATCCGTAACTACGTACTCTGCAGCGGGATATGGGTCGATGCCCATCGCGCGCAACTCCTTGAGGCTCTCTCTCCTCAAGATCTCCTGTTCACTCAAATCCAGTAAGCTCATCAGTATAAAATCTTATAAATGTGCGCAAAGATACAAAAAAAGTGGTGCAAAATGATGTTCGCGGAAAAGTTTCTGTAGAAGTGTTGCACAAAAAAAACAGAGAAGGGGGAAGGAACGAAACAAAAACCGCCGGTGCGGGAAGCACCGACGGTTCTATGAGCAATAGAATACCGATTACCAGTAAACGACCGGACAAGGGTATTTCTCCTTCACGCGGATCACGTAGATGAGGTTCAGCTCATGCGACCATGAACCATTTTTCTTCTTGCGTGAGGTGAATATGTCGTAAACATAATTGGCTTGGAAACTACCGAACTGCACACCCGCCGTGACGGAAGGCGTATGGACCTCGCTCAGGTTCGTACGATAGGATGCACCGATGATGATCGGGCTGATCAGGGCGCAGACACCCACATACAAAGCCTGGAAGACATCCTGTTTCTGGTAATAGACCGTACCGAAGAGATAGTTGCTGGAAAGGTCATCACGGCTGAACAAACCATTTCTGTACTGCAAGTCGTGGAAGTAGGTCGCATGGGCGACGAACTTACGCTGCAACTGGTTATCCGGTTTATCTAAGAAACCATTCTTTGGCTCACCGATATGATAGATGGCCAAACCTGCGGTCAACCTGTTCTCTATCACATAGGAAGCACCGGCGGAGAAGTCCGGGAAGACGCGGGAGTCGTTCTGGATGTTCTCCAACGTCTCGTTGGTCACCTCCCTGTAGTAGGGATTGTACTGATCCTCGAAGACCAAATCACCCCCCAAGAAATTCGCGTAGATGGAAGCCTGCACACCCAAGCGGACGAACTGGCCCTCCGTGGTACGGATCGTGTGGGAATAGATGAAGTCGAAGTCGTTGATCTGATAAGTACCAGCCGCCATGTTATCATACGAATAGGCGAAGCCGACAGAACACATCTGCTTGTAGAAGTTCTGGTCGTATGAGAAGCGGACCGTGTGGTACTTATTCCCCAGCGCAGGCCACTGCTGACGGTAATTCAAGCCGAAGCGGATAGCATTCGCTCCACCCGCCAACGACGGGTTCAAACTAAACGGCACATTGTTATGGTTCGAAAAAGAGTAGTCTTGGGCGAAGGAGCCCAAAGACGAACAAACAGCCAATAGTATTCCAAAAAATAATCTCTTCATTTACAATCTATTTTAGAATCGTTACATAACCTTTCCTTTCTCCGCTTTTGCCTATGCCCTTGTAGTTACTGTAGTAGTTAACGTACCAGCCATAGATCTCGTTCGGACAAGGGTGACCGTTCAAATCATTTCCATCCCACTTATCGTCGATGGAGTTACCGACGAACACTGTCTCTCCACATCGGTTATAGATGGTGAATTGGAAGTCGTCGATATACTCGCCACCAAGGAAACGGAACACATCATTCAACCCGTCACCATTCGGCGAGAACACATTCGGTGCCCAAAAGTCCTTCCAGACATACACATAACCTGAATGTTGGAATACACATCCATCTTCACTGCGAGCCCTCATATACACTCTGAAGGAATCCTCCGTGACAACATCCACGTCATTGTACATGTACACGACATCCTCGCCCTCGAGAACATCGGACCCATCTCCAGGATCCCACGACCATTTCGTGTTTTTAGGGAAAAAGCCTCTAAAATGAACGGTAGGATCTTCCCTTTCTATCACAGGAGGAAGGATCTGGAACGTCATCTCGTTGTGATCTTTCGGTTTAATCAACATAGAATCGGTCCCTTGGCAACCATTCACATCAGTACCCACCACATACACCATCGTAGGTTCGTCTATCAATGCGTCTAAGTCGTAAGAGGATGTGCCTGAAATAGTTACATTCTGCGGATCGCTGCTCCATACATAATATGAGGCGCCTTCCGCTTCCATAAAGACCTCGGTCGGGTCTCCGGGACAACCCTTCTTACGAACTTCCTTCAAAGATACATTTAAATCTGGATAAACCTCTACTTTAATCGTTTTTTTTGCATAACATCCGTCAATTAATCTTCCCTTGACCATGTAAGTCGCTGAATTTGACAAGGAATAGGAGATCGTGGCGGTACTATCTCCAGTGGACCAAACATACTCGTCGGCTCCCGATGCGGTCAGCGTAAACGACTGGTTTTTGCACACTGTGGTCTCCCCCATCACGTTCAACGTTGGCATCGGACTAACGGTCACATAGATGTCGAGCGTCGAGGAACAATCGCCCTCCGAGCCGATCAACGTGATCAGGGTGTTATTCTCTGGCGTATATACCAAACGTTCTCCGTCTTGGATGAGGTTATCGGTCTTCTTCCACGTGTAGTTGGAGGCTCCCGCCGCCAAAAGCACCACATCATCCCCCTGGCAGACGTTCGTCTCACCTGTGTAGGAGAGAACCGGCGGCAAGACGGTGTGTACCTTCTTCGTGGCCGTTCCGGAACAGCCATGGGAGTTCCATGCACGCACCTCAAAGAGTTTCTCGCCTACGACAGGCTCGGTGACTTGCGCCTCGGTCTCGCCCGTGCTCCAGATGAATTGGGCAAGGTCATCACCCGTGGCCGTCAGCGTGACGGAACTGTTCTCACACACTTTATCGGCACCCTCTATCGTGATGAACGGATTCGGGCTGACCGTGAATGGCACCTCTACCTTGGTCGCACATCCATTCTCGTTCGTGCCGACCACCGTGACGGTAGCGGAGAGCGATGGCTTGGAGGCGAAACGGTCACCATCCACCAAGGCATTCCACACGAAGGAGTCAGCACCCCGCGCGATTAGATTCAAGGAGTCTCCCTGGCAGAGATCAGTCTTGCCATCCACCCAGACAATCGGTGCCGGAAGCACCGTGACCGGAACGTCCACCCTCGCCGTACATCCGCCGGTCGTTCCCTCGACCCAGAGGGAGAGGTTGGTGTTCGGCGTGGAGACAAATGTGTTAGAGGTGGAGCCATCGTTCCAAACATAGGAGGAGGCTCCTGTGGCGGTAAGGCTAACAGGCAAGCCACGACAGACGGTCGTCACACCTGTCACCGCAACTTCCGGCAATGGTATCACATCAACCTTCAGATAACGCTTCGTGAAACATCCGGACAGGGTGTCGGTCCCCACCACCTCAAAGGTAGTCGTCTCGTCCATATAGGTTTGGCACGTCGCTCCCAACATTCCATTGCTCCACTGGAAGACACTGGAGCCTGACAGATCGGAGGCCACTAAGGTCACCAAGGATCCCGCACAGACACTTTCCGGTCCGTCTATCGTGAATGACGGTATAGGATGAACATTCACCTGATAGGAGGCGGAAGCGACGCATCCCTGGTCTGAGGTTCCCTTGACATAGAATATCTGGCTGGATGTCAATGTCTTATCCAAAGAAGACGAGGTTTCGCCCGTGCTCCACTCGTACGAGTCGGCTCCTTGGGCGTACAACGAAACGGCCTCGCCCGCACATATCTCATTCTTACCATAGATGGCCACCATAGGCACTGGATTGACCATAATAGGAATCTCCTCCTTCGCCTTGCACTTGCCGTTGGCGCCCTCGACCCAATACATGGTGGTGTTCAGGGTTGGCATACGGTTGACGACAGAGCCTTCCGTCCCATCGTCCCACGTGTACGATTGTGCGCCTTCCACCCATAGGTTCAGTTGCTCGCCCTCGCAGATTTCCCGGTTACCATAGACGGTCATCTTCGGAGACTGGATCACAACCTGCTTGTACTGGGTCGTCCCAACGCAACCGTTCGTGTCGGTTCCCGCCACCGTGTACGTAGTGGTTTCGAGAGGCGTAACCGTCAAAGTATCACCCGGATAGACGTTCATCCAGAAGTATTCAGCCGCACCAGAGGCGGTAAGAATGGCCTGCTCGCCTGAACAAATATCGTCCGGGCCATAGGCGGTGATCACCGGCAACGGATTCACCACCACATTCACGCACTTGGTCGTCTTACAACCCGTGGACGTGTAGGTACCCGTCACACAATAAGTAGTATTTTGTTGAGGGGTGAAATGAAGCGTGTCCCCCTCCGTTGCGGAGCTCCAGATGAACTTGTCCGCATCGCCCCACACCCAAAGCTTGGCAGGCGTGTTGAAGCAGACGGAGGAGTCTCCCTTGATATAAATTGTAGGAGAAGAGGATACACCCACATAAACCTCCTTGTCGTATTGGCAATTGAACTGGTCGATGATGCTCACCCGATAGGTCTGGCTCGTCTCGGCACGCTCCGACATGGAGATGTCGTTCGAGATGGTGTCGCCCGTCTGGTTCACCCAAAAGAACTTATTACCGATTTGGGAAGAGAGACAAGACAAGACGATCATATCCCCATAGCAAACCTTCTGATCCCCATCGATGGTGAGGATAGGCTTAGGATTCACCTTCACCATCTTAGTGAAAGTGGACGAGCAACCACGGCTCGAAATAACCGTAAGGGAAACCTCATACTCGCCGCCCTCCTTGTATTCGTGGCGAGGCGATGCCTCCGCAGAGTAGTAGCCATCGCCGAAGTCCCAGCGATAGGTCTTGATCTCATCACGCTTCACCACGCTCTTGTCGATGAAGTCGACCGTCATGTTACAAGTATCCTTATAGTCGAAGTTAGGCTCCAACACGATGGTAGTCAGCACCGTATCCGTCAGAATCTTCGTGCAGGCGGAGTTGGAACCGATCATCTCACAGCAGTAATGCGCCCCGTCCACGATCTCGTCCTTCGGGATGACCGCCACGTTGTCCGTGGAGGACAAAGGCATATAGTCGTCGCAACGGTACCAATTATAGGAAACGAAGCCCTCCGGCGCAGTAATCACCGCATCGTCGTTACCACAGTTGCGGGGGATGAGTCGCAACGGCTCCGTCTTGCCCCAGAAATAGCCATACGCCTTGTGGCTACCAGCCATCTCCGAATCATTACCCGCATCCACCAAGCAGTCGTGGGTGATGATATCGATGACGATCGTATAGCCGATGTAATCCGTCAAATCGTAGCTCACGGTAGACCATGGCTGATAGACATAATCCTCCGGGCGTTGCTCGTCGCTCGTGTTCCGACCATGCTCCACCTTCGCCTCCGTACAGGTCGCCGGGTTCTGTATCAACGAGTTGTTGAAGCTGGCGTTACCCGAGAAGGACATACAGTTCAGCGTCACCTCCTTCCCCTCAGGGGAGTAGAGGCTCACATCCACATAGAAAGCAGGCATTTGGTAGGATTCATGCTTGTCATTGGTAGGCACGTGAAGCACACACGCGTATTTATAGGTGAACAGCGTGCTCTGCTCATTCACGACGAAAGTATAGTGCATTCTCTCCGCATAGGCGCCGGCCTTCTTGTTTCGGCCCTCCGCATATCCATTATTTCTACCGATTTGTATAACCGCCTCATTGTCAGGGTTCACGTAGAAGTCACTACAAGCGATGATAGGGTCAGTCTGGCCCAAATCGCTGGAGAGCATCATACGCTGTTCCTTCTTAGCCTGCGCCTCCGTTGTCTTCTCCCACGAATAAACGTAGCTATAGACCGCGTCCTCGCCTTCACCCTCCACAACGGGGAAATACAAACCCGTATACAAGCCCCAGCCGTCCAACGTTCCGCCGACCTTCAATCCGTCATTCACGATGAGGTTCTCCTGTTCCCAGTCTATTTCTCCCCAATCATGCTTCTGCTGTTCCTTCGTTTTATGAGGCTTGTGCTCATCCTCCTTGCCGGCCTCTCCGCCAGCGCCAGGACCGTCCTCTTTTCCGCCTGCGCCCGGACCATCTTCCTTGCCGCCCGCACCTGCGCCCGGACCATCTTCCTTGCCGCCCGCACCTGCGCCCGGACCGTCTTCTTTGCCACCTGCACCTTGCTCAGCACCTGCACCGCCAGCACCCTCTTCGGCACCACCAGCACCTGCGCCCGGACCATCTTCTTTGCCACCTGCGCCTTGCTCAGCACCTGCACCGCCAGCACCCTCTTCGGCACCACCAGCGCCAGCGCCAGGACCATCTTCTTTGCCGCCAGCACCTTGCTCGGCACCGCCCGCACCAGCACCAGGACCGTCTTCTTTGCCGCCAGCGTCTTGCTCGGCACCTGCACCCTGTTCAGCACCATCGGCGCCTTGTTCGGCGGCACCAGCATCCCCACCTTGCGCGGGATCGTCTTGCTGTTCATTCGGATCCTCGGCAACATCCGGGTTCTGATCGTCCTCAGGGTCGACCACATCCTCAGCTTGAGCAGTGAGCTGCTCCTCTTGATCATTCGGATTGACATCCTCCGCGTTCATATACAAGAACGGGAAAGCACATAGGCACATCATGCCTAGAAATTTACTTCTTTTCATACACTAAAAAGCGACGCAAATCGCAACCTATTATATAAACAATACTAAAACACATTCACTATCAACAGCACAAGATCACCCCAATATATATATATCAATGACACACTCAAAAGTGCATCGGTTTATGGTCTTATCTCAAAACGACGGCCTATATCATACCGTCAAAACAATCAGTCATTAAGCGAACAATCGCACCCCAAAAATAGCGATTGAATACATAAAACACAATGAATCAGCGACAAATACAACGAAGAAGCATTTATCATCAGCCAACGGACGTTTTTTTTAGGTAAAAATTAGGAAACAAAAAAAGCAGACATCAAATTACTCTAACCCACTAAGGCGACAGGAAGGTAAATACCAATCTCCACGGAGAAGAACCATAACAGACGAATTACGCCTTGCCCGAATAGGTCAAAACAGATAGGTTGTCCTCGCGGAGAAGTTCAGCGGAGACATCCAGCAACATCTCGGGCGTGATTTTATCCAATTGGTCCGCCACGTAGTCGAGAGACTCGAACTTGTCGAAATAGAGGAAGCTACGGGCCAAGGATATGGATAGATTCTCCCGATTCTCCTGGGCTATCGTCAGTTGTCCCAGCCACTGCTTCTTCAGCTGCTGCAGCTTATGCGGGGGAATCAGTTCGGTGTACATGCGCTTCAGTTCGCCCATCACCAAAGAGGTGCACTTCTCCCTGTTCTTCTCGTCCGTCCCGAAATAGACGGAGAAGATGCCCGTGTCCGAATAAGGGGTAAATACCGATTCCACGTTATAGGCCATACCGTTCCGCTCCCTCAGCAGGAGATTCAGCCGGCTGTTCATGCCCGTTCCACCTAATATATTGTTAACCAAGCCAAAAGCCAGGCGCCTATCATCGTTCAGGTCGAAGGCACGGGTACCAATCATCACATGAGACTGGCAGGTGTTCTTCCGAATAAGCTTCTGTTGCGGCACGTAGAGGGGAAGCCCCCCACGGGAGGCGTTTGAGGCCACCACCGGCACATCCATGAAATACTTCTCCGCCCAACGCTCGATACGCTTGAAATCGATGTTACCGATAGAAAAGAACAATATCCTGTCCGCCGAATAGGTGCGGTCCACGAACCTGCGGACATCCTCCGAAACGTAGTGTTTCAAGGCTTTCTTATCGCCCAAAATATATCGTCCCATCGGGGAGCCCGAGAAAATCATGTTCTCGAAATCGTCGTAGATCAGTTCAGACGGAGAATCCTTGTAGGACTGTATCTCGTCGATGATGACATCCACCTCCTTGTCCATCTCCTTCTGAGGGAAAGTGGAATGGAAGATCACATCGGCGCAGAGCTCCATCGCCCGTTCGAAGTGGGTAGTCAGCACCGTGGCGTAGACGAAAGTCTCCTCCTTGGTCGTGTAGGCGTTCAGTTCGCCCCCCACCGACTCCACACGGTTCAGGATATGCCAAGCCTTGCGTTTCCGCGTACCCTTGAAGAGCAGGTGCTCGACGAAATGCGCCATGCCGGACTCCTCCGGAAGCTCGTCGCGCGTACCCACGTTCACGACGAAACCGCAGTAGGCCACCGGGCTTCTATCACGCATGTGCACCAAGCGGACACCATTAGGCAGTTTCTTGTATGATATAGGGGGCTCCTTCATCCACGATCCTCCATCTTTTTCAGTTCCTCGGCGGCTATCTCCACCTTCTCGTACCAATCCTTGCCGAAGCGGCGGATCAGCGGTTCCTTCAAGAAAACATACAGCGGGACGTTCTCCTCCTGCCCTTTGGCGAAAGCGCAACGGCAGACCTTCCAACGATGAACGTTCAGTGCCACCGTCCCATTCCGGAGCGTCTCCAGACGAACAGGGTACAGATGGCAGGATATCGGTTTGTAGAAATCGACACGGCCCTCCCGGTACGCCTTCTCTATCGCACATATGCAAGTGCCGTCCTCCTCGAACCGGGAAAAGACGCACTCCCCTTGCCCCACGATAGAGGTGACCAAATCGCCCTCAACGTCCACATAGGAGACCCCTTGTCGTTCGATCACCGCCTTGGATTTTTCGGACAGGTCATCCCACACGACAGGCAACACCTCCTCTAGCTTAGCCAATTCAGCCCGCTCCAACGGGGCGCCGGAGTCACCCTCCACGCAACACTCTCCCTTGCATACGGACAAGTCGCAACAGAACCTCGTGTCGAAGAGGTCCGTGGAAATGATCGTGTCATCGATTTGAATCATCATAATCCCTACCCTTTATGGTTCAACGCTGTTACAATACTGTTTCAATGCGCGAAAGTAACGTAAATTTTGCTCATTTAGTGCCAAAGAAAGCATTAATCCGCCCATTTTTTCACAAAAAAAGCATATATTTGCCCGATTTTATACGGATGGACAAACCATAATTCTAAGAAATGATTGTTAAACGTTTCACATTCAACATATTGAACGTAAACACCTACGTGCTCATAGACGAAAAGACCAACGAAGCGATTGTCATCGACCCCGGTTGTCAGAGTGCGGAGGAGAGGGAAACATTCAAGGATTATATCATAAGTAATAATCTAAAAATCAAACGGGTGATAGACACGCACCTGCACTTCGACCATATCTATGGGCAACGGTTCGTGGAGGAGACGTTCGGTGTGGGAGCGGAGGCCTGCAAGAAGGACATCACCTTCCTCAACCACTACCAAGATCTACTGGTCATGTTCAACATGCCGATGGACGACGAGGCGCTGCCACTCAAAGGATACTTGGTGGATGGTGACGTGGTGGAGGTGGGAAGCATCCGCCTCAACGTGCTGCAAGTACCGGGGCACTCCCCTGGAGGACTCGCCTTCTACGAGGAGAAGGAGCATTGCGCCTTCGTGGGAGACACCATCCTGGAGGGAGGCATCGGAAGGACGGACATGCACCGCGGCAACTACGACACCCTGGTGAAAAGCATCAAGGAAAAGCTTCTTCCCCTACCCGATGACACCATGCTCTACAGCGGGCACGGAGAGCCAGCCACCTTGGGGCATGAGAAGGAGTGCAATCCGGAAATCATTAAGATAATTAAGAATTAAGAGTTAAGAATTAAGAGTTAAGAATTAAGAGTTTAACCTACATATAACTAAGCTATTATGGGATCATGTTTGGAGAATAAGCGTTACAAAATGATGAAAGTGAAGGAAGGCGAATACGTTCCTGACGTGGAGGACACCTTTCCTGAGGACGATCCGTTCGTCCACAAGCTCATCTACGAAAACATATACAACGAGGTGTTCGACGAGAACTACCCGTACTTGGACGAGTCATTCAAGTGGAAGGTCGGACATGTCTGGGCCCTTTTCCGCGCCTACTTCATCTGCTTCTGGGTCAACCCGCTGATTTTCGGGCTACGCATCAAAGGCAGAGAGAATCTGAAGAAATACAAAAAAGAGTTGAAGGATGGTGCGATCACCGTCTGCAACCACGCCTATCGGTGGGACTTCCTCGCCGTATGGCAAGCCTCCAAGCGTTTCAGGCTATGGTACCCTGCTTGGGCGGACAATTTCCAGACGAAGGACAGGGACAACATGCGCCACACCTGCGGCATACCCGTACCGAAGAGCATGAGCGCGATGAAGAAATTCAACCAAGCGTTCGACACGCTCCACGAGCGGAAAGCATGGATCCATGTCTTCCCGGAGGAGTGCAGATGGAACAACTACAAACCACTGCGTCCGTTCAGGAAAGGAGCCTTCATTTTCTCCTACAAATACCAGATGCCAATCGTGCCGATGGTCATCACCTACCGTGAGCGCACAGGGCTCTACAAGTTCTTCAAGAAGGACGAACCGTTGTACAACATCACCATAGGCGAGCCCATCTTCCCAGACATGAGCCTGCCGAGGAAGGAGTCCGTCGACGAGATGCGCGACAGGGTCCACGCCAAGATGGTGGAACTCGCAGGCATCATAGAGAACCCATGGCCAAGTGTCCAACCTAACGACAAAGGATAACATGAAGACAATCAAAAGGATATCATTCTACGCTTTACTAATCATGGCGGCACTATTCACCAGTTGCAACAACGGATCCTACGAGCCGACAAGCCCATATATCAACTACATAGGTCGTGTCGACAAGAGCAACCCTAACTTCGTGTCGTTCGCCTACCCCGGAGTCACCATACAGGCCAAATTCAAGGGAAAATCCATCACCGCGAGGATAAAAGACTTAGCCGAGCAAGGAATGCATAATACCTTTTATTGCATCATCGACAACGAAGAGCCCCAGAAAATAGTGTTGAGTGAAGGGCAATACGAATACGTGCTGGCTTCACGGCTAAAGGACACCCTGCACACCATCGAGCTCGTCAAACTGACGGAAAGCCTCGTCGGCGAGGTGAACTTCTTCGGATTTGTCGTAGGGGACAAGTCCAGCGACGCATTCTTAGTATATACGGACTCGCCGCTTCCTTCCCTAAAGATGGAGTTCGTGGGCAACTCGATCACCTGCGGATACGGAAACGAACTCTCCTCCATGACGCCGAAGCAAGGGTTCTCCCCACTCAATGAGAACAATTACTATGCGTTCGGAGCCATCACCGCGAGAGAGTTGAACGCACAATACGTATGCACCGCCTACTCCGGCAGAGGAGTATGCAGGAACTACGAGGGAGATTCCGAGAACACCATCCCTCAGTTCTACAACCGAACGATCGCCACAAGGCCAGACTCGAAGTGGGACCATAACGACTACATCCCCGACATCCTGGTGTTGAACATCGGAACGAACGATTTCGGAGCGGAGACCACCACCAAGATCTTAGTAGACTCCATCCAGTTCATCGCCGAATATACCGCCTTTCTGCAAAGGATGAGAGGCTACTATCCGAACGCAGAGATCATCTGCGCCGTCGGTCCGATGACGAACGACGATTCCGACCTCTATCCGAAGCAGCTGACACGCTACAGCCAATACGTACTTTCCGCCATTAAAAACGTAGGCGGAGAGAGCAATCACGTCTATTATTTCGAGACCGAACCACAGAAAGGGCCCTACGGAGAGGATTACCATCCAACCATCGCCACCCACCAGCGGATTGCTAACGAATTGGTTTCCTTTATCATAGAGAACAAGTTGGTGAAAGTTGAAAATTAGTGCAAAAATTATCCCCAAGATATTTGGAAACTACGGGGAAACGACTTACCTTTGCACCGCAAAAGAGAAAGAAACACTCTTCCTTAGCTCAGTCGGTTAGAGCACCTGACTGTTAATCAGGGGGTCCTTGGTTCAAGTCCAAGAGGGAGAGCAAAAGAGGCTACGACGAAACGTTGTGGCCTCTTTCATTTTTAGGGGAAGGGGGAACTACACCATACACACATTTAGGGGATATAACCCGCCTCAAATAACCATAAATAGCGATTTTTCAGACGACGGCGCCTGATTACCTTTGCAATGTTCAAAGGAACAATAAAACCATAAAAAAAAGATTGTCCACATATCGGAATGGAAGGCTCAATACTGTACAAATAAAGTAAGCCATAATGAATAAATACAACGTCTTCACATATCCAAGGACAATTACCACATAAGGCAAGAGTTTTGTCTGGGAAGATCGTTAGCGGGGAACAAGCGTTTTCCGCTGCTCTTGTTTCCCTTTGCCACAAACAAACCAAGCGTAAAAACAACATCATCAACAAATAAATATATTAAATTTACAAATTATATTTGATGTTTTTATAAAAAAACACATATCTTTGCACCCAGGAAATCATAAAATTTCCTTGGTGATTACAAAAACCACATATTTCGTGGTAAATGATGTTGTAAAATAATGTGTTAACAAATAAACAACCGGATTTGAATATTTAAGTAATGGTAAGGATTCCATCATTTAAAAATGATATATATTAACTATGCCTCGTGACAACCATCTGTTTCCGATCGAAAACAATTCGAGAAGAAAGGATGCGTACAAAACGCACTGAAGCAAGGCATGAGGCAAGGAAATGGACAAATCCCCTATGAGAATTAATCCAAAGACAAGCCTCCACGGTATCAATTATACAACAATAATTTAAATATAGTGATAATGAAAAAACTTTTTACTTTCACCGAAAGCACACTTAAAAAGCGTCATTGGAACAATGAGTTTACAGCATCTCTCGCAAAGAAGGTGCTAATTCTGTTGGGGATAATGCTTCTACCCAACATAAGTAACGCGGCCATCCGCCGCTTTGAGGTCACAAAATCTTCCTATGTTTACATAGACAATGGTGCTGCGATAGCAGACCCAGGATCACTACCTGCAGCAGTGGATTCCGTGAACAAATACTCCACCGACTCATGTATGATCACCTTCAATCTACAGGAGAATGACACCATCAAGGTGACCAGCTATGTGGCAAAAGAGATCACAAACGAGACATATACGCTCCTCGACGGAGGAAAGAATGGTGCTAAGATCAAAACATATTATGACTACTTCTCTATCTCGGGTGCCAATCACGTGGTCCTGAAAAATCTGGAATTCGTAAAAGATAATGGAAGTAATGCGCTAAAAATCCAATTGTCAGTGGTTGATGAGATCACAAATTGTAAATTCTTCGACAATAGTTCCACTTATGGCGCATTGAATATACTTTCATCAACAGTCACCAATATAAACAATTGCCTTTTCTCGAAGAACAAAATCGGATTGTCAGCAGATGCAAAATCTTCCGTAACAGTCTCCGATTGTCAATTCACAGACAACACAGTCTATGGAATTTCAGGGAATGGCAACAAGAATCTCATCCTCCGCAATTGCACTTTCACTGGAAACGCTGAAGGTATGCGCAATTTTTCAGGCAAAGCGTACAACTGCGCTTTCAATAACAACGAGAGTGCCTCCTACTTGGGATCGGGAGACTTCTATAACTGCTCATTCACTCAAAATTCGACGGCAGCCATACAGGGTGGCGCACATGTCATCAACAGGTGCCACTTCACTAAAAACAGAACTGCAATCAATGCGATTCAAAGCGATGTAGATTCTATATGCTACAGCTACATAGGCAACAACGACATAGGCATAAACATAAGCCAAACTCAAGTAAAAAATATAATTGGCGACACCATCGTTTCCAACGAAACACATGGCATACTCATTCAAGGTCCGTGCACTCACATATACGACAACGTCATATCCAACAATAGAACAGGAATAGAAATAGGAAGGACATCCATTGACTCAATCTGTGGAAATACCATTATCAGCAACAGATCTTCCGGTGTCATCTCTAGTGGCAGAGGAGTAATAAATGTCTTTAGCAACAATTATATCGGAACGAACTCGAAATTCGAAGCATTGGGAAACATGGAAGACGGTGTACAGTTCTCACAATCCTCTGCCGCCACACCTTCTGAATTTAAGAACAATATCATAGGAAACAACCGTAGATACGGCATCAATTTTGAAGCCCCCGCCACGAAATTCACCATCGAATCATGTTATGTGGGTGTAGCTCCGGATTCAACCCCGATTCCAAACAGTATAAGTGGAATCTATATCAAAAATTCTCGCGAAACGGTTTTGAAAAACAGCACCATCGCAAATAATGTCAGCGTAGGTGTGAAAGCGGAAGGATTTGGGACCTTAACCATCTCGGATTGTTCCATTTACGGGAATAAAGACTACGGAGTCCAAATACTTTCATCAGCAGTCGCCAACATAAACAACTGCCTTTTCTTGAAGAACACAAACGGATTGGTTACAGACACATTATCCACCATAACACTCACCGATTGTCAATTCGCAGACAACAATAAAGGAATTTTAGGATATAGCAGCAAGAATCTTATCCTCCGCAATTGCACTATCTCTGGAAGCAATGAAGGTCTGCTCGCTTTTTCGGGCAAAGCGTATGACTGCGTTTTCAAAAACAACGAGAGTGCCTCTTACTTGGGCTTGGGAGACTTCTACAACTGCTTATTCACTCAAAATTCTACAGCAGCCATACAGGGTGGCGCACATGTCATCAACAGGTGCCGCTTCACTGAAAACGCAACTGCAATCAATGCGATTCAAAGCGCTGTGGATTCTATATGCTACAGCTACATAGGCAACAACGACATAGGCATAAACATAAGCCAAACTCAAGTCAAGAATATAATTGGAGACACCATTGTTTCCAACCAAAAACAAGGAATACGCATTCAAGGTCAGTGCACCCACATATACGACAACCTCATATCTGGCAATGAAACAGGAATAGAAATAGGAAGAACCACTATTGACTCCATCTGCGGGAATACCATCATCAGCAACAAGACCTCCGGTGTCATCTCTAGTGACAGAGGAGTATTAAATGTCTTTAGCAACAACTATATCGGAACGAACTCGAAATTCGAAGCATTGGGGAATGGGGAAGACGGTGTGTCGTTCTCAAAATCGTCTTCTACCATACCTACTGAATTTAAGAACAATATCATAGGAAACAACGGCAGATACGGTATTAATTTGGAAGCCTCCATCCCACAACTCACCATCGAATCATGTTATGTGGGTGTAGCTCCGGATTCGACCCCAATCCCAAATGCAAAGGGTGGACTCTATATCAACACAAATGCTCACAAAACAGTTCTGAAGAACAGCACCTTCGCTAAGAATGGCGGGACAGGCGTGAAAGCAGTAGAATATGGGGAGTTGTCCCTCTCTGGTTGCTCCCTTTACGGAAACAAAGGCTATGGCGTATATTTTGCCTCCGAGTTAACTAATTATAATTTTTCAGTTGACAACTGCGTGTTCAACCAGAACGACAGTTCCGCCATATACACGTCCTACCCATACGCAGGAGAGGGGTCTAGCTACGTCTCCTCATCCATCACCAACACTCTCTTCCTCAACACACAGAGAGTAAGTTCCATTAACAAAGCAATTAAAACAAATAATCCATTGCCGGCGCCAATCATCACCTCCATCAAAGAGGACGAAAACGGACATCTAGTCATAAACGGCAAGGTGGAATCTGAAGAGAAATCTTTTGTCGAGCTTTATCTCAACGACGGGTACAGTGAGACTGCGACAAAATTCCTAGCATCCGATAGCACAGATACAGA
Organism: Bacteroidales bacterium UBA1181; assembly: GCA_002310215.1. Taxonomy (GTDB): domain Bacteria; phylum Bacteroidota; class Bacteroidia; order Bacteroidales; family Paludibacteraceae; genus UBA1181. Next base: position 67,170 of record DBYR01000018.1, read on the forward strand.
AGGAAATTTCTCCATCAAAACAGAAGTTGTGTTTTTCTCAGCCAACGTCGTTGCAACGTCAAGTTACTCAAACGAAACGAGCGAGCTTAGTAAAACATATATTTATCACAATAAAAGTCGGAAAGACTACTACGTAAAGGTGGATGGAACAGGAAACGGCTCCAGCTGGGAGAATGCGATGAACGGAAAGGATTTCGTTTCTATGTTGTCAAGGGTTCCAGACAGCGTCACCTTCCACATAGCTGCGGGAATATATGACTTAAAGGAATTATCGGGACGTTCTCACATCGACATCACCAAGCCGACAACCATCATCGGAAGTTATCCTGCCGATGCGAAAGAGGGCGATGTTCCCACTCCATTCAAGAACATCACTCTTATGAAGACCGGTTACTTCAGACTCGACACCGATGGTGATATTGTCTTTGACGGACTGAAGTTCGAGAATGAGAACTATCGCGGAGCATACGACGCAAAGGATAGTAAAAATGGACTTTCCGTCACATTGAAAAACAGCATCGTGGAAGGAAATGAGAACAATGCAAACGCAGTCTTTGCCGCTCACGGAGGAAAAACGATACTGTACAATGACTCTATCATAGGCAAATACACCTATTCCGCCGTGGCTGTTCGTGCTAGCGACTCCTTAATAGTCAAGAATTGCTATATCACAGGGGCTCAATCCGAAGGAGGCATCCTAGCAGATGGATATACAGAGATTGATAGCACAACCATTACAGGAAACTTAGAATACGGAGTCTTCCAAAGTGGCACCAGTGCTCCTATGGCAACCATCACAAATTGTATCATCACAAACGATAGCACTAACAAAAAAAGCATTGGCATACGTATAAGCGGAAAAACAGCCAATATTAAAAACAACCTCATCGGCATAGATGCCAACGGGAATGTGAAAGGCTATAGCATTGGCATTTGGATCGAAATGACCTCCTCGTCTTCGATCATCGAGGGCAATACCATTGCCGGGAATGACAGCATTGGTATTTACATTAACGGAAGAACTGATCTAAAAGGCAACTACATTGGAACGGACAGAAACTTCAACAACCTAGGTAACGGATCGGACGGTCTGTTTATCGGAGGCAGATGTGTGGTTACCTTCCCATCCAGCTTGGATAGCGCCAATTACATCGGATTCAACAAGAGACACGGTATCTATAGCCAAGGGAACATGACTGCTTGTAACGCATCCTTCAATTACATCGGTGTGACACCACAAGGTGATCCGATGCCAAATGGAGAATATGGCATATATATGGAGACTAGCAGACAAGACCAAAACATAAAAGGCAACCTGATCGGTTTCAACGGGAAAGGTGGCGTACATTATGAAGACTATAACTCGATAATCACAGAGAACCTTTTCTTCGGGACAAACGGGAAGGCCATAAGCGACCGTCGGACTAGCTATCAATTGGCCATTCCGTCCATCATCCAAGTTAAAAAGGACAATGACCGCATTCTCGTCGAGGGAACTACGGACACGTTCAGGGTATCTACTGTCGAACTCTTCGCCACAAACGGAGGACTTCAAACGGCACATGTGTTCTTGGGCAATACGGTGACAGATAGCACAGGTGCTTTCTCATTTGCCATCCCTACAGAAAAACTATCAGGTTATGGTGATACAATTTGTTTCTCCGCCACAGCAACATACGAAATGGGGGGAACCAGCAATCTCTCCGATCCATTCTGTTGTGAGAATTGTCTATGTGTCATCGACACCACCGTCCTCCCTGTGGACACAATCCTTGTGGGTGAAAGTTTCTTGGGCATAACATACACGGAGGCAGGATTCTATGACGACATCTTCGAAGTGCTCAAAAGACCTAACGGTTGTGATTTCGTTGTAAAATACAGCTTAGTTGTACTGCCAAATGAGGGCACAGGAATAGAGAACCAATTGGCGGGAAGCAAGAGCATCTACCCGAACCCGGCAACGAACGTGCTCTACGTGACGAACAGCGCAACCTTCTCCTTTATGATCCAAGACATGTTAGGACATACAGTTATGGAAGGATCGTCTTCCAATGGTTCCATCGACATATCTGACCTACCTCAAGGATTCTACTTCCTGAGATTGGGAGACGAAGGTCGTGAAGGTGTATTCCAGTTTGTGAAGACGCAAAAGTAACAAACTGTAGATCAATAATTTCGGAGGTCTCTCCACTACCCTGTTTCACAGGAGGTGGAGAGACCTTCGTTTATATAAAAGTGTGAGAAAAAACCGTCATGCTTCGACGGCAGGAGGGTTGGAGACAACGCACCACCCAATCCGGAACACTATACGCTAATCATTCTTTCCATACTGAGGAGTCTCCTCAGCGACCATACGTTGTTCAGCATCAGGGTTCGACCCATAATACGGTATGACGGCAGACTTCTTGCGATACAAATCGAGAAACGCCTCATTCAGCAGGTAAACAATGCCCTCCAAGGTCTGTTGACGCACAGCAGGCTTCAACTGACACTCCCAAACCACCATAGTGCGCCAACCGATGGCGCGCAGCTTATCACGCACTTCCTCATCCCGCTCCTTGTTGCGAGTAATCTTATTCTCCCAGAAAGCGACATTCGACTTAGGCATTCGCCCCTGTTGGCAGACATGCCCGTGCCAAAAGCAACCGTTGATAAAGATTGCGGTGTGATATTTCTTTAGGACAATATCAGGAGTACCCGGCAACGAACGTACATTCAACCGGTAACGGAAACCGTTCGCATAAAGAAATTTGCGGACAATAAGCTCAGGCCTCGTATTCTTGCTATGAATACGAGACATCGTCTTGCTTCGCTGCTCTGGAGTAATCTTATCCATAAAAAAAGAGCGTCACAAGATGTGACGCCCTATATTAAATCACTATTTCATCAATCGTCTTCCTCGTCCGGACTCGGTTTGATTATTTTCTCGGCGAATTTCAATCTGTCAGCCCAGACATCCAAAGAGTTTCCACCTTTGTAGACGCCATCCAAAACGAAACCAGTATTTCCAACCACATTGTCACCCTTCAACTCTCCACCCCACTTGTATAGGTAGGTCTCGTTCGCAACGAAAGGACCACCAATACAATAACATCCAGGGAGAGTATCTGCCAAAACCACAGAAGGGATGCCCTTATGGGAAAGCAACACTTTTCCTGTCTCATCCGTCATTTGGATAGGAGAACCGTCATACGCCACATCCACAAAGCAAGCGTTTGTGTTGGCACCAAGCGATGGAGTGAATCTTGCTTGCGAAGCCGCAACGAACAAACCGCCTCTTGGAGATACGAGACCCGTGAAAGGACTAGAGGCGGAGCGCGTCGTGCCGACGAAATATCCGCCATTAAATTTTGCGGATCCCCTATCCTTTTTGATTCTAATACACTCTTGTTTACAATCAGCGACAATAACCGCACCATCATTTATTTCGATATCCGCTTCCGTCCAAATACCAGATGAGTAGTTATCCGTTCTGATATACATATTGCACAAATTAATTGAGACGGGGTTATCCGATTTAATCGCCGCAGGATTCTTAGCATCATCTTCACCGTTAGAATTAACATAACGGAACAAGTCGGAAGAATCCGCCAATGAGATGTCAACACCACCTCCGAAGGTCATACCATTGTCTGACGAAAGGAGACGAACGCCCAATGCGGAAGGAGAGGAAGAAAGCGCATGAACGCCACCCAAGAATTTGATGACACCACCCGCCTTCATCGCTGTTGCGTTTTCCACTTCACCATCATCCGCAAGGAATGAGGAACCAGCCATCAAACCTTTGATGGAACCACCCTTCACGACAATGTCACCATCCGTTTTGACGAAACGGGAGCCATCACCTCTGACGTTGAAGGCAATATCACCATTATTCAAATAGAAAGCACCATGCGTCGCATCAGCTATGGTATCCCCATCTTCATCCACGAACTCAGTCTCCACGTCAATTATCTTTACGTCTTTCAAACTCGACGAAACAGACATAGAGCCACCGTCCATCTGGAAATAACCGTTCGTGACGTTCAGACCGCCACCATTCATTGTGAGCGAACCATCCGTCATATAAAAGTAGTCGTTAGCGCGGATACAGTTGCCCAACACCGAGCTAATGGATATCTTTCCTCCGTTAATCTGCACATAATCACCCGATTGGATACCACGTTTCTGTTTGGCATCAACAACCAACGATCCGTTGGAGGCCTCGAACACAATCTGACCCTTGCTCCTGATTACCGCATTACATGTGTCTGTTGGAGAATCGGTCAATGTATTATTACCCTTCAACATAATGGACATGGTCTTCTTCGAGAAGGAACGAATCGGAGAGGTCACCTTCTTAGAAGTCAACGTGAGATTATTCAGAATGACTTTAAACCTACGCTCGGAGTCGATAGCGAAGAAGCCATCAGAAGCACTACCCGAGAGGACATAAACGATGTCCTTGTAGTAAGCGGATGACTTCACGGTAACACATGCGCCCTCCGTCTTAATGTTCACGGACGACTCGTACGGATTCACGCACTTCACCATATTATCCGAGAAGGTGAGATATACCGTATCGCGTGGAATCAGCGCATCAGCGTCCAAGAAAGTGACACTATCCAACGTTGAAAAAAGGATCTCAGTAATCTCACCCACCGACTCACCACTCTTTTTGAATAGTTTGAGATTCTTCCCTACACACTTCACGCTATCCAATGACTCACAATTCGCAACGGTAGTCTTTCCCTCCGAACGATGGATGAGCATAGAATACTCCGCCCATGCGAACACAGAGAAAATAAGCGCAAATGACGTGAATATTATTTTTTTCATAACTTATTAAATTTCACAGATTTACCAGATACCGTAATCATATATGATCCCGATGGCAAGGAAGAAACGTTAATTCCCTCATCGGAATAGGAGTACTCCTTCACCAATGCGCCATTCGCAGCATATACGGAAACTTTCGAGCCGTCATCCACACCTGCGAGGAATAAGACGTCCTTCGCCGGGTTAGGGAAAGCTACCAAAGCGATGGCATCAGCCGCATTAGCGCCCACACCCACAGATCCAGGTTTAAACATGATTTTCCTGATACTAGAGATGTCTACCGAAACATCTTTGCTGCCAGCCTGTTCGTTGATCATCAGAGCATTATCCGTGAAATACAACTTGCCAGAATCACTGACATTATACTCTTTTGAACCGCCGTTCTTATCCATGATAGTAATTACAGTCGCAGCCTGCGCCATGAATAAGCACATTGCGGAAAACAATATCGTTCCAAAAATCTTTTTCCTCATATCATTAATTTTTATATTATACGAAAAATATGTTCTCTAAAATAAATTACCGTCACTTTTAGAATACAATAATAGTCAATTTTTTATATTCAGGAAACACCCTACCGTTTTTTAACAAAAGGTTGGCGCATTTCTCAATGGGCCAACCAAATAATAATATATAGAACAACACAATTTAGGGTCAATTTCCTTATTGGACACCTGCCAGCCTCCCAATATGCGACCGACATACATCCAAAGCGCTAAGTTAGAAAAAATTGCCAAACAATACCCTCCAATAACATTCTTTAACAGAAGAAGATAAGTCGGTCTCCACCTTAGCGATACAAAAATATAAAAACAAACATACACAATGCAAGATATTCAACGAAAATGAAGAGTGTTTCAACAAAAAAAATTTCACATCAACTGAACAAACGCTCCAATGTGTCCAGATCTACATCCGCAAAAGGGTTGTTTGAATTCACAAACATATCGGACAATTGTTGCTTTTCCGTCTGCATATCATGGATTTTCTCCTCGACCGTATCCTTCGTCAGGAAACGATAGACGAAAACCGTTTTATCCTGTCCGATACGATGGGCTCGGTCAACGGCCTGCATCTCCGCCGCCGGATTCCACCAAGGATCCAAGATGAAGACATAGTCCGCCGCCATCAGGTTCAAACCCACTCCACCCGCCTTCAGGGATATCAGGAAACATACGACCGAAGGATCGTTCTGAAATTTACTCACCACATCCTCCCTCCGTCGGGTCTCACCCGTCAGCTTGACATACGGGACATCCTCTGCATCCAATCTTTCCCGCAACAGTTCCAGGAGACGGACGAAAGAGGAGAACACCAAGACTTTATGTCCCTCTTCCATCAAGTTTCGGATACGGCGAGTCACCTCATTCATTTTTTCGGACTCCACATCACTGTCGTCAAAGAGCAGTCTCGGATGATTGGAAAGTTCCCTTAGCCTCGTAAGCGAAGAGAGTGCGAGGATTGAATTACGGTTCAGGCCGGTCGCGGAGATGGCTGACATCAACTCATTACGCACCATAGACTTCTCACGGTCATAAATCTCCCGGTGACGTTCATCCATACCACAGTAGACAAGTTGCTCCACAACAGGAGGCAAATCGGCCGCCACGGCTTCCTTCGTGCGGCGAAGCAGGAAAGGTTTGATGAAGCGTTTGACCTTCTCCGCCCGCTCCTCGCTGCCATGCTTCACGATAGGATTCACATAGATCTTACGAAAGGATTCCATGGAACCAAGCACGCCTCGGTTCGCCAAATTCATCTGCGACCACAAATCTTCCAACGAATTCTCTATCGGAGTGCCAGACATACAGAAGAAATGGGCGGCATCCAATTCCATAATCGCCTTATAAGCCATCGAAGAGGCGTTCTTCACATATTGGCTCTCCTCTAACACCACACATTCGAAATGGTATTTTTTCAGTATCTCCACATCGTTCCGGAGCAATCCGTATGTGGTGAAAATCAGGTCATAACGGTTGAATGTACTAACCGACGCAGCGGCCGACACACGTTTATCCCCCGCATACAAAAGATGACGGAGAGAAGGGGCGAAACGGTTCTTCTCATTCACCCAATTGAATATCAATGAGGCGGGCATAACAACGAGCGATGCGGGTTTCCCTTCTTTTCGACGCACATTCGTCCGGACAGGCATAGATTGCTGAATCAAAGGTTGGTCGAACAAGGAAGGCTGAGCGGACTCATACGGCCAGACAAACGTATCAGGCTTTGTCTCTGCCGACGTTGGTTCCTCCGGCTCCCTGGCGTAGACATTCAGGAAAAAAGCGAGCATCTGGAGCGTCTTGCCCAAACCCATGTCATCCGCCAAGCATCCACCGAAGCCATTCTCATAGAGCCCGACAAGCCAGGAATAGCCAATCTGTTGATAATCACGCAATGAGGCTTTGAGGCCTACCGGCACATCGACAGACTTCTCCATCAACCCGCGGAAATTACGCACAGAGGAGGATTCCTCGTCCTCCAACACTCCGACATGGCACTTTCCTAACCTTAGATGCTGCTCGTCCGAACCATCCACATCCACAAAAAGGAACATATCCTTGTACTGGGCGAACCAAGCCTCAGGGATAATAAATATTTTCCCCGAACGCATCACGTACTCACGGTTACCATCGATTATATTCCGCCGCAGGCATGCGAAAGGAAAGGATTCGTCCCCCACATGCACCAACGAATGGATGTCGAACCAATCATGCTCCCCGTCGTAGCTCACTTGGAAGTCCAATTTAGGGGAGGAAAGCACAATCTCTGGCTTACCCAATTTTTGATTAATAGTGAAATCGGACAATTCAAACTTATGCCCCACAATAAAATCGATGGTATCGCACAACCATGTCCCCTCCCGCATTTCGTCAGGGACATAATAATGGCCATTATTCAGTCTAAAACCCAAATCCGACAATACGGAAGCATAATGTTCCTCCGTCGCCATATCACGGTCGAAAACGGAGAAACGGCACCCCTCTTCCTCCGACAAAGAGACGAAACGTCTCTTCACAAAGTTCGGTTCACAAACAATCCCTTCGTAATCAAAACTTAGGCGGAGAGCAATGTGCAAGGAGAGATCCGGTTCCAGCGTCAACACAGGGCGAGGCTTGACATCACGATGTTCCACAACAAATCCGTGGGCTTGCACCTCCTCTTTCTCTATCGTCGGCAACACGAACGACTTCATATAGGAAGACACAGTACGAGCCTGCACATCGACCCCCACTTTCTCCATAAAGGGAAGGATACGTTTGTAATGCATCGTATCGAACAAGCAGAGGCGTTTGCCGCAAACGAAGCAGCAGGGTTCGGAGGAGAGTACGACCATGTTTCTTTTGGATTGACGGAAAAGGATCTCCGTCTCACCGGAAAAGACTTTCAACGTGTAGGTTAACTTCTCGGCGCATAAATCGAACGAGGGCACGGGGCGAGCCATGTCGGGCAAGACCTCCACCCTATCGGAACGGTACACACCGGAGAAATTCTTCTCCCTCAAGTATACAGGTATATCCGAGCCACGCAAAAGATCCGCCACAGCCCAATTGTTTTTTTCAATGAAAGGGAGAATCTGAGGGTAATGTTCCTTATTGCTTAAATATTTCGACTGGAATTCCGTGACAGAAAGTTTCTCCTTCACGAAAATCCTCATCACATATTGTTCTTGGTACTTCTCACAAAGGCGAATGATCTTAATCTCTCTGTCGGAGAGCCCGTCCAGTGGGAAATCCTCTCCGCTCAAGCGAAGGCACTGCAATGTGTCCGCCTGCTCGTCGTCCTGCAAGAGGCAAGGTTGGAACCTATATCCCCACAGGCGATGTTCGGAGATTACGACCGCAAACATAATGAGCAAAAACAAAGAGGGCTGGAATCCAGAAGATTCCGGTCCTCGAAAGATATTTTATTTAGTCAAATAGTTCTCGCTGATAGAACGGTTATCCATCACACGTTGAATCGTATCGGCGAAGAGCGGTGCGATAGACAAGATATGCGCCTTCTTGCAAGTCTTATGGAAAGGGATTGAGTTGGTGAAGATAATCTCCTCCAAGCTGGACTCGTCCACACGGGAGCTGGCAGGATCAGACATGACAGCGTGAGAAACAAGTGCACGTACAGAGAGCGCACCAGCGTTAGACATGATGCCAGCAGCCTTCGTCAACGTTCCGGCAGTGTCCACCATATCATCCAAGATGATCACGTTCTTACCCTTTACATCACCGATCACCGTCATTTCGCTCACCACGTTAGCCTTCTCTCTGCTCTTGTGGCAAAGCACCATTGGGCAACCCAAATATTTGGAATAAGAGTTAGCTCTCTTAGAGCCACCAACGTCAGGGGAAGCGATGACCAAGTTCTCAAGGTTCATGGATTGGATGTATGGCAAGAAGACCGTAGAAGCATACAAATGGTCAACAGGCACATTGAAGAAGCCTTGAATCTGGTCGGCGTGGAGGTCCATCGTAATCAAACGATCTATACCCGCCACCGTCAACATATCAGCAACCAATTTGGCGCCGATGGCCACACGTGGCTTGTCCTTACGGTCCTGACGAGCCCAACCGAAATAAGGGATCACCGCGATGATCTTGTATGCGGAAGCCCTCTTGGCAGCGTCAATCATGAGGAGCAATTCCATCAGATTATCCGCACATGGCACGGTAGACTGAACCAAGAAAACATAATGGCCACGCACAGACTCCTCATAGGAGACTCCGAACTCACCATCTGCAAATCTCTGCAAATTGATTTTACCTAATTTACAACCTAAACAGTTGCATATTTCTTCCGCCAAATACTTCGTGTTGGATCCGGCAAAAACTGAAAAAGGATGTTGACTGTCCATTACTACTCTATTAACTGATTTTTTGTTGTAAGCGCGAAATTAATACAAATTCACGAACAATTGTGTCATATAACATAAAATTTAAGCCAACAAACACGGAATTTTCACTTGCCCCAAAAGACGAACGCAAGGATTTACTATTTAACTATTTACGATTTACTATTTAAAGACATGGCACGCACGATGTTCACTCTCCCCTTCTAAGAGAAACCACCACGAACAATATTCCGAGGTTTCCCCAAAGACAATGCATCTGTGCGAAATTTATCTTATAAAGCAATATCAATCAATAAATTAAGCACATTGCACAAATATAAAAACGCTTAGAATTGGAAGTAAATGAACTTCTGGAGATCCGCCGTGATGAACTGGTAAATGATGAATACCGCGATCACAACATAAATCGCCATCAGTGGCAACGGCGAAGTGGCGAACCAAATTCTGTAGCGACGTTTGAAATGTTCAGGAAGCCAATGGATAATCATACCCAAAATGATAAGAGAGAAGACATACCTATACTCCCAAACCATATTTGGAATAACGCTTGTATTCCACTTCGTACCGATTTGGTTGACCATATCCTTGGCAGTCATCCACGCCTGTTCATTCGCCTGGGCAGGGTCCAAATTAGAACCGGAGCGGAAGAATAGTCGCGTCCACGTGATGAAGACGAAGGTCTGCAGTACAGCCCAAGTGGTCGCCAAAGGTTTCAGTTCCGCCGTGCCTTCAAAGAAGTGGTACAACATACGAATGAAGGAACCGATGGCGATGATTCCCATCCAAATCACCGCTATATTCCATATCGGAGCGGGGAAAAACTTCGCCAAGACAAAAAAGACGGCCGCAATCAGCAATGAGACCCAAGAGCGGACATATACATTCATGTCTTTCCAAAAACGATACACAATCATACCGATACCATTCAATCCACCCCAAATCATGAAATTCCAGCTGGCGCCATGCCACAGACCGCCCAACAACATAGTGTTAAGCCTATTCATATTGGAGGTCAAGTTCTTTTTCTTCTCCGGATACTTATAGCAATTAATCGTGACAATAAGGGCGATGGCCAGCACAATGATAGCCACCCAGATACTACCGGAGAGGATCATACCCACCAACGAGATAGTGATGATGCAAGAATAGGTACCGAACGAAGCCGTGCGGTTTCCACCCAAAGGGATATAGAGATAATCCTGCAACCATTTCGAAAGGGAGATATGCCAACGTTTCCAGAACTCACCAGGGTTAGTGGCCTTGTAAGGCGAGTTAAAGTTTTTCGGCAAATAGAAACCCATCAACATGGCAAGTCCTATCGCGATGTCTGTATAGCCGGAAAAATCGGTATACACCTGAAGGGAATAGCCGAACAGAGCGGCGAAGTTCTCGAAACCCGAGTACATGGTCGGATTCTCGAAGACACGGTCGATGAAATTCACCGCGATATAGTCACTAAGTATGATTTTCTTCGCCATACCATTCAAAATCCAGAACATGGCGATTCCGAACATCCTCCTCGAAAGAAAATATTTCTTGTAGAGCTGAGGAATAAATGTACTGGCGCGCACAATAGGTCCTGCCACCAATTGAGGGAAGAACGTCACATAGAAACCGAAATTGAGAATATTCTTCACAGGCGCCACCTTCTCACGGAAAATATCCATCAAATAGCTGATGCATTGGAACGTATAGAAGGATATACCCACCGGAAGCAAAATACGGTCGACCGTAAAGTACGGCTTACTCGGGTCAGCGGGAGAGCCCAAGGTCGAAAAGATGGAAGGATGATCCTCCAAGATTTGGTTGCCTATCATCGAAAAGACATTCTTGACATCAATATGCGCACCGAAAAGATTTTGCATCATATCGGCGAAGAAATAGGCATACTTGAAGTAACACAATGTGGCAAGATTCGTAATCAATCCCAACACCAGCCACATTTTCTTCCAGCCAGTCTTCGAATGGTGGATGAGTAGTCCGTCAATATAGTTGAATAGCGTCGCGAACACCAAAATCAAAGTGAACCAACCACTTGTCTTATAGTAAAATACGACGCTGACGAAGAACAGGAATGTGTTCCTGAGCAACACTTTATTGTGCAATAAGGAAAAGACCGCGAAGACTGCCACGAAAAACACCCAAAAGTAAAGCTGGGTGAAAAGCAGCGGAGAGTTCTCATCAAAAGCGAATGTATCTTTAAGAAAATTTACAACCAAATCCATACCAACTAATCCTTAATATTTTTCTCCAAATAAGCGTTCATCAACGCATTATAAAACAAATCTCCGATCAGGATATATCCCTTATGAGTGAAGTGCACCTTATCCTTCGCCGCCATTCCAGCCTTTTCCCACTCCTTCATGGAGCCTAAGCCGCCCATTATCTCAAAGAGATCCCAGACACTTCCGCCATGTTTCTCCGCTAATTTATAAAAAGCGTCGCGGGCCTTCAGACCGTTCTTGTTGACCTCGTAATGGGTACGGCGGTTAGCGCGAACCCGCTTATAGGAATCATTATTCGTCACGAAGACATAATAGCAATCAGGAGAAACGGACTCCACCCTGGCAATGAGAGAGTCATACCTTTGGATAAACTTCTCCTCTGAAAAATACTTCACAAGCGCATCGTTGATTCCAATGGCGAAGACGACCATGTCCGGACGAATCAGGGAGAGATCTCGATCGAAATTCTCGCATGAGAGGTAAGAAGGTACGGTCGCCCCGTTCACGCCTATGGCACTATATACCACACCTGGCGCACTCTTCTCTGGCAGCATGCCCGTGATAGTGAACTCATGAGGGACACTATCCATTTGATCAAACACAACAGTGAACGTGTCCACCAATCGGTCGAACTCGAAAACATAGACTGAAGTGGTTGAGTCATAACGTGCGGCAAAGAGTGACGAATCCGTCAGTCGGACAAAAGGCTCCACCATAGCGGTGGAATCGGTATACCCCAAGAGGAAGAGTTTATTGCACGTCCAACGGTTAGATTGCTGCTTGCCATTCAGGCAGACGGTGAACTCGGCGAGAGAATCGGAGGTCGTCACAGCCATACCCGTCAGTCCCAAAGTTGCCTTTCTGTCACGCATCACATTCTTCGTCGTGGCCCACTCGCCACGGTAGGTGATTTTGTAGTTGGACGGATTGTTCGTCTTCGCCACTGTATAAGGGAAGATAAGTCCACGCCCCGGCAAAGTCATATCATTGATGGAGTCCATGTTACGGCGTATCTCGTTTGAGTAGATATCAGCCTGCACGTGTGATCCACCGATATGCAGGATATTGACCATACCCTCGTGGCACAAGACGACAGAGTCCATTTTCTCAAAGAAGGCATCACGTCGACTTGTCTCGCCTGGTGTAATTATCCTATTCAAGGAATCAGCGATGAAATCATACTTAGGGATGCCATGGCGAAGGATCCCCTGTGCGGCATCAGCGCCCACAGAGAATAAACAAACCGTTATGATTAGAAGCCAACGTTTCATTTTTTCGTCTGATTCACTTGTTTCACCGGACTCACTTGCTTCACCTGCTTAGCCTGGGCCGCTTGTTGGGCTTGGGCCTCCTGCTTAGCTTTTTCCTCTTTGGCCTTCATCTCGTCCGCCCACTTCTTGTTTCTCTTCAGGAAACAATAGTAGTCGTAATAGTTCATGAAGGATTGCACGAACATATCCGCGATGCGACCTGCACCCGTCGGTGTGAAATGGATATAATCGGAAGCCGCCCAAGCCGGCACATGCTCCACCCATTTGATCATCGAGTTACGTCCGCCCATCACTTGGTACATATCCCAGAAGGCGGCGCCATTCTCCAGCGCAGCTTGCTTCATACCCTCGATGTTCTCTTCCAAGAAAGGATAGGTTTGGAGCTCGCCATTGATTTTCTGTGACATGTCCGCCGGGCCAATCAGGATGATCATGGCGCCTGGATGCAAGTTCCTCAGATAACGTATCTGGCTCGCGATCATCTGTTTATACTTCTCTACTCTATCCAAGCTATAGATATGAGGCGTATAGTTACCACCAAATTCCAGTAAGATGAGCTTCACATTCAACTCCCTCATGGCTGCGGAGAGGAGATGGGAAGATATACGGGTGAAGAAGGTTCCAGAGCTACCGCGAAGAGGGATGTTATCCATCGCCACGCCCGAATTGCCATCCATCGCCACGCCATAGAGTTCAGCCGTACCTGAGAGGTCTAATTTCACCTTAGTGACCATCGTGTCGAGCTTCCACGTAATGGTCGAGAACTCCGGAGTAGCCGCCTGCAGCACTTGCACGGAGTCTTGCTTACCCCACCTCAACTTAGCGGTGAAGTTCTCTCCCGTGTTACCCACCAAGAGGCGAACTTGGGAGAATTTCTTCGCGCGATTGTAGACCTTACTATTGTTGCATGTCTCAAAACTCAGCGTCACGGAGCCCTTCAACTTAGCCATTTGCGCCAACACACCATAATGGTCGTCCGGCAGTTTCTGCCGCATCGTACCATCCGCAATGTAACGAGGCAAGCTATCCGAGAAACCCTGCACCACCGTATAGGAACGGATCGGTTGGATGGCAGGGCAAGTACCCGGGCCATAGCCTCCGAACTTCTTTTGGAACTGTTCACGAATGAAGCCAGTGATACGGTCAGACTCGATTTGGGAGTCTCCGTAATGTAGGATGTGGACAACCGGTCCCCTGCCACAATTTTGGAGGGAGACGAACAATTTGTCCATCATGTGAAAATCATTATTAGGGAAATAGATCCGGGCAGAGCTCTTCTCCGCGAAGTGCAGGTAAGACTTCAGCGTATCCTCGAAAGCCTTTCTCTCCTTCTCTTCCTGAGCCATCCGCTCCTCCGCCACCTTATCCAAGGAATCCTGTATGATCTGGAGCTGAAGTTCCTCCTCCGTTTTCTTCAGTTTACTCTCCGCCGACTCCTTGTCCTTATTACCTTTAGAGAGCGCTTGTCGCAGAGAAGGGAAGGTCAAGACCACGCTCTCGTTCTTCAGTTGCTCCCAGAAATTCGATTCATATTGCACGACACTGTCATCCTCCGCAATCAAAGAGGTGTCCAATTCTCCCCTCAAGAGCGCATCCTCGATCGAATCCAACGCCACACTGTCCACCTTGGTTTCAACGGTATCCTGCGGTTCGGATTGGCTTCCTATCGTAATCCCTGAAGAGGGGAAGACGAGACATAAAAGCACAAGAGCCGCCATCACCGACAGAAAAAAGATCAACGAATAATAAGCTTTCATCAAAATACAATTTTACGAATGCAAATCTACAAATAATTCATCATAGGCAAGTTCTAAAAGACCGTCGAATTTACAAAATATTCATTATCAAGCACAAAGCATATTATTAACGGACATATAAATGATTGTGACGAATCATCATCCAGGAAAAAGAGCATATCAGGAAGAAAAAAAGGAGAAAAACCGTTGCAAATTAAAATAAATGCACTACCTTTGCACCGCATTTGGGAAACACCCGATGTGAATGGTACGGTAGTTCAGCTGGTTAGAATACATGCCTGTCACGCATGGGGTCACGGGTTCGAGTCCCGTCCGCACCGCAAAAGGTTGGATATGATTATCCGACCTTTTTTTATGGGTTATCCATACCCTCAACCACACATAGATGATCATCCTTGGGTCAATTTCCCAATACAGGATGAAGGAAATCCGACAAAAAAAAGTAACTTCGCAGATGCTATTCCATCCGACAAGGTTCGAAGCGGGAGAGCACTCAGAGATGGACTGCATAAGGCACAGTCACCCCAAAGTCCACATGTGGTCAAAGGAAAAATAACGGAAAAACGGTCTGGGATGGGGTGTTTTCAGACACAAAACAGCAACGAATGATTTACAATTCATTCTCTTTCATCGTACTTTACCCACTCATTTTCTTATTATACTACATCATACCCGCCCGACACAACAAAGTGCGGAACATTTTTTTACTACTTGTCAGTTATGTGCTATACCTACAATATAAGCCCATATACGCGCTGATTCTATTAGGCGTCACGGCTATCACCTGGGCAACCGCCTTAGCATTAGACCGTGCGGAAAAGCCCAAACGAGTGCTGACCATAGGGGTGTTGTTGGCATTATCGCCACTTGCATTCTTCAAATACTTCCCCTTCATCAACGAAAACATATCCACAGTCCTAAGCAAAGCGGGGTTGGACTTTCACCTGACAGGTTTGAACTGGGCCATACCCGTAGGCATCTCCTTTTTCACATTCCAAGCCTTGGGATACTTATGGGATGTATATTACAAACGTCAAGAGGCAGAGAAAGATTTCCTCACATACGCCCTGTTCGTGTCTTTTTTCCCAAGCATCCTGTCGGGACCGATTAACAAAGCGTCACTTGTCATTCCGCAGTTGAAAGGGATGAGACCACTTTTCGACTATGGCAAAGTCGTCGAAGGACTAAAATTTTTGCTTTGGGGAATGTTCATGAAAGTAGTTGTAGCCGACCGAACCGCCTTATTCGTCGACATCGTTCTCCCTGATTACATGCACTATACGGGCCTGACCTGTTTCGTGGCGACCATATTGTATTCCATCCAGATATATGCGGACTTCGCCGGATATTCCCTCATGGCCATCGGCGTCGGAAAAACGCTTGGATTTGAGTTGACCGAGAATTTCCGCCGGCCCTACTTCGCCGTCAGCGTCACCGACTTTTGGCACCGATGGCACATCTCGCTTTCCACTTGGTTAAAAGACTACGTCTACATTCCATTGGGCGGCAGCCGATGCTCCAAGGTGCGCAACTACTGCAACATCTTCATCACATTCCTCGTCAGCGGAATATGGCACGGGGCGAACTGGACGTTTATCGTCTGGGGATGTCTACATGGATTATGTCAGATAGTTGAAAAAGCGTCGGGACAAAACAAATGCGACTATGGTTGGTTAGGCAAATCCATCAAAATCACCATCACATTCCTCATCATCAATTTCATGTGGATATTCTTCCGCATGCCGACCATCAGTGAAGCAGTCGGATTGATCGGGCACATTTTCAACCCGGCATCTCCCATCATGTTTGAAATCGGCTCCCGGCACATATTCGCATTCATCATCATGGGTGTCCTGATATTGTTCGTCAAAGACTGGACGGACGAATTCAAGCCCAACAGATTCCAACTGTTCAACAACCATCATCGGATTATCCGCTGGATCACATACATAATAGTTTTAGTCATGATACTGCTGACCGGAGTATTCGATGCGGGACAATTTATTTACGCTAATTTCTGACACATGAAAAATTTCTTTATAAAATTATCCATACTCTGCGTTTTGATCGTATGCATCGACTTGTTCGTCGGCAAAACGCTAAACTTTATGCAGTCAAACGCAAAAGGAGGGATGACGTATCGTGACAAATTCATCTGCAACGAGCTGGAGACTGACATCCTACTTTGCGGTTCATCCCGTTGCGTACATCATTATAACCCAAAGATCATTACGGACTCTCTTCACTTGACATGCTACAATTCAGGGCAAGACGGCAACGGCATCATCATGACCTATGGAAGGCTCGAAATAATCATGGACCGTATGACGCCCAAGGCCATAGTCTATGATGTGATTCCCGAGTTCGATTTATTAGGAGGAGAAGACAACCATAAATACCTGACATGGTTAAAACCCTATTACGATCACGAGAGCATAAAAAACATTTTCCTTTCGGTTGACAAGACAGAGAGATTCAAAATGATGAGCCAGATGTACCGTTATAACTCCCACATCATCGAAGTGATGGCGGATTTCATTCATCCAATAATCAATACCGAAGACAATGGATACGTCAAGTTAGAGGGCGAGATGGACAAACTCAAAATCAAGGAGAGTTCCCCACTCCCGCAAAATTACATTTATGATCCTCTGAAACTGGAGTACATCAATAAATTAATCGACAAAACCGAAGGCAAGCTGATCTTCGTCGTCTCACCTATATGGTACGGGATGGACACAACTCAAATAAAACCCTTGATGGATATATGCAAACAAAAGGGAATACCTTTCCTTGATTTTTCCAACGATTCCAAGTATGTGCATAACGATCTGTATTTCAAGGACGGGAACCATCTAAACGAGCGAGGTGCCGACGAATTCACACGGGATTTGGTCGGCAAAATCAACCGAGACCATCTCATTCATTAAGATTCAAGAATCTTTCCTTCTCAGCAGACTATACATGCGTGCGGCGCAAAAAAAAATCACGAAGGATAGAATCCTCTTCGGTTTTCGATTAATGCCACGGCAGCAATTCACAAGCCCGACGATTATGTATAAAGTGAAACGATAAAGGAAATATCATCCCGCCAAATAACCCTTCTCCACAAGGTATTTCTTCACCTCAAGCGACGGCTTATGATACAAGGATCTTTGCTCCTCCAAACTCAACTGCGCTACCAGTGTACATGGAATTATAAAATCGAAGACGTCCACGCCCTCCTTTTTCACTGTGGCGGGCATGCCGACCAACAGCACATTGCTCTTGTCGCAGCCTTTGTTCACGACCGCATTGGCGCCGACCACCGTACAATCCGCCAAGGTGATGTCTCCAAAGAGTTTCGCACCAGGCCCCAAATAGCAGTTCTTACCCACCTTAGGGGCTGCATTGGCATAGCCGGCTCCCGTGCCCAAGTGAACCCCCACATGGATGCGGGTATTTTCGCCGACACTCACTCCCCCATTCATAATCACGGGTCCCAAGCAGTGAATGCTACAACCGGCCCCCATCACATTAGGCGGAATGCTATAGCCGCACTTCACCACCAAGTGTTTGTAATAAGGGACAAGGAAAAGCAATTCCACATTACGCAAGAGTCCCCTCTTGCAATTCAGGACATATTCATAACGCCGCAACACACGGACGAAACGATAGCTTAGATTGAACACCAAAGAACGCAGCTTACCCTTAAAGGATGGGTGCACTGAATATGCGACCACATCTGCCTTCTTAAAAAAAACATATCTCTCCTTACTGTTAATCCGATCTTTAGCATCTAACATATCGACCACAAATTTCTACGGATGCCCCCCATCATCGGGTTTCACCCCTTGTTTTTCACATTTCCGCTAACTGGTGACACATGAAATTCACCTTAACACTATTGGTTGTCCTCTTTTCAAGAAGGGCAACACTCTCCACAAAAATACAGATTTAAAGTAGGATACGCCATACAAGGGATGGTTTTTTTCGAGAAAGAGACAAAAAAAGAGGCGGACACAACACGTATCCGCCTCATATTCAGCCTTAAAAGAATTAACCCATAGGCACGCTCAACGCCTCCTCGACGAACTGGTCCCATAGCATGACAACGTGGGAAGTTACCTCCTCTGGATCCTTTCTGACGATTTGAACGA
The DNA here is from genome assembly GCA_002310215.1 of Bacteroidales bacterium UBA1181. GTDB lineage: Bacteria > Bacteroidota > Bacteroidia > Bacteroidales > Paludibacteraceae > UBA1181. Next base: position 86,226 of record DBYR01000018.1, read on the forward strand.
ACTGGGCGTCCACCACCAAGGCGGAAACGCCGTCCGTGTCAGTTCGGTCACCGACCACGAGGACCTCCGACCCTTCCACCTCCATCTGCGAGAGAATCTCCCACATCAGGCGAGGAGCAGGTTTCAACGCCCCCATGTCGGGCGCACTGAAGCAGAAGTCGAATGCCGCAGGAGAAAGTCCAACCGCCTCCATACGCTCCTCCGTGCGAGGATAATCCGAGAAGACAGCCGTCTTCACGTCACGGTCTCTGAGTTTCTCCAAGAGCTCATCCACCCTCGGTTGGGCGTGATAATGCTTCTTCAAAACCTTCAGGAACCGTCCCAAATAGTCCACCTCGTACCAAGAACGGGTCTTCTCCACAGAACGTTTCTGCCTCTTCGCCAAAAGTTCGAAGAAAGCATTGTTAAACTTCTCTTCCGTCTCGAAGTCCTTGTCCTTCATGTACTTTCTCACAGCGCGCTCGGCACCCACATTGCGGATGTCCAATGGGTTCGCCATGATCAGGTGGAAGGGATAATTCTTCTTATCGTATAATGTTCCGTCAAAATCGAAGACAATAGCCTTCACTCTTGACCAATCAATCTTCACCATTATTTCTTAACGAGGTCTTTGAATTTAGCGTGACGGTTCTCATCCTGCAACAGCAAGTTCAGCTTGAACTGTCCGTCGCGGGCACCCTCTTCGATGCAACGTGCCTTGAACTTCTCGAACGATTCGGAAACGAGCATGTGCGTGATTGGGTCGTGCACACGCAAGGAGTCACGCTTAGCCTGATACTCCATGTTGCGCTGTTTCAGCTTGTCGTCCACCAATTTAGTGAATGCCTCCGCCTGCTCCTGCGTAGTATCCTGGTTCTCGAACTCGTAGTAGAAGTGGTAAGCGGAAACGCTCAGGTCGGCGAAACCGATGAAGAACTTAACCGGCATGTTCAACTCCTTCGCAGCCTCCTCGACAGCGCCCGTGAATTGGGTCTCGTGGAGCTTTTCACCCGTCATCGTCACGATACCGTTGATCTTCTGTACCATGTGAACCTTAGGGATGGTTCCGTAGAAGCCCTCCACCTCGAGCAAGTCGCTCATCGTATAACGGTAGAGACCCGCCCATGTCGTCACGTATGGGCAATATTGCTTGCCAACCTCCAGTTCGTGCAGACGCAGGAACTTAGGGTTAGGGTTTTCAAGATCGCTCTTCTCCACGAACTCGAAATAGTGCATGTGAGGGAAGAGGACCGTACCGGTCGTATCGTCCAACACCAATCCGGCGCGGCACTCGGAAGAGAAGTAGCTGAACTCCAAGTGCATCATATCCTTAGGGAATGAATCCTTGAACTTCTCCAAATAGAACTTCGTGTTACCGCACTTCCAAGTGTTCAGGATCTGCATGTTAGGCCAATAGTGCTTAGGCAACACGGTGCCGTACTTCTCCTTCAACGCGCGGAGTTCCTTCGCACGCTCAGGGTTTGGCTGCAGGTTCTTGCCCTTGATGATGTTTTGTCTAACCTCTTCAGGGATATTGATCTTAGCGCTGATGGTACCCTTCTCGATATCATCCACGTAATCGTCGTAGAACTCGTTCACGTTGTTCTGCATCTCCACGATAGTGGAAGGGTTTGCAGTCACGATCAAGTGCACATTGTGCTCGATACCCAAACGCATGATGCAATAGTAGCGAGCCTTGTAGTCGGAGATGGTGAAAACATCCGCAGGGGCCGTGTAAGCCACCTTGATGAACTCAGGGCAGTCACGTTGCGTCACACCTGAAACGGAGCCGTACACCGTTCCGTCCGGAGCGGCACCCTCGATGGCCTTACCCACGATGGAGACGATCTGTCCGTCGAAAGTCTTCGGGCGGTTCTTGATGAAGGAGTAGAGCCACACCTTAGTCATCTTGCTATATACGTTGGAGTAATATTCGTTCGTGATAGGAATCCACTTAGGCTCGCTGGTCGTACCGGAAGTGGTGGCGTACATCTTAGGTTTGCCAGGGAAAAGCACGTTTTCCTCACCATGTTTGTGACGCTCCACGTATGGGCGGAAATCCTCGTAGTCGTTAGACTTCACGTTTTCCTCATAGAGTTTGAACAACTCGTCAGCGCTCTTCGCTTCCAATATCTTGGCGAAGTTGTGTTCCTTACCATAGACGGAATCCTTCGCATATTCCAAAATACCTCTCAGCGTTTTCTCTTGCGCTTTCTTACAATCCTTGGCGGCCTTGTCCAATTTTCTCCACTGCATCTTACCTGCGATAGAGAGGAGCGTCTTGATTTTCCACGCACCTTTGGTCTTCTCTTCCATATTATATTCCTTCTTTTTTAGTTATTCGTTTACATTATGGTTAAAAATCGTGCTAAGATAGTCATTTATCATAAGATTAAAAGCAAGTAAAGGGAAAATTTTACCAAGCAAGGATGAATCGGCAGCATCCATAAGCAGTCCCGGGAATGTCCCCCACCCCATTCTGTGCGCCACGGCGGAGGGCTCCATCTGTACCAAAACAGGACCATGGGGGAAGCAAATGAAAGCGTTTTTTTGACCAATCCAACAAAAAATGTATATTTGAAAATTATTTCAAACGGACAAATATTCCATCAACCGGCTATCTGTCCTTTGCAACTAATGGGATGTGTAACATGAATGAATTAATCAAACAAAAACAGATATGGCAATGAAGATGAGAACGTTCTTGACATTCATTTTGATGTTTTGCGCCACCTATATGGCGAGTGCAGCCAACCACCTAACCTTCACGGCGGAGGAGGATTCGTCCACCTTCTGTATCAAGAGGTTTGGCGATAACAATCCGAGTGTGCAGTACTCCCTGGATGACGGGGAGACCTGGACGGATCTCTCAGAGGACAAGGCAGTCGTTTTAGCGCACAAGGGAGACAAAGCCCTGCTTAGGGGAAACAACCCCAAAGGGTTCTCTACCCAATATGAAAAATATACAAAGTTCACAATGGGAGGCAAAATAGCCGCCAGCGGAAGCGTAATGAGCTTGATTGACAGCATCGGAAAGACCACCGCCATCCCTAATGATATATGTTTTTGGAGATTGTTCGAGAAATGCGAAAGCCTCACGAAAGCTCCGGAATTACCGGCAACCATACTGAAAGAGCAATGTTACGTGCAGATGTTTGACGGCTGCACCAACCTTACCCAAGCGCCCAAACTACCAGCAACCACGATGAAATTCGAGTGCTACGTGTACATGTTCTCAGGATGCGTCAGCCTCACGGAAGCGCCAGAATTACCATCGAGATTTCTAGATGGCTCATGCTACGGAGGCATGTTTTGGGGATGCACGAGCCTCACTAAAGCGCCAGAATTACCTGCAACGACATTGGACAAACTATGTTATGGAAGAATGTTCGAGAACTGCACAAGCCTCACGCAAGCGCCAGAGTTGCCGTCCATTTACCTGGCTGACAGCTGTTACATGAGAATGTTCGCCGGATGCACAAGCCTCACACAAGCGCCAGAATTGCCAGCAACCGAAATGAACACCAGTTGTTACCAAAGCATGTTTTCAGGGTGCTCGGCACTCACACAAGCACCGGAGCTGCCCGCTACAACTTTGTCCGACAAATGTTACAAAAACATGTTCTCAGAGTGCGCTGCGCTCACACAAGCGCCGGAATTACCCGCCACAATCATGAGTGAATACTGTTATGCGGACATGTTTTACAACTGCACGAATCTGACACAAGCGCCTAAAACGCTAGGTGTAACTTTAGCCAGCAACTGCTATCGAGCCATGTTCTCAGGGTGCTCGGCACTCACACAAACTCCGGAACTACCCGCCACAAAATTGGCAAACGCTTGTTACGAAGGAATGTTCTACAACTGTTCAAAACTCGTCCAAGCCCCGGAATTACCCGCAACAACACTGGCTGACAGCTGCTATAAATTCATGTTTAGGGGTTGTATAAACCTCACTCAAGCACCAGAGCTACCAGCGAAAAAGTTAGCCAAGCAATGCTATGCCTGCATGTTCAATGGTTGCTTGTCCCTAAAGCAAGCCCCGGAACTACCGGCAAGATTCCTTGTCGAAGGTTGTTATAACTCGATGTTCGACGCCTGCAAATTCCTTTCAGAAATAACGGTTTCCATCACAGATTGGGGCGTAGAATATGAGGATAGTACCTCAGGCACTTTATGGAACACATCAGAATGGGTCAAGGACGTAGCCTCGACAGGCACTTTCTACTGTCCACAATCATTGCCTCTCGAATACGGCATAGACCGGATTCCTGAAGGCTGGACGATAAAACCGACCGAAGAGGAAGTTACAGAACCCAACTATCTGACATTCACGGCAGAAGAAGACAGTTCATCTTTTGGGATAAAGAATGTTTCGAACAACAACACCCCAAACATTCTATATTCCGTTGACAACGGTAAAAACTGGAAGAGACTCAAAGAGGGAGAAACCATCACATTGGGACACAAAGGGGACAAAGCGTTGCTTAGAGGAGACAATCCTACGGGCTTATCCTCAACAAACTCATATACAAAATTCGTGATGTCCGGCAAAATAGCGGCAAGCGGTAGCGTGATGAGCCTCATAGATGTTACAGGAGAAGCAACCGTCATCTCCCCCAAAGGGTGTTTTCGCTATTTATTTAGCGAATGTGAAAGCCTCACACAAGCGCCGGAATTGCCGGCGACGACGCTGTCAGAAGAGTGCTATGCCTACATGTTCAACAAATGCACGAATCTCACAAAAGCGCCTAAGTTACCTGCGCTCACGATGAAAACGCTCTGTTACGAAGAAATGTTCAATGGCTGCACCAACCTCAAAGAAGCGCCAGAACTACCTTCCACACAATTGGAGAGGTCTTGTTACAGAGGAATGTTTGAAAACTGCACAAGCCTCACACAAGCACCGGAATTGCCGGCAACCACATTGGCTGAGACATGTTATTTCACCATGTTTCTTGGATGTACAAGTCTCGTCCGTTCCCCTGAATTACCATCCGAAAAATTGGATTTCTACAGTTACAAATCCATGTTTTATGGATGCTCAAGTCTCTCTGAGATTAAGGTATCCTTCGTTAGATGGGGGAATGGCACCGAATGGTGGGTTGGCGAAGTTGCCCCAACCGGCACCTTTATATGCCCCAAATATTTGCCACTAGAATATGGGAGAGATCGGATTCCCGAAGGATGGGCGGTCAGATATATAGAAGATGAATCCGAGACAAATTACTTAACTTTCACGGCGGAAGAAGACGGGTCATCTTTTAAATTAATCTGTAACAGCAACAGTCCTAATATACAATACTCCTTAGATGACGGAGAATCATGGATAACCTTCAAAGACAAAGATTCCGTTCCTCTTGAACACAAAGGAGATAAGGCTTTGATTAGGGGCTACAACCCTGAAGGTTTTTCCAAACAAACAGGTTATACCAGTTTTGGAATGAGCGGCAAAATAGCAGCAAGCGGAAGCGTCATGAGTCTTATAGATGGCAAAGGAATCACCACTGTCATTCCAAACAAGAACTGTTTCAGTGAGTTGTTCTATAAATGCGAAAGCCTTATACAAGCACCGGAACTGCCGGCGACGACTTTGGCTAACAGTTGTTACTGCAGCATGTTTTCGGGTTGCACGGGACTCACGAAAGCACCCGAGCTACCCGCCACGAAACTGGAAATTGATTGCTATTCTTGCATGTTCAGAGGATGTACAAGCCTCACTCAAGCACCCGATTTGCCTGCCACCACCATAGCGGAACAGTGCTATGAATTTATGTTCTATAATTGCGCAAGCCTCACGAAAGCGCCCAAACTACCCGCCACGAAACTGGAAGAACGTTGCTACTGTAAAATGTTTAGTGGATGTACAAGCCTTACAGAAGCGCCGGATATGTCAGCGACAACTTTGGCTTTATATTGTTGCCAAGACATGTTCGAAGAATGCATAAGCCTTACAAAAGCGCCAAAATTGCCAGCGACAACTTTGGTTAGCTATTGTTACGTAGGAATGTTCAAGGGTTGTACAAAACTAATGAAAGCCCCGGAATTGCCGGCGGTCACATCAGCACATACAGATTGCTACAGATTCATGTTCAATGGATGTTCAAGCCTTTCCGAAATCAAAGTTTCCCTTGAATCATGGATCGGAGATGAGGGAGTCGAAATAACCCATTCTTGGGTCAAGGACGTTGCCCCTGCCGGCAAATTCATCTGCCCGAAATCATTGGAAATCGAATTTGGGGAAGACCGTATCCCCGAGGGTTGGATAGTTGTGGACATAGAGGAAGTTGGTGTAGGCACCACCACGAGCGACGGCATAGCCGTATGGTCGGAAGGCCACACCATCTACATCCGCAATGCGGAGGGCGAGGTATCCCTCTATGACCCTTCCGGAAGGCTAATATCTGTCTCCACCGGAGCAGCCAACGAGACCCGCTCCATGTCCGTTCCTAACCAAGGCATCTATTTCGTCAGGGCGAACGGAAAGACAATGACCACGGCCGTACGATAGGCGGTCGGGCCATCCACCTAAAAAGCCGGAGGAGCGAAACATCGCAGTTTCACTCCTCCGGCTTTTCTTTATGATCTAACGCTGAACAGGGAACCCACAAGTTCCTTCAGCCTATCGTCATTCTTTTGCCAACACCATCGATTTGAACTCCTTCATCCCCTCGGAGGCCCCCTTCTGGATCATATAGATGGGCCTGGACGATGGGACAGTGACCGGCTTAGGGTCTATCACATAGATAGGCACCTCCCTACGCAGGTAATGGACTAATCCTGCCGCAGGATAAACAACCAACGAGCTGCCCACGATTAAGAAGATATCCGCCTGCTCCACCCACTCGATGGCAGGCTCGATCATCGGCACAGGTTCGCTGAACCAGACAATGAAAGGACGTAATTGGCTACCGTCGGAAGCCTTATCCCCCACGTGGATCTCACTCTCCATGGAAGGCAAGGTCGTCACAAGGCTCGTATCCTTAGAGGAGCAGACCTTCATCAGTTCCCCATGGAGGTGGATGATGGAGGAACTACCCGCCCGCTCATGCAGGTCGTCCACATTTTGGGTGATGATCTTCACGTCGAAATCCTCCTCCAACTCCTTCAGGGCGATATGTCCGTAGTTAGGCTGATGGTTCTTCAGGTCCTTGCGCATATCGTTGTAGAAGTCCAAGACCAGTTTAGGATTACGGTAAAAGCCCTCCGGCGTGGCGACATCCTCGACACGATACTCGTTCCAGAGGCCATCCGAGTCACGGAACGTGCTGATGCCGCTCTCCGCACTGATGCCAGCCCCCGTCAAAACAACCAAACGTTTCTTTCCCATGGTTCCAACGATTAACTATATTTTCGGTTCCAAATCTCAGAAGCGATGAACGCACGTCTCGCATCTTCCGCCGTTTTAAAGGAGAAGTCATCAAGGGAATTCGAGGAAGACTTCGCCGTGTTCCTTCCCATGCCGGAATTCGGAGCATCCGCGACTTGTTTCTTTTGCGTATGTGTACCCTCCTGCTTGCCAAACGTATTCATCTCAGTGGTCAGGAACGGGCTTGATGACTTTTTTACGTTTTCCTTTTTTTTCGGCAAAACATTCTCCCATTGCTTATTCCACTCATCCTTCAATTGCTTGTTCCGGACCTCCGCCGGTGTCTGCGCCTGATTCTGAACCGCACGATTCTCTCGGTTCTCCGCGGTCTTCAATTTATTCTTCAACAAGGAGAAAACAAATATTCCCACGAAGACCAGCAAGGAAATCAAATCACCCGCATCCATGACGTAAAGAATTATAGGTTAGCCTCTATTTTAGCGACGATATCAGGTTTCGGATAACCACCGACCATCTTGTCGACAACCTCCCCATTACGAACCAGAAATATCGTAGGGACGTTGCGAACTTTGTACATTCCGACCAAGTCTGGGTTCTCGTCCACATCCACCTTACCAATCGTCACGCGATCGGCGTATGTCTCGGACAACTCCTCCAAGATGGCAGCGACATTCTTGCAAGGGACACACCAGCCGGCGCCGAAATCCAACACTAAGAGCTTGTCGCTCTTTACCATTTCTTCGTAATTTGCATCTGTGATATTAATCATACGCGTAAATATATTTACTATTATTCATACAAAAACCATGCCATTGCGAATCATGCGACACTCAGGTCGACCGTGCCTTCCTGATGCATTTGTTCAAGGTACTCCATCAACGGACGAGTAAGCCTTATCTTCCTGGTGCGCGACGTCACATTCACGGGGGTCCCCGTGGAAGGTTCCACGACAGACAAGGAGAGGTTCACATTGCCATTTTGTCCATCTATCAGAGACAAAAAGTTAGTGACGAATTCCGGCGTGACATTCTCCTCTTTAATCTTAATCGTCAGATTACCGGAAAAATCCCGGCTCTCATCCGCCAGAGGTTTGACCGAGGCGATGTTGAAGTCGATGTAATCCCCGAACCGCCGTTTGGAGTAGCGTCCACTAATGAAGACCATCATTCCCTTCTCATAGGGAGAAAACTTCATGATATCCTCCGAGCGGAAAAGCGCGAATTTATGTGAGCCGGAAAAATCCTCCACTGTAATGAAGCGGCAAGGCGTACCCCGTTTCGAGATAGAGGAAGTTGCTTCCGTGATGACACCGCCCATCATCAATTCCTGATCGAGATGATTAGTGGCGAACTCCATTTCGGACTCCATATCGATCATCCTCGCATTGCAAATATAATTCAAAAAGACGTAATATGCATCAAGAGGATGGGCGGAAAGATAAATTCCCACCAACTCTTTTTCTTTCTCCAACTTGTATAAGTCCGACCATGCCTCGGCTTTCGGCAGAATCGGTTGTTGTGGTTTCATACCCACATCCCCACCAAAGAGGGACTGCACATTGCTCTGCGCAGCCAGTTTGCATTGTGTGCCATATTGGCAGAGGACCTCCGAAACAGTACGCCCCTTGTCCGTAGGCGACATGATTTGCTCCCTGGTGCAGTTCGGAAGGGAGTCGAATGCGCCCGACAGCGCCAAGCTCTCGATTGTCTTTCTATTGCAAGCCTTAAGATCGACACGCTCCACAAAATCGAAAATGGAGGTGTACGGACCGTTCTTCTCCCGCTCGGATACGATTGCCATCACCGCACCCTCGCCGACGCCCTTGACGCCTCCCAATCCGAAGCGGATCTCGCCCGTCTGGTTCACGGTGAAGTTCAGTTCAGACTCGTTCACGTCAGGTCCCTTCACCTTGATTTTCATAGCCTTGCACTCCTCCATGAATTTCTGCACGTCAGTGATGTTATCCTTGCTGAGCGTCAAGTTGGCGGCCATGTACTCCGCTGGATAGTGCGCCTTCAGGTAACCGGTTTGGTAGGCCACCCAAGCATAACATGCGGCATGCGATTTATTGAACGCATAGGAGGCGAACTTCTCCCAGTCCTTCCATATCTTTTCCAGAATCTCAGGGTCATGCCCGTTCTTCTTACCGCCCTCGATGAACTTAGGCTTCAGGATGGCCAACATGGAGAAGATCTTCTTACCCATCGCCTTACGCAAGGTATCCGCCTCACCACGGGTGAAGTTAGCCAGCAGACGGCTCAACAGCATCACCTGCTCCTGGTAGACAGTGACACCATAGGTATCCTTGAGGTACTTCTCCATCACAGGGATATCGTACTCAATAGGCTCCAACCCATTCTTACGACGGATGAACGTAGGGATATATTCGATAGGTCCCGGACGGTACAACGCGTTCATGGCGATCAAGTCCGTGATCTGCGTAGGCTTCAGCTCGCGAAGGTATTTCTGCATACCGGGCGACTCGAACTGGAACGTACCGATGGTACGGCCCTCGCTATAGAGTTGGTAAGTCAATTCGTCATCAATAGGGATGTTGGAGATGTCCACCTCGATGCCGCGCGCCTTCTTTACGTTGGCGAGCGCCTCCTTGATCAACGTCAGGGTACTGAGTCCGAGGAAGTCCATCTTGATCAAACCGACCGACTCGACCACATGTCCGTCGTATTGGGTCACCACCACATCCTTGTCCAGTTTCTTATCATGGATGGTGCAGACAGGAGCGAAATTCGTCAGATCGTCCGCACCGATGATCACACCACAAGCATGGATACCCACTTGGCGGTTGGTATCCTCCAACTCCTGCGCATAGGTCAGCATCGTGGAGATGTTCTCGTCCGGACCGTTCTTCATGTCACGCAGCTGCGGGATATACTTGAAGCAGTTCTTGAGATTCACCTTCGGCATCTTCTTAGGCAGGGTACCCTCCACCGCCTTCACCGCCTCCTCGTCGAATCCACGGTCAGGGATCAACGCCTTGATAGCGTTCACCGTAGGGAGCGGCACTTTCTGCACACGGCCCACATCCGCCACGGAGGACTTCGTCGCCATGGTTCCGTAGGTGATGATATGCGCCACCTTCTCCTCGCCATAACGCTTGCGCACCCAGGTGAGCACCTTGCTACGACCGTCATCATCGAAGTCGACGTCGATATCGGGCAAGGAGATACGGTCAGGGTTCAGGAAACGCTCGAACAGCAAATCATACTTCAGCGGGTCGAGGTCCGTGATCCATAGGCAGTACGCCACCACCGAGCCTGCGGCAGATCCACGGCCCGGTCCCACGCTCACACCCAACTCCTCGCGGGCGGCGCGGATATAGTCCTGCACGATCAGGAAGTATCCCGGGAATCCCATGGTCTTCATGATATGCAGCTCGAAGGTGATACGTTCTATCTGCTCCTCCGTCAGGTGGTCGCCGTAGCGTTTCTTCGCTCCGTCCCAGGCCAACTTGTTGAGGTAATCCGCCTCCAACTTGATACGGTAGAGTTTCTCGTATCCACCCAGTTTCTTAATCTTCTTCTCTGCATCCTCCTGGCTCAGCACTACCTCATGCCTCTCGTTCTGCGTGAACTCATCGAAGAGGTCCTTTTCCGTGAACTTCTTGCGGTACTCCTCCTCCGTGCCGAAGTCAGCAGGGATATCGAACTTAGGCATGATAGGGTCCGAATCGATATCATACACCTCCACCTTGTCCGCAATCTCCAGCGTGTTCGTCAGCGCCTCGGGGATATCTTCGAATATGCTGTACATCTCGTCCGGCGTCTTCAGCCACTCCTGCTTCGTGTAGTGCAGGCGGTTCGGGTCATCGTAATCCTTGCCCGTACTCAAACAGATGAGGCGGTCATGCGCCTCGCCGTGTTCCTCCTCGACGAAGTGCACATCGTTCGTGGCGATGATCTTCGTGTTGGTCTTGCGGGCCAGTTCGATCAGCACTTTGTTCACCTCCTGCTGACGCTCGTAGGTATCTGTGGCGGCGTTCGGCTTGTCCGTTTTATGCCGCTGCAACTCCAAGTAATAATCGTCTCCGAAGATCTCCTTGAACCACATGATGGACTTCTCCGCCTCGTCGATCTTGCCAGCGATGATCAGTTGAGGAATCTCGCCTCCCAAGCAGGCGGAGCAGACGATGAGCCCCTCGTGGTACTGCTTCAGCACGTTCTTATCGATACGAGGGTTGTCATAATAACCCTCCGTGTAGGCGATGGAAGCCAGTTTACAGAGGCTTTTGTACCCCGCCATGTTCTTCGCCAAGAGGATAAGGTGGTGACCGCTACGGTCGACGATACGTTCCTTGCCCGTCTCGGCGGAAATCTCCTTGACCGTCTTATCCTTGTCATGCAACGTACGACGGGCGCAGTAAGCCTCCGTACCGATGATAGGCTTGAACGGCACGAAAGCCTCCGCCTTCTCCTTCAGCTTCACCAATTCAGCCTCCAGTTCAGCCTTCTTGGCGGGATCAGTCTCCTTCTCAATGTTCTCCTCGCACTCCTTCACCTTCTTTTTCGGAGCGCCATTCACCTTCTTGACGTAGTCTTTCAGGTCTTTGATACCGAACATATTACCGTGGTCCGTCAGCGCCATCGCGCGCATACCGGTCCGCATACACTTGTCCACCAAATCCGGCACCTTCGACATTCCGTCGAGGATGGAGTAGTGAGAGTGAACATGCAAATGAACAAATTCCGCCATTTTATTAGGGTCTATGATTGAATGCTAACAAAGGCAAAAATATAATGAAAAAAAGTAGGAAAAGAAATTTTGGAACAAAAGTTATTAACTAAAAGTAACCAGATGAAAATTAAGGCTTTATCATTTGGGCTTTAGCCCTCCGACCTTAAAGACTTTAGAATCCAACCGTTAGGCCTCCGACCTTAAAGACCTTATGCTCCCCCAGCCGTTAGGCCACCGACCTTAGGCTCTATCCCCCAGAAGACAAAAAAAGAGAGCCGTCACCGACTCTCTCTGCTCTCCCTCTTGGACTTGAACCAAGGACCCTCTGATTAACAGTCAGATGCTCTAACCGACTGAGCTAAGGAAGAATATCCACACCTGAGCATTTCCTCAAATGCGGTGCAAATTTAGGTTGTTTTCTCGAATAAAAAAAATATATTTGCATATAAATTTCACAAAAAGAGAAAAAGATATGGTAACAATAGGATTAGGAAACGCATTAGTGGATGTACTATCTGTCTTGAAATCTGACGAAACGCTTAAAAACCTTTCGCTTCCAAAAGGAAGTATGCAATTGATAGACAAAGAGTTGTCCATAAAAATACAAGAAGAGATAAAAAACGGAGAGCGTCATTTCGTCACGGGAGGCTCCGCATCCAACACCATTAACGGGCTCGCCGCATTGGGAGCGCCTTGCCATTTCATCGGGAAGGTAGGAGAAGACGAGACGGGAGAGTTCTTCCAATCAGACATGGAGAAACATGGGGTGACCACCCATATTGTCAAGAGCGAATTGCCAACCGGCGTGTGCGTCTCCCTCATCTCGCCCGACAGCGAACGCACCATGGCGACCTACTTGGGCGCCGCCAGCACCCTGACAGAGAACGACTTCCGACCAGAATGGTTCCAGGGGGTGGATCTATGCCACATAGAGGGATATTTAGTACAAAACACCACGATGATCGAGGCGGCCATGAAGATGGCGAAAGCGGCGGGAGCCAAGGTGTCTTTGGACCTCGCCAGCTACAATGTGGTAGAAGAGAATTTAGCGTTCCTGAAACATGCGGTGAAGGAGTACGTCGACATCGTCTTCGCCAACGAAGAGGAAGCGAAAGCATTTGCGCAGAGAGAACCCGAAGAGGCCCTCGACTACATCGCTGAGATGTGTGAGATAGCCGTTGTCAAGCTAGGCAAGAAAGGCTCGCTAATAAAGAAAGACGGCAAGACCGTCAGAGTGGATATTCTGCCAGGCGTGACAGCCATTGACACCACGGGTGCGGGCGACCTATTCGCCTCCGGGTTCCTATACGGACTGCACAAAGGCTACGGCATGAAGGAGTGCGGAGAAATCGGCTCTCTCGTGAGCGGACACATCGTACAGGTGGTGGGATCAAAGTTGGACAAGGAGAAATGGCATGAATTGCAAGTTGAGACGCAAAGAATTGCATCCCAAAAGCGATGAAACGCACCAATCCAGAGATTAAACGCACCCATTCATAGGGGGCAAAAAATGTGGGGACGAAGAATTTTTCGCCCCCATTTTTTTGTAAAAAACATAAACAGCTACCAATCAACAGGTTAAATTAAAATTAATCTATCTGCCAAAAAATCGAGAAACAAAGAAAAATACACGTCTGCGATTGATTTTTTTACATCTATTTTAACGCTTAAAATTTGTTAATGAAAAAAAAAGGATTTACTTTTGATATTGCTATTAACACAAGAAAATTTATAAGCTTATGGAAGCAAAAAATATACTCAAACTATTGAAGATCAACTTAATTCTAAGCCTATCGCTACTGCTCTTCGGAGCATCTACCTATGCGGCGACAAGGAACATCGACACACCCAACCTCAGTTTCGAGAAAGGAACCTTCGAGAACTGGACCAGATATTACGGGTACTTTGGGCCGTTGACCTACACGAAAAACGATGCATATACATACAACGGATACACCTACAAAGAGCATCATGATGAAAGAAACACAAGACTAGCCATATGCGACCACGTCAACCAAACCATGGGGAATGGCGATCCAATGGATCCGTCCGTGCAAGACACATGGACTTTAAAGGAAGAGAACACCACATCGGAACGTGGATATTTTGAGGTGGTAGCCAGCACTGCATTCGATTTCAACTTAGCCTGCGACAACATCAGATTGGTACCTGAGGGATTCGGACAATCCATGCGCATCGGATCTTACGACACTGCAGAGGTACACTACAATGACTCCACGCTGGTATCAGAAAAGAACAGAGCCATGGCAGAACGTGCCACCTACAATTTTGAAGTAAAAGAGAACTCCACACTCTTGACCCTTCGCTACGCCGTCATCTTGCAGGATGATCCGAATAACAACCACTCACACCCTGACGACCTGATGCCTCGTTTCAGCATCAAAGTCTACAAGGCGGACGGAACACTGATTCCTTCTCAACAATGCGGATCTAAAGTGGAATACCGCTCCAGCAACGACCCGAGACTCAAACCTGCCACACAACACGAGAGAGAGAGAATTGAAAAAGTAGATTCCATAGAAACATCCGAATGCGAAGAATGGGGATGCGCACAATACAGCGACAGTTGTATACGTTGGGGAGACGGAGACAACTGTTTACAATATGAAACAAGATACAAAAATGGGAACTGCATAAGATACCAAGGAAATTGGTGGGATCGACGTTGTGTGGAATATCAACAAATCCCATATCAGGTATGCGTCAAATACGAACAAGTCTGTAAAGACTACTATTGCCACATACCAACATGTAATAAATACAAAAAAATACCAATTACGACTGTCACTTTCGGAGCAGAAAATCAAAATGTCAGATGCAACGCATCCCGTGTCAGGGATTTATTGCCTGAATTTTACTATGATGGATGGGTTACATTGAGTTATGATCTCCGAGACTATATTGGACAAACCGTTACCATTGAGGTGGAAAACCGAGATTGTCTAGAATTGTTGCCAAGATGTGGAGGTAATCACCCAGCGGGTACACCTCTGTTCAACACAAACACTACACCGCTTGTCCGTGCGGCCGAACCTGGGTATAGCACGGCCTGGTGCTCGGTATGTAACCACAACAAAACATTTGTCACCGCTTTCACTGGTGGTTTTCACCGCACCTATGCCTACGTCAACGCCTCCACCCAAAAGATGGAGTTGGTAATCAAAAACTGTGGAGGAAGAGAGGGGGCAGTCATCACCGCTCCTGATGCGTTCGACACATACGTATGGGAAAGAGCCGCCGACCCCGCACATAACTCAACACACAAGACATTCTCATCCCAACCTTATATACAGTCAACTTCTCCATATATCTGCGCCATCCCAGACGAAGACATCATCGAGAATGTGGACTACACCTGCACCATGTACAATAGCGCAGACCCCAACTGTACCAAAGTGACAGATACATTCCGTCTGTTGAAGAATCCAATTGTGGCAGACTACACTTGGGACAAGGGATGTTACAACGAAGTGAAGTTCACCAATCTGTCGGAAATCAAACCAGTAACCATGAGTGATGGTTCTCAAAAGAAAAACGACGAAATCGCCTATCAACTATGGACATTCTATGACCAAAGCGGAGAGGTTGAAGAGGAAAACGGAGAATTTGAGCCAACCAAGTTATTCAACTGTCAATCGAACGACGAATGCACCTTCGCCACCAAGATGACAGTCATCACAAAGAACGACTGCAAAGTTCCTATAACCAAGAGCATTGGTGTACAAAGAAGGCCAGAAATGACCATCAACGGAAACGACCATGTCTGCTATGGAGATTCCACATTACTGAGTCTGGATGACAATTCATATCCGGAAAACGAGTTAGAAGCCGCTGGCGCACACACCTACATTTGGCTCAACGAAGCAGGAGACACCCTAAAGAAATCGAATGGCAATGACGGCAGGTTCTGTTACGTGCAGCCAGTGAACGGAACTATTCGCTACCAACTGCAAATCCACCAAGACAGAATCACAGACAATGGCAACCCGATGCACTGTGTCTTCGAAGGCTTCCACGACGTATCGGTCATCGAGAAACCGACATCAAAAATATCCATCTCCAACATGTATACCCCAAATGGGGAAATCAAACAGGTGGACATCTGCAAAAACGACACCATCAAACTAGATGGAAGCACCAGCATGGATAATTGCCAATACGCATGGTATGACGAAAATGCATGGGGCGGAATAGATCAAATCAGCGAAAATGATTTCCGTCCAATGACAAACGCAAAAACAGACACAACAGACATTCTTGTGTCGGATAGCACCAACTACTACCTGGTCATAATGGCTGAAAACGGATGCATGCAGGTAGACTCCATCCGCACCAACGCCATGCCGTTGCCTGAGTTAACCATCACAGCGAACAATCACGCTGTGGACAATGGCTACACGGAGATATGCGTCGGAGGATCAACCACCATGCGAGTATCCGGCACAGATGCCAGAGGGAATGCCATCCACACCTTCGTATGGACTACACCTAACCAAGGACAGCCGACATTGGAGACCATCACGGCGACCCCTGCGGAGGATCAGAGCAAATTCAAGAACGGCAGATACGAATACCGCTATTATGTAAGCGGTAGCGACACCAAAGGTTGTACCAACACCGACTCCATAGACATCTACATGTACAAAAATCCGGTCATCACCTTCGATGGTTCTCCGGCCGGAAAATGTGCAGGCGACACCATTCATCTAAAAGTGAACGGGGTGGATTCATGCGTGGTCGACAATGATATCAAAGCGGGAAGTCTGTTGACACCATCCAACACGGCGATAGATATTCCTCTCGTAGCCAATGAGGCGAAACGATTCTACATGGTAGAGGGTATCAAAAAGAACGGAGACACAGTCTGCAAATCCACCAACGAGTTCAGCATACAAGTATACCAAGCGCCGAAGATCAACTTCATCGGTATGACAACCATCTGCAAAGGCTCAACGTTATCACTGAACGCCATAGGTGCGGATGAATTCACATGGTGGAAGAAAGGAAGCAATGAGAAGAGCGAAGGAGCCTCCTTCACCGACACACCAGAAAGCGACACGACCTACTACATAGAGGGTCGTAACATCAGTGGGGAGATGTGCAAAAGCACAGATTCCATTTCAATCAAACTTGACGAGGCCCCTGCCATCAAGATAACTTGCGATCCATCGATAATATGCGTCGGCGGACAAAAGAACCTTTCCGCAGGAATCGACGGAACATCCACACAAAACATTTTGAAGTACACCTGGAGCAATGGTGCCATCGGCGAGAACATCACCATAGCACTCTACGATGAAAAAGACACCATCATCGTAACTGGTGAGGACGAATACAAATGTATATCCAAAGACTCCGTGATACTGGAGACGAAACCATACCCGAACCTAACCGCAACGTCGACAGGAGATTTCTGCGAAAACGGGGAAGGAATCGTAAATTTAACGGGTGCCGACAAATACATCTATCAAGGAGACACTATCGCAAAGGAACAAAACCCAAGCGTTTCTTATCCATGGAAGATAGAAAATGTGGGCAGAGCAGGAACAAAGGAATATGTGTTCACAGGTTCCCTCGACGGATGCGAGCAGGAGATGTCTGTTGAAATCAATGTGCTCGAGGCGCCAGCCCTTGCCATCTCCGGTGCGGAGGGCGGCATCTGTAAAGGCGATAGCGCAACCTTATCCGTAACAGGAGGAGAAAGTAACGGAGAATATATTTGGGAGTATACCATAAACGACGGAGCGAAGTGGGACACACTATCCAAAAAGGGAGCATCCATCACCGTAAAACCAGAGCAAAACACCCAATACAGGGTGGCAGGACAGGGTGGCAACGGATGTAAAGGTGTATCAGCCATCACAGAACTGAAGGTTTACGACATTCCAACCATCCACATCTCAAGGGATATAAACGGAAAAGACTCTTGCGTCAACTCACCCGTATACCTGACTGCTAACGGAGCAGGCACCAACGGCACATACGCATGGAGCATCACTGCTGTCAACGGAGGGGCGACAATAGCCAACGCAACAGGAGCATCCATTGAGATTCCGCTCTCTGAGAACGCTAACGTAATGGTGACCGGTACCACGAAAGAACTTTGCTTCAGCAATGCGTCCACCACCATCACCGTCTATCCATACCCAGACTTCACAATGGAGAAAGACTACGTATGCGCAGGCGACCAAATCACCATGTCCATCAAACCGGTCACGGGGAAAGGTATGCCGGACACTGTACATTGGATGCCTTCATCCACCTACTCCAACATGACCGGGACATACACGAAATACCAAGGAGACGAAAGATATACATTCACAGACTCTAACCCAAAGGAGAACAATTCAATATACCAAATCAATGTCAGAGGAGTGACGGAGAAAGGATGTGCAACTGACAAATCATTCAATTTCAGTGTCGTATCCAGTCCGAACATCTACATTACAGGAAAGAACGAATACTGCGAAACAGACTCGGTCCACCTGATAGCCAAGGGTGGTTCGTCCTACAAATGGGACAACAACACAGAGGGCGAACGATACGATTCTGTGGCAGACAAGAACAGGACAACCATCCACGTGACAGGATGGGACAGCAGAGGATGTTCCGGCACAGCGGACTACAATCTAACGATTCGCACCAATCCTTCCGTCTCTATATCCGCAAACACAACACTCGTTTGTAGCGGTGACGCGGTCACACTCCAAGCGAGCGGAGCAAACACCTTCACATGGGCACAAAAGAAGGAGACAGAAACAACAGCCTCCAGCTACCCTTGCTCATCCTGTCAAAGCATCAACCCAATTGTGGAAGAGAAGACCACATTCATCGTGACTGGTGTAAGCAACGGATGCTACGGGACAGCTACCCAAGAGATCGGCGTCAAGACAAAGCCTGTTTTGAGCATCAGCACATTGAAAGACACCGTATGTGCGGGCAATGCCACCGACATCACCGTGTCCGACGCAAAAGGGAGTGTAACGACCTGGACATCAACCCCAACCCTCACCCCAACCCTATCCAATGAGACAAAATATAAATTCAACACGGGAAGTCTGACCGAAAGGAAAAAATACACCATCACAGCAACGTCTGGACAAGGTTGTGAGGCTCAAAAGGACATTACCATAGAAGTCTTTTCCGTACCTACCATCGGTATCGACAAAGGGTTAGGCTACGTATGTAAAGGGAAAGAGACTGAATTGAGCGCAATCGGAGAATCATCCCTGCGGTACGAGTGGATCGCGAAGACCGAGCAAGGAGCCAATGCCGCTGTCACCTATATGTCACCGACGACTAACACCAGCGACAAGATCAAGGTGAAATTCGACAACAACACCGTATTCACCCTTAAAGCGACCTACTCTAAGGAGAACTGCGAGACCACCAGCGAACCAGTCACGGTGGAAGTTAAGGACCTGCCGAAAATCAAAGTGTCGCAAGACCCTTATCCTGCCGTATGTCAGGGCAAGAACGTGAAACTGACCGCCGAAGGAGACGGCAACGCAAGCGCAATGAACAGCGCAGGATGGACATGGCAAGATGTGAACGGCAACGACTTGAACAACAAGAGCAATACCTACAACATTCAGCAACTAAACGGTGCGACGACTTTCAAAGTCAAAGGAACAGACCAATTGGGTTGTGAGTCCGAATGGAAAGAGTACCCAATAGCCATCACCAACGCGCCAAACTTCACAATCAGTGTGGACAAAGATACCGTATGTAAAAACAGTTCGGTACACTTCAGCATCAACACCAGCGATAGCAACCTGAGCTACACATGGGACAATGCGACAACCGCCACATCGTCCACCACATTAGACACCGTCCTCTCCATCGCCAAAGTATATACCATCAAGGTAACGGCAAGCAACGGTTCTTGTACAACAACCCAGACGAAACAAGTGACGGTAAACGACATACCACGTGTCAACATCACTAGCCAAAGCGGAAAGAACAGCATCTGTAAAAGTGACAGTATTGTCCTACAAGCAAATGTCAGCAATGTGTCCGACCCATCCAAGGTGGAATATACATGGAACAATAGCGCATGGAACAGGGGCAACGCCAGCAAGCAGCACTATGCGCAATACATTTCCATGCTCAGCAACAACGAAAGCAGCATTAGAGCGACCGTAACCGTAAAAGAGGGCAAATGTTCATCCGACACAGCCTCCTACATCGTGAATGTCAACCCATTGCCAAACGTAAGAATCAATGGCGCGCAAGACAAATGCGCCGGTGAAGTGGCTGAATTGACTGCGGCCGGTG
The DNA here is from genome assembly GCA_002310215.1 of Bacteroidales bacterium UBA1181. Classification (GTDB taxonomy): domain Bacteria; phylum Bacteroidota; class Bacteroidia; order Bacteroidales; family Paludibacteraceae; genus UBA1181. The sequence goes on from DBYR01000018.1 coordinate 106,525, forward strand.
TAAGCACCAACAACTACTCTTGGTTCCAAAACAGCAATAGCGTGGGCGGAGGAACAATATATAGACCGACCATCAACACAGAAACGACGTTCACATTGAAAGGAATCGACGCCAATGGATGCGTGGGAACATTCGACACGACCATCAAGGCAAACCCTATACCAAGCTTCAACATGGATGCACCAAGCATCTGCTCCGGGGAGCGAGGTGTCATCACATTTACAGACACGATGCACGTTCAATCCATCAATGTGTCAAGGGAAAATGTGAATGTACCCATCACGGACGGACTCACCTACACCACATCGGACATCATGACCCAAAGCCAGATGTACAGCGTGAGAGCGACAAGCGACAAAGGATGCGTCAGCGCAACCAAATACCAAACCATCACCGTCAACGCCTTGCCAAACATACAAATCACCAGCAATCCATTGTCCAAACAACTCTGTTTGGGAGACACAGCCATCCTCACCGCAACAGGTGGAGAGCACTACACATGGACCAACCACGCAGGACTTGAAGTGCCAAACGCACAAGACAGCAGCATAGCCCGATTCATTCCCACAACCACTGGCAGACACACGCTGACAGTAAGTGGCAAAGGATTTAATGGATGTACTAACCCAACCGACATCATCATAGAGGTACATGGCATCCCTACCATAACTGCACGAGGAGCGGAGGTATGCCAAGGCGACATGGCGACACTGACCGCAAGCGGCAGCTCACCTAACCTAACATACGTATGGAGCAGCGTAAACAACACGCTGAACGGTGCGACCATCTACCCGATCATCAACCAAGACGAAAAATTCACCGTCTATGGAACAGACATCAACGGATGTAGAAGTAAGGACACTGCCGTATGGGCCACCATACAAGGCAGACCTGACGTCGACGTAACCGCAGAAGCCATCTGTGAAGGGGACGAAGCATCCGTGACGTTCTCTCCTAAGGCTAACAGCGCAGCCATAAAAGATATATCCATAGCCGGTTCAACCTATAAAACAAACACCATCAATCTTGGCTCATTATCAGAGACAAAGACATACACCGCCATCATTGTCGGCACGGCTGGTTGTTCCACTGACAAGACATTCACCATTGATGTGGAGAAGAAGCCTGTCATCTCCTTCGATCCAAACACAGAGGGCAATACAAGCAGAATCTGCATTGGACAGGCAATCACCATCAAAGCCATCACCGACCAAGAGACGAACATGAACTGGACATCCAAAGACAACCTCAGTTCGCCTGTATTCAGCACCAATTCGTCTCAGTTCACACTCACGCCGACTGCGGCAAGAGGATTGGAAAACCCGTACAAATTCGAAGTCGCAGCCAAAAGCAAGACGGGAAAACAGTGTGAAAGCAAAGAGATTTACCAGATTGTAGTCTTCGATAAAGCTACCAACCGAATCGTGGGCGACTCCGCGAAATGTGTCGAATCCACTCTCACATTGGAGTCCGAAGGCACCTTCAAGAGCTATTCATGGACGGAAGTGGGCGCTTCAGGAACCGTACTTTCCAGCGCCAAGACATTGAGTATAAAGATCACGGAAGACAAGTCCTTCGCATTAGCGATAACGAACGACAACGGATGCGAAAGCCACGACACATTCAAAGTGAAAGCCGTACCCGTGCCTAAATTCAATTTGATTCCGGACGAAAAATGCGAAGGGTTGGCAGCCACCACAAGAGTTCAGAGGACCAATCTGATAGGCAATGCCGATGTGGTCTTTGAATGGAGCAACGGCGCGACGGGAGAATCTTTTACAGACGAGCATTTAACCGCCGATAAGACTTACCGTGTAGTCGGCAAATATAGCTATACGGACAAGGCTGGAAAACAGACTACCTGTGTGAGCGAGCCAATCTCCGCTACCACCCGTATCCACAAGAAACCGGACTTCACCATCTTCAGCGACAACACACGTGACAATACGGTCTGCAAAGACGAACACATCAAGTTCACCATACCAGGCACAACATATAACTTCGTATGGAATAGAGGCGATGAAAACGGACCTGTCGCAGCATATACATACCATAATCACAACGAACCTGACGTCAATAATCACGGAATAATCTCAGGTAGCAATACGAAAGACAACTGCAAAGTTGAGCCAAGCAAAATCATTCCGGAAACAAAAGACGTTTACTACTGGGTAACTGCGACAGACCCAGCCACAGGATGTACGACATCCAAATCCGTCATGGCTCACTGGGATATCGTCGAGGCTCCAAAATCGGCATCCTTTGCGGCCTGCGAGGGTAGCGATGTGGAAATGACGACCCACGTTGAAGGTGCGGTGGATTACGAGTGGTACGATGACTGGGATAACCTCCTAGGTACAGGATCCACATATCTATTCCCTTCCGCTGAATTATATAACACAACAGCGACTGACAGAAATATTCATGTCATAGCAATAGACCACTTGGGCTGTAAGAGTGACAAGACCACCATGCAAGTCAGGAAAGAAAAAAAACCTACCGTCACATGGACTGTCAAAGATCACTGCGAAGGCGAAAAACCAACCATCACCCTCAGCGGAGCACATCGCTACCAATGGACGTCAGAAGGAAACGTGATGGGGGCAACATTCACGGAGATTAACCCTCTATACAACGATAAGACCTATACCGTTTTGGCATGGGATACCGCAATAGGAAATTATGGGGTGTACAGGACATGTGAGGCAGAAGTGGAAATTCCAATAACTATCCATAAGAAGCCGATCATCAGCATCAAGGATGAACATGGCAACAAAACAAGCACCAACATCTGTTTCAAAGACCATGTAGAGTTGCAGGAAGGGGAAGGTCAGAGTGGCCTAAGTTATAAGTGGAAGGTAGACAATGGCTACACACTCAGCAATAACACGCAAGACAACATCACAATCCATGCGCAAAACAAAAATGTGACGCAATACAAGGTAACCTTGAAAGCCACCAATAGTGCGAAATGTTACGACACAACCGACTACTACGTTATTGTAAACCCATTGCCGGAAGTGGAAATCATAGCAGACGACAACCCGGTTTGTGAGGGAGAGCCAATCACCCTACGCACCAACAACGTGTACAAGGCCTACGATTGGGCTCACAGCAACGGAAGCAACGGTAAATCGGGATCCACCCTATCCAGCAGCAACAGCTATAGCACGACGACAACTGCGGCTTACAGACAGAAATTCTGGCTGGAAGTGGAGGATGCGAACGGTTGTAAGAACTGGGACACACTCACTGTATACACAAAGGCAAAACCAACCATCAGTGTTCAAAACGAGACGATCTGCTACGACACGAAGCCTACCATGAGAGCAAGCGGAGACGTTGACGTAATCACTTGGCCTGACGGAAGCCAAAGCGATCGTCCTGCCAACTCAACGGGTTCATGGACAGGAGAATGGACATCCGCTACCGCACTGACCGGAAGTAGGACCTTCACCGTCACCGCATCCAAAGACGAGTGTCCATCTGACATCCAAAACGCCATCATCAGCGTTCTTCCTAAACAGGAATTGTCATTCGCAGTAGACGGAGATGCCACACAAGGCAGACCAGTCATGGTATGTAAAGGTAAAGAAACTGCCATTTCACTCACCAATACGGGTCTCTCTAACATCAAGTGGGGTGCCGGCAACGAGATGACAAGCAGCATCACACGCACGATCAAGGGAGACAGCATCTTCTCCGCCACCGCAGACATAACGACAAACGAAAAGAGCTGTCCAGCCCAAGGGAAGCAAACCGTCAAAGTATATCCGACTACCCAAATCACCATCAAGGGTGGAGGTGCAGTATGTTTGGAGGGAGAAGTAACCTTCAACGCAAATGGTGGAGAGAGTTACAACTGGCATATCAGCAAGGCAGAGGCTGGAACAATCATCAGCAATAGCAGCGACAGTAGCGAAATCACTGTAAAGAACATCAAGGAAGGCTTCTCCATCTACGCTACCGGAACAGATGTCAACGGTTGTAGCAGCGAGAGGTCGGCAGACAGTTTTGTCACCATCCTTCCATCCCCTGTCATCTCCATCAGCAACCATGTGGACACCATCTGTAGCGGAAGCGAACTGAAGATGACCGCAAGCACAAACCGAGGAGATGTGGAATGGAAACTGGGACATGGAGCAAGTGGCACAGAAGTCAACACAACGCTTACCACCCAATACGGGAGCAAGCGTGAAGAAGTATACCGTGCGGAGGCATTCTACGAGGGTTGTTCTTCCACAAAAGAGGTAGTCATCACCGTACTTCCATTGCCGGAACTCACATTAAACACGGATGGTGCATTCTGCGCGGGTGACAGTACGCTCATCACAGCGAAAGAATCATACGGGTCGGATGTGGAATATAAATGGGGCAATGCCGCCAACTACACCGACAAGAGCACCTACATGGCTAAAGAGGGCGGAACATACCAAGTATACGCCCGCACAAAGAAAGGCGGCCTGCAATGCGCCACTCCGGACCCAACTGAGATAACCGTCACCGAAGTGCCATTGCCAACCATCAGTGGCATCGAAGTAACAGGCAAACCATGTAAGGGTGAAAGAGTTTCCCTGCGACCAAGGGGAAGCAACAGCACCTCATTCGAATGGTTCTTCATCACAAGCACCAAAGTGGATACCACCCGTATCGAGAGAATGGAGAGCATACAGCCAACCATTACACAAGACACCACCTTCTACGTCGTGGCTTCCAACACTCAGACATTCACCAACGTGACCCTGGTCTGCAAAGGTGCGAAAGACACCACGCTGACACTATTGCCAGACCCAGCATTCACATTGACAGCCAACACGCCATGCTACGGAAACGACATGGTCATCAGCGCACAAGGCGGAACTGGCTACACGTATGATTGGACTTGGGACGGAAATCAAAACGAGAACGGAAAGGATGACATCACCATCAGAAACGCTGTGGGCAGTCATGTCTTCCACGTCACTGCAACGACAGCAGATGGATGTAGCGCCGACAAAGACACTTTGGTCAACATTCATTCATTGCCAATCATCAATGGATTCCAAGGTGAGAACGTAATCTGCGTGGACAACCAGAGCAGCGTCCACTCCGTCATCTGCGACGATCCGGCCGCCATCCGGAGATATGAATGGACGACCCAAAGCAGTAATGGATTCCAATACAGCAGCGCACCTGACAGTTCAAAGATTACAATCAAGCCGAACAGGGCCCAAGACGATGTCGTCTATACCGTGAATGTGACCGACACCAACGGTTGTGCGTCAAGCAAGAACTACGAGATAGACATCAAACCAATGCCTGAGACCAATGTGGCGATGGCTGCGAACTGTCCGAGCGACCCGACCAACATCACCGTCACGGACAAAAACAGCATGAATAACGTGACATACACATGGTACGAGTATGACGATAGCAAAACAGACCACAAGGGAGACCCTCTCGGCACTGGCAATAAGCTTGAAAAGGAAATCGCCGACACGACACGCTTCGTGGTAACGGCCAGCAGCGAGTTCGGATGTGAAAAAGACACCACGATCACTGCGACTGTACACCCTCTGCCAACACTCTCATTCAGCGGTGAGACGGTCATCTGTGAAGGAGAATCCACTACCCTCACCATCTCTGCCACTTGGCCAACGGGAGTTCAAGGGGGAACAGCGTCCTACTTCTGGCAAGAGATCGATGCAACAAACTCAAAAGCCCAAGTGACCGTAAGTCCAAAAGATACAACGACATACCACATCAAGGTCGAGACAGGCAACAACTGTATGATGGACACCTTCATTCGTGTCAATGTCAAACCAAGACCAATCGTCACCATCAACGACATGAGGGATGGAAACGATAGGATTTGTGAAGGCGAGCCATTCGAAATGAATGCGGCAGTCAACAATCTGACAGGCACTTACAACTACGTTTGGAAAGATTATGACAGCAAGGTCATCACAAACGGAGCAACCTACGCGACGAACAATACAGGCACCTACGTCATTGAAAACGACAACAAAAAGTTAAAGCTTTCCATGACGGAGAACATAGAACGTACTTACTGGGCCATCGCGACAGAAGCGGGCGGAACCGGCAAACAATGCGCCGACAGTACCAAGTTCACATTGACGCCACTGACTAAACCAGAGGTGAAGATCGCAAACGTCGCTCCTGTCTGCGAGAACACGGAGGCCGATATTGAAGTAAGCAATGCGCAAAACAGCTACGAATATGTTTGGGACAACGGCAAGACTGGTCCAAGAATCACAGAAACCATCGTTCCTAACGTAGATAACTGGTTCAAAGTAACGTGCATCAACCCTGCGAACGGATGTCAATCTAAAGACGCGATCCAAGCATCCACAAAACCATACCCAGCCATAGCGCTCTATGACTCCACAAACGCTCTGCTTGCAAGCAAAGACATCACCATCTGTAAGGATGCGACACTCAAGGTGACCGCAGGGGTGACAAACGCAAACGGTGCGAGCGTAACGTATGATTGGGGCAAAGAAAACGATTTGAGTTTCACACAAGCAAGTGCGACACTCCAAACCACTGTATCCGACGCATACAACTACATCGTCACGGCCGTGATGAATGGTTGTGAAAGCAAAGACACCATCCACACAGGCTACTACCCTACTCCAGTCGTGACTGTGGACGGTGACAAAAACACTTGCCCGAACGGAGATGCCAACCTCAGCGTATCCATCACGGGAGGCAGTGGCAACGCTAGCGACTACACCACGAGGTGGACAAGTGACAAAGCAGTCACTATCGTAAACGGAGCAACCACCAACACCGTGACCGCCAAGAACTTAACATCCGGCACCTATACCTTCTACGCCTTCGCAACAGACAATGTACACTCCTGCGACGCGAAGTCAGAACCATTCACCGTGGAAGTATGGAATAACCCGACCATCATCGTAACGCCAGACAATAGCGAAGTATGTAAGGGAGAATCGACGAACGTCAGCGCAAAACTGCAGACAGGCAACGGAAGTTTCACATGGACATATAACGGAAGAACAGAAAATGGAGAAAAGATCAATGTGACGATCCAAGACACTACGACCATCCATGTCAGTGGAACAGACGAGAACGGATGTTCCAGCGAGACGGACACGACCATCCGCATATTGCCAATCCCTACACTGACAATTGAAGGCGAAAAGACTATATGTGAAGGCAACACCAATGGTGTACAAATCCAACTCAGCGGAGCGAAAAAATACTCGGTAGAGAATGTTGGGGACTACACCAGCAACTCCGAGAACGACAAAGTCAACGTGACGCTTAAGCCTGAGTCCACCAAAGATTACAACATCACGGGAGTGTTAAACGGATGTACAAACACGGAAAGCGTGACCATCACAGTGAACCCTCTTCCTGACGTGAGAATCAACGGAGAGACCAATGGTTCCGGTGCCATCTGCGAAGGCGACAGCATCGTATTGGGAGCCACTAAAGGACTAACAGGATACACATGGACCGTTTCCAACTTTACCGGAACAAAAAAATACAATACGGTCGGTGATTCATTAGTCATCAAAACAGATGCGACGACCACCCATCAATTGCAAACCATCAACGTCACCCTAAAAGCGACAGGAAACAATTGTGAAGATTCCACCACTTACACTATCACCATCAACCCACAACCTGTCTTTACGCTCAAAGCGGAAGAGGCTGTCTGCGAAAATGGAGAAGTGACATTGAAGATGGAACAAGCGGCAAATGCGGAAGCCATCAGAGAAGTGGATTGGGGATCATTAAGTTCTGAGAACAAAAAAGAGATCACCGTTGCCACAACAAAAGCGGCAGGAGAAACCGAGACATACACCGTCTCAGCGAAATCCATCAACCAGTGTGTTTACACCAACACCGCCAACGTCGCGATCAAGGCAAATCCATCTTTCTCTATCCAAGGGGAAGAGATTTGTGAGAACGATTACGCAATCATCGAATTGCAAAGCGGTTCGGCTGACAAGTACTTCGTGAATGATAACGAAATCACATTCAACCAAGGGAAATGGACGGACGAGACAAGCAGAAGAAATTCCGGCGTCCACACATTGTCCATGACAGGAAAGAACTATTACACGCTCTCCAACAATGGAACCCTGACATGTGAAAAAACAGAGGATATCATCTTCAATGTGAAGGAATTACCAGACGTGAAGATCACAGCGCCTAACTTCCTCTGTATCAACTCGACAAACGCTGAGCTCTCTGTCACCGCTGCGAACAAGTATGCATGGTTCAAAGAGAACAACTATCTCGACACAATCGGCAGAAGCCAAACTTTGTCCATAGAGACACCTACCATCAACACCAAATTACACTACGCAGTGGAGGTAACAGTGGGTAAATGTAAGAACATGGACTCCGTCAACATCGAAGTGTTCAATACGCCAACGTTCCAAGCTCCGGAGGAACTGATTTATGTATGTAAAGGCTCAGACGTGACGCTGACATTCACGGATAACAGTCCAAGCGGTACATGGACATGGAGTACAGGTGCCACTCAAACACCATCCATCACACTCCCTGACGTGCAAGACAAAGAAGAGATAACCGTAACCGCCCAAACATCTCAAGGTTGCGAGGCGACAAAGACATTCTTCGTCGAAGCGAAGGAAAACCCAAGCTACCACTTGGAAGGAGATTTGACCGTATGTAAGGGAAGCACATCTGATGTGACATTATACACCTCATATAACAACAAACCGCTATGCGAGTATATTTGGTTGGGTGAGAGCGACATAAAACCTGCAAACGCACAAAGCATTCAACTTAACATCAATGAGGTCATCAACGAAAGAAGTGAATTCGTTGTGTCTATGATATCCAATTACATAGGAACAAAAGATTATAACGGCAAAACATTAAACGCCAATGTCGTATGTAAAAGCAAAGAAATCATCACGCTCGACATTTGGGAATTGCCAGTTATATCTGTAAACGGTGGCAAAGCGGACACCACTGTATGCGCAGGAAGACCTGTCACACTCACCGCAACATCCACCGACATAGAGCCGACCTCATGGTCATGGAGAGGAAACAATGTGGGTACCCCGACCAATACGAGCACGGCATCCACCTTCTCAACAACGACAGGTGGAGAAAGCGAGTACATGTATGTCGTGAAAGCGTCGAACAGTCATAATTGTACCGACTCCACTGATTTCACCGTATACGTGAACGCATTGCCTCGCATCTCACTTACCGCACCAGACGAGGTGTGTGACGGGACAGACACTATAGCAACAGTTAAGAGTCTGGACAACAAGGAATTGCTCTACGAATGGGATCGTTCCGGCTTATTCACGACTTCCAACAGGAAAAACATCTCCGTCGGCACGAATGATATCACGGTGAGAGTATCCGCCAAGGACGAAAACGGATGTACATCAGAGGAAGCATCCAAAGAGATCAAATTCCTTCCTAATCCAGAGCTCTCATTCGTCAATCCTATCGACAACGTATGCTACGGAGACAGTGTTACCCTGACTGTTAAAGACACGTCAAACCAAACAACCTTCTATTGGATGGGTGACAAAAACAACACAAAGAGCACCTTCACCAAGAAAGAGATGACCGAATTGACCACCTTCACCGTCGTCGGCACAAGAAACGGATGTACCCATACACAGACACGAAATGTGGATGTGTGGAGTCTACCAACCATCAAAATCGACGAAGCACCAAAAACAGCAACGTGCTGGAATGGGGAGGTGAATTTGGAAGGTTTCGGTTCCGACATCCAGAAGTATGCATGGAAAGACAATAGAGCTACCATTTCAAGGAATGCGAGCGATTATAGTTCGGAGAACACCAAGACATACACGAACCTTGTCGAGCAGACCACGAAATATCTGTGGGGCATGGATTCCCATGGTTGTGTGAACCAAGACAGTGTCATCATCAACATCAATCCATTACCAGTCTTTTCCATATCAGGCGACACCATTGCCTGCAAGGATGAGAGAATCACGATCACAGCCGTCAAAGACGCTTCAACTGTGGGTGGGCTCAACTACGAATGGAAAGACAAGTATGGAAATGTTTTGAGCGACAATGACGAACTCAACATCGTCATCACGAAAGACACAACACTCTACGTGAAGGCAACGAACGCCGAGAACTGTAGCAAAGACACCTCCTTCCACATCGCAATGAAGGGAATTCCAGCCATCCATGCTGTGAAGGATACGCAGAACGTATGTAAAGATGATCCAGCCGAACTGGTTGTCACCTCATCTATGCCAGATGTTGTGTTCAGTTGGGTCGACGCAAGGACAGGAGCTAACATCGATGCGAATGACCTGAGCAACAACAACACCACGTTGAGACAGATCGTCTCCACATACAAAGAATACAAGGCAACCGTCACAAAGAGCTATCCTATCTATGGCAAAACCAAGGAGTGCTTCTCTGACACAATATTCAAAATCACACCTTGGGAAAAACCTAATATCCGGTTAAACGGACAAATAGAAATATGCCAAGGGGATAGCGTGCTTTTGCAGGCAGAAGGTGGTGTGAACGGAAAGTACCACTGGAGTTACAAATACCAAGACAAGAACGACAATGAAGTTGTCGTTGACACTACTGGAATCAACAGCGCTGAGAACACAGACCAACTCAAACCTGTACCATCAGCAGGTCTGACAACTTACATCGTGGTAGGTGAAGACGAAAAGACATGTAAGAACACTGCCGACTTCCAAGTCAGGATGAACTACTTGCCAAACTTCACCATCAGCGGCGTGGAAGAAGCTTGCGAAGGAGAGAAGATTTCCATCTCCGTCGACGCATCGGAAGCATACAACTATATGTGGGATGAAAACGGATACCGTACGACCAAGACTCACGACTATGTGATCGAAAGGGATACAACCATCCACATCTACGCCATCAATACGGAAACCCGTTGTCAAAAGGATGATAGCATCAGTATTAGCAGCAAGAAACATCCTGACCTGATGTTGCAGCTCGACGACTACGTTTGCTTCGGAACGTCTGCAAACTTCGCATCCACGCTGAACGACAACGACAGTACCAAGTTCTATTGGTACAAAGGAACAGATGTCAGCATAACAGCGGATAAGGTGGGCAAAGAATGGACGACGGAACCATTGACCACAGAGTCATGGTTCCATGTACAGGCTCGGAAGAAGTACAAGATCGCCACATGTACGAGTGATACCACATTCAGGGTGCAAACACTCCAATTGCCGAACATCAAGATCGAGCAAGGCAACAACGTTCCTGCGTGCGAGAGTCAAGAGATCACCTTGACAGCCTCAGGTGGCGACAAATACGCTTGGGACACGAAGGACACGACTCTTACGGATTCTAACAATGCAGACATCACATTCACTCCAACAAAGAACGGAGAGAAACATATCCTATTGGGAGGCAAGTACTACAACAATTATGGCAAGACCTGCTACAACACAGACTCCACTGCCATAACCTTGTACAATTTGCCGAACTTCACGATTGAAGGGCCAACTGATACTTGTCAGAATACGCATATCGCCCTCACAGGAAAGAGCACGGAGAACCTCTCCTACTTGTGGACGGATACGTTGGGCAACCCAATATCCAGTCTGAAGAGCCACACGTTCCTCATCACGAAGGATACGACAGTGAAGCTGATCGCATCCAACGCTTTGAAATGTAGCAATAGTAAAACATATAGCGTCAAGATGCACAAGTACCCAGAGATACAACTCGACACCATCACAGAAAATGTATGTAAGGGGGCGAAAGGATTGATACGCGTCAGCAACACAGAGAGCGACGTGACCAAGGTAGCATATCAATGGTCGGATTGGGGCGAACAAGGAGCCATTCTTAATAGAGACTCCATCACACCAACCGTGCCTAAGCAGACGCAATACACCGTCACCGCATCCAACATTTACAACAATAACGGAGGAAGTTGTCCAAGGTCGTACAAGTACACGATCAACACTTGGGATGACCCTACCATTATCGTGGAAAATGTTTCTGTATGTCCAGGCGAGAAAGCTGTCTTAGTGGCAAGCAGCCCAACCATCAACGATGATAACGCATTCTCTTGGGACGGGACAAGCGTACACAGCAAGACTTACGAGACTAATCCTATCTTGAAAGACACCGCCTTCATCGTAAGGGCCGTGGACAACAACCACTGCGAAGGAAACACTTCCGTCAACGTGACACTCCACCCATTGCCGTCATTCAGTTTGTCTAATAACGGTCCTGTGTGCCGTGGAACCCAAATCAAAGTGGAAGCAAGCAACATGGGTCTGGAATACGATTGGCACGACATGAAGGGATTCCGCCAAGACATGACCTACACGGAGATTTTAGACGACGACAAGATGGTGTACGTAACAGCCCGCACTGCGTTCGGATGTACGAAAGACGACTCAATAAAGGTTAAAGTAAAGAACAATCCTATACTGGAGTTGTCCATGAAAAACAGCGAAGGCAAAGACACCAACTACGTATGCTACGGTGAGGAAATGACGCTGACCGCCTCGGGAGCCAACGGAGGATACTTCTGGATCGTGGACGGAAAGACCAACAACAACAATCAAAACGAGTTGGTACTCTCACAACTTACCATTCCGGTCAACGTGACGTTGAGAGGTATATCCAATGGATGTGAGTCAACCATAGATACCTCTATCAACATTTGGTCGCTTCCAAACATCACAATCGAAGCACAATACGCCAACGTATGTATAAAATCCTATGATTCCCTCTATGCGAAGGGCGGTATCAGCGGCAAATACATTTGGAGCGGACCAGACATTTCCGGAAGTGGCGTTCAATGGGCAGGAACATCAGCGGCGACATTAAGCGGCGACGATGTTGAGATATATCTTGACGCCAACAACAACGCCACCTTCATGACCAAATACTACGTCACGGGAGTGGACGAGAATGGCTGTAGCGGAAGAGGCAACATCGATGTCAAAGTCAATGAACAACCGACCGTACAAATCGAAGGTGACCTGACGGTGTGCGAAGGCTCCGAAGCAAACCTCTACACCAGTGGAACCGCAGAGTCGTTCATTTGGACAGTCAATGGACAAAACTACTACTCGTCCGCCATCAACCCTGAGATCTTAACAGACAACACCAAAGTCATGGTAATTGGTACGGACAACAACGATTGTCAGACCGCTGACGTCGATTACATCCGCACCAAACCGATACCTCACATCCTCGTTAAGACGAACACGGGCGTCGACACAGTTTGTAAGAACGACAAGGTGCGTATCGATCTGAAGGCTGTAGACAAGAACGGCAAGGAACTGACCGAAGATATCAGTTGGGAATGGCAGAACACTAACACCAACAGCTATTGGGAAGAGATCATCACCAATAAGAAGAACTACAACGTGAGAGTAGTAGCGAAGGATTGTCCGAACGACACCACCCTCAGCATCAACATTTGGCCGTTGCCAATCTTCGAAATCAAGGGAGATGACGCCATCTGTATCGGTGATAGCACAATACTGACAGCAGAAGACGACAAGAACGGAAACGGTCCTATGACCTACCAATGGCAACAAACGGCACAAGGCGGGGCAGGACAGACGGAGACGATAAACGGGCAAACGAACGCAAATCTGACCATACATCCTGTGGAAACGACCCGGTACGTCGCATCTGGAACAGACAAGCACCTGTGCCATTCGACAGCCACACACACCGTAAGAGTAGATGGTTTGCCAACCGACCTACGCATCATCGCCTCACCTTCCGACTCCATCTGTGAGGGAGAAAACATCACACTGAAGGTGTTGGGTTCTGGCGTCGACTACACTTGGAGCATCGGAGAGACCCGACTCAACAGCGGCGAGGAACTGACCTACAAGATAGAACAGACCACCACCTTCACGGTGAAGGGTAGAAATGCCAACGGATGTGACTTCGAAGTCAAGAAAACCATCTACAAGAAGGATCGTCCAGTCATCGAAGTGGTGGAGAAGCCGGATTACGTATGCTACAACACCGAAGCCAAGATTAAAGTGAAAGGAGCAGACTCCTATCTGTGGGATAACAACGGAACCAAAGATGAGACCGCTGAAGTCCTCCTAATGGATAGGACGTTCAGTGTGACCGGATTCAAGAATGGATGTCAAGCTGATCCAATCACTATCTATGTCCCTGTCAAGAGCTTGCCGACCATCCTCGTCAGCTCGGACAAACTAGACAACGAGATATGTTTCAGCGACAAGATCAGCCTCATAGCAAGCGGAGGAAAGAGCGGGAAGTACAGTTGGGAAGATGGACAGTACAAGACCGACACCATCACTGTGAGTCCAGAGAAAACAAAAACCTACACAGTATGGGGTGAGGACGAGTTCGGTTGTAAGAACCATAACGAATATCAAGTCATCGTACATGACCTGCCTAAGCTCCACATTGAAGCGTTTACCGACCTCATCTGCCAAGGCGATGTGGATACGCTCTGGGTTATCAACGACAATCCAAAAGCGGAGAACGGCACACAAGTCTTGTTCAAATCTTATGCATGGGGCGACGGCGAGACCATAGAGAAGATCAACAGTAGCATCAAGCAGGACAAGACCTTCAAGGTGACCGTGCAAGACATCTATGGTTGTGTCAACGATGCGGAGAAGTTAATCAAGACGAAGCCTTATCCTAAATTGAACGTAACCGCTCCAGCTTACGTATGTTACAACGAAAGCGGCGCCGTATCCATCTCCGGAGCGAAAAACTACACATGGAACGACGGATCGCACGTAGACCAATTCTCCAACGTATTGCAAAGAGACACAGTCTACAGCGTAACAGGAGAAACGGACGGTTGCCGAACCGACACGACATTCAACGTGGCAGTTATGCCATTGCCGAACATTTGGATTGCCTCCAACGTCGATGAGATATGCCTCAAGCAAACCATCACCATGAGGGCAAACGGAGGATCTACTTACGTGTGGAACGTGCGCGACATCGAGACCAACAGTACGACCGTAGAAACAGTCACCGTTCAACCAAACAAAGCCGATCAGACGTTCAAATACAATGTGACGGGAACAGATCTCAACGGATGTAGCAACAAAGCTTCGTTCGAAGTGAAGGTGAACCCAGCACCGAAGTTCGAGATCCACGGAGAGAAGGAAATTTGTGAAGGTGACATGAACACGCTGTGGGTAACCGGCGACGCCATCAGATACACATGGACAAATACCGGTGAACAAAGCGACACCATCTACCCTATCGTAGACCAACAAACCACCTATAGGGTAACCGCCGAGTCGGAAAACGGATGTATGTCGACCGACAGCATCAGAGTGAAGGTTAAACCATATCCAACCATCACCATCTCCGCTCCAACCGCGGTCTGCCATGGAGAAAAGGCCATCATGAACGCCAACGGCGCATCAACCTACGTATGGCAGAACGACCCGACACAGACCAACAAGAAGTATGTTGACACACCTGAGAAGGGAACGACATACACCGTGAAGGGTACAACGAAAGGATGTACGAGCGAAGCAAGTGTCTACGTGGATGTCAATCCGCTTCCATACGTATGGATTACAGGAAGCGAGAGCGTCTGCGCAGGCAGCGACATGACTCTCTCCGCCAACGGTGCCTCTTCATACGTGTGGAGCACCAAACAAACGGGAGAACACATCTCACTCAAGCCAACCGACACATCGAAACCACTTGTTGTTTCCGTAATCGGTACGGATGCTAACAACTGTGTCAACAAAGACACGTTCTCCATCACTGTACACCCTCTGCCGAATGTCAAGATCAAGGGTGATAACGCCACATGTAACGGAGACGCCACCCACTTGGAGGCTACAGGTGCGAAAGACTACATTTGGAACACCTCCGAGCAGGGTGCACACATCTACCCTATCATCACAGGCAATAAGACGTTCAACGTGGAAGGAACAGACGAACACGGATGTAAGAACACCGATACGAAGACCGTCACCCGGAAGTACTACCCTGTTCTTAGCTACACGGCTCCATCAGCAGTCTGTGACGGATCCGAAGTGAGAATCAGCGTCACTGGCGCTTCCCACTATACCTGGTCAGGTTCAGAGTCCCTGAAGGCTCAAGGCGGCACAATGACCGACACCATAAGGGAAAGGACCATTTACAAGGTAGAGGGAGAAGAGAACGGATGTACGACGGTAAGGGAAATCATCATAGACAAATACGAATTACCGACCATCTGGATCAACGGACCTGCCACCGTATGCCAGGACGTGCAAATGAAACTTAGCGCAACGGGTGGAACATCCTACACATGGGCTTGGAACGGCAACACCTATCGCAGCAATACGCTGAGCGACCAGCCGGAGAGGACAACGACCTACCGCGTGACAGGAACAGACAGTCACAAGTGCTCCAACACGGCGGAACATGAAGTTGTCGTAAGACCAAAACCTAAGTTCGTCGTCAATGGTGTAACGGAAGTATGCGAAGGAACTGCGACGACACTCACCGCAGAATCAACCGACAACACCCAACTCTCCTATAGTTGGAGCAACGGTGCGGGCACACCAAGCATCACACCGGTCATCAACACCACGACGAAATTCATCGTCGTCGGTAAAGACGCCAACAATTGTGAGAGCACAGTCACCCACACGGTGGTCAGCCAAGAGATTCCTACCGTGACATGGACAGGTACCACCACATTATGCCAAGGCGACAGGTTACAGTTGAACGCCAAAGGTGCCAAGACCTACAAGTGGACTAACACCGATAGGCCAGGCGTCACCCTATCCACGACCAACCTGATGACCGACTACCCTACTTCTAGCACGGTATATACACTGGAGGGTTCCAGCAACGGATGTGCGGCAGAGCCAATCAACATTCCGGTCAATGCATTGCCGAACCCGAGTCTGACCTACCAGGGCAACACGGTCATCTGTGAGAACTCACAATTGACACTGACCGTATATGGTGCGGACAGCTACTTGTGGAACAACGGTTCCAGCAACAAAACAATGATCACCATCCCGCCTGCGGGAGACACCGTATTCTCCGTGGTCGGAACGGATAAGAACAAGTGTAAGACCGAGCTGAAGATTCCTGTCACCGTCAATAAGAACCCTGACTTCACCATTGAGGGAGAAACGGAAGTATGCCGAGGTGACTACACCACCCTAATAGCAAGGGGTGATGCCATGAACTACTATTGGGGATACCAGACTCCTATCTACGACAAGAACTTAAGTGGCAACGGGACGCCGGTCGGCATCCAAATCGACATACCAACCTACGTATTCGTTAAGGGTGTGGACGACCACGGATGTGAATCGGAGAAGTCTCTCGCCATCAAGATGAAGACGCCACCGACCATACGATACTCCGGCAATACGGAGGTATGTTTAGGCGAAGCCATCGAATTGTTCGCAGAAGGAGATGCGAAGGAGTACACTTGGAGCACCGATGGTGGACTGACCGCCCAATCCGGCAATCCTTATTTATTCACTCCTGAGGGCGTAACGAGGGTAATCCTCTCCGGAATAGCGGACAACGGATGTGTCACTACGGAAGAAATATACATTGAAACCAATGTCGCTCCGAACGTGGACATCTACGGAGACTCGTCCGTCTGTGAAGGCAACACAGCCCGACTCATCGCCGATGGAGCGAACAAGTTCGTATGGTATGAGGAAAGCACAAAAGAGACCGAAGAGGGACGTTATCTCACAAGGAGCAGGTTAGAACCAGGAGCCCACAAGTTCCTCATCACTGGTACCTCTATCGCTGGATGTACGAACACGAAGGAGTTCACCTTGATGGTAAACAAGAACCCAAGCGTGACGATTCACGACACCCTCATCGGATGTCCGAATGAAGACACAAGGGCAGAGTTCAGCATCAAAGAGCCATACATAGTAGACTGCGAGTGGTCAAGCAATCCAATCAATGGAGATCTCTTCAGCAACTCGGCTAAGTCCGTAACCGCCACCATCACGGAACCTACGGAGGTCTATGTCGTCGCTTACGATGCCAACAGATGTGCATCCTACGACACAATCACTGTCGATGCATTGCAGTTCAACCCTATTCGTTTCAACGTGACCCCAACCATCATCGACGAGAACTCCAATGTTATCGAGATGACAGGATACTTCCCGAACACAGACAACTGGGAATGGGTAACTGACGATGGAATGCCAGACACGAAAGGCAGGAACGTTAAGCACACCTTCGTGAACCCTAACGTGAGAGACTCCTTCATCGTGACGGCGAGAGCCTACGATGACAAAGGCTGTCTGTACGAAGGAGACACCATCGTTTACGTATGGAAGGACTTCTGGGCACCTAACGCCTTCTCGCCTAACGAGGATGACATGAATGATAAATTCTGGTTCTTAGGCACCGAGTTCATGACTGAGTTCCGTTGGAGAGTCTTCGACAGAACCGGACGCATCGTCTTCGAGTCGGACAGCAGAACCGGCAAGTGGGATGGACGAGACAAGAACGGAGACAAGTGTCCATGGGGCGTATACGGCTACATCGTCGAATATGAGAGCGTCTTCAAGGGCATCAACAAGAAGGGCGAACGGCGAGGCACCGTGACATTAATACGATAAACGAGGCAGGTTGAAACACTAAAAATCAAGCCTTATATTACGCCAAAAACAGGCGACGGTTGTAGGAATAACTCTACAACCGTCGCCTGTTTTATACAAAGGAACGAAAGCTTTGACCAACCCAATTTGTTTTAACGGAAATGTCATAGAAAATAACGTGGAAAACCATTGCAAAAGTGAAAACTTTAACTTAATTTAGCATATTGATGTATAGTGGACGAACTACAAACGTAGACCGCTAAGAAATAACTGCTTATGGAAGAAACAAAGTCGATGTATATGAAGTGTATCAAAATATTATTCACCATTTTTTGGGCGAATGTCTATATATGCAACTCTGTTTGGGCTATCAATGAAGACACTCCAAACCTCAGTTTCGAGAACGGAGCGGCCAGTTTCCCAACAACCTTCTCTGACGATGATTTAGGTGTCTGGAAGAGGTACTATGGATTCTATGGAGCGGAACACTTTGACGTTACACAGGTTGTCAATAAAATATCCACCCATCACAATGGTGAGGCAAGAGCAATAGGAGGAAGAGGAGACGAGGATAATGACGGATGGGTAAGGTACGGTGTTGAACTTAGTTACACATTACCAAATAGGACGAATAGCACGACTTATCCCAACACAGGAAAATACACGATAGCCAACGGGTTACAAGGAAAATTTGACATCATCACAGATAGGACACTTGACCCAAGCGTTTATAACACAGCAGACTGCCGGACAAAAGTTCCATTCTACACCATGCCAAACAAATTAGAAGATGGACAAAAAGTTGTTCGAATCGGTAGCACAGGTAACACGGAAACACGTTACTCAAGTTACGAGCCAAGAGGATACTATCGTCGAGCTCATGCAGAAAGAATGGTTTATTCCTTCGAAGTGAAAGAGAATAGCACCCTACTCACCGTCCAATTCGCCGCATTTTTGGAGGACCCCGACGACCCATCTCAACCAGCCCAGGCAGGTGCTCACATTGCGGATGAACGACCAACCACATCCGTCTCTGTCACACTCAAAAAGAACGGGACAAATCAAATCGTCAAACCAGTTTGTAGCGAATACGAAGCGAGTCTAAACAATTCTCAATTAGACTTAGGAATCGTTGAAAAAGAATGCAATAATTACGCAAGAAACTCATCTCCAGCGCGTTACAAGGATTGGACAACCAACGTCTATGACCTGCGCGAAAACATCGGAGATATCGTCACCATCGAAGTGTGGGTTCACGATTGCTTGCTAGAACTTCCAATGTGTTCAGAATGCAAAAGATTATTTCACAACACAACAGTAACCTATACAAATGGAATTCCATATCTACAATGCCAAAGAACGTCAAGAATAATCGACAACAAGGGGGGGATTGCAGGTGAATATGGATGGTCATCTGACTACGTGGGATGTAATGCAAGACACAGAGCATATCTCAAACCAACCGCAGGAGGTCACCGTGCCTATTGCTACTTCACCGCCAACACAAAAAAGATGGAGATGTTGGTGGACAACTGTCCTGAAAACAATAGAATCACCATCACCGCACCAACGGGATTCACCTTCTACACATGGAAGACGGGTGAGGGTGTATCTCTCGAAACGGATCCGCTCCACCCGAATATCGCATACGTAGACCGAGCCGCCATACAAGAGAACATGGACTACATCTGTGAAATGAGTGGTGACGACCCTGCCTGCTCCAAAATCTACGGTATCGTACAATTAGCGAAAGACCCATTGGGCGCAAAATTCACAAAAAAGATTGCCTGCGACAATGAGGTGAGCTTCACCAACGAATCGTACATCACACCTGTCAAACAACAGAGTGGAGACACCATCAAGCCTGACCGTATTATCGAATACAGATGGAACTGCACCGACGGACATGGGCACAACTTCTCTTTGACAACCACTGAAAAAGATGAGACACCAACTTGGATCTTGGAATATACCCAAGAGAACAAGGGCCGCTACACTGTAACATTGGACATCACCACAGAGAAAGGATGCCACGCCACCTACTCGGAAGAGATCACCGTATCCCCAAGGGAGGATATCAGCATAGATGGCGTCACAGAGGTTTGCGAAGGCAATTCCACCACCCTACAGATATCCAATTACAACGATCCGGGGAACACCTTCTTTTGGTATAAAACAGCGACATTGGGGACATTATTGCCAAGCGATGACTTGCTGCAAGAAGGACAAGATTACACTGATTCAAAACTGACATTCACACCAGAACCAGGAACCACCCACATCTACGTCAAGATTTTAAAGCCAGGAGCAGAGAACGACTGCTACTTCACAAAATCATTCGACGTGACCACTAAGAAAGTGCCGGCCATCTCTGTGTCTGGCACAGGCACAAACGCCAACATGAATGTGAGACCTAAATACGTGGACATCTGCGAAGCAGGCGAAGCGCACCTTAATGCAAGAGAGACGACCAGCCCTGCAATCGGCATCAGCAAATGGATGTGGAGCGACCTGAAAAACACAGCGGCAAACACTGTTAGCCCACAGGACACCACGCTCTACTACATCACGGCGGAAGGGTCTAACGGATGTGTCGCCAAAGACTCTATCCAAGTCAATGTGATGAAAAAACCCATATTGCAGATTAACGGAGGCGATGAAATCTGCGTGAACGATTCAATCACGCTCCACGCCAACAGTCTGCTGAACGATGTGACCAACACAGCTCTGTACAAGTGGTATAGACTCAGCCAAAACAACACGGATGAAATATCATCACCTACCCATGAAATGGGCGGTAGCGGAACAGACTCGCTTATCGTCACACACAGCACTCCATCCGCTATTGGTAGTGACGATTACATGTACCGGTTGGAGGGAACGAACCAATACGGATGTAAATCATTCGTAGACAAACAAGTGGTAGTAAGGGATAACCCATCACCTATTATTCCAGACCTGACACCAGTCTGCAAAGGAGAAAACGTAATCATATACATCTATGGAGCAGACTCGACGAAAATAGTGGAAGAGAACAAAAACGAATTCGACAAGATACCGTACTCCGCCTCTCTCTCCACCCCGAGAGATTCCATCCACGTCATCACGATCAACCACTACAACAGTGTGACCTGTACGACGAAAGTGGTTAAACCTGTCAGGATGGATAGCGTTCCAAGCATCGAAATCACAGGAGAAACGGAAATCTGTAGCGGAGGAAGCATCACGCTCACCGCCACAGACACCACCTCATACGATTCATATCAAGAAACGATAACGAAGACATATTCATGGACAGACGCCAACCACACGACAACAGCGCAAATGACGGCGCAGCCAAACACTTCCACCACGTATGGCGTCACCATAACAAACAGCAAGAATTGCTCCGCGACGAAAAACATCGACGTGACCATAAACCCACTGCCAAGGGTCATCGCCGAAGCTAACAACGGGAAAGTATGTCCTAACGGAACCGACACATTAAAAGCATATATCATAGAAAATGGCGCAAGGGTTGCCCTATCCGAATGCAGATGGTTCAGCGACCCTGACACGCTACACCCTCTCGTCGGCTACGCCTCACTGAACGGGACAAAAAACGACTCGATAAAAGTCAGCAACATAACTACGCAAACGACCTACTACGTAGTAGGCGTAAACGGAAAAGGGTGTAAGAGAGTGGCTCAAGTGACCATCTATCTCAAGACCCCACCGACCATCACCATCGCAGGAGAGACTGAGATATGCAACAAAGGAAACATCGTACTCACCGCCGCAGGTGCGGAATCCTACCGATGGGAATTGGTGACGGGGAAAGCTCCTGACACAGTCATAACCGCCAAAGGAACGAACAACCCATTGGCGGAACAGGCGAACTACGACCGAGACACCACCATCCGCTATTATGTATATGGAACGAAGGACGGTTGCGAAGGCTATAATTACAAAGACGTAAATGTATACAAGGAGCCTAACATCACCATCACTGGACCAAACAGTGTATGTTACGGAGTTCCTGCAGATCTAACCGCCCACGGATCAGTATCAAGTTACCTTTGGACAGGACTCAGCAAAACAGATGCCAACATACAAGTAGTACCAATCGGCACGGAGCAAACGTTCCAAGTGACAGGATACAACGCAAAAGGTTGTCCGGGAACCGCACAGCACAAAGTCAAAGTTAATCCGAACCCTAACCTATCCATCGAGGAAGCAAACCCTGTTTGTCCTGGTGAAAAGGCTGTCAATATTAATGTCAGAGATATCAATTCAGGAAATCTCTCAAATATTGAATGGAGCATAAACGGATCCGTCATCAGCAATCCGAGAGATGTGGCGCTCAATGACACCACGAAATTCCGTGTGACTGCACAAAACGAGCACGGATGTTCCGCTACGGACTCCGCCATAGTCATCGTATATCCGAAGCCAATTCTCTCCATCACCGCACCAGCCGTCTGTGAAGGGGAAGAGATTGTCGCCACTGTCGATGGTGCGGCTTCCTACCAATGGTACGAAGGGAACGGTAACACTGCCACCCAAACAAACCAAACAGGAACCAAATACACGAAGACCAACTACAACGGTCCATCTCCATATAGATTTAGTGTAATCGGATACGAAAATGGATGTCCGTCAGACAGGAAAGATACATTCATCACGATCAAGAAGAAACCGACGTTCACCATCGCAGGAGATACCGCCTACTGCGAAAACAGCACCATGCAATTGGCGGCAAACGGAATCGACAACGCTGATGTACAAGCCTACTTGTGGAGCACGGGCGATGTCACATCCTCCATTTCGAAATCTGCATTATTGGATATAAATAGCATAAGCCTGACCATCACCAATCAAGAGGGATGTACCAACGAAGCAAGAAGAGGCATCGTTGTAAAAGAGAATCCTAAGATTGAAATCAGACCGACAAAAGAGGCCGTATGTGAAGGCGATTCCGTACAGATGTACGCTTGGGCAGCGAAAGATGCGAACTCCCTATCATTAACCTACGGATGGGAGCAAAAAGCGAAAGGAGAACCGAATTTCAGGACATACGACAAAACCTTATTCACCTCCAATGTTTACAGGATCCCGAACGACTCCATCGAGCCAACGCTTCAGACCACAACCACCTACAAAGCAGAAGGCACGGAGATCCACAACTACTTATTGCTTAACAATACACACTTAACGTGCGTTTCCTCCGCAGAGAAGACGATTGTAGCCAATCCGAAGCCAGCCGTGTTCATCACAGGTGCGGACTCCATCTGTAGCGGAACGGAAACCAACCTCATCGCCTACAACACCAACAGCAACGCAATCATCAAGAGTTGGAGTTGGGAATCCTCCAATCTCGATCCGAGCGAAACACACACGTTAAGCTACACCAGCACAGGAGTAGTGACAGGACACGCCGCATACACCGCCATCGCATCCACCAACGACGGATGTACGGGAGAGTCGACACACAACATCGAGGTATATCCAGCATTCAAATTCTCAATAGACGGCTCCCAATATACATGTGAAAACGATTCGTTCAAGATATTCGCCGTACCAGACGCAAACAACAAATACAAGAAAGTGACCGACTATAAATACCAATGGTCACCACAAGGAGGCGTCTCCGACACTGCGTCCGGCATCATCTACGAGACCACAAATTTCACACTGAGCATCACCGACCCGAAAGGATGTAAGGCGGATACACAAAGTATCGTGTTGTTCAGGAAATTACCGAAGATCACATTGTCCGCCGACCCAGTGTGCGAGGGTCAAGAGGCCACCATCAAAGCCGTGTCCGACTCTATCATGCAGACCATCCAATGGGGGACCAATACGATTCATAACCTAAGCGCACAAGCAGACAAAACAAAAGATTTCTTTTCTCAAGTCATCAACCAATCCACCACATTTACTGTGTTTGGCACAGATGTAATGGGTTGTAAGTCACAAGAAGAAATCATCGTAGTAGATCCAATCACAGCACCTGATCTTAGCATCACAGGTGTCACCAACGCCTGCGCAGGATCGAACGTGGATCTCATCGCCGCAACAAGTTCGGGACACGACATCAAATGGTATGATTACGAAGGAGACGTCATAGGGAACTTGTTGACGAGCCAAGATGGTTTACTCTCTCTAAATTCCGTCACAGTAGGGACCCACAAATTCATCGCCATCGTAGACAACGGTTCCTGCGACACAAGGAAAACTCACACGCTTGTTGTCACAAGCAATCCGACCGTGAAAATCGAAACAAAGGTCGGTAACAACTGGAAGGATTTGAACGCGTTAGAAATCTGCGAAAATAATTCCGTCAACGTCAGAACCCAAGATTGCGGAACTAGCAGTGGACTCACCTACGCATGGAACATCTCCAACACATCGGCGTGCGAAACAACATTCACGCCTGATAACGACGCAACCTGTATCGTCACCGTGACCGATGACGCTCAATGTACAGGAAAAGACACCCTACAAATCATAGTCAACAGGAATCCTATTCTGACGATCAACGGAATATCCAATGGAGACACTATCGTCTGCGCAGACAACGACAAGTCCAACACTGTGAAGTTGATAGCCGGAAATGGCGGTGGCTCAGACTACATCTGGACAAACGCGACAGCCGACCACACAAGCTCACACGACAGCATCGCCAATGTCACTGTCAATGGAGGAGAAACCACCATCTCTGTGACCGGCACAAGCATCAAGGGATGTCCAGGCGCGACAAGCTACACCATCAAGGCGAAGGCATATCCTACGTTCGAGGCGAACGACACCTTCGCATGTATCGGTGATTATGCGACAGTGAAAGTACGCAGCGGAAATGCGGACACATACGAGTGGAGTTGGACCGAAGGCGGACAAAACAAGACCGCGAACGGTACAAACCTCACCGAGATATTGAACGTGGCAGAAAAGATATACTCCTTAACTGCCACGAAAGATGGTTGTAAGACAGAGGCAAAATCTGTTAAGATAACAGGTTACAACAAACCTGACCTTAACATCTCAAGTGACAAAGACATATGCTTCGGCGAAACAATTCAACTCCAAGCGTCAGGTGCGGATTCCCTACTCAAATGGTCTAACGGAAACGGACTGACCGATGGAGGATCAGGAATCGCCACCGTGAAACCGAACGCAACAGGAGTGCACAAATACACGGTGATCGGCTATAACTCCCAAGCAATTGGAGGATGTTACAAAGACACCTTTGTAACGGTGAACGTCCGTCCTATCCCTAACTTCACCGTAACAGGAGACAAGAACATCTGCGCCGGAAACGAACTGACATTAACAGCGGAGAACAAGAACACTTCAGACAACAGCGTTCAATTCAACTGGCAATGGGAAGACAACGGGACGAACAAAACAGAGACAAACAAGACGACTATCACGCCTACGCTCACTAACAACGGAACACAAGACGCAACCGTCGTCATCACCACATACGCAACCAACAGTATAGGATGTACTGACTTTATCAAACATTCCGTGACAGTCAAGGCATCCCCTGAGTTCACAGTCCCTGCCATCAACATCTGTGAAGGGAACGACGCCATCGTCAACATTCCAAATGTCACATCCGTATATTGGGCATTTGACAAAAAAACGACGGGTCCGTCAAGAACATTGCCTTTCGACACCATCAACAAATACAAAGCAACTATTGGTTTCGACATTACCGGCTACAAAAACGGTTGTGGCAAACGTGATACGATAGACAACATCACCATTCAAGCGAAACCATCCATCACCTTCAGCACAGAAGGAATCACGGGAGCCGATGACGCAGAGGGCACAGGTAAGATTTGTCTCAACGCCACAGGCGTAAAGATAACCGCCGCCACCAACGTCAACAACCCGAAATGGAAGTGGAACGGAACAACGGGGGCAGCCATATACGAGCCTGAGCCTAACACGACAGGTTTGATGACCTACACCGTCAACGTGACAGACAACAACGGATGTAGCAATACCAAGCAATACAACCTAACCGTCCTCGCCAACCCTATCCTCAGAATCAGCGACGACGGAGGAACTAATTATGAGCTCACCGGTAAAGGGAAAGTCTGCGAGAAAGAAGCACTCACCCTAAAGGTAAAACCAGACGTCGAAGAAGCTGGCATGAGCTACACTTGGACAACAGGTGTGGCAGGAACAGCCAACGGCAACACCTACACTATCGGTGAAAACGTATTAACCGACGACAAAACATTCATCATCGAAGGAGTAAATCCAAATGGTTGTAAAGGAACGACCAAGTACGATCTGACAGTCAATAAATATCCTAACACAAAAATCAAATGGGACAATAAATGTGCAGGAGAAAACGTGACCGTTGAAATCGAAAATGCAAGTAACAACGCTCAATACAATTGGGAATGGACGATTGGAAGCGAGACGAAGACTGCGTCCAACACCCGTTATGTGACCCAACAACTGACGGATGACACCAACTTCAAAGTGACCGCATCAGGAAACGGGTGTACAAAAGATAACGATACCCTTGTGACTGTTAAAAAGAATCCATCATTCAAACTCAAGCCGGATTCCATCAGTTTCTGTAAGAATGGATCACCAATATCCATCACGGCGACCTCCACTGACCCTTACACCTACAAATGGACAGAAGGGAGCACAGAACTTAAGACTGACAATACAACAACGACCAGTACATTGGACAATAGACAACCGAGCAGGAATACAAGATATGTGGTCGAAGCCACCTCGGCAGACAAGTGTCACACAAAAGACACCGCCGTAGTTACCGTCATATCTTTGCCAAAGCCATCCATCCACAAGGAGGGAGCCCCTTGCGTCGGGAACACAATCAAATGGACAGCCATCGGACAGACAGGTTCGACCTACAAATGGTATGTGAACAACGAAGAGATTGAACATGGGCCAAGCACTCACTCGGGAATATCATTCATCGTAGGGGGAGCGGGAGATGCGGAACTTTCCGTCAGGATAAGCGAAGGATTCAACGACAACGGCGTTACAATAGCTGTGGAAGAACATCCTGCCCATAGCACGAACTGTAGCATCGAGAGAGTTTCGGAAACATTGAAGAAACAAAACAAACCTAATATCACAAGTGCAGACACAACACGTTGTAAGGGAGACGGACGAAAGACCGTCAACGTACAAGGTGCCAAGATATACAGGTGGTTAGACGAAAACGGAACAGCCTATGCCACAGGATCATCCTTCACGGAGGAACTGGCAGAAAGCAAGACCTACATCGTCGAAGGAACGGACGGCTCTTGCGTGGACACTGCAGAGATAACGATTTGGGTCAACGAATTACCATCCATTAACATCGACGCAAGAGGCGGAAGGAAAAGCCATGACACAGTCTATGCCTGCGTCAATAACAACGTAACCCTCACCGCCACGCCAGCCCACCCTGCATCCTACCATTTCGCGACAAGCGATCACTCAGAACAGGGATTCAACTACATGTGGGACAACATTAGCGCTAACGCAGATGATTCATTAATTGCA
Source organism: Bacteroidales bacterium UBA1181 (assembly GCA_002310215.1). GTDB lineage: Bacteria > Bacteroidota > Bacteroidia > Bacteroidales > Paludibacteraceae > UBA1181. Next base: position 134,634 of record DBYR01000018.1, read on the forward strand.
AACGTTAGCTCAACCCTGCCTCAAAGACATACGGTCAAGGTGACAGACAACAACACCAATTGTTCGAACACCCAAAACTATACCGTCACAGGCATCGCCCTTCCTGACGTGACCATCTCCGGAGAGAAGGCAGTCTGCCGCAACTCTGCCGTATCACTGACTGCGACAAGCAACAAAGCGATCGCCGATGGACAATATGCATGGACTGTCAACAATGTCAGCAGTTCCACCACCAGCAATATCATCAAAGTGGAAGGTGTTGACACCACCACAAACAACAACAGACCTTACACAATCACTGTCACAGCGACAGATGCAGATGGCTGTCAAGGCACAAAAGACTATACCGTCACCAACAAACCTGATCCTAAAGCAGACATCAAAGACACTGTCGTATGTCGCAGTGAATTAGCCACACTGAAAGTAGGGTCCAATTCTCAGGCAGACTATTACGTCTGGCCAGACGGAAGCATGGGTGGCACGCAATGGATAAGCGACAAAGTCATCACTGGTAACGACACCACCTATAACTACAAAGCTGTATTGAACGAGTGCGAGCTAAGGGGCACCGTCAAAGTAAGCAACCTCAACCTGCCACAGTTCGATCTGACAGTCAAAAACAGCGAAGGAGTTGACATCACAAGCAACCCAGTAGTCTGCACGAACGCTAACGAGATAACACTCAAAGGTGTGATTGTAAGCGCAAACGATGCAAGCAATAGCACATGGAAGTGGAAGAACTTCGATGGCGTAACAACCGACAGTTTGAAAAACGATCCAACCAAAAAGACAACCTATACCGCCACCCTGACCGACGGGAAAGGATGTAAGAGCCAGAAGAATATCACAGTAAACGTCAATATACCTGAGAAGATCAGCATAGAAGGACCAAGTGCCATCTGTGAGAACATGGAAGGCACATATGTCTTGTCAGGATTAACAACTGGAGGAATATACATCCCAAGTTTAAATGACTATGCGAAAGCAGAGTTAGAGCAAAACGAAGGGACTGTAACCATTAAGAACATCAAGGGCGACATCACACTATATGTGTCAGGAAACGGAGGCAACGGATGTCAATGCGAAATGGATTCCATCGAGATTAAGATGACGCCGAAGCCAGCCATCGCCATTGCCGTCACACCTGCCAGCCAAAAGATCTGTAGCGGGGATGATGTGAAGATGAGCGCCAGTGTCGCAACAGGTGTTTCTGTACAATGGGATGGACTCTCCGCAGGTTATCTGGACAACAACCAGAAATTGTTCAACACATCCATGAATGATGTGGTGAATACATTTAGAGCAGTCGCCACCACCACCGGCGGATGCGTCAACGACACAAACATTGATATAACAGTACACCCACTTCCGACCATTAACGTGGCAGGAAAGGATATATGTTACGGAACAAATGACTCGTTAGTAGCCACCTCCAACGCATCTAATTTCTTATGGGAAGGCGAGCATATCGTTGGAAGCAAAAACGCCGGGAAAGTCTATATTGAAGACATCAGATCAGATGCCAACTACAACGTGACCGTGACAGACGTCAACAGATGTAAGAAAGACACCACCGTCAAGGTCGTTGTACACAGCAATCCTATCGTGAAGATCACAAGAGAGACCGAAGGAACTGACGACCAAAGGATATGTAAGGACAGCGTTCTAGTCTTGACCGAGCAGAACAATGCGAACGGCACGAACGAATATTTCCACAATTGGTATTACGTGGGGACAACAGGGAAGGTAAGGATAAGCGGCGGACGAACCATACGCCCTCGCATAGACCAAGACTCCACTTTCAGGGTGATTGTCACCAGGAACTACACGCTCAACGATCCATTGAGCCATTCCACCTTCACCTTGGCCTGCGAGGACAGTACCGACTATACCGTCACCAAGAAAGACGCGCCACGATTCACCGTCATTCCAGACACTGTATGTAATGGAGACAATGCGAAACTGAGCATTCAAAGCAATGAGACGGGTATCTCTTACAATTGGGACTGGAAGAAAGCGACTGAAAGCACTTTCACGGGTAACCAATTAGGCGGATCCAATCTGACCATACCTGCCGTAAAAGAACCATACTCAGTCAAAGTGACGGGTACAAAAGAAAACTGTCCTCATGACACTACGGTAGCAGTCAACGTACACCAATTGCCAAACATCGCAGACTTCACTTCAGTATCCGTCTGCATCGGCAAAGACACGTCATTCACACCTTCTGTAACGTTCGACATGACCTACAACAATCAAAATGGTGTGGCAAATGACGGATATGTATGGGCCGCCAGCAAAGACGCCAATAGCATGATCACGCCAATAGGAGCTGACGGCAAGCTGAGCGTATCGCCTAAGCAGACAGGTGTAAGAACATACACGCTAACCGTGACAGACAAAAACGGTTGCGTCAACAGCAACACGGCAGAGTTGACCGTCAGCGCAAAACCGAACATCAACATTGCCGGCAACACGTACGTATGTCCTAACACACAAACGACACTTTCGGTAGACAACTCAGCCAACACATTCAAGAGCATCAAGTGGTACGCTGACACGATGAAGACTCAGGAGATAGGCACTGGTACGACCTTCTCTCCAAACATCAAAGAGAAAGACACGACCTTCTACGTGGCCGTAAATGTTGGAGAGACCGATGGTATCCACTGCGAAGAGATGAAGGAAGTGTCCGTCAGAGTCAAACCAATGCCAAAGATAACGGCGAACGGAGTTAAGACCATCTGTAAGGGAGGAAGCACACGCATCACTCTCATCGGCAACTCGGGTGGTACCTACAAATGGCTCGGCAACGCGGCACAATACGGAAACAGCGCCGATGTGACTCTGAATCCAACCGTCACCACGCAATACCAGGTGGAAGCCACCACTTCAGATGGCTGTTTGGTCAACGTCGAATTCAGCATCACTGTCAATGAGTTGCCAATTGTTCTCATCAACGGGAAGAAAGCAGGCGACACAACCGTATGTCTTGGCTACGAAGTGCCAATGGCCAAAGGTGGTAACGCCAACGAATACCAATGGAGCAACCGAACGACGAATGACACTTACACCCCTAAACCAAACGCCAACACCAACTATTGGCTGGTCGGTACAAACACCACGACAGGATGTAAGGACACAGCGAGATTCAACGTGAAAGTGGCAGCGCTCCCTATCGTACAAGCAGAGGGAGACATCTACGAATGTAAAGGGAAAGATGTCACTCTGAGCGTGAAAAACCCAGAAACGAGCAATCCACAAATCACTTATAGTTGGTATGTGGGAGACACGACATCTGCGAACCTCATAGGAACATCATACAACAAAGTGGTGAAGGCGGATAGCTCCGTCACCTATATCGTGAAAGTTCAAGAAGTTCACAACATAACTGGTCAACCAGCATTCGCCTGCGCAAGCACGTCGACCCAAAGACTGATTGTCAAGGACAACCCGAAGATGCAATTGACACCTGACACATCTGTTTGTGAGAACAATTACATCACCCTCACCGCGACCAGTCCGTCCGCCACATTCCACTGGGAGGAAGCTAACAGCGCCAACAGTAGCATAAGCGTACAAATCAAGAGCGACACCGTCTTCCATGTGACTGCGACGAAGAATGGATGTTCCAGCGATTCGTTCATAACAGTCAGGAAGTTGGCTCTGCCTACACTCAAAGCGGCAGAGATTGACACCATCTGTTACAATACAGCCGCCAATCTGAGTGTCACCGCAAGTGGAGGAAACGGTTCTGGATACATCTACGAATGGGACAGCCACAACATCAACGTGGCAAACGGGTCAACCGCAACAACAGTTCTTCTTACCAACACAATGTCCACCTACAAGTTCCCTGTAAAAGTAACCGACGGGAAGGGTTGTGTCGGCAAAGACACCGCTTTGGTCAACGTCAAGGCATTACCAGCCATCACGATCGAGGGTGACAAATACATATGCGAAGGATCCAGCAAAACATACACCAGCAAAGTGGTCAACGGCACTGCACCAAACACTTATCAATGGATCGAGAACACTACCGACATCCAAGGTGCAACCAACGCAAGCTACAATGTCACAATGGGAACGGAAGACACAAAGACGATCAGCCTAAGAGTGACCACCAGCAGGGGTTGTGAAAACGTATCTGAGCCATTCATTATCCACAAGTGGGAGAAGCCTACGCTATCCATCATCGGAGACACCATACTCTGTAACGGGGAAAGCACCACTATAAGGGTGGCCGGAGCAGGCTCCGACCCAAGCAAATATGTATGGAACGGCAATGGATTGAACAATGCGAATGGATTGTCACAGACATTCAGACCAACAACTGGCCAAACAGGTGACAACAGATTCATCTATAGCCTCAAAGGCACAGACAAGAATGGATGCGAGAAAGACACGACATTCTCTATCCTCGTCCACCAAAGACCAATTGTTCACCTCACCACAACCAATACGGACATCTGCGAAAAGGGACAAACCAGTTTATTGGCGACGACCGCCGTTCCAGCCACTAACATCAAGTACGAATGGAACACAGGGGAAAGCAACACGAACCAAACAGGTTCGCACGGCATCACTATTTCTCCAAGTCAAACGACGGAATACCGTATAGTGACGACCAACACGGAAACGGAATGTACGGACACAGCCACACAAACGATCACGGTTCACAAGCGGCCAATCATCGAATTGGAGGCGCCAGCCATTGCTTGTACCGAGAGCACAGTGGATCTGAAAGCTGTACAAAGGGGAGGAAGCGCACCAACACTCTTCAGTTGGAGCAACAACGTCAAGAACCCTTCGAGCAATACAGCAAAAGTTGATATCATAAACACCGATGAGTCTGTAGAGGTGTACGCAGGCCACAAGATTGACAACATCAATCTAACTTGTTGGGATACGGCAAGAGCGACCATCGCAGTAAGAGACACTCCTAACGTCACCATCAGTTACAATGACGCCATCTGTTTCGGCAACGTGCAAAGATTCACCTTGGCTACAGGAGAGGCAGACTTCTTCATTTGGCCAGGCACGACCAACAAGACGAGCATCGCACAATTCACAGAGACAGAGGCGAAATCAGTCGGCGCATACACAGATGCGATAACCGTCATCAAGCGCTATATGGCCTCAACGACAAGCATCGAATGTACACAGGAATATCCGGTGGCATACAATGTGAGTCCGACACCGCAAGTGAAAATTGACGGACCTGCATTCGTCTGCACAGGCGAAAGTGTGGAACTGACCGCAATTGACACAAGCGCAAGGATCAACAATGTGAATCAAAACATCGTTGAGAACTTGACCGTCTGGGAGAACACAGGCAATGACACAGGCAATGCGGGACATTTAACAGTCTCTGTCTCCCCTACAAAAGACGAACTTTACAAAGCCACATTGACCAACGGATTCGGATGTTCCGCAACAGGACAATATGTCCTCAGCGCACACACCAAACCAAAAGTGTCCATCAAGGGTGATTCCATCTACTGTCAAGACTCCATCAGCGATGTATATGTCAGCGGCAATAACCTCATATACATCCAATGGAAGAACGAAGAAACAGGCTACATCCACGAAGTGGGAGATCCAACTGGCACCAACCTGCTCACAGGAGAGCAACTGCACCTGAGAGTTAAACTGTCAAATGATTCATCCTACTCGGTAATCGCCTTCAACAACCAATTCTGTAAAGCGACAGGAGAGATCAATCTGCATAAGAAACCTAATCCTTCCATTGTACTGGCAGGTCCGGATCACGTATGTAAAGGAAGTGACGCAACACTCTCAGCATCTGGTGCAACCAGCTATGTATGGGTAGGAATATCCAATACACGAAGCACCTACACCGACAAGGGGTTAGTTCAAAAAACCACCTATAAAGTGAGGGGAACGACCGACGGATGTACCTCAGAAGCCACCAAGACCGTTGGCATCTGGGAGCGTCCAGAGATCGCGATATTCGACGGTAGCAAAGAAGACACCGCCGTATGTTACAGAGACTCCATCGAGCTCACTGCTCAAAAGATAGGCAACGTCGGAGCGGCAATGCAGAAATTCGAATGGCAAGGATATGGAGAGAGGAATTCCATCGTGGCACATGCGAATAACGAGCAGAAGTATATCGTCTATGGAACGGACGAAAATGGATGTTTGGATACCGCAGAAATCACTGTGAAGGTGAATCCGCTTCCTACCTTCGACTTCACCTACCCTACAAAGCTTTGCGACCAAACAGAAGATTATCTTGAGGCAAACAAAGCCGACCTCAAATACATTTGGGGCGTAGACGGTGATGGACAAGCAAAGACCTTCGGGAACAACGCAGGAAACACGAAGGAGACAATTGTAGTCACAGATACAACCACTTATTACGCATTAGCAAAAGACGAAAAGGGTTGTATCTCCGACACGGTAAAACACACCGTTATATGGAAACCGAACCCGGAAATCAAGATTAACACGAAAGACACAGTATGTTATGGCTCCGCAGTGGCCCTCACAGCAGAAGACACGGTGGTAGGATCCATCTACCAAACCTCTTTCCAATGGTTGGACAGCCAACGTAACATATTGAAGACGAATGGCAACAACTACACGAGCGATATTTTGAAGGGAGCAACGAAATTCATTATCGTAGGTGAAAAAGAGGGTTGTCGATCCGAGTCTGACACAATCGTCAGGGTTTGGAATCTGCCGGATGTAACCATCACAGATGCTAAGACGGGACGTTCAGACATAGCCCAAGCTTGTCTGCACGGAGAAGTACAACTCAACGCAACCGTGGAGAACGCACCGTCCCCATTCACATACAAGTGGGATGACAAGAGCACATCCGCGTCGACACCAGACAACAAGGATTCCATCGTGCTAAGTCCTAGGAACGAAGGTGAGAAGCACATTGTACTTGTAACAGACGGGCATAATTGCCAGAATAGAGACACCATAGGCATCCACATCAATGAATTACCATCATTCGATGTGAACGGTGTATCAGACGTATGCTCCGACACGACCAATAAACTCTATACAACACCAAGAACCACGGGTTATGAGTTGAGTTACAATTGGTATGAGAACAAGAACAACGTCAATGAAGTCATCACTTGGGTGGAAAATGGCGTAACTTACCAATCGCTCAACAGGGATACGATCTACATGCCTATTCTGAAGTCTGCCGTATTGAAAGTAGAAGGAAGCTACACTATCAATGAAATAGTTTGTAGCGATATCCAAACCTACGAGGTGAAAGCCAAGCTGACACCTACCATTAAGATTGGCACAAATGACACCACGATCTGTATGGGTAATGCTGTAAGTCTAATCGTAACAGGAAACTCATCACGATACGATTGGACCAACGACAGAGGTGAAGACTTGAACAGCAAGAAGTACAACGATTACACCCTCATCGACACCGTATGGACAAAGACGAAGTTCATCGTGGAAGGAGAATTGGAAGGATGTAAGAAGCAAGACAGCGTCACCATTGACATCTACGAATTGCCAAATGTCACCATACAGTCAGAGACACCTAGCATCTGCTACGGCGACAGCGTAATTCTAAGGGCAGTCGGAGACAAGGCCTACAGCAAATACCAATGGAGAATTGCAGGTAACCAAAACCTTTTGGGTTCTGACAGCGCGGCACTTCACGAGTCACCAAAGATACAAACAGACTATACGGTGCTTGTCACTGAAGAACATACAAAGAACGGAAATGTAGTGGCCTACTGCGAAAACAGCGACACATTCTCTGTCTCAGTAAATGAGTTGCCTACCTTCAGTTTGAAAGCTGCATCATTCATTTGTGAAGGTGAAAACGTACTCGTCACCGCAACTCCTGAGAATACGGGAGATGCATTGACCTACCACTGGGGAGACGACAAAAACGGCGATTATGAGGCGGCGAACACGCATGAATTCACGACAGTAAGGACGAACAGCGCGACACAAACCTACTCGTTCGTAGCATGGGCGCAAGACGTCAACGGATGTAAGAACAAAGATTCCGTAACCGTCAGGACCAAACTCTACCCGTTGGCCAATATCGACTATCCAGACAGTGTATGTTGGGGTAATCAAGCGACCATGACAGGAAAGAATGCGGCGGCCACATACGCATGGTATACCATCTCCGGCAATGATTCGACATTGTTGTCAGAGCAAACCAACTACACCACGCAAGCGCCTACATTCGCTAACGGTATTAGGCAGCAGACCCAATTCGTCGCAAAGGTGACGATGCAGGAATGTACCCAAGATACTTTATTCACCATCGACCGTTGGGATTTGCCGAATATCAAGATCCAAGGTTCGCCGAAGCTCACCATCTGCGAGGCATCCATCGACACTTTGATAGCGACAGGAAGCGACATCGAGCTTGTAAGTCCTAACCAAGTATACAAGTGGGAGAATAACGCATACAGTTACATTGACAGGTATGAAATCGCACCAACCAGCGAGACCGTCTACCATTTAGCAGGTATGGACTCACACGGTTGCGAGAACTTCGATACCGTCACCGTAAACTTGGAGAAGCGACCAGTATTCAGCTTGCATAGCGAACCATCCGTCTGCGCCAACGACACGACCATCGGATGGGTTAAGGTGGAGGCGAGATCTGCCCAGAGTCTGCTATTCAGTTGGATGGCCCAGGATAGCACTCCAGTACTTCTTTACACGAGCAAAGACCTGAGCAGTCAAAAATCATCAAAAGCTCAATCGGGATGGTTGCCACTCACAAAAGACACCACACTATACGTGACGGCCAAATCAACGGGCGTGGGCATGATGGGCTGCGAGGAAATCGATGTAATAAACATCAAGGCTGATCCATACCCGGCCATATCCGTCATCAGGAAAACTGACACAGTCTGCGTAGGCACATCCGCCTACATTCAAGTCAGGACCGACATCACGTCAGATTTCTCTTGGAGCAATGGTAGCACAACCAACTACATACAAGAAGTGATCAACGAAGACAACACCAAGTTCACCGTGACAGCGACCAGCGAGAAGGGTTGTGCTTCAAGCATGGACTTCAGCGTGGATGTGTGGGATCTGCCGACCATACGAGCAATCGACACGGCCATCTGTTACAACAGTTCCGTGGAATTGACCGCAGTCTGCACAAAAACAGACCCAAGCACAAATCCATCAGAGGTCACCTACAGGTGGAATGCCGCAGACGTGGATGGAGCCACCTATACGACAACCACATTGACCTCGCCAGCCACCTTCATCGTCAAAGTGACGGATAAGCATGAATGCGTCGCCACCGGCAAAGCTAACGTGGGCATCAATCCACTGCCAGAGTTCACTCCTACCCTTTTGGAGCCAATCTGTCGTGGCGGAAATGCCAGAATAGTAGGTGGCAACATATATCTCAAGTACAATTGGGACTACAACGCCGACCCTGACGCATTTGACCCAAGAATCGGATTCAGCGAAACAAATCCATATATCTTGAATAACGTGGATCCGATGGGTACAGACACAACCTTCACCGTATGGGGAAGAGACGTAAACGGATGTATCAACAACAGAGACATCACGATACATGTGAAGGAGTACCCTACGCTCGCCTTCAAGATGGACACCAACTACGTATGCTACGGAGGAGAGAAACTCATCTACGTGACAGGAGCGAACGACGGCTACACTTGGACAGTAAATGGTGTGGAAAGCGACTCCAAGAACAATTACCTCAGACTGACCAACGTGAAGGAGGAACAGCACATTCACGTGGAAGGTATCACCAACGGATGTTCGACACCAATCGACACAGTTGTTCACGTATGGAGTTTGCCTAACATCGAAATCGAAGCCTCCAAGACGAGACTCTGTCTGAACGACTCAGTCAAGCTGAATGGAAAGAACGGCAAGGAGGGTGAATACAAGTGGATCTTCAACGGATCTCGTGAAGACACCGTCGAAGTGAAAGTCCGTAAAGTCGGAGAGAACATTTACAACTTGTTCGGAAAAGACGAGAACGGATGTTCCAACACCACTTCAATCACCATATATGCCGACACCTTGCCTAACATCCGCATCGAAGGTCTCGACTCCATTTGCGTTGGAGGAATAGCAGAACTGACAGGAAGGGGTGCGGAGAACTATCAATGGCTCACAGAAGATGACATGGTCATCACAAGTGGCATGACGTTCACCCCGACCATCAATTCCGACACCACATTCAACGTGATTGGTATAGACGGAAACGGATGTGCCGGACAGGCAGACATCGAAATGACCGCCAAAGCTTATCCTGCGATCACGTACCACACCAGCACGGGTAAAGACTCCGTATGCTATGGTAATAGGCTGACCATCTACCTCAATGGTGCGGAAAGCTACGAATGGGTAAACGAGAACAGTACGGACAACTACCTCACGCAGGAATTCACCACATCCAAGACCTTTGAGGTCAAGGGAACGACAAGAGGATGTGAAAGCAAAAAGGAGATTAACATCGGCATTTGGAAACTTCCTAAACCTCAATTGGATGCGCCAGAAGCAATCTGTTTCAACAAACAAGCGGAGATATCCATATCCGAAAAGGATACCCAAGCAGGAAGGGAGGAGATGCCAATCAGCGTGAAGTGGAGACACAACGGATCGACCGAGTACAACATCACCGACAGCCCGAGCGCAGACAAGTGGTACTATGCGACCTCGACAGACACAAACGGCTGCCGACACATAGACTCCATCCTCGTGAAAGTGAATCCGTTGCCGACAGACCTCACCATTGACGGAGAACAGGCCATCTGTAAAGACTCCATGGTGACTCTCCAAGCAAGTAGCAAGCAATTCGACATCGTACGCTATGCATGGCATACGCAGGCGGACGGTTCGGACACTACTGCATACGGCAAATACACAGATCAAATCGATTTGAAGGTCGAGGATGAGATTGTCATCTACGTGACTGCGACAGACAAGAACACATGTCAGTACACAACCTCCCACAAGGTGGTTGCCAAGACTCATCCGGAGTTAGTGCCTAACTATGCGCCATACGTCTGTGAAGGCAGTAGGAGCACCATCTCCGTCAGAGGAGCGACAGAGTATATATGGGATGACGGAACGACCAACAGTTACCGTACGGTGGAAATCGTGAGCGACACGATGTTCACCGTAAAGGGTATGGCAAATGGTTGTGAATCCACAATCGACACCATCAAGATCGGACGTTGGGAATTGCCAGTCATCGCCATCACATCACAAGACAACAAGTCGTTTGAGATCTGTCACGGGCAAGAGAGCCTAACCATGATTGCCACAGGAGGAGTACCTACCGGTTACATTTGGAACACCAGGGACACCAGCGCGGCAATCACCGTATCGCCACTGAATACCACAAGGTACGAAGTAATGGGCACAGATGCTCATGGCTGTCAAAACAAGGCTGACACCATCGTCACCGTACACTCCTTGCCGACCATTTCCATCGAAGGAGACGCCGCGGTATGCGAAAAGGACACCTTCACCCTGAAGGCTGTCACGAATGATGACGGGGCGATAAGCACTTACGCATGGAACACAGACCTAAGCGGATGGCAAGACATGGAAGTTAAGAAAGACTCCCAGTACTTGGTAATGCCAATCACGGCGGACACTCACTTTGAGGTGACCGTGACAGACTCCTTTGGCTGTTGGAACAAAGCAGGTAAGGACGTGAAGATGAAAGAATATCCTCAATTGAAGTTCCCTTCACCGAACCCGAACTATGTATGTTTCGGCAATACCACAACCATTGCGGTAGAAGGAGCGAACAGCTACTTATGGGAAGATGGCACCACACAAAGGAGCTTCATCACAAGCCCATCCAAGGATAGCACCTACGTCGTGGCAGGTACCACCAACGGATGTACCACCATCGACTCCGTCACCATCTACGTCAAACCGTTGCCTGTCATCACAATCGAGGGAGACGGTAAGGGAGAGAACAGAGACTCCATCTGCTACAGTGACGAAATCAACCTCACAGCTTCCGGAGCGGGCGAGAAAGGCATGTACACATGGAACACAGGCATCATAAACGATGTCCTGACTGTATCTCCACTCAACACCACAAACTATACAGTGGTCGGAACAGACACGTTCGGTTGTGCAAAAGACACCACCTTCACCGTAGGAGTCATTCCATTACCATCATTCGAGATCAAGGGTCAAGAATTGATTTGTCAAAACGACACGAACAAGATATGGCTGGAATATGAGGACAAGAGCCTCACATTCGAATGGGCAGGCACCTACGAGATGGATGGAGACACCATCTTCCCTAAGGTGGAGAACAACGAGTCCTACATCGTCACCGCAAAGGATATATACCAATGCGCCAAGACAAAGAGCTTAGCCGTAAAGGTGAAACCATATCCGATATTGGAGGATGACGCCGTAAAGGAAATATGTATGGGTAGTCCGGTCAAGATTACCGTAACAGGTGCGACAGACTACGAATGGTCAGGAGGTGCCGTCGGCAACACGTTCACCGACACACCAAGCCAAGACACGACGTACTACGTCTATGGTACGACCAACGGATGTACGACCTACAAGGAATACCCGATCACCATCTTGCCTTTGCCAATCATCACCATCACGGGTAAGACACACGACCTCTGTTCCGGGCAGACCATGCCTCTGACAGCAGACGGTGCCAAGTCTTATATCTGGAGCACAGGTAAGGCAAGCAATCGAATCGATATCCGACCTACATCAACCACCGAATATGTGGTAGTTGGAACCGATTACAAAGGTTGTGAAGGAACCGACACGTTCCTTGTCAACGTACGTCCACTTCCGCAAATCGCCATCGACGGTGACTACGCAGTCTGCGAAGGAAGCAACGCGAAATTGTATGTCATACCAAGCGGAAACACATCTCCGTTAGAGACATATATCTGGAAATACGAGGGCAATGACATCGGCAGCGAAGACACCATCTACACACAAGTCGATGAAACACAGAACATCAACCTGCGTGTCATAGACATCTACGGATGTGAGGCAACCGCCAACACGACCGTGAAGAGCAAGCCATATCCTAAGTTGGTTGTTCCGGAGAACGAGACAGTCTGCACCGAACGGACAATCACACTCACCGTGGCAGGTGCCAACGCTTACGAATGGCAGGACAACGGTTATCCGATCGACAACAATGCGAACACGCTCACCAGGAAGATGGACGAAATAGGTTCGCAGCAGTTCAAGGTAAGAGGAACAACAGACGGTTGTACATCCGATTGGTACGACATGAATGTGGAAGTGGTAGATCATCCTAACGTCACCATAAGTGGAGACAATCAGGTATGTCTGAACAAATTCGCCCACCTCACAGCCAGTGGAATCCAAAACGGCACATACATTTGGAGTGAGGGATCACAAGGCGAATCCATAGACATCAAGCCAATGTCAACCACCACTTATTCCGTCATCGGCTACGACCAGTTCGGTTGTGAAGGAACAGCTGAGATAAAAGTTACCGTGAACATTCCTGCCGAAATCAGCATCGACGGACCTAAGAGCGTATGCTCGGAGAATGGTGACCTCACTCTCATAGTAATCAATAACAGTGATAAGTTGCTTAACTACACATGGTTGGATAACAACTCTCACATGGCAACGAGAAGAGATAACATCGACATACCTACATCATATCGAGTGATGGCAGTAGATGAGAACGGATGTGAATCGTACGCCGAGCACACCGTCTCCGTCACAAAGAATCCATCCATCACATTGACAGGAAACATGGAGGTTTGTGAGGATGAACAGATCGTCATCAGCGCCTTTGGAACCGCCACCAGCTATTTGTGGTCTAATGGCACGGAGATCAACCAACTGAACACGCTCGCAGTCTTCAACGACGCAACAGCACAAGGCAATTCATCCACAAGGAGATTCCGCGTGTATGGTATGCTGAACGGATGTGAGAGTTACGTGGACACCACCGTCATCATCAACAAGAAGCCGACGTTGAGTTACGATGGTAAAACGACCATCTGCCAAGGCGAGCAATTGGAAATCACCGCAGAGGGAGCGAAACTCTACTCATGGAGCAATGGAGCCAACACACAGACGCTCAAAACCCGCCCAGCCAACAACACCCGATACACACTCATCGGTATAGGTGAAAACGGATGTAGAAGCGTCATAGAGGTTCCAGTCATCGTATATCCTCAACCGCAATTCACCATCACGGGAGACAGACAAGCTTGCCGCGGCGCCAGCGCATACCTACAAGCGCAAGGTACAGGTATCACCTATAGATGGGGATTCGGATCAGACGAATGCACAGATGCAGAAAGTGGTAACGAAGCATCCATCGCTGTAGAAGTAATTGGATCCGAGACACAAGTATTCGTTAAGGCGATAGACGTGAACAACTGTACCGCCATGAAGACGACAAGGATCAAGGCATTGGAGCCTCCTACCCTCAAATACAACGGAGAGACAAGAGTTTGCGCCGGCACAAGCATCAACCTTACCGCTCAAGGTGCAAGTTCCTACTATTGGATAGTCGGCGGAGATACCGTCCGTGGCATGAACTTCTCCTACAGACCAGAGGAAAACATGACCGTCAACCTACATGGTACGTTGGGAGAATGCTCATCTGACATAAAGGTTTACATCCAAGCAGACCCTGCGCCGAAGATCTCCATCACGGGTAAAGACACCATCTGTAAGGGTGAAGAGATGGAACTCACCGCACATGGCGCAAGAAGCTTCATCTGGAGCACAGCCGATACGGTCAGCACCATCAGAAGGAGGCTGAACAACTCTATGACCTACACCGTCAAGGGTATGAGTTTCAACAACAATTGTACCGCTGTACTTTCCAAGACAGTACACGTCAACCAATTGCCTAACGTGAGGATGTTCGTGAAGAAGGATGGTTGTCCTGAATCCGAGACAAAGGTTGACCTGAGCGCAAGAGGAGCCAAGTACTACACATGGTCAAGTCATCCGTACGTCTCCGAGATTGCAACAAGTATAGGCGATTCCATATTCGACGCAATCATCGACGAACCGACCACCATTGTTGTCCATGGTGTGGACGGAAACGGTTGCCGTTCAACGGATAGCGTACGCGTGGAACCAGTTCCTTTCGAACCAATCCAGTTCAAAGTCAGCCCTGGTGTCATCGAACACGACAACCCAATCATCGCCATGAACGGATACTATCCGGAAGAGGCAAAATGGACTTGGGATCCGGGAGACCATTCAGAATTGATTGAGCGTAAAAACGCCACCCACACCTATTCTCACGCAGGACTTGTGGATTCGTTCGTCGTGAGAGTCGTTGCCGAGGACAAACGGAAATGCTTGTACCATGGAGACACCACCATCTACGTTTGGAAGGACTTCTGGGCTCCTAACGCCTTCACGCCGAACAACGACGGAGAAAACGATGTGTTCAGATTCCTCGGCACCGAGTTCTTGACAGACTTCCATTTCACCATCTTCGACAGAAGCGGTAGAATCGTATTCACCGGTGATGACAAGGATGCGGCTTGGGATGGAACCTGCGACGGCAAAGAGTGCGGCTGGGGCGTATACGGATACGTCGTCAACTACAAGAGCACCTTCAAAGGCCTGAACAAGGGAGGCGAGCGACGAGGTACCGTCACACTGATTAGATAATAATCTATATTTGTTAATATGTAGGAAACGAGGAATGCGCTATCTTTGCACATTCCTCGTTTAGCGATTATAAAACAATGATTCAACAAGAGACCTTCGAAACTAAAACTGGCTTTGACAAGATACGAGAATTGCTGAAGAACCACTGCTCTTCCCAATTGGGCAAGGACAAGGTGGACGGAATAGAGTACTCGACCCAATACGAAACACTCATCAGCCTACTCAACCAAACGCACGAATTCACCAAGATCATCGAGGAGGAGGATTTTCCCTCCGACCCTTTCTATGACGTACGTGAAGGCCTAAAAAGAATCGAGACGGAAGGTTTTTACCTCTCCGAGCAAGAGCTATACGAACTGCGCCGCTCCATCGAGACCATCGGAGAGATCGTGAAATTCTTCGACGAGAAGAGCGAAGAGCATTTCTACTACCTCAAACAACTCGCTACGGACGTCTTCACCTTCCCCGACCTCATGCGCACCATCGACCGCATCTTGGATAAGTTCGGGCACATCAAGGACAACGCGACACCCGAGTTGGCATCCATCCGCAGAAGCATAGCCGTCGAGGAGAGTTCCATCACACGAGCCATCAGCCATGCCATGCAACTGGCGAAGAAGGAAGGGTTCATCGAGGAAGACACGAAACCGACATTCAGGGACGGACGCTTGCTCATCCCTGTACCGCCCGCCTATAAAAGAAAGATACGAGGCATCGTACATGACGAATCCGCCACCGGCAAAACGGTCTTCATCGAACCAGAGGCCGCCGTCGAAATCAACAATAAAATCAATGAGCTTAAGGTTGAAGAGCGGAAAGAGATCATAAAAATCCTCACCGCCATCAGTTCGGAAATTCGTCCACGGACTCCAGAGATACTGGATTCTTTCGATTTCCTCGCACAGATAGACTTCATACGCGCCAAGGCCCTCTTCGCCCAAGACACAGACGCTGTATTGCCGAAGATCAGCAAAGAGGCGCTCATGGATTGGAGCATCGCCCGACACCCTCTCCTCTTGCTCAATAACCGACGTCTAGGGAAAGAGGTCGTGCCACTCAACATCACACTAAACGCAAACAATAGAATCCTCATCATTTCGGGTCCCAACGCCGGAGGTAAGTCCGTCTGCCTAAAAACGGTAGGACTGCTACAATACATGATGCAATGTGGCATACTCGTCCCGATGCACGCAACCAGCCACATGGGCATCTTCGGCAAGATACTCATCGACATAGGCGACGAACAATCCATCGAGAACGACCTCAGCACCTATAGTTCGCACCTCTCCAACATGAAACTCTTCGTGAAACAATGCGACGGGAAGAGCCTACTGCTCATCGATGAGTTCGGAAGCGGTACGGAACCTCGTATCGGAGGAGCCATCGCGGAGGCGCTCTTGGACCATTTCAACCAAAAGAAATCCTTCGGTGTCATCACCACCCACTACACCAACCTCAAGAACTTCGCGGAGGAGACGGAGGGCATCATCAACGGAGCCATGCTCTACGACAGACATAAGATGCAGCCACTATTCCAACTGGAGATAGGCAATCCTGGCAGCTCCTTCGCCGTGGAAATCGCCAGAAAAATAGGCTTGCCAGAGTCCGTCATCGAGGAGGCGACGAGGAAGGTGGGAGAAGACTTCGTCAACATGGACAAATACCTGCAAGACGTGGTGAGGGACAAACGCTATTGGGAGGCTAAACGACAGAGCATCAAGCAGAAAGAGAAAAGACTGGACGAATTGACCGCCAAATACGAAGAGGAGTTGGAGGATATGGCCAAACAGAAAAAAGCAGTCATCCGAGAGGCTAAACAAGAGTCCCAACAAATGCTCGAACAAGCCAACGCCGCCATCGAAAAAACCATACGGGAGATCAAGGAGGCACAAGCCGACAAGGAGAAGACCAAGGAAGCCCGCAAAAACTTCGAAGCCTTCAAGGAGGAGCACAAACAGAAAGGCGACGTGGACATCTCCAATCAAAGGAAGATACAACCCCGCAAACCCATCCAACAGAAAAAAACGAAAGAGGAAAGCAAAGAGACATTCACCGTGGGTGATACCGTGCGCATCAAAGGACAAGGAGGATATGCGACCATCCTCGAACTGAAGGGAGACAATGCGACCATCGCCATCGGGCAGATTAAATCGACGGTCAAGACCAACCGATTGGAGAAGATGAGCAAGAACATGATCAAGAAGGAAAACGCCAAGAGCTCGTTCGTCAGCGAGGCGACTTCCGATGACCTCAGAAAGAGGCAACTCAACTTCAAACGTGAGATTGATGTGCGAGGCATGCGGGGAGACGAGGCATTGCAGGCCGTCACATACTTCATCGACGATGCGATCATGGTGAACGTGGACCAAGTGCGGATCCTCCATGGGACAGGCACGGGCGCACTCCGCCAACTCATCCGTCAATACCTGCAGACCATCTCCGGAATCAAAAATTTCCACGACGAACACATTCAGTTCGGTGGAGCAGGCATAACTGTTGTAGAATTCTAAATGATTTATTATTTTTGCCTAAATTTTATAAAAATATAAATTTTTATATTCCATGAAAAAGATAATCAGTGTCGTTGCGACGGTTTTTCTGTTTCTTTTTAGTGCACACGCACAATACGGATATGACAGCAGAGTGCAATTCGGATTCGACATGGGGGCAGGATTCGCCAACCAATGGGGAAACGCCTATGAAGCTTACGGGAAAAAAGGCATATTAGGCTTCAGATTCGGGTTCTTCCTCGACATCAACTTCAGCGAGCACACGTTCGTGGAGACAGGACTGACATTCAACAGAAAAGGATGTAGAATCAATGGTCATCAATGGTTGGAGAATGGCGGTCCGCTCAAAATATTCGACAATGAGAAAGCGACAGCTAACCTCTTTTACGTGGAATTACCGGCCCTGATCGGTTTCAGAGTGCCTATCGAATATGAAGTGGCATGGAAATTCTTAGTAGGACCTTACTTCGGTGTTGGTGTGGCAGGAGAAAGAAAGTATTGGTTTAAGAACAGAGAGAACGACGGAAGGCCAACGCTTATCAGTAGTTTCTCAGAGGATTACGACAGCCGATTCAAGAGGTTCGACCTCGGATTCGTGGCGGAGACAGGTATCGAGATCCGACGCATCTCCCTCATGATTGCCTATGAATTCGGCATGTTCAACAACTACCACAACGACGTGTACCACATCTTAGATGCACGCAACAACTGCATCATGGGTATCATCGGATTCAGGTATTAAACAAAACGTAAAACAGCATAAAAGAATCGGTTGGCTACTGTAGTCAACCGATTCTTTTTATTCCTAACAAAGGAGAAGGATATCTCTATCACTTCACAACCAAACGATAATCTGCCGACGCTCCACCAACTTCCACCTTCACGACGTAAACTCCGCTACGCAGATCCAACGGAAGGATCTCCGCCCCTTCATTCACTATGCCATGGTTCACCATAACGCCTCGAATATCATACACGGAATAACTCAAAACACCAGAGCACCCATTTCGCACGAAATACAGGAGTCCATCCGCATACCATAGGCTGAGAGGTGCGTCCGTGTCAGCAGTTTTTTCCACGGAGGTGACGATCTCTTCACCCTCCTCGTAAATCCGCCACAGCGAGGCGAGCGGACGATCGCCAGGACGCGTATTCTGCACCACATCGCCCTTGTCCGTCAACACATAATAGCCACTGTGCGTGAAGCGCATGCTGACCACCAGGCCCGGGTAATCCTTCTCCTTGGATAGTCCCAATTGTTGGTGCGCCTTGCCGTTCCACTCCCACAGTCCGACAGCGACACCCGCCTCCTTCGTCTCGTTCGGTATCTCCAACACCTTATTGCCGAAGTTGATACGGTAGGCACTACCCGACTCCGCTATCGTAGCCAAGGAAGCGGAGGAGCTGCAATCGCCCAGCACGATATCATTGCCATTCGCCTGCAAGCACTCGCCCGTCTCCATCGAGTAGAAACGCACCTTGCCCTGTGGCAAATCCGTCGCGGAGTTCTTTGACCACACGCGCACCCAGTCGCACTCCAAATAGGCTGGATTGTTGCTCGTCACCTCAATCGGGTTACCATTGTCCGTGGCCCAACCACCGATGGCGAGGTTGATGATGATATAATTCTTAGCCAACTGGCTGATTTCAGACGGTTTGTTGTAGCTCGCCACCAATTGGTCATCGAAATAGAAGCTCAGGTACTGATCGTTCCACTCCAAGCCATAGGTGTGGAAATCGGCGGACTTGTCCGGACCCGTATGCACCCCGCCGAAGGAAGCCTCATGGTCCCAAGCCGAGCCATGGGAGGCATACCAATCCGTTTTGGTATAGTGGAGGTAGTAATGATGCTGGTTCCTTGCGTGAGGCACCTCAAAAATGTCTATCTCAGGCGGCCAACCATCCTGCAACGTCCAGAACGCAGGCCACGTGCCCAATTGCTTCGGCATCTTGAAACGTCCCTCGATATAGCCGTATTTCACCTCAAACTTGCCCCTCGTGTCAATGGCGCCCGAGGTATAGTCCAACGAATAGGTCTTGTCACCGCTCTTACATGTGGCGGGAGCCTGCGGGTGACGTTTCGCCTCGCCCTTGATGTGCAGCAAACCATCCGAAACGGATACGTTCTCCTCCACGCAATAGGCGCGGTGGTTATGGGTATGTCCCCAGTTATAGGTTGGGTTCCACTTCGATTTGTCCAACGAGTTACCGTCAAACTCATCGTTGAAGACCATCGTCCAACCACTCATGTTAGCTGGTGGATCCGCATAGAGAGAACCTGAGAAGAGGAGGGCCAACAGCGCCACACCCAAGCGAGAAACTATATCTTTCATAACTTAAACCTTGAATATTCTATAAAAACTTAATTACAAGTACATTACTTCACGAGCACCTTGGTCGTGCCCTTTTCTCCCTCCACCTCATAGACCACGATGTATGGTCCCTTAGGCAACGGGACAGAGACAAAGGCATCCGAAAGGCCATTCAGCGTACGCTCACATAGACCGCCCATATTGTAGACACGGAGGTTCATCTTCGAGGAAGAGAAATTCACTACCCGCAAGCCATCCGCCTCGCCATAGGCATAGACGAGCGGAGCATTGGCAACAGTACCTTCCGGAAGAGAGGTAGGGTCCATCATGGCGGCATTCGCATAAGGGAACGGTATGATGCGCCACTCGCGGTGTGCGTTCTCCCCTGCTCCACCCGCTTCCCAGACACCGATATTCGTGCCGTTGGAAGTGTTAACGCCCTCCAAATCGAACCATTTATCATCGGAAGCGGAGATGATCGTGTAACAGTTCTCTCCATGTTCCACCACACGGAACTCCTGCGAGGCATTGCCCGTCCTCAGCTCTGTCAGCTGGAGGTAGTAGGAGCCATCGTCTGTGATGGCCATCTCCTTGCCATTCTTCCTGGTGTATATCTGATAGTTACCGTTCGACAAAAGGCGGAAGCGCCAGCACTGCAGAGAATCGCCCGCAGAAAGAATAGCCAGTTTCAGGTTCTCCGAAGACTCGGCGGAAAGCACCCCTGAAGCGGCACGGGGAACGATCATGTACGCAGCCTCAGGGTTAAGCCCGGTAATTCCCTCATTAGGAGAGACGCTGAAGACAGCCGTGGCTATCTCCTCCCCTCCCATCACGTAGCTGAACGTCTCGCTATCAATCGTATAGTTGGAGGATTCCTGGCAATTCTGCTTCGAGTTGGTCACATAGAGTTTCACGTCAGAGGAGACGTTCTTCAGCAAGGTGAGGTCCACATTCACCAGCTTCGTATCGGAACCCGTGTTCAGCATCACGACAACCACCTTCTGTTCGTCGGGACTCACAGCCGCCAAGATATCACCACGGCCCGTGGAGAGCAAGCTATAGCCCTGTTTGATGAAGCGGGTCACCTGCATACGTACGTAATAATTCTTCACGATGGAGTAGCTCTGTCTTGAGAAATCGCCCTTCACAAGGCACCATTGGTCATTGCCCTCCTCCACGAACTGCCAGTCCACCCAAGCCTGCGGCAACAGATAGTTCAGGTCGTCGAACATGCGTTGCGCCAAAGAGAGATTGCCCTGTATGCCCGTACCCCCGGCACCCGTTTCGGACATCCACAAAGGGAGGCCCGACTCACGCACCAAGTCCTTCAGATTGATTCGATCCATGGTGTTTCCACCATACGTATGCACATTGAACTGTCCCAACATGCCTATGATGTCGCCCTCCTTCCGATAGCGTTTCAACTCGTCGATGGCGGTGTTCACGCTCGTCTCGTCGCAGGCGGAGATGACCGTCTTCAAGCCAGACTGCTTCAGTTTAGGATAGAGCACCCGCAACAGTTTCACCTGCGAAGACGGGTCGAAGTGGCAGCCCTCCTGGCCACCGTTGGCGCCCCAATAGTTCGTGTTCGGTTCGTTGAAAGGATCCAACGTCTTAAACTCTATGCCATACTCGCTCTTGAAGTGTTTGCAGACCTCAATGAGGTAGTCGCAGAACTGTTCGTAATACTCAGGCTTGAGATTGTCCGAAGAGGCATTGGAATGACCCGAAGAGCATCCGCTGTAGGTCATCCAGTAAGGGGCGGAGTTAGAGAACGCCTCGAAGATAGCGTCCGGTCTCGCCTTGTGGATCTTCTCCAGCACCTTCCGTTGACCAGGGTCCTTGCTCCAGTCATAGCCGGAGTTGGCGCTCGCCTTGAATCCGTCCATCTCGGCCCGTTTGCCCTTTCCGTTGCACATGTGACCGTTGTAGTGGGAAGGATCATCCCCTCCACCGATGTTGTAGCGGAAGATATTATAATTCAGACCATCCTCGTCCGTCAGGAGCTTCACCAGCTCATCCACCTTGCTATCGTTCCATTTGCCGCACATATTCGCCCACCAGCAGAGGGAGACGCCCCAGCCCTCCAACGTCTGTTGCTTCGAGGCCGGATTGAGGCTCACCGTCGTCATCAGGTTAGGGTCGTATTTAGCCAAAAGCCCGAAATACTCGTCCTCCGTCAGGTTGATGACCGAGCCATGGCGCATGACCGAAGGGAAGGAATATTGGCTGGAATTGAGTTGCGTGAACCGTCCGGAAGACAAATCGCTCGTCACCAGCGGGAAGTACCCCTTTCCCCCGAAATCGTCCAACAGGAGGCACCATTTCTCCTCGTTATTGAACTTGAAGCAGGTAGGTCCCTCGACGCCCGAGATGGAGCTCATGTCGCTGCTGATCTCCGTCCAATTGCCCAAAAGCGAATTAGACTTCTCCATGATGATATACTTACCGCCCGAAGGCAAACCATTCCTATGCGGTTCCGTAGCCTCGTTCTTTTTGAAACGGTAGTAGGTGTCGCCCACCTTGATTGCGGTAGCGTCGATCACGCTGATGGCCCTACCCGAGCCGTTCTTCAGCTCGATCCACACCTTCGCCTCGCTGAACGTCTTGAAATCCTTGGTCGTGCAATAGTAGACACGGTGCGTGTTATCGCCTGAAGGGATCTTGGAGGACCAGAAGACCAGGTATTGTCCGCTCGCATCATCGTAGACCGCCTCGGGCGCCCATGTGCAACCCGCGCCATCAGGGGCGACACGGCACATGCGTTGTTCCGACCAATGGACCAGGTCGGAGGACTCCCACACCATGATAGACTTGCTACCCGAGGTTTGTGCGGCCGACCAATTACCATTACCATTGATTTTCAAGTCCGTAGCTATGACATAGAATTTCTCTCCGTCCGCCGAGCGCATGATGAAAGGGTCGCGCAGCCCCTTCTCGCCCATGGTGGAGACCAAGACCGGGTTACCATCATTGAGGTCGGTCCAATGTAGACCATCCCGGCTCACTGCGAAATAGATCTGTTCACCCTGAGAGAGCCCCTCGCCCTTGAAATAGGCGAATAGATACGCGGAATAAGCCTTCTCCTGTGCGAAGGAAGCCAACGAAGCCCCAAGGAGCATTAGAAACGGAACGATGCGGCGCAATAGGCCTTTTGTGTTTTTCATCATATTTTATCTGTTTTACAGAAACACTTACATTAAAACCCGTAAGAAAACGGCGCATAAAGATAAATATTTTTTCCATACAAAAAGGAAAGGAGGAGATTTATGAATTAAGAATTAAGAATTAAAAGTTAAGAATGATGAGTTAAGGGTGGATAACGGTTCGGTGTTGTTGATTATAAATTTAAGAAGATTCTATCCGGAGATATTTTCGACAACACAAACAACTAATTAGCAGATATTTAGCAACAATATCACTTCTCTATATTCGTTTTATACTTAAAACGGTCCAGATGGGTGAAGCCCATGGCGGTCAGGCGTTCCGCACTTTTCTCCACATCCGCCTCGGTATTATACTGTTCGATCAGGGGAAGTCTGACGACGACACGCTCCTGCAGTCCCAAGTCCGCCAAGCGACGCAGGTTGGAGAGCATCTGTGTAGCCTCCTGCCCCGTGTATGCCTTATAAATCGCCTCATTCATATCCTTGACGTCGACCATATAATGGTCCACCACATCCACAGACTTCTCGAAGAGCGCACTAGGCACGTTCAGCGAGGTCTCCAGCGTGAGGTTCCAATGCGGCCCGCACAATTCACGGAACGAGCGGATGAACTCCACATTCAGCAGAGGCTCGCCCCCGCCGAAGGTGACCCCTCCGCCAGTCGCCAGAAAATAGAGTTGGTCAATCTTCACATAATCGTACAACGATTGGGGGGTATGCGTGACCAGGTAAGCCTCGGCACGGTTGCACTGAGGATTCAGGCAATAGGCGCACTTGAGCGGGCAGCCCCAGAAGGCCGCCAAGGTAGTGACACCCTCGCCATCCACCGTCAGACGATGTCTGGCCACACCGATAAACTTCACAGACTGCATACGTGGAAATTATTTTATGATTAGCAAAATTATAACAAAAAGCATTTACCACCCTATTACGAGGAAAAAAAGTTATCTTTGCGCACGCAATGGTGGGACAGGCACACAACACCCTGCAAAAACTTAGTAAAGAGATGGCAAGCAACCAAGAAATCCATTGGTTCGTGGCAAGGACCAAATCGAGGCAAGAGAAGAAGATCAGGCAGACGTTGGAAGAAGTAGGGGTGGAATCCTTCCTCCCATCCCGAATCGAGATACGTCAATGGCACGACCGCCGCAAGAAGGTGGAGGTGGTATTGATTCCCAGCATCATATTCATCCACACCGACAAATCGACTGCGCTTTCCATTCCAAACGACAAAGGCATCTCCCTCCGCTATGTCATCGACACCACAAAGGTCAGGCACGAACTCATGACAGTGTCTGACAAGGAAATGGATAATTTCATGAAGTTCCTCAGCACGAACGACGAAGAGTTCCTAGTGGAAGACGAACTCATCTACACGCCAGGAATGAAGGTACGGATTGTCCGAGGGCCAATGGCCGGCGTCGAAGGAGAACTCATCCGGGTGGATAACAAGAAGAAAGTCGTCGTGCGCATCACCGGTCTCATCGCCTGTTCCCTGGAAATACCCATGTCGAGGTTGGAAAAGATCGAGAAGTAGCAATCAACGATCCACCGAGCCGTCCACTTTGAACTTATCACCTGTTTCATCCACCACACGCTGATAATAGCTCTTCGAATAGCCAGGTGTTTGGATATCATCAGGTACGCCCCAACCGTTATCAATAAACCTACCGTTCCGCTCACGTTTGATGTTTCCATCGGCATACTTCACCATGAGGAACTCACCCAAAGCCTTCCATCGTCTCATCATCAGCACGCTCTGGTTCTCCGAGTACTCAGTAAGGAAACGGTTCGCATAATCAGGCGATTTCTTGAAAAGAGACTGCGCAGCCTCCTCCACCACCTGCAGGTTATCCTCCAGTTTCTGTTCGAACTCCAGCTGAGCCTTCCGAATATCAGGAGCCATATACTTATACTTCCCGTAGGCCATGTTCGAGACCCAATTGAAGACCCAATAGGCGGAGTCCCACGAGAACTCCAGCAGGCTACCGTTACCCGTCTTGAAGCAGTTAGGCACCTCCGTCGTTCCGCAGTAGATCGGCACATAGACTGTGAAGGTCGCATCGTCGACACCAAACCACAGCACGCCACCGATCTTGCCCGGCAACCAGCTACGCATCTGGGCGACGAACGAGAAGGCGTTTTTCGGGCCAGCGATAGGCGACTCGTTGAAGTAAGTCTGTCCGTTCAGCTCCCAGAATCTGGGTTCGAAACGATACTCCGCACCGAAAGGCTCGGCCCCCACATCCTCCGTCAATGCCAGAGGAGAGTTCTCGAAATGGTCACGCATCAGGTTCTTCAATTCCAGCAAAGAGACTTTGTTAGCCGGCTTCACCCAAAGAGGCATTGGTTCGTCAGACTTGCCCAAGACGTAATCGATATACTTCTCCATGTCTGGGTTCACCTTACGGTAGATACTCCAAACACGGGCGTCGCAGAATCGCCTGGCGCTGAAAGACATAGGGTCGTATGCGGCAGAAAAATTAAAGTCCTTGTTTTTACCGTTAAAGTAACCCATCTCCTTAGCGAAAGAGATCACATCCCTCGAGTATCGGCAGTTCTCCCTATCGTTCAAAGGGAAAGTGGTAATGCGGGAGTGGTTCGTATGGGCGCAAATACAATCGTCCGGCACACGCAAGGCCACCCAGACCGCCCCCTTGATGTCAGGGCCCTTGCCGATCATCTCCATGATCCACACCTCATTAGGGTCTGCGATGGAGAAGGTCTCTCCCGTGCTACAATAGCCGTAACGGTTCACCAGCTCCGTCATGACCTGAATAGCCTGCTGAGCAGTCTTAGAGCGTTGGAGCGTCACATATATCAGATTACCATAATCCAAGATGCCCGTCGTATCCTGCAACTCCTTGCGGCCACCGAAAGTGGACTCCGTGATGCAGACCTGATGTTCATTGATGTTACCCAACACAGCGTATGTCTCGGAGACCTCATCAATCTTCCCCTGATACTTGTGGGTATCCCATCCGTAGATATCCGTCTGCATATACTTAGCGTTAGACGTGGCTGGGTAGAAGGAGAGTTCCCCGTAGAGGTAATACGAGTCGGCGGAATAGGTACAGAAAGTAGAGCCATCCTTAGAGGCGGCCTTACCCACCATCACGTTCGTACCAGCGGAAAGATTCACGCATCCTACCGAGAAAAGGAAGGAACAACATGCCGCAATTTTACAAAACGAATTCATAATCACCAGAATATTTGAGAGTTATACTCCGCCACGTTGCCGCAATTATCCTTCACGACAATCCGTAGCGAATGATTTTTATTTCTTTCCACCAGATGGCTATCCATCCAAAAGGTGATAAGGCGTGTCTTATAATCGAACTCGAACATCACCCACTTGTCATCAATGTATCCGTCGTAGGAAGCGATACCAGACTGTGCATCATTGATTTTGAAGCGCAAGAAAGGCTGGTTCGCCAAGTTCTTCGTATGCACAGGCAATATGACAGGCTTCACGGAATCCGCCGCCACAGCGAACCGTCCGAAGGTATTGGTACGTCCGACCACATACCCGTTATTGTAATTAGCGAGCACCGCCCCCGCAGGCAATCCCTTGTCGGTTACCTTCGAGATGTAGTATTTGGACTTATCCTTCAACGAATCTTTCGTGACACGGAGGGAGATATCGCAGAAACAATGGAGCGGAGCGTACCATGAACCGATTTGATGGATATCAGAGTAAAAACCGGATCGGGTCGGAGTCATCCGCGAATAATTCTCCGGCACATCCGTGTAGAGCGCATTGGCCGGAAGCTGCAGTGCGAAATCCTCCTTCACGATGAATTTAGCATCACCACAACGTATCAGGCTGTCGGCAGGCAAGGTATTCCGTTCCCAACTGGTTTTCTTCCCGTGGATAGTAAAGGAGAACTGGTCCGATTTGCCGAAGTCGTCCGTCACGACATACTTCACCTCGTAGGCTTTCTCTTTGTCGATGAAGAATGTGCCGGACAAACCGTCATGCAGATGCAACGGGCTATTTTTGTCCTTAAAAGACTTCATGAAGAATTCCCCAGTAGAGAGTTGCTGAGCGTAATCGATGAAACCATTCAGCGCGCGCGTGTCGGCGAACTTAATATTCGTGATGGTGACATCGGAGATCAACGTATTATCCACATAGAGTTTCAGGTTCCTTGGCGTATATTTAAAGGAAGTGTTCGACATGAAATCGACAGCTTTCACGGCGAATCCCAGTTTTCCCCATGCATTGATATGTTGTCCGTTCTTCAGGACCCTCTGTCTCGCCTTGTTGACGATTATATTGTAACGTTGCTCCTTCTGGTCATTCACGCGTCCCTCATCATCCAATCCATATATTTTCACAGCGTTAATACGAGGGGCACGTTCGTCCTTAAGTCCGAAGTACTTGTTCAGCAAGAGAGGGTTCTGCAATGCCTGGTCCTCCGTGCGTCGGATCTCGAAATGGAGGTGAGGGCCTCCCGACGCACCCGTATTGCCCGAGATAGCGAACTGTTCACCCTTCTTCACCATAATATCATTAGGAGAGAATTCCATATCGACCTCAAACTTCATATCGGCATATTGCTTAGCCTTCACGATGGAATCTATGCGCGGGACGAACCCGTTCAGATGTCCGTACACCGACGTGAAGCCATTGGGATGAGCGATGTGAACGCACTTGCCATAACCAGTCCTGCTAATGGAAATCTTAGAAATATAACCGTCAGCCACCGCATAGATGGGTTTATTCTCCTCCCCGTTCGTCCGGAAATCCAGGCCACCATGGAAATGGTTTCTCCTCATCTCGGCGAAGCTACCGCTCAAGGTAGTCTCGAAATCAAGAGGAGAGCAAATCTGCCAATTACCGAATTGCGCGGACGAATTCACATACACAGCCACAAAAACCAACAAAAAAAAGAAATTTCTCATCACTTAACACGCTTTTTATCCATTGCAAAAATACCAATTCTGTCCGACATTAAACCAAGAAACGGCAAAACATAGGAAACAAAAGCCCCCATTTTTAGATTTGTTAAGGATTATTTCAGGAGGAGCGCGTCAAAATATCCCAAAATTTATAAATTTGCATTTCGAAAAAACAAGAGTCGATTCGACTCCAAGAGACAATAGGGAAAGAAATGTTTAATATTAAATAAAAAGAAATGAAAAAGTTGTTATTTTCTTTTATCGCATTGTTCGCAGGAATTGCGACTATGTTTGCAGATGGTGCGCCGGAAATCTCTTTCGAAGAGATTATCCATGACTTTGGAACATTCCCAGAGGAGAACGGCAAGGTTTCATGCACATTCGAGTTCAAGAACGTCGGCAGCGCCGATTTGGTTCTCCAAAGTGTGAAAGCTTCTTGCGGTTGTACTACTCCTGAATGGACCAAAGAACCTGTTAAACCAGGAGAGAAAGGTGTGGTAAAAGCCACTTACAATGCAACAGGCCGTCCGGGATCATTCACCAAGACCATCACCGTGAAATCAAACGCTGGAGAGAAGAGATTGACCATCAAGGGTGAGGTAATCCCTAAGGCTCAGAAAGTGGAGGATAAATATCCATTCGAGGTGAATGGCCTTCGTCTGATGAAGAAGAACTGCTACTTCAACACTATTTACTTCACAGACGACGTTAACGCGAAGAAGGATGCAAAAGCAAAGCCACAGAGCAAGACTGAGGTGATTGAGATCATCAACAACGGCAAGGAGGACATCAAGGTTTCCTTTGAGAACGGAAATCCTAAATTGGTTTCTGTAAAGGCAACTCCTGAAGTATTGAAAGCCGGAGAGAGAGGTAGCATCGAGGTCACTGTTGACCCGAAGGATTCTGGCGTTTGGGGCACTTTCAAAAAGACTTTGAAGGTTAAGGCAAACGGCAAAACCGCCGACTTCGACATCACCCTTTACGGAAACGTGGCAGAGGACTTCTCCTTCATGACTCCAGAGGACAAGGCAGACGCTCCTGTATTGACAGTCGGCAACGCCATCTCTCTCGAGCCAATCGAATTAGGCAAGACGAAGACCTTCAAATTCAAAGTACAGAACACAGGAAAGAAACCTCTCATCATCCGTTCTTCTCACTGCGACGCTGAAGGATTCTCCGTTAAGGCTCCAACTAAGCCAATCAAGGCCGGTAAGGATGGAGAGATTTATGTGACGGTCAACACGGCTAACTCAAAAGCTGGCAAATACAGCCAAAGGCTGACATTAACCACCAATGACCCTAACCGTAGCACGTTCGTAATCAACTTGGTCGGCGAGATCAAATAATCCGTCCATAAAATAATGATTCAGCGATAGGGATAGCCAGTTTATCCCTATCGCTTTTTTTTATACCTTTGCCAAAAAATTAATCGGTGAGGAATTGCTTCTTATTCATATTGTTTCTACTCCTTTTCACCGCTTGTGGAAAGAAGGACAGATACGTCATCCACGGAAACCTGCGATGCGTGAGCGCCAAAGAGGTCTATATGTTGGAGATGAATCAGTTGGGCGAAATGGTCACCATCGACAGCACAACCATCCATAACGGCGACTTCAAATTCAGAGGGCATGTGGAGTACCCCACCATGCGGTTCATCAGAGTGGGCTCCGGACGCCCGTTCGACGTGTTTGTGGAGAACGAAGAGATAAACATCCGTGGCTCTGTACTATACCCTGACGAAATAACTGTCTCAGGCTCCAACTCACAGGCGGAGCTGAACTTCCTGATGAGCGAATACAAAAACATCTCCAACAAAAGGAGTTCCATATTGGTGAAACTATCCAATGCGAAGAAACAGCGAGACCCTCAACTGGTGAAGACCCTCACCAAGCACTACGAGACACTGCCCGACTCTCTGCTCTCCATCACAGAACGGTTCGTCGCCAGCAACCCCACCTCCATCGGCGCCGCTTACTTCGTATGTTCACTTTCAGAATCCTTCTCCATGGCTAAGCTGGAAAGCATCATCAAACGATTCGATCCTTCCATCGCCAACTCGCAGTACGTCAAATACCTGAACGACGAACTCGCGCTCACAAAGAAATTCGCAGTCGGTTCGGAAGCGCCGGACTTTAATCTGACCACCATAGAAGGAGACTCCATCACCTTGGAAAAATACAAGGGAAAATACCTCTACATCGACTTCGGCGCATCATGGTGCAAGGAGACGGCGGAAAGGAACGAGGTGTTGCTGGACCTTTACCACCGATACCATCCCATGGGGTTGGAAATCCTCTCCGTTTCCCTCGACTCGGACGAGGACGAATGGCACGACTTCGCCTGCCGGGAGCCCGAACTTCCTTGGGAACAAGCCTCCGACCTACTCTATTGGGCAAGCCCCATCACAAAGCAATACAGAATCAATCAGATCCCTTACGGCGTGCTGGTCAGTCCAGAAGGGGAAGTACTGCTGATTGATGATAAAAAAATCAACTTGGGAAACCATCTAAGGAAAAAATTCGGACGATAACATGGACTTCATATCACACTTGCATGGCTGGGAACATCTTTGGATAAGCTCCATCATTTGGGGGCTCATCGTCTCCGTATGCCCCTGCACAATGGCCGCCAATATCACAGCCATCACAGCGATGTCCAAGGACGGGGAAGGCAGGCGAAGCGTATTCACGAGAGGCATCGCCTACGCCATCGGCAGAGCCACAGCCTACATTCTATTGGGCATCCTGCTCTTCAGCTTCGCCCAAGGGCTACACATCGGGGAATCATTCCAACACCTATTCGGTCTCTTCCTCGGACCCATACTCGTCCTCATCGGAATCCTGATGCTGGATATCATCCACATCCATGGATTGGCGGACAGATGCATGGTAGTGTTCAACAAAATGGTCAAGCAATTCGGATTCTGGAAATCCTTCCTGCTCGGCATACTGTTGGCCTTCGCCTTCTGCCCCTACAGCGCGACCATCTACTTCGGCGTCGTCATCCCCTCTTCCCTATCGGCAGAGAACGGATACATCGTGCCGATTGTATTCGCCATCGGAGCGACGATACCCGTCCTGCTATTGGCTTGGATTTTTGCGTTCAGCATGGACACGGCGAAAAAGACATTGGAGAAATTCCAGCACTATGAGCTCTGGTTCAGACGTATTTTAGCCATACTCTTCATTATATCAGGAATTTTGTTTATCTTAGAGTATTACTTTGAACATTAAAAATTAGCAGCATGAAAAAACTTTTTTTATTCCTGATAGTTTCATTGCCTCTCGCCATGACGCAAGCGGCAGAGAAGGCAAAAATCGTATTTGAAGAGACCTCCTATGTCTTTTCGGACAATGTGTTGGGTGAGACATCCGAGCACGTCTTTGTGTTCAAGAACGAAGGGAAAGCACCGCTTGTCGTATCCGACGCTATTCCGTCCTGCGGCTGTGTGAAACCTTCATGGACCCGCAGACCGGTAGCCCCAGGCGACACAGGCTCTGTCCATGTATACTACACCAGCAAAGTGAGCGGAGCCTTCCACAAAACCATCAAGATATACTCTAACACGAGCGGCAAGAAACCTGTCCTGACCATTTCTGGAGAAACCAAGGCGGGGAAATAAAAGGGCAAAGGAATATATCTAAACAGGATGAACCCCGAAAGGCACAAGTGTCTTCCGGGGTTCATTTCCTCTTGGTGGAACGGAGGGACAAACCTATCCCCTTAATTTCTTCGCAGCCTCCACCATGTTCCGCAATGAGGCTTCCGTCTCAGCCCAACCACGCGTCTTAAGACCGCAATCCGGGTTCACCCAGAGTTGAGCAGGATTGATGACCTGAGCCGCCTTGCGCATAAGAGCCACCATCTCGTCAACAGAAGGCACACGAGGAGAATGGATGTCGTAAACGCCAGGACCGATCTCGTTAGGGTACTTGAACTTCACGAAGGCATCCAGCAGCTCCATCTGGCTACGGGCGCACTCGATGGTGATCACATCAGCATCCATCATGGCGATATGGTCAATGATATCATTGAACTCGCTGTAGCACATGTGCGTGTGGATCTGCGTCTCGTCTTTCACACCCGATGCGGAGATACGGAAAGCCTCCACCGCGCTGTCGAGATATGCCTTCCTGTCTCTTTTCCTGAGCGGCAATCCCTCACGGATAGCAGGCTCATCGATCTGAATCACCTTGATACCCGCCTTTTCGAGGTCGACCACCTCGTCACGGATAGCCAGTGCGATCTGCTTCATCGTAACCGCCCTTGGCTGGTCGTTACGCACAAAGCTCCATTGCAATATAGTGACTGGACCAGTAAGCATGCCCTTGACGGGTTTATCCGTTAGGCTCTGCGCATACGTTATCCAATCTATCGTCATAGCATTAGGTCTAGATACATCTCCGAAGATAACTGGAGGCTTCACGCAACGGCTACCATAGCTCTGCACCCATCCGTTCTGCGTGAAAGCGAAGCCGCTCAACTGCTCGCCGAAATACTCCACCATGTCATTGCGCTCAGACTCGCCATGGACGAGGACGTCAAGGCCAATCTCCTCCTGCTTGCGGATCGTCTTCTCGATTTCGCCTTTCAGCAAGTTAGTGTACTCAACCTTTGTGATCTCGCCCTTCTTGAATTTGCTTCGCCATGAGCGGACCTCCACCGTCTGAGGGAATGAACCGATTGTGGTAGTCGGGAAGAGAGGGAGGTTGAGCACCTTACGCTGCACTTGGATACGAGTCGCGAACGGGCTGTTCCTTCGTGCGAAATCAGGCGTGATACCCGCCATTCTTCTCCTCACCTCCGCATTGTTCGTCAAGCCCGACGAGCGGCGATTCTCTATGTCGACAATATTGTTCTGCAAAGCCACCTTCGCCTTCTCAGACGGAGCGTTGTCCGCAAGATCTGCCAGCGTCGCCACCTCAGCCACCTTCTGACGGGCGAAGGCCATCCATCGTTTCACCTCGCCAGGCAATGACTTCTCGTTCTTCTCGTTCTCCAAATCGAATGGGGAGTGGAGCAACGAGCAACTCGTGGAGATGATCACACGATCCTCGCCCAACAAATGCTTCACACCCTCGATGATCTCAAGGGATTGGACGAAATCATTCTTCCAGATGTTCCTTCCGTCGACCACACCCAAGCTCAACACCGTGTTTCCCTTTAAACGGGCGACCACATCCTTCCATTGTTGAGGAGCACGCACAAGGTCTATATGCAACACACTGACATTAAGATCAACGGCAAGATCCGTATTATCCGCAAGGCTGTCGAAATAGGTGGCGAGAATAACCTTTAGCTTTGTGCTCTTAACGATCTCCGCATAGACTTTGCGATAGAGGTCCTTGATATCCTCGTTGATATCCGTGGCAAGAATCGGTTCGTCTATCTGAACATACTCCGCACCAACGGCTTCAAGTTGTTTCAGCATTTCCACATAGACAGGCAATAATCTGTCAATCAAATCGATACGGCTGAATCCCTTCTCTTTTTCTTTGCCTAAGAGCAAATAGGTGACCGGACCGATCAACACAGGCTTGGTTTTGATGCCGAGGGCAAGCGCCTCTTTGAACTCTTCGGCAGCTTTGTTATACAAGAGCGTAAACTCCTGATTTTTGGTAAATTCGGGAACGATGTAATGGTAATTCGTATCGAACCATTTTGTCATCTCCATGGCCGTCACATCAATACCATTCTTCTGAAATCCGTGGGCCATCGCGAAATAGAGATCCAGTCTATCGTTCCTCAACGCATTGTAACGCTCAGGAATGGCGCCGACGCAAAGAGACATGTCGAGCGTCTGGTCATAGAACGAGAAGTCATTGCTCGGAATCAACGTGATACCGGCCTCCTTTTGCAGTGTCCAATTACTTCTACGGATTTCGGCCGCAACTTTCAACAAATCCTCCTTCGAGGCTTTACCGGCCCAATAGGCCTCTTCAATTTTCTTTAATTCACGATTGGCACCCACACGCGGATAACCCAAAATATTTGTTTTTAACGACATATATTCTCAACACTGATTAAATTAAAAAATTATTTTACTTTGTTGCAATTGCGCTGCAAATGTACCCATTACTTTTAAACCATAAATATATTTTGTTCAATTCGGTAAAATATGCTTATTTTGCAAAATCAAAGCACTAACACAAGAATATTATACTGAAAAATACAATTTTTACAAAATGGAAAACGGCTACAAGTTGGACGAGACGGACATACGTATCCTGCAAGAACTGCAAAAAAACTCACAATTGACGGTAAAAGAGTTGGCGTCGAAGGTTCATCTATCCCCTTCCCCCACCTTCGAGCGGCAGAAACGGTTGGAGCGAGAGGGGTACATCACCCGATACATGGCGGTGGTGGACGCTAAGAAAGTGGGCAATGGCATCATGGTGCTCTGCAACATCCGCCTGAAGCAACACTCCGAGGAGATGATCCAGCAGTTCATGGACGCAGTTCAGGACATCGAGGAGATCACTGAATGTTTCAACACCAGCGGCGACTACGATTTCATCATCAAGGTTTTCGCGCGGGACATGTACGCATACCAACAATTTATGCAGCACAAGCTTGGTGCGATCAGTTGCTTAGGAAGTTTGCATAGCGTCTTCGTCATGTGCGAGACCAAAAACACACGTGGCGTACCGATTGTAGCGGAGAAGTAGATTCGTTCCATCCTATAGCGTGAAACAAGGATAGGCATCACAAGCATCATCCACAGGCATATATTTCACGAAAGCAGAAGAGAAGAAACAGAAGAGGGCACGTCGCCATTTTTCAAGTCCGACATGCCCTCTATCTATTTATTATATCCTCAACGGGGATTATTTGTCACCGCGGATAGCTGCGATACCTGGAAGAACCTTGCCCTCCATGTACTCCAACATAGCGCCACCACCAGTAGAAACGTAGCTAACCTTGTCGGCCAACTTGTTCTTGTTGATGGCAGCCACAGAGTCACCACCACCGATCAAAGAGAATGCGCCATTCTCTTGAGTAGCCTTAGCGACAGCCTGTGCGATAGCGGAAGTACCCTTAGCGAACTTGTCGAACTCGAACACGCCCATAGGACCGTTCCAGAGAACAGTCTTAGACTTAGCGATCACCTCAGAGAACTTCTTGATAGACTCGTCAGCGATATCAAGACCCATCCATCCGTCAGGAGTCTCGTCCGTCTTGCTAACCTTAGCGTTGGCGTCCTTGTCGAACTTATCAGCGTTCACTGCGTCAACAGGGAGAAGGAGGTTCACACCCTTAGCCTTAGCCTTAGCGAGCACTTCCTTAGCCACGTCCAAACGATCCTCCTCGCAGAGAGAGTTACCGATCTTACCGCCCATCGCCTTGATGAAGGTGTAAGTCATACCACCACCGATGATGAGGTTGTCGACACGGTCGAGCAAGTTGTTGATGATGTTGATCTTATCAGAAACCTTAGCGCCACCCATGATAGCGGTGAAAGGCTTTTGTGCGCTCTTGAGCACCTTGTCCATAGCCTCAACCTCTTTGTTGATCAAGAAGCCGAACATCTTGTTAGCCTCGTCGAAAGAATCAGCGATGACAGCGGTGGAAGCGTGTTTACGGTGAGCCGTACCGAATGCGTCGTTTACATAAACGTCAGCGTAAGAAGCCAAAGTCTTAGCGAACTTCTTCTGGGAATCCTTCATGGCCTTCTTAGCGTCCTCGTATGCAGGATCATCCTTCTCGATGCCACGTGGCTTACCCTCCTCTTCAGGATAGTAACGAAGGTTCTCCAACAAAAGGATCTCACCCATCTTAAGGTTCTTAGCCTGCTCGGAAGCGGCAGCGCAATCAGGAGCGAATTGAATCTTGCCCAAGTATTTCTCGATGGCAGGAACGATTTGCTTCAAAGAGAACTTAGGGTCACCTGCGTGTGCGTCAGCATTCTTTGGCTTACCCATGTGGCTCATAAGGATAGCGCATCCACCGTCAGCGATAATCTTCTTGATGGTAGGAAGCGCACCACGGATACGAGTGTCATCACTTACTTCACCAGTCTCTTTGTTCAACGGAACATTGAAGTCCACGCGAACGATTGCCTTCTTTCCGGCAAAATTGAAATTGTCAATTAGTTGCATAGTACTATTTAAAAATTAGAATTCTAAAATATCACTTTTTTTACGTACGCAAAGTTAATTTTTTTCGCTATTTGCGCCTACGGTTTGCAAGATTATTTCTTGACAATCCTGACAGTTCCGGCGCCCTCCTCGTTCTCGAGTGTGAACAGATAAATGCCGGAGGAAAGAGAAGAGAGGTTCACCTTGCCATCCTTCACCTCTCCCGAGAGAATCGTCCTACCCGTCAAGTCCTTAACGACGCAGGAGCCATCCTCAGAACTGTAAAGTTCGTTCTCCACCGGATTAGGATAGACGGAGAAGTGTAGTTCAGCCAAATAATCCTCGCAGCCGGTGACATTCTTGTTGTAGAAGAACTTGCTCATCTCCACAAAGAAATCGACATCATTGGTCTGGGCGTTCAGGAAATCCGTGTGGGCCGCATTGTCAGACTCGAAGTAAACCACCTTTTTAGCCTCGTCGCAAGCGAAATCGTACTCCTCCACCGTGTTTCCGTCATCCTTGACGTTTGCCACAGCCTTCTTCTCGGCCGCGCCGCAACCATTTTGAGCCGCCACCGTATTCACCGTAGGAAGGATAGGGCCATTGAACATGCCTCCCTCATATTTCACAACGGCATCCGCCTTGCTATGGAAGATCAAAGCTGGGATGTTGATCGCCTTGCCGACCGTGTCCACACCAGCGCCCACGAACCCATTCAATATACAGATTTTCATTGCCTTACTACTCTCCGCATAGGCATACTTATAGGCCATCGCACCACCCATGGAAGCGCCAGCCACGAAGAAAGAGTCGTTCGCATTATAGCTTGTCTGAAGATTCTCATATATCAAATTGATGAATTTCACGTCATCAACCGTCTCGTTCAACTCGCCATAGCCTTTCTCCATCACAGTAGGCATCAACGCAGGAAGCAATGAGGACATCGTCCCCGCCATCTCCGTCATCGTCTCCGCCGAGATACGCGCGCCCGCACCCCATGGATACTTGATATCCATCTCTGCCGGCAGGATCCCGAACTTCTTCATGGTGGTCAAAGCACTTTTAATCTCTGAGCTCTGTTCCTCTACCGCTTGCGGGAAAACAACCAAAGCGTTATGCATGTCACTAATAGCTTGCGCATTACATAGTTCCGCATATCCCTCCGATGTGCCGTTCAAACCATGAAGAACCATCAACACAGAATGACTTTGAGATTTGTTAAAACCACTTGGAGTATACACGAGATAACTCCTTTCCAACCCATCCACCTCAATCGTCTCTGTCTTGGACGTTGCATACGACTGAATAGCGGATGCCATTACACATAACGTGATAAATATTTTTTTCATCCTAAATAAAAATAAAGTGTATATCTGGGAACAAATATACACTTTTTCTCGCGAATTTTTTCCGAAAATAATCACAAAAGTTCAGCTATGGAATTCACCGTTTACCATGCAGAATGAATGAATAATAAGTTCCCGGCGTCGGTTCTCCGTCACATGCATTGAAATACATATATCCATCTTCTATTCTAAATGCGCCACAACCATAGAAGAAGAGTGAATCGGAAGAAACCTTGTCCAACTGATACTTCACACTTCCCTCATAAGAACTGGTACTACTCGAGCCATTCTTACGTATATTAGCACTCACAGAATGAATCGAGAAACAACAACAAGGAACACTCACACTTTTCCATTCCAAAGGAACTGCGTGTTTACTGCCAGAAACAGCAGAATGGTGAATATGAGGGTTTTGGATGGTTTCATAAATTCATATTTACAATTTCCTGCGCCATCATTTCCGCCTGTTTTAAAACCGTCTCCGTTGCCAGCAATTGCATATCTGGTGGATAACCATATTTACGTAACAGACGCTTTACGGCCACCTTCATCTTCGCACGGACATTCTCCTTGATAGTCCAGTCTATCGAAGTGTTCTGCCGAATGGTTTCGGTCAACACAACTGCTAATTCACGAAGTTT
Organism: Bacteroidales bacterium UBA1181; assembly: GCA_002310215.1. Classification (GTDB taxonomy): domain Bacteria; phylum Bacteroidota; class Bacteroidia; order Bacteroidales; family Paludibacteraceae; genus UBA1181. Next base: position 173,259 of record DBYR01000018.1, read on the forward strand.
ATCTTTCCCCATCAACTCTTTCGCACTTTCATTGTCAGCCACAGCGGAATAGAAAGCATATTCGTAGGTGGTCAATCCCATGGTTTCTGCATCCTTGTCCTTCTCTACGATGGTTTTACTGAGTTTAATCAGTTCATCGATAACTTCGGCGGCGGTGAGTATCTTGTTGTGATAGCGAGTGATGGAACTATCCAGCATCTCCATCAATGTCCGTCCCTCAACCACATTGAATTTTGAACGTGCTTTTATTTCCCCTTCCAATAGTTTTCTCAGCACCTCCAAAGCAATGTTTTTGTGTTCCATGCCTTTCAACTCCATCATAAACTCTTCCGAAAGGATGGAGATGTCAGGTTTCTTTAAGCCAGCCGCATCAAATAGGTCAATGACCTTCTCCGACACCAATGCCTTGTCAATCACCTGACGGATGGTGGTTTCTATATCTTCGTTAGTATGGTCTATTCCTGTTTGGTCAAATTTGCAGAGTCGGGCTTTCACGGCCTGAAAGAATGCCACTTCCTCTTTCGCATCCATCGCCGCATCGTGGGGAATTGCAATGGCAAATGCCTTACTTAATGCAGTCACCTCATTCACAAAACGTTTTTTTCCATCGTCCAACCCTAGGATAAAATCTTCAGCCTTTAATATCCACGAGAGTTTACCCGAAGTGTCGGCGGTGAAATATTGCTTATATTCGAAGCCATAGAACATCTGTTCCACCACTTCCAGTTTCTCCTGCATCATGGCTACAGCCTGCTCCTGCTGCTGCGTCGGATCTCCCTTGCCACCCGAGTCGGAATAGAACGACAGGGCTTTCTTCAGATCCGAGGCAATACCGAGGTAGTCAACCACCAATCCTCCTGGTTTGTCTTTATAAACACGGTTCACACGGGCTATGGCCTGCATGAGGTTATGTCCTTGCATAGGCTTGTCGATGTATAGCGTATGCAGACACGGAGCGTCAAAGCCTGTCAGCCACATATCCCGCACAATGACAAGCTTCAGTTCATCGTCGGGATCCTTCATACGCTCTGCTAAAGCGCGTCGCTGTTCCTTGGTTGTATGGTGCTTAGCAATTTTTGCTCCATCGGATGCGGAGGATGTCATAACGACCTTGATGGCACCCTTCGACAGGTCGTCGGAATGCCACTCGGGGCGTAGTTTGACAATCTCTTCATATAAATCAGCAGCGATTCGACGGCTCATTGCGACAACCATTGCTTTGCCTTCAAACACCTTCTGGCGTTCTTCGAAGTGCGCCACAATGTCTTTTGCAATGTTTTTTATACGATTCGGGCTACCGATGAGCGCTTCCAACTGTGTCCATTTCGCCTTTGCTTTTTGGACGTCGTTCATGCTCTCCGTCTCGAACTGTTTGTCCAGTTCCTCCACCAGCTTGCGTCCTTCCTCGCTCAGTTCCACTTTAGCGAGACGGCTTTCATAATAGATGCGTACGGTTGCACCGTCCTCTACGGCCTGAGCGATATCATACACGTCTATGTAATTGCCGAATACAGCTGGAGTGTTGACATCGGTCGATTCTATCGGTGTTCCCGTAAATCCAAGGTAGGTGGCATTGGGAAGTGCGTCACGCAAGTATTTGGCAAAACCATATTTGATTTCGGAGCCCACCACCTCATCAGCCTCGTTACGCACCTCCACTGTCTTAGCCTTGAATCCATACTGTGTACGGTGTGCCTCGTCCGCTATCACAATCACATTGCTACGCTCGGTAAGCGTGTCGTACACATTCCCTGATTCGGGCTGGAACTTCTGTATTGTGGTAAAAATGACGCCACCGGCCTGCACCGCCAAAAGTTTTTTCAGTTGCTCGCGGCTTTCGGCTTGAACAGGGGTCTGCCTGAGCAGTTGTTTCGCTCCTGTAAATGTGTCGAAGAGTTGGTCGTCCAGATCGTTGCGGTCGGTGATGACGATAATAGTCGGGTTGTTAAGCCGCTGCACGATTTTGCCCGTATAGAACACCATGGTAAGTGATTTGCCGCTTCCCTGCGTATGCCAAACCACTCCAGCACGGTGGTCACCAGCTTGTTGGTCTTGAACGGTCTTATAGCCATAGTGGGCAGGAGATTCCGCCACCATCGAATCCATGTTGATTCCTGTGGCGCGCAAGGTGGATTCCACAGCTTTGTTGACGGCGTAATATTGATGGTAAGCGGCGATTTTCTTCACCGTTTTGATGATGGTGAGCCCTGTTTTCAAGTCTTCTTGCTTCTGCTTCTCGAATACGGTGAACGACTGCACGAGGTCGAGCAAGGTGTCTTTGTTTAGCATACCATTGACCAGCACTTCCAGTTCGCCTACGAGATGCGAAGCGATGGTTTCGCCGTCGGTGCTTTTCCACGCTGTGTAACGGCTGAAACCTGCTGAAAACGAACCTGCCCGTGCCTCCAGACCATCAGAAATAACCGTCAAGGCGTTGTAAGTGAAAAGCGACGGAATCTGCTGTTTGTAGGTCTGAATCTGACGATAGGCGCTTTGCAGCGTAGCGTTCTCATCAGCTGCATTTTTCAGTTCAAACAGGACCAACGGCAGACCGTTCACAAACAGTAGCACATCGGGGCGACGGTTGTGACCGTTCTCGATGATGGTGAACTGGTTGACCACCGTAAACTCATTGTTCCACGGGTCGTTGAAATCAATCAACCAGACCCGGGCACCACGCTCCATACCGTCTTTGTGAACCGACACCGGAACGCCTTCGGTCAACAGGCGGTGGAACTCCTCGTTGTTGGCCAGCACATCAGGCGAACTGATGCGCAGCACGGTTTTCACCGCCTCTTCCTGCACAGCATACGGCAACGATGGGTTGAGCCGCTTCACAGCAGTTTCCAACTTCTCGCGCAGCACCACTTCCTCAAAGCTGCCGCGCATCGGCGTTTCGCCGTCGGGTGCAATGTCGGGACCATACAGGTACTGATAGCCTTTGGCTTTCAGTTGGTCGATGAGCATCTGCTCTATGTCGGATTCGTGGAGTGGGGGCATAATAACTTTACAATTTAACAGAAGGAATATATTTCGTGATATCTACGTTAGGTAATTTACTTCCTTTGGAGATTACATCGGTAATGAATTTTGAACATTCTGCAGATGAGAGTTTTTTTCTCTCATAAGCATAATACAAGAAATCGAGGGTTGTCAAGTAAGTTATGCTTTCCCTTTCACAGTATGCTTTGATGTCCTTCAGATTACTGCTGCCAATCACATTGTTGGTAAACTTACAATAAGCCATGCAGGCGCTTTCACCTTTTCCGAACGTGTTCTTTAACATTGCATATTCTTTCAAAACTTCTCCTGTGGGATTGAACGTCTCCAATACTATATTCTTCAAGAAGTGGATCTGGTTGTCGAGCTGACCTTGAATAGTCCCTATTTCCTCGTAAACCGTACTAAGCACAACATGGTCGTATTCCGTCAATATCTCGGGCAACAGACTCAACATATTGGCTTTAGAGAAATGAATCAGCACATCAGCATCCAGCACTATCTTGACCTTCATACCCAATTAAATTTAACAATTCAAGATAATGTCCTTCGGAAATTTTTCCCTCGTCAAACAATCGTCTTGCTTTAGAACCGAAATCGCCAATGATAAGCCGTTCTCCATCCCCTTTTTTGTACAATCGATCTTCGTAGCCACGCAACGCCGCTTCTTTTATAATGCTAAGTTTCAAGAGCGATTCTGCACATTTGGGAGTTATTATTCGTAGCTCCTTTAGCCGCACCACCATGGTTTGATGTGAAATGCCATAAAGCTGTTCCAATCGGATAACGGTATCAATTCTGATTTGTTTATCTTTCAATTCCTCCGCAGGAATATTCATGAGCAGACCTTCTTTGGGCATCAGGAAGGCGGAAGCAAACATATTTGCAGAGCGTTCCACAGGATCTGTAATTTGAAGTTGCCCGCAAAAATGAGGCTGCGGATTTTCGTCGAAATAAAGATGATACAGCTCGTGGGCGATGGTAAAATGCTGCCTTCCCTTGGTAATACTACTATTGACAAGCATAAAGCGGTTTTTCCCGTCAGTGGAGCTCAAGGAGAGGCCAAAGAGATTGTCTGATAACGGACGATAAACCGTCATAATATTAAGCTGACGGAGAGCGGTCTTCATATTGACGGGTTCGCTGCTTGAAATCCGTAGATGTTCACCACGCATTTTAGCGGCAAGGTTCTCGGCTGTTTCAAAATCAATCTTTTTCATTCCGCAAGAAGTTTCCCCATTTTCAGATAATTCAAAACAAGGGTTTTGAACTCAGCTATTTCCTTCATATCACTGGTATTGACGTCGTCGGCACGGAAGGCACAGGTCAACATTTCGTTGACGACATTTTTGTCTTCCTCGAACAAAAGACCAAGTTCGCAACCGAATAATGCCACGGCTTTTTCAAGAACTTCAAGAGGCGCTTCGCGTTCTCCACTCTCATAATTGGCGTATGCGGAACGGTTGATTCCCAAGAACTCCGAAACCTTCTCCTGCGTGTAGCCATTGGCCGTACGCAAGGATTTTAAATTTCTGCCAATAACAGTTTTCATAAAAGACTTTTGTTGTTTTATTATTACTTTAATGTAGATTGCTTATCCGTGGCAAAAATACAAAATAAAATTAAGACTCTTGTAATTTTGCCACAGAAAAATCAATATCATTATCGATGAGCATCTACTCTATGTCGGATTCCAATAATTTGGTCATAATTACAAATATCTAATAATTGATTGCTTTTTATCATCAGGGACTCCATTGATACTTTGCTTAAACACAATTTCTCTTTCATTGATGCTCTCTATATGCTCATCCAACGCCTCAATATCTTCAAAAGTCATCCCATACCTTATCATCCAAATATACCGCTCATTGTCGGTTCCATATTTCACGTATTTTGCCAAACTCAATGCTCTTTCATCATTTGTTTTTTCGTAATACAAGTAAAACGCAGCATAAAATATATCACTTAATTTAAAACCTATTAATTTGTCAATATAGTCGTACGTGTCATAAACAATTCTATCATAATCGACATCTTTTGCCTTTGTTCCTTTTCCAAAAATACTATAGGATCTTAATCCTTTTTGGGGAAGATCTGCAAATCCCGTAATAAATTTTGCATCCAAATCATCTGTCCTTTTCCCTAATCTTTCCAATCTTTTTCTATCCGACGAACGGCTCACATAAGAATACCTATACCAGCATACATTTTTGAAAGTTTTGCCATATATCCGCCAAAGCATAATCTTTACAGCAGTATGAAGCACATTTTCTTCTCCATCAGACAAATTCCTTCCTAAATACAGCCTATATAGTCTACCGAAAGTGTAATAGATTTCGCTTCTATCATTACTAATTTCTTCAAAGGTAATCAGTCTTCCATTCTCATAAAAAGAATCCATGATTTGCTTAATAATAGTATCAGATTCTTCTACAGAAAATTTCTCTAAATCATTGTTTGTAAGATTATACTGGTCTGAAAAAGTGTCATTCAAAATAGCATCCTTAAAATCGGAATAATCAGAACGCTCTTCTTCGTGCTTATCCAATACAGAAACATTGTCCAAAACATTGGGGTTCTTGAGTATATCCCTGAATTTACTCATGTTAGAGCTTAACACAATTACATAACCATAATCAAATTTCACATCTTCAGTTGAACGCCCTGCTCGTCCAATAAGATTTTTCATCTCCAATGGTTTGCTCGCTTCAAACCTATCCAACACAACAATATCAAATGGCATATTGATGCCTTGTTCAAGTGTAGAAGTAGCGAAACAAAGTTTACAAAAACCATCTCGAGTATATTGCTCCATGATACTTCTTGACTGAAGTGGCAAGGAACCGTGATGCGTAACTATTCCCCTTTTCAACAATGAAATCATTTGTGAATAATGATCTTTATTAGCGATGGTATCCCCTCCGGTAAATGATTTCAGTTCGTTAATGTAATAACTTATTTTATCGTTGTCTATCTCTTCACACAAATCAATGTATCGTCCATATTCGTTCAAGAAACCTTTGTTGTAAATCTTTGATTTCGAAACATAAAACAACACCGAACCACCATCTTTTATACATCTTTCAATCGGGTCAAATGAGCACTGGATTTTCTGTGTTCCCATTATGGTTTTATCTATTCCAAAATGGTAAAATACATTGTTATCATCCACGCACAAATACATTTGTCCAACATTCTTTTGCTCATACAATCTTGACTCTGCCACTTTATCATTCAAATGATTCTTTTCTAATTGGGCTTCTGGATTATTAATAAATGGATGGGCAAATACAAATTTCGCTTCTGGAAATGCTTTGTAACATCTTCTAACAATACTATCATAAAACAGGCCTCTAGTTGATTCTTCATCGCTCAATTGAGCTTCATCAAACAAAAACAAATCAACATTAAAGTCATCCTTCTGCTTGAACAAATCCCTACAGCGTTCAGGAGTAACTACAAATATGTTTCTCCTGGTTCTTGCTGTATTAATCTTATCAATAAAAGTCAGAATGTTGATGCTTTTATCTGGCATTAAATCGCAAAGCCTCAAATAGTATTCATTGATTAAAGCTCTTGACGGCACAACAACAACCGTATCATTGACACCTTTCTCTATCAGATTCCTAAACACAAAAGATTTCCCAGTACTTGTTGGAGCAGAAAAACTGAAACAATTTGCTTTTGATATGTTCTTAACAATATCAGCTTGTACAGGAGTGTAATACTCATCATAAGTGTCCCTGATATACTTTTTATATTGACCAAATATCACTTCTTTCAATGAGTTACGTTTTACATCTTTATAAAACACACCCATGTAATTTAATATTCTGTCTTTGTATATCTCAAATTCATCAGGACGATACAATGCCAAATACGAGAGAATCTCCACATCTGTCCCGTCAATAGGTCCCCTCATATAAAGGTTGTTTATGACATGGTCAAATATTTCAGATATTTGATCCCCATTGATAATATTCTTTATTACCTCTTTCATATCGTTACTGCTACGCAAATCAACTCTTTATGAGATGATAATTCTTTGAAATGAACATTGTCCTGAATATGTTTTACCAATTCCTCAGTTTCAATTTCGGTTGAAGAAAACGCCGCAATATATCCTTTGTCACCGTTGTTAGCGTTTTCAAGGGATTTTTCCGAAAAGAAACGGTCTATAGAAGCAATATCATTAATATCCTTACCAGAAATGGAAAATTTTTCTATCTGCTTCAATGCATCATTAAATGGATTTTTCTTGGCCACATATTTAGCTTCTCCAAAAAGTAAAATGTTATTCTTATTTTCGCTATAAAAATCAAACCCCGGATTGCCAACTACTTTTTCTTTAATCAACTCTGCTAACGGTATATCCAGGTAATCCAATTTGTCGACAATTGCTTTCTTTGACAAAACAGAAACAACATACTCTCCAGAATCAGTCGTAACTTCACTTTCCTTTCCATTAATAATATTCGTTGTAATATAATCAATAGTATTTGTTGCACGCTTCATGAACGAATTTTGCAAATACTCCTTGTCAAATTTACTAATCCAACTCAATTCATTTAAACAGTCCAACACCTCTCGTAAAGTTATTGACACATTATCTTGATTGATTCTTATCCTAAAAAAGTGGATATTATCAGCCAATTTTCTATAATCTTCCAATGTGTATGGTAAAGCATCCATAATATTCTATCCTTTCAGCAAGTTAATCTCCCCACTCATCAACCTCGGCAGCAACCCGTCGCGAGTTTGGATTAGGGTTTGGATTTGCTTGTTATTGTTGTTCATTTTAGACACCATAGTATCTATTTCACTGTTAAAATATGCGATAGCGGTTTTATCAGGAATATTAATAGGGTAATTTTTCAAATTATCAACATCCACACGTTGCCTTCCTGACGAGCCTGACATACAAGATTCTGCATAGTCTCTAAAATCTTGATATTTAGCTATTACATAAGAGAAAAACGAATGAATTCCTAATTTTGAGTGCATAACAATAAATTCTGTTGAGCCCCAACCTACCTGATTTTCATTTAAAAAATCAACATACGCCGTTTTTCCATTTTCAAGGCAAGGTGTGATACGAGCTAATAATGTGTCTCCATTTTGGAATTTTGAACCAGAACTAAAAGCACGATTATACCAATATGTTGGTGCGTATGTAGAAGTGCTCAAATTGGACATTTCTAAAAACGGGGCAATTGTTCCCTTAACAAGTTTTCTTGTTGGATTAAACTCTACTAAATCAGCGACAGTTCCTTCCTCCCACTCCTCCTTAGTCTCCACCACAAACCACTGCCTAAACAACGTCTCCGCCATCTGCTCCAAGGTGGCGTTCTCGCGGTGCAGAAGGTCTATCTTGTCGTCTAAAGAACCTATTGTCTCTAATATTTGTTTTCTTTTTGATTTGTCAGGTGCAATAAATACAAAATTCTCAATATCAGCTTTTGTTATCATTCCCACAGTTGTTCCTGTTTTGCAAGATGCAATATGTCTCACATAGGCAGGTGTCTTTAAAAGCCAATAAATATACTTGTTATCAAAATCAGAATTATTAGTTACACGATAAAGGTTAGCTCCTACAATCAGTTTTTTGTCTTTTAGTTCATTAGGTATTATAGCAGGCATACCAAGTATTGGCAAGTTGTCCGATTGTTGCCGAGTTGCCAACACAATGTCACCTGCATTGGCATAATAACGCTCTGCACAATCTCCCAAATACGGTCGTGCCCCCGACATCAAGAACTTCTCTTTATACGAAACACATCCCATACCAAGCAATAGACCATCCCCCTTGCCAATGTATTCTCCTTTATATGCAAATCCACTGGCAATAGATACCACTTCTCCCAACTTATATTCTTTCCACTCGGTCATTATTTCAGTTGTTGTTTTAATTGTTCAATTTCTGCTTTGAGCATTTTACTTCTATACATTGCTTCGTCAGTTGCCATAAACCGCATTAGCTCCTCCGTCGATTTCAGTTGAGCCTCTTTGCTTGCAATTTCGTTCAGAATCTGCTATCTTTCGCTCTCTTGGGTAAACTTTAACGAGCGCTTTGAAACATCGAGCGCACGTTTTGTAAACACAAGGGCAATAACGGCAACAATAAGCGTGGCAATGGCAACGGCCAATGTCAGCGTGTCAGCAGTTATGTATTCTTTCCACTCGCTCATAGTTCAATCTTTTAATTCACGTTCAATATCCTCAATACTCGGCAAGGTGCTCTTGAAGTCGGCGGGATAGAGTTTGGACAACTCATATTCTGAGATGCCGAGGGGCTGGGCATAGCCCTCGAGGGCGTACTGCGCCATCACGTCGTTCTTGCTCTTGCATATCAACAGGCCGACAGTGGGACTATCACCCTCGCGACGCAACACGTGGTTGGCACACGACACATAGCCACTTAATTGTCCGAGGAAGGCATTGTCAAATTTCTCAGTCTTCACCTCCACCACCACATAGCAATGCAGATGGGTGTTGTAAAAGAGCATATCTGCAAACAGTTCTGTGTCGCCCACCTCGATGCGATACTCCCGTCCCATATAGGCGAAGCCATTACCCATCTCCAACAGAAATTTCTCAACATTATGCACCAATGCATCCTTCAGTTCCTTCTCGTTATAACGTTCGGTAAGCTGCACAAAATCAAAGCAATACGGATCTTTCAACAACTGCTGCGCCAAGTCGCTGTCAACTGCCGGCAAGGTCGTTTTGAAATTGGTTATAGCCTTCCCCTGTCGCTCATAAAGGTCGGTATCAAGGAAATTCAGCAAAACAGCACGGCTCCAGTTGTTCTCTGCTGAGTGCTTTACAAAAAAAAGAGCCTTTTGTATATTATTATCGCATTTATCAATAATTAATTTATGATGGCCCCACGGAATCTGGAACAAATATCCAAAATCGTCCATATCTTGTGGACGGTTTTCTATTTTTCCCCCAAGTTGGGGGAATTTTGATATTTCTGCCCCAGTTTGAGGCAATTTTATGGACAAATCCTTTCCTTGTAATTTTCCCTCAAGTTGGGGGAAATTTGCAAATAGTTGGTTATAAAGCACATAGAACCTTTTGGCATAGTAAAGGTTTTGTATCGAAAAACCTTTTACCCCAGGCAATGCATCCTGCAAATCCATACTTAGGTTGCGGAAAAAACCATCGCCCCATTTGCTCTCGGCTTGTTTGGTCACAATATCGCCACCCAACGAGAAATAAAATTTCAGCATCTCACTGTTCACCTTCATTGCTGCCTTTATTTGGCTTTGGCGGAAGCGTAGGCTGAGGTCTTTTATCCAGTCTGCATAGGTGTTATCTATCTTGATGAGTTTGCTCATATCTCTATCTTGCTTAAATTCTCCAAAATCACCTTGTTCAGCCGTTCTTCCTCCTTCAGTTGCTCCTCAAACTCGGCTTTCAAGGCGGTGAAACGCTCAGCGAAGTTGAAATCGTCCTCCTCTTCAGGCAAACCTACATAACGGCCAGGGGTAAGCACATAGTCCAGTTCGGCCACATGGTTCACGGGCACTGAGGCACAGAATCCCGCCACATCCTGATAGTCAGCCGATTCTTCTTTCCACAGATGGTAGGTGCTGGCTATCTTCTGAATATCCTCTTCCGAGAGTTCGCGGGTGCGTCGGTTGATGAGGTGTCCCTCGTTGCGGGCATCGATAAAGAGAATCTCACCAGCACGTTTGGTCCTGTTTCGGGTCACAAACCAAAGACAAGCAGGAATCTGCGTGTTCAAGAATAGCTTGGCGGGCAGATTCACAATGCAGGCAATCAGTCCCTTGTCAATCAACTCCTTACGAATATCACCTTCGCCGCTCGTCTTTGAGGTCAACGAACCTTTGGCCAACACAAAACCAGCTTGTCCATTTGGGGCAAGGTGATAGATGAAGTGTTGAATCCAAGCGAAGTTGGCGTTGCCTGCAGGCGGCACACCATATTGCCAACGGGCGTCGGAGCGCAGCTGGTCGCCACTCCAGTCACTATCGTTGAAAGGAGGATTGGCCAGCACATAGTCTGCCTTCACATCACGGTGCGCATCGTTGAGGAAAGACCCTTCGGTGTTCCATTTCACTTGCGAAGCATCGATACCACGAATGGCAAGGTTCATCTTGCAGAGACGCCAAGTGGTCTGGTTACTCTCCTGCCCATAAACCGAAATGTTCTCAATGCGTCCCTGATGCTCTTTCACAAATTTCTCGCTCTGCACAAACATACCACCCGAACCGCAACATGGGTCGAGTACACGGCCCTTGTACGGCTCCAGCATATTCACAAGCAGTTCAACAACACTGCGCGGCGTGTAGAATTGGCCGCCTTTCTTGCCTTCCGCCAAGGCAAACTCTCCCAAGAAATATTCGAAGACGTGTCCCAAAAGGTCCGCACTTTTAGTACTGGTATTCTGCAAGGTGGAGTTGCCAATCAGGTCAATCAGTTCGCCCAGACTTGTCGGATCGAGATTCGGACGGGAAAAGACTTTAGGCAACACGCCTTTTAGCGATCTGTTTTCCCGTTCAATTTCATCCATCGCATCATCAATATATTTGCCAATCTGCGGACTCTTCGCATTATCGGTCAGATAGTTCCATCGAGCAGTGGGGGGGACATAAAAAACGTTTTCGGCAGCATATTCCTCGCGGTCTTCCGGGTCTGCACCTTCCGACTGCTGTGCCACCAACTGATTATAGAGCTGTTCAAATGAAACAGATATATATTTCAGGAAAATCAAACCCAACACAACATGCTTATATTCAGCCGCATCAATATTCTTGCGGAGTTTGTCGGCAGCCTTCCACAGCTGCTTCTCAAGCGGTTCCTCTATCAATTCCTTCTTTTTTGCCATATTAGAAAAATAATGTTTCCCAAATGTACATCTTTTTGATTGAATATTCTACTAGCAATCTTTTTTCACCCACCCATACTGTACAATCGTATAGACCTTCCCATCCTTGATGGCTCCTTTGCGTATGGTAGCCTCCAGTTCATATCCGTTCTTTTCCAGCACCTTGGCGGAGGCGATGTTGGGAGCGAACACATGTGCGCTGATGCGCAGGATATCAAGCAGGTCGAAGGCTAGGCGAGTAATTTGCGCCACGGCCTGCGTCATGATGCCTTGCGACCAATGGTCCGTCTGTAGCATATAGCCCAATTCTCCGTCTATGCGATAGACATCCTCTCTACGCTCCACCGAAATGCTACCCACCACCTGATCGTCCACCGTTACGGCACGGAACAGTCCGCTCTTGCCCTCTGCCTCCGTCACCATGTTCAGCCACCATTCCGCATCGGAATCGGTGTAGGGAGAAGGCAGACGGTCGGAGAGATATTGCCTGTCCACTGTATTGCACAATGTCTTCAGGCTCTCTTTGTCAGACAGGGTCCATTTGCGAAGTTGTATATTCATATCGCTTATAATTAATCATTTACACCATACCAAGAATCCTCTTGGCCACATCCTCCGGATGGTCAACCAATAGTTGCCCGTGATTCATACCGGGGAAGATCTCGACGTGTGTATCCGGGTGGATTTCGCACAGATGCTTCGCCTGTGGTTTCGCCACGAAAGCCTCTTTGGTACCATACCAGAAATGGATATCCGCCCCATGGATCGATTCCAGTTTATGGGTATAGACATCCTTGTAGCCGTCGCGCACCGATTTGCCCTTCCCATAAGGCCACACCTTCTTACATTCGTCCAACAACACGTCGAAATAGTGGGAATGGAAGATGAACTTCCAAAAGCCCGTGCAGTGATAACAGGTCCACACGTTGAGACTCTGGTAATAACGAAGGGGATCCACGCACCACTTGGAAAGAGGCAACAATGGCGCCGCATCCATGATGGCATGGTCGATCACTATCTCATTCCGTCCCATGATTCGGGACAGGATCTTTCCACCCAAGGAGAGACCGTAGGCAACGTCCAGATGTCCGTCCAAGTTCTCTCGAACATACCGAGCCGCCTGCATGGCTTGGTCATCGATAGAAGTGTATTGAGAAGTCTGTCCCAACAGGAATCCGTCGATTCCCACTGCGACGATGTAGAAGTCGTCCTTCAACAAATCTATCAGCGGCAAGAATATCTCATGAGAGACTCCCAATCCGTGGATCAGCAGCAGACTACGTTTCTCTTTATTTCCGTATGTGTGGAATAGCATAGTACTAGGATCAAATTACAGCTTACTAAATGCAAATCTATATAAATCGCCTCATTTTATATCCTATCGCATATAAAAAATATACGACCCTGCGATTTTACATTTGACCGAATATAATTGCTAAGTTGTTGGAGGCTGAAGCGACTGGTATCACTCCTGTCTTATAACCCGAACCGCCCCCGTACTATGAATCCGTACGATAGGATTCGCATCGTTTTCGGCCAGCCATTGCAAGCGTTCCAGATAGGGTTTGACCATCATCGGTCGACGTTTGCCCATCACACGGAACATTTCTGGAGCCTCCATCCGCACCTTGTCGTCGTTGTCACTCAACAAGTTGGCGAACAGGGGCATGTGCGTCTCGTAGGGGTCGGGCGTATTGGTGGCGATGTTCTCCGACGCCCAGATGAAACTCAGGCGGACTTGAGGGGTACTATCCGAAGCCAGGCCAAACATCTTTTCCCAATGGGGTTGTACGAGTTCAAACCGTGCCCGTCCGATCCGGCCCAGTGCATTCAGCGCCCGTTCACGAAAGAGGTCATTGGGCGCATCCATGAACGAAGCGATCTTGCCAACGTATGGCTCGATCGTCTCCGGATATTGCAGTCCCATCTCCCCCAAGAGCCAAAGCGCCTTAGCAGTAATCTTCGGCGATTGGTTTTCAAGCAGTGCCCCAACATAGGGGATGCTTTCCTGCCAAACGGTTTTGTCCTTGGTCAGGGCTGACAGCTGGCTGTATAAGGTCTTCTCGGAAGAGCTATTGGGGGTGTCTGTGGGGTTGCTCATAATATATTTCTTCTAATTCTGCTGAATTTTTGTAAGTATC
>DBYR01000008.1 GCA_002310215.1 Bacteroidales bacterium UBA1181
GAAACCTAAATCAAAGTGTTTTTCGGACATCGCTGAAAGATGGACTCCAAGAGTCAATAGTAAAATAATCGATAACTTCTTCATTTCAAATGCATTTTAGCTAATTCATGGTAATATAAAGCAAATATAATACATTCTATCTCTAATTTCATATTCAAATTCACATTATCTATTCAGCACCTTCTCCTAAACATCTATCCTTAACCCAATATGAGATCATTAACAAACCACCCCTCTATTCCACCCTCACCTTCCGTCCGTTCACCAAGTAAACGCCGGCAGGCAATTGACAATCTACCAATGCATTAGCCTCAACGCCGAAGGAGCGTGTTAGGCGGCCATCCAACGTATAGATATAGACGTCGCATGCGCGGGGAGAGCGCACCGTCAATTGGTTCTTCCCTGTATAGACCTCCACATCATCCATCCCTTCATCCGAGTAGAGTTCAGGCACTCCAACAGGCTCCACCTTCTTGTAACCTTTCGACTCGATCCATCGCGCGTAGGAACCGTCCGACTCGTCAGATATCGGTGCATAATGTACTTTCTTCGAATCGAAACAGAAGGCGAACTGGCAGCTGGCGGTCTTGCCCGCCGTACCCAAGCCGACCACACCGTTCAGCGTCGGCGTGGCGCTGAAGTTCGTCATGGCGGAAGAGGAGGAACTGCGTGGATAGAAGTAGTAATAGCCGTCATGCGTGCCCGAAGAGACAATCCTCCACTGCTGCTCGTGGGAGCCGGAGGAGTCCCGCAACGAGAGCCCGCCATCCGTGGCGTCCAAAGCCTTCCCGGATGCCACATCCGTCAGGATATAATAGTCTTCCTTGGCGGAGATCCTGAACGAGAGGTTGATGTCGTCATTGTCCTCCGTCAGGGCCAGCTTGCCCTCCTTGTTGGACAATATCCTGTTCGCGTTCTTGGAGAGCAAGAGGTAGGTCTTGCCCGGCTCAAACGTCTCCACACGCCTATAGCGGTTCAACTTATCGAACAAATCGAGGCTCCACTCCCCGTAGAAACGGATGATCGGATAGCCACTGCGCATATCGATCGGCAACCAGATGTGCCATGACTCGCCCACGTTGGCGTCCGGGAAGTAGTCGCCACCTTTCCACCGGTCTCCCATGTAGATGTAGGCGTCATATTTGCCCGGCACCTTGAAGACGTAGTTGCTTTGGCTGCAGTAAGACTTGTTAGCGTTCGCGTCCACGCATGGGTTGCCATTGTCCGCCCAACCCGACAGCGGGAGCTGTGAATAGGAGGAGTGGGCAGGGTTCGGGTCCCAACCCGTACAGCCCGAAGTGATCGCCACGAAGCGTTGGTGGTATTTGAATATAGCGGGAGCCTCATACTGCTTGTCGACGAACATGCGTTCCCACGTGTTGCTCAGGTCTAGATAGTCGTCCTTCAGCAGGGTGCCGTGCATCGTCATGTTCTCCTCGGCCGACCCGAAGTGGTAGCCCACGTTGTAGTCTGGATCGAACATCAATGTCTGGTCGCGCGAACCCGAAGGTTGCGCATCCCCCCTCGGACGCATCGTCTTCACGAACTTATACGGCCCTGTGATCTTATCCGCATAGAGGATGGCCACGCGCGAGGCCGCATAGCCTGAACCATTCTCCCAGTGCACCCACATGACATATTTCCCCGTGTTCGGACATTTCATCACCTTCGGGCGCTCCAGTGTGCGGCCATAGTTCATATCCTGGTAATCGCTCCTTAACGGTTGTTCTGGGCATTCGTACGCCATGCACTCCCGCTTCCAGTTGTAGAGGTCCTTCGAGGTGTAGCAGACGATACCGTTGCTGCGCACAGGGGAAGGGCGGTAGTTCTCGCCAAACCAATAGTAGGTGCCATCCTCATAGAGCACACATCCGCCATGCGCGTTGATATGCTTGCCCTCCGCATCGAGCCAGTCCATGCCCATACGGATCGCGGAACTGCCGATCAGGAAGGAGTGGTAAGGTTGCCCAGAAGGGGCGTCCACCCGCACGAGGTACCAATAATGCTTTCCGTCAGAACCGCTCTTGTCGCTGTAGACACCCTTGCCGTCCGATGTGCCGTCCGTGCCCAAGAACTTCCCGCTTGAGACCACCTGCAAACGGATGTAGCGCTCCTCGTCCGGCGCGTAAGCCACCTTGAAGTGGGCGGCCGACGAAGAGGTTCCGTTCGCCATCTTCACGTCATACTCGCCCGAAGCGGTCAGGTAAGTGCCCGACGCCACGTTCTTCAGCGCATAGGAGCCATCGCTCATCGCCTCGAAGACGAACTGTCGCTTCGTGTCGTTGGAGCGGTTCTTGATCTGCACATTACCGTTCTCGTTGGAGAGGTAACGGTTGCTGGCATGGACGATATAGTACTTCACGCCTGCGGAGACCGGCGAATTACGTTCCGCCTTATAGGCATTGAGGGCGTCCGCCAGCTTCGTCGTGGCGGAGACCACCTCCGCTTGGGAAGTAGGCGATTCGTAGACCGATTTCGCAGCGTCTATTTCAGCCAATAGTTTTTCTTGGGAACGCACAGGGTACTCCCCTTCCCCATCGCCGCCCTTCGTCGTCGAGAGGAAGAGTTCAGCCTTCTCGATGGTCATGTACAGACCGTCCGTGATCAGGGAAGAGCCGTTCGCCTCACGCAGATACCAGAGGTGGAGCGTCTCACGTCCGTTCTTGTCCGAATAGACGCTGGCACCCGGCACGGTACCGTCCGTACCGAGGCATAGATTGTTATCAGCACATCGGAAGCGCACGTAATCACCGCCGCAATCCTCCACAGAGAACTTGGCGACGTTACCCGTAGAGGAGGAGAACTCCGTGTTCCACTGCCCCGTCTTCGCCACGTTCGAATTACGTTGTACGCTCTTTATCAGGTAGGAACTACCCGACTGCACGAAGCGGAACTGCTGCGCCTCACCCGCGTTGAAGGTATGGAGGTTCGGTGTTCCATCCACCGACGAGAGCGCCATGCCCGAGGAGTGGAAGACATAATAGACACCATTGTTCCTTATCTGCACGCCCCATGAAGGGACGAAGCCACATAGCATACCCAATATGAAGAGAAAAAATATCCTGATCTGTGTTTTCATGGCAAATATTCTTTTACAACGTCCACGTAATAACGGGTGCTAAGGTAATACAAATAAGGGATATATGAAGAATATATCAACAAAAAAAACAGGAGACACCCGAGATGTCCCCTGCTGTCCACACCCAACAACCATGGGTGGAATATTTAAGTGGTTACAAAGTATTCATCAATCACTTCTGAGTCGATTCCGCACCCACGTACTCACCCGCCTTCGCCAGCGCCTCGTTGATGTTGGAGCAGATGTTCTCCTCTCCGACCAACTGATCGAACTTAGCCTTCAGCAACATGGAGCGCACATGCTTGTTGACGCCTGAGAGCACCACCTTGATGTTCGCGCGCTGCGACTGCATACAGAGGTTTTCCAAGTTGTGCAGACCGGTCGAATCCATGAAAGGAACCTTACGCATACGAATGACGCGCACCTTAGGGGCGTCCGCCACCTCGCTCATGATCTCGTCGAACTTGTTGGCGATACCGAAGAAGTATGGACCATCGATCTCATAGACACCAACGCCCTCCGGGATGATGAGTTTCTCCTCGTGCACCGTCACGTCCAGGTTGTCGCCCGGATCGATTTCGTCACGGAAGACACGGATGATGGAGGACTCGTTCACACGACGGATGAAGAGCACCACCGCCAGAAGCAGACCGATCTCTATCGCCACCGTCAAGTCGAACACCACCGTGAGGATGAAGGTCACGATCAACACGGAGAAATCGGACTTCGGGCTCTTGGACAAAGAGACGAAGGCGCGCCAACCACTCATATTATAGGAAACGACGATCAGCACACCCGCCAGACAAGGCATAGGGATATAGCCGACCAATCTGCCCAAAGCCAACAAAACCAGCAACAGGACAAAGGCATGCACGATACCCGCGACCGGGGTACGTCCGCCGTTGTTGATGTTCGTCATCGTACGGGCGATGGCGCCAGTGGCAGGAATACCGCCGAAGAAAGGGACCACCACGTTGGCGATGCCCTGGCCGATCAACTCCGTGTTGGAGTTGTGCTTGTCGCCCGTCACACCATCCGCCACCATGGCGGAGAGCAACGACTCGATAGCGCCCAGCATAGCGATCGTGAACGCGGCAGGGAACAACCTACGGATAACGCTCAGATAAGTCTCGTCCGCCGCCAGCGTCATGTCCGGCACGTGCGGCATCGGAATGCCAGAAGGCAACTCGTACAAATCGCCGATGGTCTGGATGGAAGTCACCCCGCAGAACTCACGCAGGAGATAAACAGCCACCGTCATCACCACGATAGCCACCAACGAGCCAGGCACCTTCTTCGAAATCTTCGGAGTGAGGACGATGATGAGCAAGCTCAACAGACCTACACCCAACGCCCAGAAATTAACATGGCTGAAGTTCTTGAAATAACAGATCCATTTATGTATGAAGTCAGCCGGCACATCCGTGATGCCCAAGCCGAACAAATCGTTCATCTGCGTGGAGAAGATCGTCAGCGCGATACCGCCCGTGAAACCCACGATCACAGGGTAAGGGACGAACTTGATGACGCTACCCAAGTGGAAGAAACCCATGAAAATCAGCAGGACACCCGCCATGATCGTGGCGATGGTCAGACCACCCAAGCCATATTGCTGGATGATGCCATAGACGATCACGATGAACGCACCCGTCGGTCCACCGATCTGCACCTTCGTGCCGCCGAAAAAAGAAACCAGGAAACCCGCAATAATCGCAGTGAGCAAACCCTCTGTCGGACCCACGCCCGAAGCGATTCCGAATGCGATGGCTAAAGGAATGGCGACGATACCCACAATGATACCCGCCATCAAATCTGTCATGAAACGTTCCCTACTATAATCCTTAAGACAACTAAACAACCTCGGAGCAAAAACATCCGATAGTGATGCTTTCATAATAACAACAATGTTAAATTTTTATAAATTAAAAAAATGAGTCGCGAAGTTAGTCATTTTTTCAATCACAAAAACAAAAATGCGGCTCAAAATATGTTATTTAACATTGTTTAATGATATATGGAGCACGTCGGTTTCATTTACCGCACCAAACATGTAGTATTTACTATTTATCCATTTACCATTAACTATTTACTTAGCGCTGATGCGATGATTTCGCCTCAAACTCCATGAACTCTTTGCTCCGTGAGGAATTTAGCCTACATCTCGAACTGTAGCGGAAGCAACGAGGCGATGCTTCTCAGCCGATAGATTTTTTGTTCTCCATAGAGGAGCACGGAAATAGGCTTTCCGAAACGGTTCTCCGTCTCCAGCAGAGACTGCCGGCACGCCCCGCAAGGTGTGATCGGGGAAGGAAGGAACCCCTCCGCATTACGGGCGGCGATCGCCAACAAACGCACAGGCTGGTCAGGGTACGTGGCGTTGGCGTAATACAGAGCAGTACGCTCGGCGCACAATCCGCAAGGGTACGAGACATTCTCCTGGTTGCTTCCACGCACCACCACTCCGTTCTCCAACAGCAGCGCGGCACCCACCGCGAACTTGGAATATGGGGAATAGGAACCCTCCGTGGCCCTCTTCGCCTCGTCAATCAACCGGCGCTCCTGCTCGTTCAACTCATTCCATGAAAGCACCTCCACCCTACAGATTATTTCCTTCGCATCCATACAAAAAATTTTTTCTATTGTTTCAAAATCATATATCTTTGTAAAAATAAAAAAAAATGGAAGAATGAGAAAATTTTCGTTCACAATCATCATGCTCTTGTCATGCGCATGCACCCTTTCCGCTGCGACGAAACAATTACAAGTCAACATCGATTACATCAACAGATACTCCTCCATCGCAATTGAGAAGATGAAGGAACACCGCATACCCGCCAGCATCACCCTAGCCCAAGGCATCCTCGAATCGGGCGCCGGGCAAAGCGAATTGGCCAAGAAAAGCAACAACCACTTCGGCATCAAATGCCACGACGATTGGAAGGGCGAAAGGGTCTACCACGACGACGACCAGAAGCAGGAGTGTTTCCGCAAATACAGCAAACCGGAGCTCTCTTACGAAGACCACTCTCAATTCCTCAAGAAGAAGAGATACGAGTCGCTCTACTCCCTCAACGTCACAGACTACAAAGGATGGGCGAAGGGCTTGAAAGCCTGCGGCTACGCGACCGCCAAAGACTACGCTGACAGGCTCATCGAGCTCATCGAGACCTATAACCTGCAACAATATGACCAGATCGCCTTGGGCAACATGCCGAACGATGTGATCACACCTTCCCAACCAGGAGGAAACGAAGAGAGCGCCCCTCTCGCGACAACCGTCAAATACCTCAAGGAGAGCAGCATGGGCGAGATACCCGTATGCGACACCCACAGCGTAAACAAGGAAGGAAAGAGAGAGTACGTCATCGCAAGACGTGGCGACTCCTACGAATCCATCGCCGATGAATTTGAGTTGAGCAAGTGGCAGATCCGCCGCTACAACAAACTCAAGAAGAGCGACAACTCACAACCCGCCACAGGCGACACAGTCTACATCAGCAGATAAAGAGAGAAAAGATGGAAAACAAATTCGACTACGATAGCATACGCCCCTACAGGGACGACGAGGTAAAGGGAGCCATCGAACGGATGACCAGCAACGAAGAGGTCTACGCCGTGGCGAAAGCCATCTTCCCCAACCGCAAACCGGAGGAGGTCATCCAATGGCTACGCTCCTTCAAAACCGTGCATGACTTTCAGAGCCAACTCATCGCTCCATTCCTGCTCGGATCCATGGACGCCACAGGCAGCACCTACCACCTATATGGTACGGAACACATCGAAAAAGGCAAACAACACCTTTTCATTTCCAACCACCGCGACATCATCATGGATGCCGGCATCCTCAATTCCCTGATGGACAAGCATGGCATCGAAACCACGGAGATAGCCATCGGCGACAATCTCTGCGCACGTCCTTGGATCACCGACGCATTAAAGCTGAACAAGAGCTTCCTCGTGCGCCGAAGCGGCACGAAACGTGAGCTCTTCGACGCCTTCCGCACCCTCTCCCACTACATACGAGAGGCCATCACCTCCAATCGCACCTCCATCTGGATCGCACAAAGGGAGGGACGCACGAAGGACTCGGACGACCGCACGCAGGAGAGCCTCCTCAAGATGTTCTCCATCAGTGCGCAAGGCAACATCAAACAGAGCTTCATCGACCTCAACATCACACCGATCAGCTTCACCTACAAATACGACTCCTGCGACTACCTGAAAGCCATGGAGTTCCAGCAGAAGAGAGACGACGCCGACTTCAAGAAGAGGCCGGAAGACGATATCGAGAACATGCGGGTGGGCATCATCGGATTCAAGGGGGACGTCAGCATTCAGATCACCCCAAGCATCTCGCCGGACATCGAAAGGCTCGTGGACGATGCGGACGACAGGCAAGCGGTCATCGACAAGGTGGCGCTGATCATCGACCGGAAAATTCACCAGAACTACCGCATATACCCTCACAACTACGTGGCGATGGACAACCTGCACCACACCACGGAGAACCTGGGCAAGCATTACACCCCAGAGGAAAAGAAGGAGTTCGAGGCCTACGTCGACAAACAAATCGACAAGATAAAATTACCGAACAAAGACATACCTTTCCTGAAGGAACGATTCTGGACCATGTACGGAAATCCGCTCATCAACCAAATCGCCGCCCAAAAGGAGTGAGGAAAGAAATAAAAAATTAGCATCATGGAAAATTTACCTAACCGTTTGAGCCTAAAAGAGCTGGCGATCGACGACCGCCCGCGCGAAAAAATGTTGCAGAAAGGAGCGGGCGCGCTATCCAACGCCGAACTGCTCGCCATCCTCATCGGCAGCGGCAACAACAAAGAGACCGCCGTCGAACTGTCGCAACGCATTCTGACGGACAACCGCAACAACCTCGCCGAACTCAGCACGAAGGATCTTCCCCACCTGATGACCTACCGGGGCATCGGAGAGGCCAAGGCCATCACCATCGCCGCAGCCATGGAGATCGGCAGGCGCCGCAGCATGGAGAAAGCGTTGGAGAAACCCGCCATCACAACGAGCAAGGAGGCCTACAACATCCTCAAGACTTACATGGAGGACCTTGACCACGAAGAGGTATGGGTACTCTACCTCAACCAAGCCAACAAGGTCATATCCAGCAAGAAAATAAGTTCCGGTGGCGTAGCACTCGCCATCATGGACGTGAAACTCATCATGAAGGAGGCCTGCAACCTGCTCGCATCCTCCATCATCCTCAGCCATAACCACCCCTCCGGTGCCACCACCCCCAGCGAGCAAGACAAGAAAAGCACGCAGAGAATCAAGGAAGCCTGCAACATCTTCGAAATCAGCCTACTGGACCATATCATCGTGGGGAAGGGCTCCTACTTTAGTTTCAACGACAATGGACAATTACTACAATTAGAAAAACAAACCAAGATAAAATGATCACAATCTACACCGAACAAACAAGCCCACGCCTCGCCTACATCTGCGGGCATCTCTTCAAGACCGTCCTCGGCCACGAACTGCGCATCACCACGGACGCAAGCGAGAGAGCGGGCATCCGCTATGCGAACACGCCCCAAGAGGGCACACTCACCATACGCCCCAACGGACTACTCTTCGAGGAGGATATCCATAAACAGACCATCGAGGGGATCACATGGGAAGGCCTCCCAGCCTTCTTTGCAACCGATGGGGAAATACCTTTCGACCTCTTCTCCGCCGCCTTCTTCCTGCTGACACGCTACGAGGAGTACACCTCCGAACTCAGCGACAAACATGGCAGGTTCACCGTGCAGGAGAGCGCATCCTTCAAGCTGCACTTCCTCGAGGAACCGCTCATCGACCTCTGGGCGAATAAACTGGCGGAACGGCTGCCACAACTCGGCGAGCCGGAGAACCCGCCTCACTTCACCTACCTACCCACCATCGACGTGGACAATGTATTCGCCTTCCGCAACCACGGAATCGCCCAAACCCTTTTCTTCCTGACGAAAGACGCATTGAAGGGGCGTAGGAAACGGGCGAAGCTGAGATTGGAGGTAGTCCTCCGTAAGAAGGAAGACCCCTACTTCAACTTACAAGAGGTGGCGAAAATGCATCATGGGCTACCACAAAAGCCCCATTTCTTCTACCACTGCGGATGCTTCGGCGAAAAGGACAAGGGGGTCATCTACCCAAGCCGACGCTACAAGGCCGTCAGGCAAGCATTGGAGCAGGAGGTCGTCTCAGGTCTTCACCCCTCCTACAACGCCTCAAAGCAACTGTGGAGGCTACGGATGGAGAACAACGCCCTGAAAAGATGCCTAGGGAAACCAACCTTGCACAACCGCTTCCACTACCTGCGGTTCACCCTTCCCGACACCTACGAGACGCTCATCGAGGAGGGGTTCACCACCGACTGGTCGCTCTGCTACTCCAACAACCCAGGATTCAGGGCAAGCACCTCCTTCCCGTTCCAATTCTTCAACCTAAAGACGAACGAGGTCCGTCCGCTGACCCTCTACCCCACTGCCGTCATGGACAAAAGCCTGCGCAACAACCTGCACCTTTCCATGGAGGAGAGCAAACAGTATATCCTCAACCTAAGCGACAAGGTGAAGTCCGTCAATGGCACCTTCATCACCCTCTTCCACAACGAGCACCTGACTGATGAACTGGATTGGGAGGGATGGAAAGGACTTTGCCAGGAGATTATAGACGCACACAAAAAGTGAGATTTATTTACTATTTGACTATTTACGATTTACTATTTAAGAGCTTTTTCTATTTACTATTTAGCTATTTACGATTTACTATTTAAGAGCTTTCTCTATTTACTATTTAGCTATTTACGATTTACTATTTAAGCGCTTTGCTATTTACTATTTAACCATTCTCCTGGGCATGTGCAGGATGGCAATACATAGTGATTCCAGCAGGTTTCTCTAATCAGAAATAGTTAACTACAAATGGCAATCAACGGGAAGGGGAATACTCATTTGTTTGTATTGTGTTCACAATCAAAAAACAGAAAATTTGCGCTGAACAATTAACACAAACAAAAATATGAGAATAGAAAAAATTATTGCCCGTGAGATTTTGGATTCGAGGGGCAATCCGACAGTAGAAGTAGATGTGTATTTAGAGAGTGGCGTGATGGGTCGAGCAGCGGTGCCATCCGGCGCATCGACTGGAGAGAACGAAGCTTTGGAGCTACGTGACGGGGACAAGAGCCGTTACCTTGGCAAGGGAACGCTCAAGGCGGTCGAGAACGTGAACAAGATAATCGCCCCAGCGCTCAAGGGATTCTCCGCACTGGAACAACGCGCCATAGACAAAAAAATGTTAGCCTTGGACGGCACACCGACGAAAAGCAAGCTGGGCGCCAACGCCATACTAGGCGTCTCACTCGCCGTCGCCAAGGCAGCCGCCAACTACCTGAAACTCCCGTTGTACCGTTATTTAGGAGGGACCAACACATACGTGCTACCCGTGCCAATGATGAACATCATCAACGGAGGAGCACATAGCGACGCCCCCATCGCATTCCAAGAATTCATGATACGTCCAGTAGGCGCCTCCTCCTTCCGTGAAGGGTTACGCATGGGAGCCGAAGTATTCCACGCACTCGCCAAGCTTCTGAAGAAAAGAGGACTGAGCACAGCTGTGGGCGACGAAGGAGGATTCGCTCCTAAATTAGACGGTATCGAAGACGCTCTCGACTGCATCATACAAGCGACAAAAGACGCGGGATACGAGCCTGGCAAGGACATCAAGATCGCGATGGACTGCGCCGCAAGCGAATTCGCCGTGATCGAGAACGGACAATATTTCTATGACTACAAACAACTTAAGGACGGGAAGCAGAAAGATCCTAACGGGAAGAAACTCAGCGCAGCCGAGCAGATAGACTTCCTCGAGCACCTGATCACAAAATACCCGATCGACTCCATCGAGGACGGGTTGGACGAAAACGATTGGGAGAATTGGGTCAAACTGACCGAAAGAATCGGACAACGCTGCCAATTGGTGGGAGACGACCTCTTCGTGACCAACGTGAAATTCCTGCAAAAAGGCATCTCCATGGGAGCCGGCAATTCCATCCTCATCAAGGTGAACCAGATAGGCTCACTCAGCGAGACATTGGACGCCATAGAGATGGCACACCGCCATGGATACACCACCGTAACCTCCCACCGCTCCGGAGAGACGGAAGACTCGACCATCGCAGACATCGCAGTGGCCACCAACAGCGGGCAAATCAAGACAGGCTCTCTCAGCCGAAGCGACCGCATGGCGAAATACAACCAATTGCTCCGTATAGAAGAGGAATTAGGAGACTTGGCCGTATATGGCTACAAAAGAGTCAAATGACAAAAATTAGTTTGAGTAAATCAT
>DBYR01000016.1:0-64837 GCA_002310215.1 Bacteroidales bacterium UBA1181
TTGCACTTCGCATTTGAATGTACGTTTCTCCTTTTTTGTCGTAAATTATTTTTAGTTTCGTTTGTTTTCCCTATCTTTGCGCTCGCTAAGCCAATGCGGATATGGCGAAATTGGTAGACGCGTCAGACTTAGGATCTGATACCGTAAGGCGTATGGGTTCGAGTCCCTTTATCCGCACAAGGTGGGAGTTGTTTCAACTTCCACCTTTTTCTTTTTCTGTTTCTCCCAATTATTTTGTAAATTCGTCCCCAAATTCAAAATCATGTTGCTATGTCGGACGAAACTAAAGGCACTAACGAAGAATTGGATGGCGTGACGGACGGAGAGGTGGTTGAGACTTCCTCCAATTCCTCCTATGAAGTGCCCGAGAATACCGATTCTCAGGATATTTTCCATCATATCCCAGGCATGTATAGGACATGGTTCTTGGATTATGCTTCGTACGTGATCTTAGAGCGTGCGGTGCCCCATTTGGACGACGGTCTGAAACCTGTTCAGCGTCGTATTCTCCATTCCATGAAACGCTTGGACGATGGCCGCTTCAATAAGGTGGCTAACATCGTCGGTCACACCATGCAGTTCCACCCGCATGGAGACGCCTCCATCGGTGGTGCGTTGGTGACATTGGGGCAGAAAGACCTTCTGGTCGAATGTCAGGGGAACTGGGGAAACATCCTTACGGGCGATAGTGCGGCCGCTCCCCGTTACATTGAGGCACGCCTTTCGAAGTTCGCCCTCGATGTGGTCTTCAGCCCTAAGGTGACGGAATGGAAGGCTTCATACGATGGACGAAACAAGGAGCCAATTACCTTGCCGGTGAAGTTCCCTCTCTTGCTCGCGCAGGGCGTCGAGGGTATCGCGGTCGGCCTCTCTTCTAAGATATTGCCTCATAACTTCAATGAGATACTGGATGCCGCTGTGGCATACCTGAACGATGAACCGTTCGAACTCTACCCGGACTTCCAAACTGGCGGTCTGATCGATGTCTCCCACTACAACGATGGAGAGCGTGGCGGTAGGGTGCGTGTCCGCGCGAAAATCAGCAAGATTGATAATAAGACGTTGGTCATCAACGATATACCATACGGTAAGACAACGAGTGTGTTGATCGATTCTATCCTGAAGGCGAACGAGAAGGGTAAAATCAACATCCGCAAGGTGGAAGATAACACGTCCGACCATGCGGAGATCATCATCCATTTGGAGAGCAAGACCTCGTCCGACAAGACGATCGACGCGCTCTATGCTTTTACGGATTGCGAGGTGAACATCTCGCCTTGCTGTTGTGTCATCCACGACAAAAAACCTATGTTCACCAATGTCTCGAGCATGTTGAAGATGTCGGTGGACCGTACGAAGGAGCTGTTGCGCCAGGAGTTGCTCATCCAACGTGGGGAGTTGCTGGAGCAGTTGCACTATTGCTCGTTGGAGAAGATATTCATCGAGGAGCGCATCTACAAGGACAAGAAGTTCGAGGATAGCAAGAACGTTGATGCCGCCTTGGATCATATCGCCACCCGCTTGGAGCCGTTCCGTTCGCTGTTCGTTCGGGATGTGACGAGGGAAGACCTGCAGCGTCTGTTGGAGATCAAGATGGCACGCATCCTCAAGTTCAATTCGGACAAGTCGGAGGAGCAGATCGTCGCGTTGAAGCAGCAGATCGAGAGTGTGGATTACAACCTGGAGCACCTTGTTGCGTTTACCATCGCTTGGTATAAGTCTTTGAAGAATAAGTACGGAGAGAAGTACCCTCGTCTGACGGAGATCCGCAACTTCGAGACGATTGAGGCCTCCAAGGTGGTCGAGGCGAACGAGAAACTCTATGTGAACTGGGCGGAGGGCTTCGTCGGAACGGCCTTGAAGAAGGACGACTTCGTATGCAACTGCTCGGATATCGATGATATCATCCTCATCCATAAGGATGGTAAGTATCAGATCATCAAAGTGCCTGACAAGAAGTATGTGGGCAAGGATATTATCCATGTGAACGTCTTCCGAAAGAATGATAAACGGACGGTCTATAACGTGGCTTACCGAGATGGAAAGACTGGCTTCAACTATATCAAACGCTTTGCGATAACGGGCGTTTCAAGGGATAAGGACTATGATATCACGCAGGGTACGCCTGGTTCGAAGATATTGTACTTCTCCGCTAATTCCAATGCGGAGGCGGAGACGATACATGTGGTGCTGAAGCCTCGCCTGCGCCTGAAGGTATCGGCTTTCGACCGTGATTTCGGCGAGATAGCCATCAAAGGTCGTCAGTCCATGGGTAACATTCTGACCAAGAACGAGGTGATGAGGATTACGCTGAAGCAGCGTGGTTCTTCCACGTTGGGCGGACGTTCCGTATGGTTCGACAGGGATGTGCTTCGTTTGAACTATGACGGAAGGGGAGAGCCTCTTGGCGACTTCCAGTCGGAGGATAAGATCCTTGTCGTTTCGTCCAAGGGCGAATATTACCTCTCCGGTTTTGAGGATACCAATCACTTCGACGAGGATGTCATGATTGTGGAGAAATTCGACCCGGAGAAGATATGGACGGTGGCTCTCTTCGATGCCAACGAAGGCTTCAAATACTTGAAACGTTTCCGTTTCGAGGTGACGAGCAAACGGCAGAACTTTATTGGAGAGAATCCGAAGTCGGTGATGTTGCTGATCACGGATACTTATTACCCTCGCTTGAAGCTCGTCTTTGGAGGAAAGGATGCGCATCGTGAGCCTTTGGAGATCGATGCGGATGAGTTTATCGGAGTGAAGGGTATGAAGGCGAAAGGCAAACGGTTGCATACGTGGGAGATTCAGAACGTGGAGGAGCTGGAGCCGTTGCGTTTCCCTGAAAAGGTGGAGGAAGATGCCTCTGAGGCGGGTGAGTCGGAGGAGGACGCTTCCCAGAATACGGACCAACCAACTTTGTTCTAACATATATTATGCAGATGAGACGCCTATTTTTCATATTATCGTTTCTGGTGATGGGAATATCCTCATACGCGGTGAATCTGGAGATGTACGAGAAATTGTATCCGGGTTGTGTGGACAATGAGGAGTCGACCATTTACGGTGGCACGTATGGCGCATGGCCTAAAAACCTTATTTTGCCGGAGTTCCCCGATGGTGGGGATGTGGAGTTTACTCGCTTCATCTATAATAACTTGACCTATCCTGAGGTGACGGAGGCATTTGATAGTGTGACGAAGCAACCCATATTGGCGAGGGGAGTCGTCGCTGTTCAGATCGTCATTGATAGATGCGGAAGGGCTACGCGGCAGGAGATCGTCCAGTCCATGAACGATGAGTATGATGAGGAAGCCCTGCGTATCATGAATGGTTTGCCGGTGTTCAAGCCGGGAGAAATGGATGGGGTCAGAGTGAAGGTGGCCTTTATCGTTCCTGTGAAATTCTCGAGGACCCATCTTCCTCCTAAGCCGGATCAGATTATCGAATTTGATGAAAACTATAATTTTGATGATTGGTGATGAAACAAACACGTTTGTTTTTAGTGGGTTACATGGGATGCGGGAAAACGCATACCGCTAAGCGTTTGGCTAAAAAGTACGGTATGGACTATATCGATCTGGATCAGTATATCGAGCGTCGATTCTTCAAGACCATTCCGCAGATCTTCGCCGAGAGGGGAGAGGAGGGGTTCCGCAAACTGGAGCACAACATGTTGGAGGAGGTCGCCTCCTTCGAGAACGTCATCATATCCACGGGTGGCGGCGCGGCGTGTTTCTACGACAACATGGACTTGATGAACGCTTCGGGCGAGACGGTCTACCTCCAGGCTTCACCGGAAGGTCTTTTCGCTTATCTGAAGAATGCGAAGGCGGAACGTCCCTTGTTGGCCGGCAAGTCTGACGACGAGATGCTGGCGTTCATCCGCACAAGCCTCGAGACGAGGGAGCCCTACTATCTGAAGGCGAAGCATGTCATCGATTCTAAGGATGAAAGCGATGTGCTTTTCGACCAACTGTTGAAATAATACTTGGCTAAATAATTACATATTCATGCAAGAGAAAATTATCGTATTGGATTTCGGTGGGCAATATGCTCACCTGATTGCGAATAGAGTCCGCCGTTTGGGCGTTTTCACGGAGATATGCTCCCCAACCGCTTCCGTCGAGGAATTGGCGGGCGCTAAGGGAATCATCTATAGTGGCGGTCCTTCCAGCGTATATGCGGAGGATGCCCCTGATTATAATCCTGAGATATTGAACATCCCGGTGCCTAAGCTGGGTATCTGCTACGGTCACCAGTTGATGGCCTCCCAGTTGGGCGGTACGGTGAAGCCGGGCAAGGTGAAGGAGTATGGCATCGCGGATCTCCTGCTGAAGGAGCCTCAACATCCCCTTTTGAAGGGTATCCCTGCCTCTTCCCCTATGTGGATGAGCCATGGCGACGCAGTGGAGAAACTGCCTGCGGGTTATAAGATCATCGCCTCCACCAAGGATTGCCCGATCGCGGCCGTCGCATTGGACGAGCGCAAGATCTATGGCATACAGTTCCACCCGGAGGTGACGCACAGCAAGTTCGGTATGAAGATATTGGACAACTTCATCGATATCTGTGGCTGCGAACGTACGTGGAACATGAAGAGCTACATGCCGCTGATTTCGGAGAAGATCAAGAAGGAGGTGGGCGACCGCAAGGTGTTCCTGCTGGTTTCCGGTGGCGTGGACAGCACCGTGGCGTTCGTGTTGCTGAACCGTGTGTTGGGCACCGACCGTGTCATGGGTCTGCACATCGACAATGGTATGATGCGTATGGACGAGTCCGCTAAGATCATCGATTTCTTGAAGGCTGAGGGCATGCACAACCTGCGTGTGGTGGATGCGACCGACACCTTCCTTGGCAAGCTGAAGGGTATCACGGCTCCTGAGCAGAAACGTAAGATCATCGGCGCCACTTTCTTGGTGGTGAAGGACGAGGAGATGGCTAAACTGAACCTCGACCCTAAGGAGTGGATGATCGCACAAGGTACCATCTATCCGGATACTATCGAGAGCGGTGGTACGAAGAACGCTGATTTGATCAAGACCCACCACAACCGTGTGAAGGAGGTGATGGACCTGATGGTGCAAGGCTTGTTGCTGGAGCCGTTGGCAGACCTCTACAAGGATGAGGTCCGCATGTTGGGCGAGGAGTTGGGTATTCCTCATAACCTCGTGTGGAGGCATCCGTTCCCTGGCCCGGGCTTGGGCGTGCGCCTGCTTTGCACCGACGGGAAGGGTGAGTTCGCGAAGATGGAGGATGTGCCGGGCTTGGCGGATTATCTGAAAGAGAACCATATAGAGGGAAAGATTCTTCCGATCAAGAGTGTGGGTGTGCAGGGTGATGGACGTACCTATGCGCAACCGTTCCTGTTGACCACGAAGAACCTTACCTGGAAGCAGTGCGAGAAGTTCAGCACCGAGTTGGTGAACCGCTTCAAGGTGATCAATCGTGTGATTTGGCAGGTAGGCGCAGTTTCCGACGAGATGCCTAAACTGGTGGAACAATATGCCACGAAGCACAACTTCGACGTGTTGCGTAAGTTCGATAACATCTGTACGGAGTTCCTGCAGGAGAACAACCTCTACGAATCCATCTGGCAGATGCCGGTCGTTTCCGTTCCATTGACGGTGGCCGACAAACCATGCATCGTGATGCGTCCGGTGAACAGCTCCGAGGCGATGACCGCCAACTTCGCGGAGATCGACCAGAAATTGTTGGAAGGCCTGTGGGGCAGGTTCGTGGCGGAGGGCGCCGGCTCGTTGTGGTACGATGTGACGCACAAGCCTCCGGGAACGATCGAGTGGGAGTGATTTTGATCCCTAAGATATTAAGTATCCCCATTGTCAGAGAGTCTGGCGATGGGGATTTTTCGTTTCTTGTAGGGGCAAAAAAACTTTCGCCCCGTAGGCCCATCCATAAACATATTTTGTTACTATTTCGTTTTTATTTGTACATTTGCATATTTAACGTTTCGAAATGTGTGACAGATTCTCATGGCAGACTGGAAAGAGAAAATAAGGAAGATATGTACCAACAAGTGGTTTGAGTTGGTGATCACGATTATCATCGTCGTGAATTCTGCCCTTATCGGTGTGGAGACGTACATGAAGTCTCCCGTCATCTCGCATGTGCAGGATATCATCTTAGGCATTTTCACCATTGAAATCATCATGCGTTTCATCGCCGCGAAGGATGTGCGCACGTTCTTTCGGAGCGGGTGGAACATCTTCGACCTCTGCCTGGTGATCATCAGTTACGTGCCGGAGACGATGATGCCGAACTCCTCCGCCATGATGGCCCTCCGTGTGTTGCGTGTGCTCCGTGTGTTACGCCTGTTGCGCGCCTCCAAGGAGATCAAGCTGATCGTTACCGTCCTGCTGAAATCAATCACCTCCATGTTCTGCAACATGCTCCTCTATCTGATCTTTATCTATTTGTTCGCCATCGTCGGTGTCGGCCTATTCCGT
The DNA here is from genome assembly GCA_002310215.1 of Bacteroidales bacterium UBA1181. Classification (GTDB taxonomy): domain Bacteria; phylum Bacteroidota; class Bacteroidia; order Bacteroidales; family Paludibacteraceae; genus UBA1181. Next base: position 6,462 of record DBYR01000016.1, read on the forward strand.
ATGCCTGACCCGAACACGTTGAGCGGCGAGGAGGCTGTGCGGTACGAGGAGTTTGTGCGTGTCGCGCCTAATAACCCTCACAATTCGTCCGACCCATACGGTTCCCTGGACGAGGCCATGTTCACGCTTTTCCGTGTCATGACGGGGGAGGATTGGACCGACCTGCGCTATAACCTCGTGACGGCAAGCGAGATGGGCGTCATCAAGACTCCGACCGTGGTGGTGACGCTCTTCCACGTCTTCTGGTTCATCATCGCCGCCTTCCTTCTGTTGAACTTGGTGACAGGCGCCATCCTCAACAATTACCAGAAGGAAAGGAGCCGGCAGGATGTGCATGGGCCTGATAGTGATGAGGATTAATAGCCTCACTCCCTTTTTTGCTAATTAATTGTAAGTTATTGATTATAAATTTAATGATTGAAACATGAAACGATTCTTACTGTGTGTGTCGTTATTCTTCTCCTGGGGTTGTTTCCAAAATCTTATGGCGGAGGAATTGGATGTGTTGGTCGTCGAGCTGAAGTCTGACATCTCCTATAAATTTTCGTTGAATGAGCCTCCTCGTTTTTCGCTGAACAATGGGCAGATGGAGATTGTCGGGGATGTGGAGACCAGTTTTGAGGTGTCGAATGTCCGCCAAATCTACTTTGCGCCGTCTGCATCGGTGGGTGTCTCTAAGACTGAGGCGAAGTCTGATGTGACGCTCTTCTATGAGGACAATAGCCATGTGTGCGTCGAAGGTGTTCAGCCTGGTTCCGTGGCCTATCTCTATGCGGCGGACGGAAAACTGCTCGGGGAGAAATCGGCGAGTGGAAACGCTGTGGAGGTTCAGTTGCCTAACGAGGCGGGGATCTATATGTTGCAGGTGGATGGTAGAACGTTTAAAGTTAGGAAGAGATGAAAAAAGAGATACTACTTTGTGGAGCATTGATGCTTTCCTTGGCGGGCCAGGCGGAATCATTCATGCGTGTGGAGCTTGCGGATGGAACGTTTGTGGACTATAAGGGAGATAATATCAAGAATGTCACATTTGAGACCACCGATAAGTCTGGAACCATTCAGGGCAAAAAATATGTGGATTTAGGCTTGTCCGTAAAGTGGGCGGCCTATGACGTCGGTTCGGACAACGCGAACGAGAACGGCAGTCGGTTTGCTTGGGGATTGACCACCCCTACGACGGAGACGCAAGTGCCATGGTCGGAGTACAAATATTTTGACGAGGAGAATAATGATGCTCCGTTGACGAAATATTGTGAGAATGAACGTTTCGGAAAGGTGGATTCCTTGAATGTCTTGGAGGCTGTCGACGATGCGGCTTCTGTCCTTTGGGGCGATGAGTGGCGTATGCCGACGAAGGCTGAGGTGGCGGAGCTCATCCGGGTATGTCATGCCACGGTCGTCCGTAATGATGGTGTCCTTGCCAACCGGTTCACCTCCGATGAGGCGGGGTATGAGAATGTCGCATTGACCTTCCCTTATTCCTCCGGATTGTCCAACTATTGGACATCCTCGTTGTATGAGACGAATAGCATCTTGGCGTATTACTATCAGATGGTCGATTTCACGTCAGGCTCTTCGACTATAGAATCAGAGATAGGCCCTAAGGGCATGGGAAGGGGAGGAACGGCTTTCGTCAGGGCCGTGTCCACGTCCAAGAACGTGAAGGGAGATTCTACGGTGGTTATCCACCTGAATAATGGCAAGGCGGTGGAATATCTTTCCGATCAAGTGAAGAACCTCTTTTTCTTTGATTCGGAGGCATCTTCCGCAGACAAGGAGACAGGCTCTTTGGATAACTATGGGTATGTCGATTTAGGCTTGAGCGTTTTGTGGGCGACCCATAACGTGGGCGCCGCTACGCCAGCAGGAAGAGGTGGATTGTATGCTTGGGGCGAGACGGAGGAGGAAGTGGGCGATACTTCTGTCTTGTATGCTACGGCGTATTCGGCTCTCCAGTATAAGTATTCGTTGGATGATAAGATTGACTCTGTTTCCAAATATTGTGTCGTGGATACTTTCGGTGTCGTGGATAATCTGGTGCGGCTTGAGGCGTCGGATGATGCCGCCAGTGTGAATTGGTCATCTAAATGGAGAATGCCTACCGTTGAAGAGTTGAGCGAGCTGATGGAGAATTGCTCAGTTCTTTTCACGGACGATTATGAGGGCACTGGTGTCAGTGGCATATTGTTGACCAGTAAGGTGCCGGGATATACCGACCGATCTATTTTCTTGCCGGGAAATGGCTATATCCAGTATGAACAAAAACCGACTGACGCAGAGGGTAAAGAATTGGCCGATCCATATTATTGGTCTTCTTCTTTGTGTGAGGCTCGTTGTTGGCTTGCATGGCAAATGACCTTTTCGCTGAGTCGTGGGTGGAAAGAGATAACTTTCCCAAGAACCATCGGTGCATCGATACGTCCCGTGGCAGATAAGTGATAATCATCTAAATGTATAGTGTATCATGAAAAAGTATTTGATTCTAAACGTTTTCATGCTCTGTGCGACGCTTTCGTTCTCACAGAATGATGTGACTTTGGGCATGCGTATCGCGGCCCTGCGCTATCCGGAGGTGGGTGTTCCTCAGGAAAACCTTATGCCGGTGGTGGCGAGTGGTAAGATTGGTTTCGTCAATCATGACGGAGAGTTGGTGCTGCCTCCTACATACGACAAGGAGAGGGACATCGAGTCGTACCGTTTCCGTGATGGCCTTATGATCGTGAAGAAGAGTGGCAAGTATGGCTACTTGAACACGAAGCTGGAGGAGGTGATTCCTTGCCAGTTCGAGGAGGCCAGACCGTTCGATGACGGATTGGCCGCTGTGAAGAAAGATAAGATGTGGGGATTCATCGATAAGAAGGGTGAGAACGTGATACCTTTCGGCTACAAGAGGGTATGCTCCTTCTCCTTCGGATTGGCCGCTGTAGTGGGCGACCAGGACTCTATCGGCTTCATCGATAAGTTCGGTATCATAGCCATTCCTTTCCAATTCGACAATGCGGGCCAACCTGCCTTCATGGAGGATGGCCGTTGCGCCGTGAAGAAGAATGGTGTGGGTGTCTTCATCAACAAAAAGGGTGAAATCATCGGTAATCTGTCGGAGGGCGACGCTGAGCCTCAGTTGGCAAAGCCGACTTCCTTCCAAACCGCTGACGCGAGCTTTTCGAAGACCGGTTACCAATTGGCGGAGACTCCGTATGACGACGCATGGCCGTTCGTGGATGGCTACTCCATCGTGATGAAGAAGGAGGGCAACGAGAAACGCTTCGGTGTGGTCTCCATCAAGGGCAAAGAGGTGGTTCCTTGCTCGTATGACCAAATCTCAGGTCCGTTCAGAGGCCCGGTTTCCTATTTCATCATCAAGAAATCAACGGGTTATGGCGCCTATGATGTGGATGGGAAGGAGATCCTCCCTTGCGAATACCAGTCTATCGGCAAGGAGGGTAGCCAACTGATTATGATCGAGAAGGACGGCAAGAAGGGTTTCGCGGATGCTTCGGGTAAGGTGGTGATCCCTTGCCAATTCGAGGATGCCCGTCCGTTCAATGCCGCTAACGTGACCGCTGTGGAGGAGAAGAAGAAGGATAAGATGGTTTGGAACTTCATCGACCGTACCGGTAAGGTGATCGCTTCCCCAGCTTATGACGATGCGCTTGCCTTCGTGAACGGGGTGTGCCCTGTGCAAAGAAAAGGCAAATGGGGCTTCGTGAACGAGTCGTTGAAGGAGTTCTCTTCGCTGAAATATGAATATACTTTCTCTGACATCAGGGAAAAATGGTCATACCTCCGCTCTCTGCCGGGCGACCCTATTCCAGTCTCCCGTGCCGGTAAGTATGGCTTCATCGACATCAGGGGTAAAGAGGTGATCAAGTGCCAATACGACGAGGCGCTCGCTTTCCGCAATGGCTTGGCAAGGGTGAAACAGAATGGCGCTGTAATCTACATAGACAAGAAGGGTCAGGTGGTGGATAACCAAACACCAGCCAACCGTAAGAGCATCCGCCAATCCATGGACGAGCAACCTGTTGTCACGAAGGAGAAGAGCGGCATGAAGGCGCTTGTCTTCGAGGACGAGACCTCCGGCAAGGAAACTGTTACGCCTTACATCTTCGATGATTTTGGCGCTAATTATATCGATGGCTTGGCACCGGTGAAGGTGGTTGGCAAGTGGGGCTTGATCAATGCCAAGGGCGAGATCGTTGTCCCTTGTATCTACGACGGTGTCGAGATCAGCGAGCAGGGCACGGCCATTGTCCGTGTAGGCTCTAAGAAGGGCTTCATCAACAAGATGGGCGAATCATTGTTGCCTCTTTCCAATGCGGCTAAGGTGCAGTGGATACCGATTCGTCGTTAATGGATAGGGCTTCTATGCCTTTGTGATTTTAGGAGATGACTACGTACATCGAGACTATCTTGCCGTTACCGTTGGGCGGAACGTTCACCTATATCCTGCCGGAGGAGATGGCGGGTGAGGTGAAGGTGGGCATGCGCGTGATTGTGCCGTTCGGCCGCTCGAAGTTCTACACGGCGCTGGTCTACGGTGTGCGTTTCACACCTCCCGAGAACGTGGAACTGAAGGAGGTGATCGGGGTGCTGGACGCTTCCCCGATCGTGCGTCCTCAGCAGATCAAGTTCTGGGAGTGGATAGCCTCGTATTACCAGTGTACGCTGGGCGAGGTCTTCAAGGCGGCTGTGCCTTCGGGTCTGAAGCTGGAGAGTGAGACGACGATCTCGCTGGTGGAGGACTTCGAGGCGGAGGCTCCGCTGAAGGAGCGGGAGCAGTTGCTCCTGGATTGCTTGTCCGCCAAGGAACATACCGTCGCCGAACTGAATAAGCTGATGGGTATGAAGAATGTCCTCCCGCTGGTGAAGCGCATGATGGACATGGGGGCGGTCTCCGTGAGCGAGGAGCTCAAGGCGAAGTACAAGCCGAAGATGGAGGCCTATGTGCGTCTATCCCCCGAGTATATGGAGGAGGCGAAACTATCCGCCTTGTTCGATGCTCTGGAACGGGCGAAGAAGCAGTCTGAACTATTGATGATCTACATCCAACTCTCTTGTTTCATGCAACCGCAGCGCCGCAAGGAGGTCTCCAAGAAGGCCTTGCTGGATGCGAAAGTGTCGCCCGCCGCCTTGTCGTCCATGGTCGAGAAGGGCATCTTCGAGCTCTACAAGAAGGATGTGGACCGAATCGAGGAGGCTCCCTACGAGAGCGCTCTTACTCATCCCCTCTCCGATGTGCAGCAACGCGCATACGAAGAGATCAAGGAGTCATTTACGTCGAAGGATGTCGTGTTGCTGCATGGAGTGACCTCCAGCGGCAAGACGGAGATCTATATACACCTGATAGAGGAGACCCTGAAATTGGGTCGTCAGGTCTTGTTCCTCTTGCCTGAGATTGCCTTGACGACGCAGATCACCAACCGGTTGAGGCGTGTGTTCGGCAATCAGTTGGGCGTTTACCATTCCAAGTTTACCGACAACGAGCGGGTGGAGATTTGGAAGAACCTCTTGGAGGATAAATCGTACAAGGTGATTTTAGGTGTGCGTTCCTCCGTATTCCTGCCGTTCAAGAACTTAGGGCTGGTCATCGTGGACGAGGAACACGAGAACACCTACAAGCAATTCGACCCCGCTCCCCGCTATCATGCGCGCAATGCGGCGATCGTCTTGGCGAAGATATCGGAGGCTAAGGTCCTGTTAGGCTCCGCGACGCCTTCGTTGGAGAGCTATGAGTGCGCCCGCTCCGGCAAGTTCGGCTTGGTGGAGTTGATGACCCGCTATGAGGGCATCGAGTTGCCGGACGTCATGGTGGCGGATGTCAAGGAGGCGAGACGCAAGAAGGAGATGGTGCGAGGGGTATTCTCCCCGATGCTCATCGAGCAGGTGCGGAAGGCTTTGGAGCGGAAGGAGCAGGTGATTTTGTTCCAGAACAGACGAGGCTTCTCGCCTTTCATGATGTGCAGGACGTGCGGCTGCGTGCCCCGTTGCCAGAATTGCGACATCAGCCTGACCTACCATAAATCCACCCATCAGTTGGTTTGCCATTATTGTGGCTACACGATGAACGTGCCTACGTTGTGCCCCGCCTGCGAAACGCCCGAGCTGGAGCCCCGCGGGTTCGGTACGGAGAAGATCGAGGAGGAGATAGCGGAGATCTTCCCTGGCGTGCGTGTGGTGCGCCTGGACCTGGATGTGGCGAAGTCCCGTAAGAACTACGAGAAGATCATCCATGACTTCGAGGAGGGTGCGATCGATATCCTTGTCGGCACCCAGATCATATCCAAGGGCTTGGACTTCGAACGGGTGCGTGTGGTCGGCATCCTAGATGCGGACTCCTTGCTGAACTACCCAGACTTCCGCGCTTTCGAACGTGCGTACCAGATGATGGCGCAGGTGAGCGGACGGGCGGGCAGGAAGAACAACCGGGGCATCGTGGTCATCCAGACCTCCGAGCCGGACCATCCCGTGATACGGCAGGTGCGGAACAATGATTACACCTCCATGTTCAACGTGCAGATGAATGATCGGGCGGCGTTCAAGTACCCGCCTTATTATCGTTTGATCTATATTTATATAAAAGGGAAAGAATATGCGCCCGTGAACAGTGCGGCGAATTACCTCGCCACGCTCATGCGACAGTCATTCGGCGACCGTGTCTATGGCCCTGACAAGCCTGTCGTGGCCAGGATCCAGAACCTCTATATCCTGAAGGTGATGCTGAAGGTGGAACTGCGGGCGTCGGTCGAGAAGGCCAAGGCGGTGTTGCGTGAGTTGACCAACCTGACGTTGGCCCATCCCGCGCATAAATCTGTTTATATTCAAGTAGATGTGGACCCGATGTGATATCTTTCCCATATTTTTGATTAACTTCGCGGAAATTTTGGAAGAACAGAGCAGAATATAGTTTATAATGAAGTTTGAAGAATTGAATTTGGAGCCCGCCTTGATGGACGGTTTGAACGTGATGAATTTCAAGGAGATGACTCCAGTGCAGGAACAAGCGATTCCTGTGATCATGGAAGGTAAGGATGTGATAGCGTGTGCCCAGACGGGTACGGGTAAGACGGCCGCTTTCCTCCTCCCATTGTTGAATAAGATGTTGAAGGAGAAACATCCTGAGGATGCTGTGAACGCGATCATCATGTCGCCTACGCGTGAGCTGGCGCAGCAGATCGACCAGCAGTTGGAGGGCTTCTCCTACTTCCTCCCGATCTCCTCGGTGGCGGTCTATGGAGGAAATGACGCGGGGGCTTGGGACCAGCAGAAGCGCGCCATGCAGTTGGGCGCTGATTTCGTCGTGGCGACGCCGGGACGTCTGATCTCCCACATCAGTCTGGACAACGTGGACTTCTCACGGGTCAGCTACTTCGTGCTCGACGAGGCGGACCGTATGCTCGACATGGGTTTCTTCGACGACATCATACAAATCGTGAAAAAACTTCCTGCGGATAGGCAAACCATCATGTTCTCAGCCACCATGCCGCCTAAGATCAAGAAGCTGGCGGAGTCGATCCTCCGTGATCCGGTCATGGTGAACATCGCCACCTCCAAACCGGCGGATGGTATTAAGCAGGGAGCGTATGTCTGCTATGAGACCCAAAAATTGTCACTTGTTCAGTCGCTTTTCGCCAACAAGAAGGACGAGAAAATCATTGTATTCTCCTCTTCCAAACTGAAGGTAAAGGAGGTGGCCCGTAGCCTGCGCAGAATGAAGCTCAACGCAGTGGAGATACACTCCGATCTGGAACAACCGGAGCGCGACCAGGCTTTGCTCGACTTCAAGAGCGGTAAGGTAAATATCTTGGTGGCGACCGACATCATATCGAGGGGTATCGACATCGAGAACGTCGATGTGGTGCTCAACTACGACGTGCCGCATGACGCGGAGGATTATATCCACCGTATCGGACGTACGGCCCGTGCCCAGAAGGAGGGTGCCGGTATCACCTTCATCTCCGAGATGGACCAGTTCCGTTTCCAACGTATCGAGAAGTTCCTCCAGAAAGAGGTCGAGAAATATCCGTTGCCGGAAGGCTTGGGTGAGGCGCCTGCCTATAACCCTAAGAAGGATGGCGGACGCTCCAGACATGGCGGGGATGGCCGCAAGTTCCACCACCGTCCGAAGGGGAATGGTGCGAAGGGTGGCAATCCAGGCGAGGCTCCTAAGAAGAGTGGGGGATCGCACCACCATAGACGTAAGAACCCGGGTCACAACCAATAACCGTAGATGATGGGAAAGAAACGCATTCTTTTTGTCTGCTTGGGCAATATCTGCCGTTCCGCCGCCGCTGAGGCTGTGATGAAGGCGTTGCTGGAGTGTAAGGGCTTGGCGGACCGCTACATGGTGGACTCCGCCGGCATCCTGAACTACCATGCGGGCGAACCTGCCGACCCGCGCATGATCGCCGCCGCGAAGACACGGGGGTATGATGTGACCTCCATCTCACGACCGGTCCTCTTCTCTGACTTCGACGATTTTGATATCATCGTGGGAATGGACGACGATAATGTGGAGTCGCTGATGGACAAGACCCACACCGACGAGCAGCGCAGGAAGATCCACCAGATGACCGAGTTCTGCATCCTCATGCATGACACGTACGTGCCGGACCCCTACTATGGTGGCTCGGCTGGCTTCACCCATGTGATGGACTTGCTGGAGGATGCTTGCGAGGGACTGCTGAATTACTTGGAGAATTAAACGAATTAAGAGTTAAAAGTTAAGAGTTAAGAATTTCTGTTGGTGGTCGCCAATAAGCCTCTCTATGCGCATCCCTCAAGGAATAATCGTATATTTGTCCTCGCAATGCCAAAGCTAAAGTCTAATGTCTGCAATGCTGGACCTACAACATATTGAGCGATCGACCGGTTCGGTGGAGTATCATCCGCTGAAGCCCTTCTTGCCGCCCTCCGCGAAGGTGCTTTTCCTCGGCAGTTTCCCGCCGCCGAGAGCCCGCTGGAGCATGGACTTCTTCTACCCTAATTTCATCAATGACCATTGGCGGATCATGGGGTCGCTCTTTTTCGGAGAGAAGGACTATTTCGTGGAAAGCGGTCGGAAGCGTTTCTGCCTGGAGCGCATCGTGGCGTTCCTCCAGCAGACTGGCATCGCCTATTATGACACGGCTACGGCGGTCAGGCGCCTGAAGGAGAATGCCTCGGACAAGTTCCTCGAAGTGGTGGAGCTGACGGATGTTGAGGCGCTCTTGGGGCAAATTCCCTCCTGTAGGGTGGTGGTCACCACGGGCGAGAAGGCCACGCAGAACCTTATGGACTCCTTCTCGTTGCCGGAGATGCCGAAGGTCGGCGCCCATGTTCCGTTGTGCGGTGACACTGTTCTGTTCCGTTTGCCCTCCTCCTCGCGCGCCTATCCGCTGAGCCTGGAGAAGAAGGTGGAGGCATATCGCAAGATGTTCGAATATGCGGGGATTCTGTGAGGAATCGTAGTGCTTTGGATAGATTTATATTATAAATATATTTATTGTTTTGATTTGCCTACTTGTTTGTATTGTTAATATCATGTAAAATAGTTGTTAATTTAATAATAGTATGAAAGAAAAATAATTCATACTAAATAAATGATTTATACGTTTTTAATTGTCTATTTATTGTATACTCAAAATAAGAAAAGATAAAAAATATATATAAATGTTTTGTTATTTCGGGTTTTTAGTATATATTTGAATTGACAATAAATAATAAGAGTATTATTAATCTAATGTGTATCGATGTGTAATCATTTTAATTAATGAAATAATTTGATTTGTTGATGTGTGTCTAATTTAAGGTGAGCGTTTGGTGTGTGATTTTCCCGGACGTGGTCTTGGAAAGGAAGGATGGTGTTGATGTGCCGCTCACTGGAAGGATGTCGACTGAACAATTCCGGGTTGTTTTTATTATGTAAGTATTGCACCTTTTTATTAACCAAATAAATTTAATAACATGGAACAAGAAGTAAATTTGACGGCCATCAACCCGTATGCGATTGGTGAGCAAGTGTTGGGAAAGAAAGTTCAGTGGGATAAGTTAGAAGATCCTGAAGAGACGTTGGCAAGTATTTTCAACGTGCCCAAAAAAGAGTTGTTTGCGCATGATTCTATCCTGATTAATCCGATGTTGTCAGAAAAACGTGAGGTTTTGTCGGCCGATAAAGCCCAGGACCGTCTGAAACAATACCTCGAAGGAAAAACTGTCAAGAGATTGGCGGTGACGAAGGGAACGGTCGCTAAGCGTATCACGTTGAAGGATATTCCTTTAAGAACACTGGAGGCAATCTTCGATAGGAATAAGCTTGTTCCTATTACCAGTGTGGAGTGGAATCCTGCAAATACCGTTTGGTTGGATAAAGGAGACTATTTTGAGGATGTGGCTGAAATGAACGACCCTATCCAGGGTGGATTGGGTGATTGTTATTTCATCGCGGCTCTTAGTTCTGTGGCTTGGTCCAGACCTTATGCGATTATCAATGCGACATCACCTTACACCAGTGATGAATCCCCTATGCACCAAGTCTCTTTTTACAACAATAATGGTGTAAAGGAGAATGTCGAGGTGAATGAACTCTGCCCTTGTAGCTCAAGCACTCAAAGGTTGCTCTATGCCACTTCCCTCGACGAAGGCGAGATTTGGCCTGGCGTGATGGAGAAGGCTTATGTGAAGTGGAGAACCGGAAATACTACACAGAAGCCTAATTATCCGGCAATCGCTGGTGGTGATCCTGTTGAGGCTTGCCGTCAACTGATCGGTGGTAAGAAGACTTATAAGTACACAAGTAGCACGACTGCCGCTGAAATTACTTCGTTTATTAAGAGTAATTCGTTACAGATTAACAGTTATCACGGAAAAACAGTCAATCCGATGGTCGCATGGACACCTTCCTCTCAACCGAAAGGATGTGACTATGAGGGGGCGCATATCGTGGCGAGTCACGCGTACTCAATCTTGGGTTGGGTTACCAGCAATGGCTCTTCATACGTTGTTCTCAGAAACCCATGGGGAATGCATCCTGGTGTGATAGATAATTTGGGAGGTTCTTTCCTTGCACCGTTTAATGGCGTGTCCCATGGCTTCTCGTATGGACAAAATGGTGTTTTCGCCATGGGCGTAAGCACCTTTAAGAGGTATTTCTACGGTTTGGGTGTATCGAAATAACATCTATTCCTGCTTGTTTGCTCAGTATTAACTGATAAGTTTTCCGTCCGTCCGCTTGCCTAAGAGTAGGGTAGCGGACGGATTTTTTGTGTGCCAAGGGGGCCCTTCGTGTGGGAACGCTCCTCCTCCGCCGCCCCTAATCAGTTCCCTTCCTGGGATTTCATCTATCTCATCATCTTCCCATCTTTTTGGAATTCCCTTCTGATTCCCTCCAGGATGTCTGCGTTACGGATTGTCTTTTCGCCCCTGCTCATCGCCATGATGGAGGCGTACTGCACTACGTTCAGGATGGCTCCGCCCGCCAACTCGTGTTTCTTCGCGATCTCCTTCAGGTCTGTTTCCTCATCGAACACGCATTGTGGGGAGAACATGTTGCGCCATAGCTGTTCACGTTGCTCCGCATCGGGCATCGGGAAGCGGATGACGCTCTGGAACCTCCGCGAGAAGGCTTCGTCCATATTGGTTTTCAGGTTGGTGGAAAGAACCACCAACCCTTGGTAATTCTCTACCCGCTGCAATAGGTAGGCCACCTCCTGGTTCGCATAGCGGTCGTGCGCATCCTTCAGCCCTGTACGCTTCCCGAACAAGGCGTCCGCTTCGTCGAAAAAGAGAATCCAGTCTTTGCCCTCAGCCAATTGGAAGACCCTCGACAGGTTCTTTTCCGTCTCGCCGATATATTTGGAGACGACCATGGAAAGGTCCACACAGTAGACGTCCTTGCCGGTCACCTTGCCTAACAGACTGGCGGTGAATGTCTTGCCGCTGCCGGACGGACCGTAGAAGAGTACCCGGAAGCCTGGCTTGATGACCTTGCCGAGTTGCCACTCTTCCCTGATGCGGTTGCCGTACTCCACCCAAAGCCGTATCTCATTCACCATCTTCATGGTGGTTTCGTCCAACACTAACTCGTCCCATGTCCGTTCTGTCTCTATCTTCCTGGCGGGGAACTCGGAGGAGAAGTGTGGCATGAACTTCCGCCCGAAGATCAATGTGTCGGTCAGCTCGTCGGATGGTTGTAGAAGCGGTGATCTCATCCCTTGCGTGGAGGCGCCGGGGAAATAGGCCGGGTCGGCGAATATCGGATGCCTGGAGAAATACCCCATAAGCGAGATCCTCTTTTCCACGTCATCACCGCATAGTATGAAATAAACGGTGGGGAAGGTCGGCATAAGCAGGTTGTCCCTCTCCTCGCAACCGAACTCCACGAAACGTTGCCCCGTGTCCGAGTTCTTCACATTGAAGCAGTCCAGTAGCTGAGGCTTCAGCAATGGTGCGAAGGAGAGTATCAGACACAAACGATCCTCAAATCCGAGGTTGTGCTTGCGCAGGAAGGTGGCGTATGCGCCATCGTTGTCGCCTATGGGCTGCGGTTGGATCATTTGGATGTCACTGATAGATGTCTCTTGCTTGAAGTAGAGCCTCATACGGGCGATAACCACGTCGGCCAACCATTTCAGTTCATCATTTAAAAACGCTTCGTTCCTCATCTGGTAAAAAATTAATTATGTTGCCATTCCACCAATATCATCGGCTCCATCCATGGGAAGACGATCGTGGAGATTTCCCATGGCAGGTCTTCCAATAGAATGTCCATCGCATTGCCCTCCACCCGTACGATCCATGCGTCGTCAGACTGCTCGATTGTGCCGTGGCGTAGCAGGAAAGATTGTTGTAGGCCTGCCATGGAGGTGCCGTTCAGTGGTCTCCAATACTGGCAAAGCGAGGCTATCATCGCCTCCGACTCCTGCCGCTCCTCCTCGGTGATTTGGAACTCATGCTCCATCGGAAAGTCAGGAGGTAACCCGCACATCATCTTCTCCAAAGCTAATTGGTGACTGTAGTGCGCCGCCTCGTCTCCCGAGAGGTGCTTGAGCAGATGTACGGCCCGTTTCTGGTCCTCGATTGTCTTGAACTGCTTCTCTTTGTCGATGAGTTGCAGCTGGGTGAAATAGGCGGTGAGGAAGGGGTGAAGGAGTACCAATCCGGCATCGTCGATGTGGATCCTGCGAGGGAAAGGCCTCGCTTGTCGTTCTGCGATGCTTTGCCGTTCGATCGATAGCAGGAGCTCTTGTACTGTGCCGCCGCTCTTTTCGGGGGCGGAGGGCATCCCCGCTCTCTTTGCCTTGGACTCTCTCCCAAATGCAGAGATGATTTGTGCGGCATATTCTCCTTTGACCCTTTCGAACAGGGTGTTGAGGCTCTCCGACGAGGCTAATTCGTACTGCTCCATCAGCGCCGCCAACTGCTCCGGGAGGGATGTGCGTTTCGTGGATGTCGCGTCTTCTGTCTCTCTCTTCCCGCCTGCGGAAGGCCTTGCCGTGTCTGCCTCGCTCTCCGCCTTGTCTCCCTGCCGTATGCCGGACGGGCTTGTGTGTTTCGTCTGCACCTCCTTGACCCTTTCGAGCAAGGTGCCGAGGCTCTTCGACGAGGCTATGCCGTACTGCTCCATCAGCGCCGCCAACTGTGACAGGAGGGAGTAAATGTGTTGATGTGCGGGGTGATTTAAAGTCTCTTTGTCCGATGGGGAAACATCCCCTTTGGAAAGAGTTCCTCTTTGCGGATGGGTTACTTCCCCATGTTTCGGCGTTTCCCCGTTGTGCGCGGTGTGCGCTGTGAGGGTGGTGCCGAGCGGGAGTATCGCATCGTGAAGTCGGATGAGTGTGGTCGGACTCGCCATGGAGAGCAGTCTCCAGAGCACCCGCTTGTCGTTTCTTGCGGAGTCGAGGAGCTGTTGGCACAGGTTTTCGTTCCGCAGAATGTCGGATAATGACTTTGAGAGGTATTCAGGGGCGTCAAAGGTCTCGACCTCATATTGCCAGGGAACGGTCTCGTTGGAAAGGAAATCCATGAAATGGGCGAATGCCCCGTCATCCCTTGTGGGGAGTGACTGGGGACCCTTGTGCGGCTTGGAGCCTGTTTGTGCGGAAGGGTGTATCCTCCGCCTGATTTCCCGCGAAAGTTGTTCGGAGAGCAAGGGAGCTATGTCGGAGGCCTCCACTTCCCCCAAGTCGATCACCATTGGCTCTTCAATGGTAAGGTCGTTGGTCGCCCCTATCTGGCTGATGGTTTGGTCGATGGCGGGCAGAATCTGTGTTTCGTATAGCTCTTCTGCGTACGATGTCCCCTCGGGTTGTCCGTTGCCAGCCAACTCTAAATCAATCAGAAGGGAGTGTATCGTGTTCTCGTCCATTGTCGGGGAATGTTGAACTCTCGTAACTGCAAGGAATCCGATGAATAGATTCCTTGTAATGGATATGGAAACTATGATTTAATGCAATATAATACTTTTGCTAATATATTAAATTATTGTATAAGTTGATATTGATGCAATTAGAAATTACCTATAATCATATAGAAATATATAAAATATGTAAAAAATATAATGGAATTGACCGATTATAAATGACTAATCTGTAATACATTACTATCGAAAAAGAAATTTATTACAATTAAGAAAGCGATGAAAATATAGAAAAATATTTTGATGTGTATTTTTTTTATTATATTTTTGGCTTGATAGATGATATGGTGTGATGTATTACTTTGTGAATTGTTGATGTGTAAATGTTTTTATCTTAATATAATACCATGTTAGTTAGTGAAAATTCATTATTGTCTAAGAATAGTCATAAATCGTCTTTTAATAATGATAATAATTCAGTGTCCTATCCGTCCCGTACGATTGTGCATCCCAAGTTGGAGATGACCGAACCGGGCGACTCCGATGAACAGGAGGCCGATGCGGCTGCTCATGATGTGATGAGTGGCAAGGTGTTCCGCAAATTTTCGGGCGGAGGTGCCGGTGGTGGTGTGGCGGTCTCTTCGCAGATGGAGAGTCAGTTGAACCAGTTGCAGGGAGGCGGACAGGCGATGCCCGATGGCTTGCGCGGCATGATGGAGCGGGGCTTCGACCGTGATTTCTCGCAGGTGCGCTTGCATACCGATGGCGAGGCGGCGGGCTTAAGCAGCAGCATTCACGCCAAGGCCTTCACGCATGGT
Source organism: Bacteroidales bacterium UBA1181 (assembly GCA_002310215.1). Classification (GTDB taxonomy): domain Bacteria; phylum Bacteroidota; class Bacteroidia; order Bacteroidales; family Paludibacteraceae; genus UBA1181. The sequence goes on from DBYR01000016.1 coordinate 21,615, forward strand.
AACGATATCTACTTCAACCAAGGGCAATACGCTCCTGAAACCTCTGAGGGACAGAGGCTGGTAGCGCATGAGTTGGCGCATGTCGCACAAGGTGGGGGAAAGGTGGGAAGACAGGATGAGGATAAACATGAACCTGAAAACTATAAGCCTTTTTATGGGTATGTTGTATCTGGGTATGATTTTTCGAATCGTTTCTTCCCTAGATTAACAGATATGGGAGCAAAAATAGAACAAAATGCGAAAAACTTACCTAGAACAAATTGGGGGAAAGGAGACGAATATCACGCTCGCCTTGATGTTCAATCGGACGATACTAATGAAAAAGTTTATAAGTCATTCTCTAATTCTAACATGATAGTTTTTTCAGGTCATCATTTTGGTCGGTATAGGCAATCCCGTCATTTCGGTTTGTTTGCAAATACAACATCTTCGAAAACATTCAGTTTAGCTTTCTTCCAGAAATATATGGAAAGTAAAGGGAAAAAACCATTGGAAAATGTTGAAATTGTAATTAGTTCTAGTTGTGCGACATTATGTAATAATAAATTTAGTAATATGATGCTGGGCTATCAAAAGTTGTTCCCGAATGCAAAAATTCTAGGTTTTAGACAAGCTGCTCCTAAATATCCAACTAGTGATGAAGGATATTTAAAGCAATTTTTTGACGAAATCGAAAAAAAAGGAGAAAGGGTTAATTCTGATTATATCATAGCTTTATGGAAGGAAAAAACGGTTTCGTTTAATGGAAAGCGTGGACAACCTGGCATTTGGGATGTCTATTCTGATACACTAGAATATTATGATTACAGAACCAAAAAGTGGATTATAATAAAAAATGCTTCAAAAGAAGTGAAAATTAATGAGTGTGCCTATGAACAAGAGCATTGATATGTATAGTTTTAATTTTCTTCTCTTGATATATAAAGTTCTTGTGCGCACCATGTTGACCCATATAAAAAATATTGAAGGCTGTTTCTCTCCTGACAGATCAAAACAGTGTTTTGGTATAAGGTGCTAACATCCTTCAACAATAAAACTTTGGTGCACAAACTGAAAATTAAACTGAAATAGATATGATTTCATATATTCCAGAATTTCAACAGGGGAACAGAAACCATCAACCCCATTCCTCAAAGGATGTTTGCTTAGCAAAATCCTATCCGTCCTGTACGATTGTGCATCCCAAGTTGGAGATGACCGAACCGGGTGACGCTGACGAGCAGGAAGCCGATGTAGCCGCCAACGAGGTGATGAGTGGCAAGGTGTTCCGTAAGTTTTCGGGCGGAGGTGCCGGTGGTGGTGTGGCGGTCTCTTCGCAGATGGAGAGCCAGTTGAACCATTTGCAGGGTGGCGGACAGGCGATGCCCGATGGCTTGCGCGGCATGATGGAGCGGGGCTTCGACCGTGATTTCTCGCAGGTGCGCTTGCATACCGATGGCGAGGCGGCGGGCTTAAGCAGCAGCATTCACGCCAAGGCCTTCACGCATGGTAACGATATCTACTTCAACCAAGGGCAATATGCTCCTGAAACCTCTGAGGGACAGAGGCTGGTGGCGCATGAGTTGACGCATGTCGCACAAGGTGGGGGAAAGGTGGGGAGAGATTCTGGTGATACCATAAGGAGAGAGCCAACAACTACTTCTGCATCTGGGGGAGGGAGTTGTGAAGAATTGCCCCAAAGTAATGATATGATCCATGATGCTTTTAATTCTGTTGCCTCGAATATTTTAGACATGAGAGAGGGTTCTGATGGATTTTATCGTGCAATTTTGGATTGTATACAAAGATATTTTGGATATATGGAAGAATACGATATAATCTTATCGTATTTTACTAGTGCGCAGAGGAAAAAGTTCTTTTTTAGTTATAATAATTCCAATTATTGTATATGGGCATGGAAGGGGGATTATCTAAATTTGGGAATAGGGGCTGAATTGGGCATATACACAGGAGAACAATGTAATAAAGATGATATGGTATGTCTCTCTGATTCTAATAATCTTACAATGGAGATGGCTGTTACAAAATTGCAATATGGAGACCATACTTATTGTATGGATTCTTCTCTGAAATCTCATTTTTGGGCCACTGCTTTTGCTCATCGGAATGAAACCCAGTATTTTTCTATTATTATTCCTATTATAGCCAAACTAATTCAAATTTTGGTTGAATTATTGTCTAAAAAAACAGGTGTCTTTAGCAATGAATCGGTGCTCTTTGCTATTAGTTCTTTAAAAAATGATGTACTATCTCTTATGCGAACTAAAATTGATGGTAGGATTGTTAATTCTGCAGATATGATAGCTGAATATACTATCAAATATAAAGAAAGTCAAGATGGATTAGTCAATTCATTCATTGATACGAACCCTGCAGGATGGACATTTGACAAAAATAGTCGTCTCGCCACTTTCTCTTTTAAAGGGAAGGGCGATTCTACGAACCTGAAAGATATACCATTCTTAGACTACGTAGATGCTGCAACTTGTGCTCGAGCGATTGAAAGAGCTCTTAATAAAGTTTTCCCAGTGATTATTAATGAGTTAAGTATATATTATATGCGGAAGTAAGTAACCTTGATGAAGATTGATTGTAATGAATTACCATGTACACCTCATTAACCCTCATAAAAAAATATCTTGAAGATTGTTTCTCCCCAGACAGGGGGAGGACGGTGTTTGTGGATAAGGAAAAGATTGTCCTTGCCCCCATTGAGAAGGACGGGCAAAAGGAGGGGGAGGACATCGTGATTACCCTCCTCCGCATCGAAGAGGAGACTTCCCGCAAGCCACAGAACGCCTTCCGGTATGCGGTGGACGAGCATGACGGTAGGAAGAAGGTGGTCTCCAAGAACGTGAACCCCGACGTCTGCCTCAATCTCTACGTGTTGATCTCCTCCCATGCGCAAGACTACGAGACGGCTATAGCGCAGATCTCCGATGTCATCTATTGGATGAACAATATCAACTACAACGATGGCACCAACGAAATCGTCAAAAACGGCATGCAACTGGAACTTCAGTCCCTCTCCGCCGAACAACATAACAGCATGTGGCAAACATTAGGCGGCATGATGGTGCCCTCGGTGGTCTACAAGGTAAGGATGGTGACCATCTCCGCGGAGACAAGAGAGAAGCCTGTGGATGCCGTGGACAATGTCCTCCTGACGCTGGATTCCGGCTCCTGGTCTGCTGTCTCGGCGAAACTCCACGCCGGAGGGAAACTGACGGAGACGGAGAAAAAACTCCTTTGCCAAGTGATGGTTGAACTCTATGCGGAGCCAATCGACCCGTTGGTGGAAAACCCAGGGGAGGATTACCCGGATTCCTGGAAACGGAGGAGGGAACAATTGGACTATTGGAGGAAGGAGACGTGGCATGACGCTGAAATCAATTCGCTGAACAAAACGGACGCGGATACCTATAACCAACGGTTGTATGCCATCCGAAGTGCCCAACAAGACGCCTTGCTGGAGGCGCTGAAAGCCATCAATGCCAAACCTGTGGCGGAACGTACGGAGGTGGAGCAGAGGGCCCTCTCCCGTGCGCTGGAAGACGAAGAATTAAAAAACAAAATATAAGTATTAACTAATTAATAATAAAAAAAGATTTATGGCAGAGTACAAAACACCGGGAGTCTATGTGGAGGAAATCTCCAAGTTCCCACCTTCAGTGGCTGGGGGGNNTGGCTGGCGTAGCCACTGCAATCCCCGCTTTCATCGGATTTACGGCTAAGTGTCCGAATGGTCAAGAAGGCAAGCCCGTCAAGGTGACCAGCATGGTCGATTATGAAGTCAAGTTCGGTGGCGCGCCAAAATTGGAGATATTCCAAGAAACAAGAGGAACCGAAACTGTTAATGTGATAAAAAACAACGAGTTCGCTATGTACGACAGCATGCGTCTCTTCTATGACAACGGGGGCGGCACATGCTATGTGAGCTCCATCGGACAGTATGCTAAGGAGGGGGATTTCGGTGCGGAAGATCTTAATAGAACATCTGATGTTTACGAAGCGGCTATTGGCCCGTTGGAGAGGGTGGATGAGGTGACCTTGGTGCTGTTCCCTGATGCGGCTTTAGTGCTGAATAATACGGATGCCTTAGGCGCGGTGCATAAGAAGGCATTGAACCACTGCGGAAAGATGGGCGACCGCTTTGCCATCCTTGATGTGATGGATGTACAGGATGAAAACGACAAATTAGGAAAAACATTGGAGCTGTTCAGAAACGGGGTGGGGGCAAATAGCCTCAGCTATGGCGCCGCCTATTATCCGTATCTGAAGACCACTTACACGAAGGAGATCTCTTTTGATGAAATGGCGACTGATTCCCGTATCAGTGCTGTTTTGAATAACGAATATGACGAAAATGACACGGAGAGTCAAAGGGATTTGAAAAAAAACATCTCCGATTCGTATAAGGAAAACATTGCTTGTCCTGTTGACTATAGTGAAGTGGTTGATGATGTAAAAGCCCAGGTTCTGGATGAGCTGAGTGAAATGACTGAGTTCAAGTCGGAAATAGAAAAGTTCGGCGTCAGCCCGGATGGCAACCAGTTGACATACGAAGACGCGGAAGTCGAACCTAAGGAAATGACCATCGCCAAGAAAGCGTATGAATTGCTTTTGTCGAGGAAAACTGAATCTGTCGGTTGGAACGTTATCCTCACAACTGTAAAAACGGAAATGTTGGGCGAGTTTGTCGAGGATGAGAACGAGTATAAAAAAATACTTGCCGCGAATACGCAGAAGGATTTCCTGAATAAGAATTTCAAAGAGGCATCTAAACAGACATGTTATAAGGTTGATTCGGAGGGGAATCTGATTGAATATTACGTTAATGATGCTGGGGAAATCCAAAGTCCTCGTACCATATCAGAAGAGTCCATATCTTCTTTGACGTTGAATGATGACGAAAAGGCGTTGCTCCAAAGGGTGCTGAGCCAGATTAGAGCGACGAAAAGGAAGAAGGAGTCTCAGCCTATATATTGCAAGGCGATAATCCGTCTAATAGACCAGTATGCGGCAAGCAAAGGCGAACCGGGTTATTCTGACATTCTGGAGGAGTACCAGGCCAAGGCCCAAGTGATCACTCCAAGCGGCGCCATCGCAGGTATCTACGCCATGACGGATGCCAACAAGGGTGTATGGCAAGCTCCGGCCAATGTGAGCCTCTCTGGCGTCTCCAATGTGATGGAGCAACTGTCCGATGCGGATCAGGAGAATATGAATGTGGATTCCGTCGCGGGAAAGTCTGTCAATGCCATCCGCTTCTTCTCGGGCAAGGGCATCATCGTATGGGGTGCCCGCACACTCGACGGCAACAGCAGCGAGTGGCGCTATGTGCCGGTGCGCCGTCTCTTCAACTACATCGAGGAGAGCGTGCAGAAGTCGACCAACTGGGCGGTCTTCCAACCGAACGACGCCAACACCTGGGTGAAGGTTCGCTGCCAAATCGAGAACTTCCTCTCCAACTTGTGGCGTGACGGCGCGTTGGCGGGTTCTACGCCAGAAAAGGCCTTCTACGTGCGTGTGGGATTGGACGAGACCATGACGGCGCAGGATATCTTAGCAGGAAATATGATCGTCGAAATCGGTTTGGCTGCGGTTCGCCCTGCCGAGTTCATCATCCTGAAGTTCTCACATAAGCTGCAGGAGGCTTAAGGAGTTGTCCATCAATTTATTAACATAATAACTGAATAATCAAATGGCTACAAATAATTATCCATTAACAGGCTTCCATTTCACGGTGAAGTGGAGCGACGACGACGAAAATGTAAGTTTCTCCGAGGTTTCGGGCTTGAGTGTCTCCACCACGCCGATCGAGTATCGCGAGGGGGCCAACAAGGAGTATACCACCTTCAAGATGCCTGGACTGAAAAAGTACGACAATGTGACCTTGAAGCGTGGCTCCATGGCGACCGATAATGGCTTCTATGATTGGTTCAACACCATCGCCAACAACACGGTGGAGCGCAGGGACATCACCATCTCCCTGTTGAACGAGACGCATGAGCCAGTGGTGACCTGGAGTTTGAAGAACGCTTTTCCGATCAAATACGACGGAGGTTCTTTGAACGCTTCCGATGGGCAGGTGTTGGTCGAGTCAGTGGAGTTGGCCTACGAAAGCTTCACTGTCACAAGGGGTTAGAATGTCAAGGGGTGGCCGTCGTCTTCAGACGATGACCACCCTCTTATGTCGAACCAACAGTTTTTTTTGTAATGAGTCACAAAGCGGATAGCTATGTTCCCGCCTTTCATTTCGAGGTGGCTTTCCTCAGCGTCGGCTTGGGGTTGGGCGGTTTGTTGGAGAATGCATTGAACGGTGACGACAACATCGGAATGGCCTTCTCGGAGGTCTCCGGCATTTCGGCGTCCCTGCAGACGGAGGAGGTGGTGGAAGGTGGCAACAACTCGTTTACGTATCGGTTGCCTAAGCCTGCCAAGTACGATAACTTGGTGCTGAAACGAGCCTTGTCCACGACCCCTTCTTTATTGGTCATGTGGGCGAATGAAGCCATTTATAACTTCAATTTCCACCCCTGTACCGTAGTGGTTACACTGTTGAATGAGAAGCATATCCCCGTGAAAGTGTGGGCCTTCAACAATGCTTACCCCGTGAAACTGGAGGTGAGTGCCTTGGGCGCCGATAAGAGCGAGTTGGTGATCGAATCACTCGAATTAGCATATAACTATTCTAAACGAATATTCTGATTATGACTGTCAAGATAAGGGAGTTAACCATTAAGGCGAACATAGTGGGGAAAATGGACAAGGGGGAACCCTCCTCCCGTCAGACTGATTTTGAGAAGGAGAGGCCGATTGACTATCCTGCGGGGCAGGATGCCTATGATAATGAACTTAAGAAAAGGAGAGAACGATGAGTATCTTAGGAAGTGGCACTGGGAAAAAAGAGTTTATGACTTTCCAAGCCTTTGAGGACGTGGAGTTTAAGTCTATGATGCAGGAAACCGTAAAACAAAATGGCAAGGAGGAGTCTGTTCCGCTCTCCTATCGGGTTATGATTAATCCCGACCAGTTTTCGAAGAGTATGTCTGTTTCGTATAGCCAGGAAAATGCTATGACGAACAGCGTATCCGTCGGACGGTTCGCGAATATGCAGCCAATAGACTACGATTTCTCGTTGGTGTTGGATGGTACGGGCGTTGTGCCTTCCTTCCAGGAGAAGGGCTCCGTCAAGAAACAACTGAACCAACTGAAAAAGATTTTCTTTAAGGAGGTGGAAGGTGGCATTGGCTATAAGCCTAACTATGTATCCATCACGTATTGTGACGAGATATTCTTCTGCGTGATTACTTCATTCAAGACCGATTACCAGATGTTTAACCCGGATGGCTCTCCTCTTCGGGCTAAGGTGACATGCAGTTTTAAGTCGGTATGTATGAAAGAGCCGGAACAGGAAGGCGAAGATGACCAGGCCGCTAAGGGAGGAGACAAGCCGGATGGATTTCTCGACGCGATCTCCATGGCGAAGGACAAAGTCCTCGATTCATTGTTCGAATTGTCAATATGAGGTAGCGTATGGCGGAGAAGGGAGATATAAAATATGTTGACCTGAACGGGTTCGTCCACTATGACGTCAAGGTGGGTGGAGAGAGTACGGGATATGCCCAATATATCACATCCATCAGCACGACCATGGCGTTCAATAAGATTTCAACTTTAGAGATTACCTTCCAAAACGCTATTGTTAAGGTGGAAAAACAGGAAGGGGTTGGGGAGATTGAATACTATGTCTCTGATGAAGCTGGATTCGACCTCGACGAGGAGGTGGAACTGAGTGTCGGTTATGACAAGGCGGAGCATGTCGTTTTCAAGGGATTGATTGTCAAAAGGTCTATCGGACGGGGCGATTCCTTCTTGTTTACCATCTTGGCCAAGCATGAGGCAGAGAAGATGACGAAAGACCGCGTGGGCACATGCCACGAGTCGAAATCGGTGGGTGAAATCATCGACTCAATCTGCGGGAAATATAATATCCCCGCACAGGTGGAAAACCCTGGGGATGCTCACGAATGTCTGAATCAGGAAGGTTATTCCGATTGGGATTTCATCAATTTGATCGCGGAAGCTGAATCAAAGGTGGTGTTCACTACGCCTCAGGCTGTTGTCGTTAAGCAGATTGACGCTGATACGCTGGTCAATCAGCTGAGCGGGGATCCTGTGCTGGATATTGTCAATGGCTATAATATCAATGGATTTAATGCGGAACTGGACAACCGCTACTCTCACAAGATATACAATGCGGTGAGTTTTAATCCCAATGAACAGGAGCAGAAGGATAACTCCTCGTCCAGCTCCAACGTGAACCAGAGCGAGGCGGGCAAAGGGAAGGAGGAAGAGTGTCGTGTCCATTCCGCAAGCAGTATGAGAAGTGAGCAAGAGGAAAATAAGATACTGGAAACATTGTCTGTCCGCAATGACCTCGCTTTCCTGACCGGCACTTTAGACATTGTCGGTTATGCACCCTTGTTGCCGGGTGATGTCGTCTGTATTCACAAGATGGGCAGAGGGTACGATGGGAAGGTCTTGGTCTCTTCTGTCACGCATTCGATCCGTGGTGGGAAATGGAGCACCTGCCTGAAGATAGGATTTGAAAATCTTTTTTATGCCGAAAGGTATGATAATATCGCCCCCCAGACATCTATGGGTATGTTACCGTCCAGGAATGGGTTGTTGATCGCGAAGGTGGAGTCCTTGGCTGGCGATCCGAAGGGGATGAACCGTATTTATGTGCGTTTGCTGAACTCCAACGACATGAAGTTGTGGTGTAGGGTGGCGACTCTTGATGCGGGAAACAAACGGGGCAGTTTCTTTATGCCGGAAAAGGAAGACGAGGTGATTGTGGGGTTTGTCGATGGCAATCCTAATGACGCGGTGATCCTTGGCATGCTTTATAGCGAGAAATCCCCTGCGCCGTTGGAGATTACTGACGAGAACCATGTGAAGGGTTTCTTCAGCAGGGAGAACATCCAATTGCTGTTTGATGACGAAAAGAAAGCCTTTTCGGTGGAGACACCTGGTGGTAACAAGTTGATAATCAGCGACGACGAGAAGGGTATCTCGTTGGAAGACCAGAACGGTAATACGATTGTGATGAACGATCAAGGCATTACCATTGAGAGTAAAAAGGCTTTGACCCTCAAGGCGGCACAGGATGTCAGCATCGAGGGAACCAATGTGAACATAAAAGCTAATGCGCAGTTGGTGGCTCAGGGAAGTGCGTCGGCCGAGGTTTCCGCCGGCGGCAACACGGTCATCAAAGGCGGATTGGTGCAAATAAATTAGTGCTAACAATTAAGTGTGATTATATATGGCGGCAGCGGTTAGAGTAGGAGATATGACCAACCACGGAGGTGTGGTCCTGGGTCCGGGGGTGCCAACGGTGTCGATTGGCGGTATGCCGGCGGCGGTGATGGGAGACACCCATGTGTGCGCAATCGTTACACCTGGCCATGTGCCCTCTTCCCCTTTTGTCGCAGGCAGTGCGACCGTGCTGATTGGCGGCAAGCCGGCGTTGCGGACGACCGACTTGTGCGGGTGTGGAGCGATGGCGGCAGTGGGATGTCCGACAGTGATAATAGGAGGATAATGATATGGCAGAGGATTTCATAGGAAAAGGATGGTGTTTTCCCCCTCATTTCGACATGAATGAGAAAGGGGTAGATATGGTCTCGGACAGGGAGGAAATCGAGCAAAGCCTGAAGATCTTGTTCTCGACGGATGTCGGAGAACGCTTGTTTCATCCCGACTTCGGAAATGACTTAAAACGGTTCCAATTCTCATCGAATAGTCGGGTGACGTTGCTCAATGTCCAGCGGCTGGTGGAAACCATTGTCCGCCAATACGAGCCACGCATCAAACTGAATAGTGTGGACATCAATCTGGAAGAGCTCATGGGTGGGAAACTTCTTGTTGATTTGAACTACACCATCCGAAATACTGGTGCGCAAAACAATTTTAGTTTTTCTGTATTGTATTGAAAGAAAGGAGAGTAAAGAATGGATTTGCAAAGATATCTGTCAAATGATTCCAACGGCGTTTCCCAAGGAGACAGATTGCCTCGTGAACTGAAAGCGGATTATCTGAAGTTGGATAGCCGGACTTATGATGATTTGCTTAAGCAGATGGCTCTTTGGGGGGAGAATGTCAAATTCTATGATGACAGCAACAAAAACACCCAATATAATTGGGCTCAATTCTTTACGGAAATCTTTGACGGTCTTTCGCCTGAAGGCCCGGCCGATTCTTCTGATACCCCAGAACGGAAGGTGTCGTTGAAAAAGAATCTCCTTCAGAAAATGATGAAGGAAGGGACCGTTCCTCCCCATTTGGCGTTGATTCTGACGTTCTTGAAGTTTTACCAAGTACAACAAAAGAACTTCAATGAGATTACGGAACGTCACCTTCAGTTCTTCTACCAAGATGTGTTGGGGTTTAAGCCCAAGAAGGGTGTCGTTGGGAAGGCTATGGTCTTCATGGAGATCGCCAAGGGACAAGATAGTTTGTGTATCCCCAAAGGCACATTGTTTAATGCCGGCAAAGACGCTTCGGGCAAACCCATCACGTATGCCTCATCGGATGAATTGGTGTTGAATGGGGCTAAGGTTAAGACTTTTGCGGAGTATCGGGTGAATAATAGTGGGGAAATGATGGTGAATCCATGCAGATTCTCGGAAAATCCTACAGGAAGCACTCTTCCCGCCCTCCCCGTTGGCTATGGTTTCGCTATTTCCTCCCCTCAGTTTAATGTGGAGGAGGAGGGGGTCAATGTTAAGATCCAATCGCCTTCTCTTAGTGCGTTTGATGTTTATATTACTTGCTGGTCGGGGTGGGAAAAGGTTGAAGAAGGTAAGGGTATCGCTTCAAACGAAATATGCTCGTATGACAAGAAGGTGCATGGTGAGGGATTCGATACCAAAGACCCTGTTGTTCGTTTTGTCGCAAAAAACCTAAAAGAGGTGGAAAAGTATGCCTCGTGGCCGTCTTTGTCTGTCCTTGTGGAAAAAAGCCGGAACTTGTTGATTGAAAACGCATACGGGACTTTCCCTAATAAAGTGGGGGTGTTGCCCTATGGACCTATGTATGAAAAAAATGAACAATATAAATATTCCCTTAAAGCAGTTCTGAAAAATGGGGAGATAACGGGTGGTAGATCTGATGCCGAACCTTCATATACACCAGAAAATACTTTTGACCCGCAACATATTGCCAAACAGTTGATTGAAAAAAAGTCTATAGGAAAAGGCTACGATGCCACTCCTTTCTCGTTGAAAAAACCACTTGCAAGGGATGTGACGATTGAGTTGCCAACCTATCAATTCCATTTGTTTACACCATGTGGTCTTGTACGGAGCGGAAATTTCTTTAAAGGGGGAAAAAATCCTGACGGGTTATCCCGCGAATTGAAAAGTCACATGGCAGGAAGTTACCTCCTGATTTCTCTTGATGGCATAACATCTCCGACTGTCGTCTCTCTCTTTTTCCAGATGGATTCGACGGCGAGCGGACATAATGGAATATGCCAATGGGAGTATATGGACGAGAGCTGCGAATGGTTCCCGTTGGGAATCGGGAATGTCCTGAAAGATAGCACCCTTTCGTTAAGTAGAAGTGGCATCGTCTATCTGCGTATTCCTAAAAAAGCCGTTTTGATGGATGGTGATCTCCCATTGGGGCAGGTCCAAATCAGGGCATTTCTATCGGAATCCCAAGGAAAGATAGGGGTGAAAAAGATATGTACGCAGGCTGTGGAGGTGGAATATAATCCTAATTCACAAGGGGTTATGACTGCTGGAGAGATACTTCCCGCTAACAGCATCAAAAAGACGGAGTCGACTATATTGGGTGTGAAAAAGGTGACGCAACCTTATGACGGGGAGGTGGGCAAATCCGATGAATCCATTGATATCTTCAAGTGTCGTGTTAGTGAAAGACTACGCCACAAGGGTAGGGCTTGGTCTGGCTGGGATTATGAACGGATTGTGTTGGAGAAGTTCCCCCAGATTGCCGCAGTCAAGTGTTTGCGGTATACTAATTACGAGGATCTGGCGATACAACCCGGTCACGTCGTACTTCTCGTCATCCCTGACCATAGGTACCTTAGCTCGGAAGATAGCGATAGGTTTTCCCCTCAGTTGGACGAATCCCTTCAGTGTAAGGTCATGGATGAAATCAAGCAGGTAGCTTCTCCGTTTCTTAAGATTGATGTTCACTCTCCTAAATATGTGAGCGTAAAAGTGGAAGCTCATTTGGAATTAAAGGAGGGGTATATAGATACCGTATACTATAAAACATTTATAGAAAATGAGTTGGTGAGGTATCTCGCTCCATGGTCGGATAATGGTTCCGACGCATTTTTTTCAAAGAAGAAAACAGAATATGACATAGCTTTTTTCCTCGAGAATATAGAGTGCGTTGATCACGTGGAAATGACGGATTTAAAACTGCATTATTATGAGGAGCAGGGAACCGGGAAGGAGTCGTCGAGCAAGTCGGTGGAGCAGTTGATGGAGGACCCCCGTGTTATATTCACATCATATAAGGAACATGAAATTGAGATATATAGCTCTAAATGATTTATGGATTCTAACAACGATAATATGATGGATTTAGACGCATTGTCCCCTTTGGATTATGACAAAATGAGGACAATGGGTCTGGAGTATATCCAAAAGATCGCCCGTCAGAATTGGACGGACTTTAATTTGCACGATCCCGGGGTGACGATTTGGGAGGCGTTGTGTTTTTCCCTCTCCGATCTTGCCTACCGCACCGGTTTCGAGATAAAGGACTTGTTGACGGAGTCGGGCAATAGTAGCCCGACATTGGAGGAAGGGGACGGGACGTTGTTCCTTCCGCATAATATACTGACGTCCAATCCGTTGACCATTTTGGATTATCGAAAATTGATTCTCGAAAATGTCCCGGAGGTCCAAAATGTGTGGCTGGAACCATATAAGAAGGGAGAGAAAGAAGGGAGAGAGATGAGTATGATCGGTCACGACAGCGTTTTCGTGAAAGGTTTTTATCAGGTTAGGATCCAATGTGAAGACAACGATGATGTGAGGAATCGGGTCAAAGTACAAGTGTCTAATTTGCTGAACGAACATAGGAACTTATGTGAAAGATTTCTCTCTTGTGAAGATTGGATTTTCTTGAAGCCCGTGGATGTGTGTTTCGATTTGGGAATAGAGGTGGAAAAATATTCAGACTTGCCTCGTGTTATTCATGATATATACCAACGTATGGATTCGTATGTTTCGCCGAAGATTCCTCGTTATACATTGTCCGAGTTGTTGGAAAAGGGGAAAACATACGATGAAATCTTTCAAGGGTATTATACGGGGGAGGAGCAAGGCTTCCTGGGATTCATAGATGTCGACGAATTGTTCCAATTTAATAATAAGAAAAAGCTATACGTGTCTGACATCATTAATATTATCATGAAGGTCGATGGTGTATGTGGCGTGTCGAATTTCCAGTTCGTCTTTAAGGAGGATGACGATCAAAATATACTGAAGAAAGAGGTTGATTGTATATCCATTGACGGTGATGAAAGTTATTTCCGCCTTTCCCCTCTTCTCTGGGAAAAACCAGATGTCAAATTCCGGAATGAAATATCCGTGTGCAGGGGCGCTTTCTCTATTCCGCTTAAGCTTGAAAAAAAACTTTTGGGGGATGACGAGGAGGATGAGTCTGTGCCGGAGAATAAGACATTCTTTGATGTGCCTTCGATGGAGAGCGGATATAGGAATGTACGGCAATACTATTCATTCCAAAATATTCTTCCGAAATGTTACAAGCTGAGGCGAAAATACTTGGCGAAGAGTGATACTCCACTGGTGAAAGGCCGGTCGAAACAGTTAAAGGGTTATCTCTCTTTATTCGATCAGTTCATATCCGATTATCTTGTTCGATTGGGTTCCATCCGTGACCTTTTTTCTGTTAAGGAAACGGAGAATGATCCTGATGTGTCGTGGTTCCATGGTCTTTTGTCCGATGACGAATTGGATGACATATCCGGATTGCTGAAGTACGGAGAGGACAAAAATAGGTATGCTGCAACTAAATTCTATGAATTATTAGCGGGTGACAGAAGAATCGTCAGGGAGAGAATACTTGACCATTTGTTGTCCCGGTTCAATGAGACTTTCCCTGAATATTACGAGGGAGTTTCCTACGAGTATTATGAATTGCTTGCTCCCGAATTCGAAATGCTCTGCGAGGCCCTCTCTTCGTCTTCGAATACGACGGATTCCATCTGCGAAAAGAAGAATTTGTTGCGGTCGTATCCGTCATTAAGCAAAAACAGGTCCCGCTCGACTTTCGCTTTCCCCTTCTTGAATGAGAATGGCGAAGAAATCCACGAGGAATATAGACGGAGGGAACTCAGTGGTGTGGAGAGAAGGATTCTGACCAAGTTGGGCATAAACATCCCAGATGTGAAAGACGGCAAAGCGTTAAGGCAGGAAGGAAACGATAGCGATGAATTTTCCCTGCACATATTGGAACATATCCTTTTCCTCTGCGACAAATCCAAAAACACGTTTTTGAAGATGAGGAAGGACGCGAACGGCACCGAGGAGGTAGATGATCCCTATTCGTTCCATGTCACGGTAGTCCTTCCCGGGTGGCTGGACTACACCGGAGACCGTAACTACAGGATGTTCGCGGAGAATGTAATCAGGGAAGAGTTGCCCGCACATGTCGTTTCGAAAATATGTTGGGTCTCTGCCGACGTTATGCATGAACTGGAGGATGTGTTGGATTCCCTGTATAACTCCGACAAAAAGTATGCGTCGGCGGAAAACATCCAATCTCTGATGGGCGTGTTCAACAAGTTGGTGAATGTCTATCCTCCTGGCTCGCAATATTTGAATTACTTCTATTTGCCGGAGACTGGAGATGCGGTGCTCTTGCCGGACCTTTCCGGCGGCTTGGTCGAGACAGAGGTGGTCGCGCATGGTGAATCGCCTTCATCCTCCGAAGATGACTCGCCTCTTGCCTCTGCGGAACAAGTGGCGGCAATTGTGCAGAGCCTGTTAAAAAGGTTCGAGTCTAAAGAAAAATAGTCCATCGAGGGCCTGACACATTCTTGCCCGTGTTATAGGATCCATGGCTGGTACATTCATAGATATTGTCAAGATATAAATATTTTTTATTATGATACAGAATAAATTCGTTTTCCCTAATTTCGAATCAGGACAGTTTCTGACCAATGTGTTGTTGAACAATTCCTTCGGTTATGTGGAGGAGCAGAACCGCATATCCCGTGTGCAACTTATTGGGAAGGGCGTTGTTGAGGGCCTTGCCTACGAATATGCGAATGACACGTTGACCATTAAATCGGGTACGGCCATCACCTCGGACGGGTTCCTCGTCTATTTCCCTGAAGATAAGAAATATACTTTCGCCACGGACGATAAGAATGTAATCAAAAAGAGTTATCCAGGGGGAGAGGCATGCGACCAAGCGTTTGCATATTACAGAAACCTTATCGAATATGTGTTTTATGAGGATGAGTCGGTTGCGGAAAAATACGGGCTCACAAGAGCGGCTGCTCCCACTAAGGTGTCCGATGCTTATGATGTGGCCCTTGTGGTGGATTTTCATGAGAATAGTTTCATGTATTGTTATCAGTTTACATGTGACCGCACTTATGTGGAGACCCAGGTCGACATCCGTCCTGTTTTGGTGAAGAAGAACCAATTCCCAGTGCTATATAGACGCTTGGGAGAAATAGGGTCCCATATCCCCAACTTGAAACAAATGACTGAATTTGAGTCGTCAGTTAACATTAATGTGCTGTCAGCGCGTACTGCGAAGTTGTGTGTCGAGAATGCCAGTCTTATTTATGATCATTTTGTCTCGTTTGTTGGTCGTTTCACGGTATACGATGTGGAGTGGGAGAAGGTTTTGCCGAACTATAAACGTTCCAAGTTGCACGAATGTTGGGGAAGGCTCCGTTCGATAATCGAAGACATGAAAAACATAGAAAATAGTGGGGAGGAATGCCCTCAGTTCTTTCTGCTTTTCTTGGAAGATATGCGCAATGCGATAAATGAGTTCATCGTTTTCTATAATTCTGTTTTTAGAAGGAGGTATCCTTTCCTCCGAACCGGGAATGAGATGGTCGATAGGTTTGTCGTGATCGGTCCGTCGTTGTATGGGAAAGAGGAGCCGTGCCATTTTAATCAGTATCTTTTCATGCCTGCATGTGTAGACATGTCGTACAAGAATTCATGCGAAGTGTTGAGCGGATTGATTGACAGAATCTGTCATTTATGCAAGGATTTCCTTGGGTTCCGATATGGGCATCTCATCAGGACCCCGGATTTCTCCCTCTGTTGCTCTTCCACGTCGACATTGGGAGAAAAGCCAATACCTTTCTACTACGATAAGAGTAGTCTTCAACCTTATTGGAATCCATTTTCCAATTACATGGATGAATGTTTCCCCCAGAAAATGTCTCTCATAAATAAAGAACCAGACCAAATATTGTTCCAGGATTGTTATGGGAAAGATGTCGATACCGTTAAAAGTGAGCTTGTGAAATTCCTTGCTGATAAGGGTATAAAGTCGGTTGACGTCGAAACTTTCAGTCTGGGGAAAAGGAGGCTGAATGAAACATATTATGCTATATTAAAGCCTTTGTTTGATGTGAATGGGGGAAGAAGGAAAATTGTGGAAACCTATTTGTCGGATCTTGCGACTCTGCGGAATAAATATCCGAAAGAGTTTAGTAGCAGCATTGCGGTGTTGAATGAAAGGAACAATAGGGAATATGTTGATGTTAGTACCGTGCCTCATGCCATTAGGAATGGAGTGGTGAAGTCAAATTCGCTTATTAGGAAAAAAGGTACTGAGTTATATTTAGAGAAGGTCAGTGAATCTTCCGCTCAGGTCGCCGAGCTGAAGAAAGTGCGGGGGTTACAAAGAGAAACCCTATCCTCCTCCGTGGGAGGAAGTGTGTCTAAGATTCCTGCGTATATCCGAACAAATGCCGCAACCATATTAAAGGTGGCGAAATTCCTCTCCTTCCAAATCACGGGCGATTCGTCCGCTTCCACGCTCCCTCAGAAAGAAGAAATGAAAGTATATTTGACGCCCCAAATGATGAGCGATGCTGTTAAGAAGGCCCACGATGCGGATTCTGTTTCCGAGAAAGAATATAACATGTTATCAAATGTGTTGAAGAATGTTACGCGAGATGACTTTATTGCCTTCTATGAATATATACGGGAGTGTCTCGGAGACAAGCAGGGAGTTGGTTCGGCGAAGGGAAACGTGTTGTACACCAACAAATATTTCGCCTCTTTCCTCGCATTAAAATCCTATTTCGAATTAGGGTATGCGCCTAAATATGCTGATGCCTGCTATTGCGGTGGGGCTAAGCCTGAATCAAAAATCGTGTTGTTCTATCATAAGACAGGAAAACAAGGGAAACGTTTTATTTTAGAACTATGCATGAAAAAAGTCTAAAATATTTTGTGTTTATTGAAAAAATGCCTATATTTGTAATGATCGTCGAAGAAGGACTAGTAGTGGGCTCGACCGCCCCTTGGAGCTTCCCCGAAGCTGTTTTGCCCGGCAACGACATAGTCGATGCATGCGAAGCGGTGAGGGGGGCCAGAATCGAGGGATACGGAGGAAGGGTCTGTAGCGACAGACTTACTTTGACAAAAAAAGGCCAAGTTGACTTGGTCTTTTTTTTTGTCTTGGCGTCGCATCCCTTGGAATGCGTTCATATAAGTTTATCACTCCTCTTTTTTGTTCAGCTCTGGATAGATGATGCGTGTGTGGTAGATTGTCTTGAGCTTCTCTTTGAGGATGGCTTTGATGTCGTTGATTTCCTTGAAGGTGATTGGCGTTTCCTCGAAGATGCCGTCGGCGATTTGGTCGGTGATGATTTTCTCCACCAAGTCGTTGATGCTCTTGTCCGTGTACTCCTTCATGCTTCTGGAGGCCGCCTCCACGGAGTCGCACATGACGAGGATGGCCATCTCCTTAGAGGTTGGTAGCGGTCCGGGGTAGGTGAACTTGGACTCGTCGATTTCCCTATCCGGGTATTTGTTCTTCATGGTGTAGTAGAAGTATTTCGTCTTGCTCTTCCCGTGGTGGGTCTTGATGAACTCCTGTATCTTTTCCGGCAGCCCGTATTTCTTTGCGATGCTCACGCCGTCCGCCACATGGCGGATGATGATTTGTGCGCTTTTCTCCTCGTCGTCCATCTCGGTGTGAGGGTTCTTGCTCGACTGGTTCTCCGTGAAGAAGGCGGGGTTGGCCATCTTGCCGATGTCATGGTAGAGTGCGCCCGTCCTCACCAGCATAGGGTTGGCGCCGATTCGGCTGGCGGCGTCGGATGCGAGGTTGGACACTTGCATGGAGTGTTGGAAACTGCCCGGAGCCTCCTCCGAGAATTTCCTGAGGAGCGGGTTGTTCGTGTTCGCCAACTCCACTAACGTGACGTCCGACACATATCCGAACATCTTCTCCACGATGAAGATGAGCGGGTTGGCGAGCAAGAGCAGAAAACCGTTGCCGAGGAAGAACAGCAGCATGGTCCATTCGAAGTGTTCCACCCCATTCTCGTGCACCAGCGTGTTGCCCACGTAGATGATGCAGTAGGTGATGGTGATGAGTATGGCGGCCTGCACCAGTTGGGAACGCATGAATATGTTCTTCAGCGTACAGATGGAAATCATGCCCGCGATGGTCTGGAGTAGGAGAAACTCGAAATCGTTCGGTACGATGAAGGAGGCGAGAAGGATAGCCGTGAGGTGGGCGAAGAGCGCCGTCCTCGTGTCGAAGAAGCAGGTCACCAGTATCGGTAGCAGGGCGTAAGGCACGATGTTCGGCGTGTATTCGCCCTTCACCATGATGGAGGTGAGCACGCAGAGTATGACGATCATCCCTAACATGAATGCCACGTTTTTGAGATTCGCTAAGAACCGTTTCCTGAAAAGGAGCAAATAGAGGTAAAAGGCGCAAAGGATGATGGCGATGATGATACCCTGTCCCACCTTGATCAGTTGGGAGTTCGCCTTTCCGCTGTTCTCCTGCACGGCCGATTTGAGGGAGTTCAGTATGTCGTAGGTCTGTGATTTGACGATTTCCCCATGGTCTATGATTTTCTCCCCGCTTTGGATCCGGCCTTTGGTGAGGGAGATTGACTTGAGCAGTTCCTTTTTCACGGATTCGTTTTTCTCCTTGTCGTAGGAGAGGTTCTCGTGGATGTAGTTGTTGATGTTATATCCTTGGAGCGTCTCCTTGTCGAGCGAGGCGGGAGTCCCGTTGATGATGCTTTCGTAGGCTGTTTTTGTGGTGTGCAGGGAGGAGATGCCGCGCGTTTTCGATTGGTTGCCGTTCAGTGCGTTGATTTCGTCCTTGCCCTCCTCCGATAGTTTTTCCATGTCGTCCGCCGAGATGATGCCATTGGCGTAGAGCGACTTCAGTTTGCGGGAGATGTAGTTCTTGTATTCGACCGCCGCCTCGTCGTCCACTTTGCCGAACTTCTCGTTCAGCAGGTTGATGGCTTTGGAAGAGACCGTTTCGTCGTGGACGAAGAAAGGGGTGAAATCCTTCAGGAGGCTATCCTCCTCCTTCTTGACGTCTTCCTTGGACTTCATGATTTCGAAGGCGAAAGGGGCGGTTAAGGCCTCATATTCCCAAGGCTTTTCGATGGCGTAGTTGTATTTGAACTTTCCGAAGTTGGGATATGTCTTGAATATGATTAGTCCCGCGGCGAAGAACAGAGCGGCGATGGTCGCGTAGCGCATATATGAATTTTTGCTTTTCATGTCGGTTGATAACTTAGGAGTTAGACATCCTTTATATATAAGTTAGGTACAAATATAAGCCTTACAAGCCGAAGAAACAAAAAAATGTGAGAGGATGGCGTGTGGAGGGGGCTGGTTGACGGGTCCGGAAAATATTTTGAGAAAAAACAACAAAAAAAATTGGTGGGGTGAAATAATATTTCTAAATTTGCACCCACTTTTAGTAGAGTGTCTAAAAATATATTTATTAATAACTTAAAAGATTAAAAGTTTAACGAAATGCCTACAATTCAGCAGTTAGTTAGAAAAGGAAGGGCAAGTCAGGCGGACAAGAGCAAATCTCCTGCTTTGGACTCATGTCCACAGAGAAGAGGCGTCTGCGTGAGGGTTTACACTACGACCCCTAAGAAGCCTAACTCAGCAATGCGTAAGGTTGCCAGAGTACGTTTGACGAACCAGAAGGAAGTGAATGCTTACATTCCGGGAGAGGGACACAACTTGCAGGAGCACTCCATCGTGATGGTGCGTGGTGGTCGTGTGAAGGACCTTCCAGGTGTGCGTTACCACATCGTTCGCGGAACATTGGATACCGCAGGTGTGAACGGACGTACGCAACGTCGTTCCAAGTATGGTGCGAAGAGACCTAAGCCGGGACAAGCAGCTCCAGCAAAGAAAAAGTAATTCGGTAGGGCGACCTAAGCGGATTACATCGGTTGAGTAAATGGCTAAGCGAAGCCGTTGAAGCAACTGCAACCAAAACAAAAACGAAAAATTTTTGAGTAAAAATGAGAAAAGCAAAACCAAAGAAACGGGTCATTTTACCAGATCCGATCTTCAACGAAGTAATGGTTACGAGATTCGTGAACCATTTGATGTATGACGGTAAGAAGACTATCGCATACGATATATTCTACACAGCGTTGGAAAACGTTAAGTCAAAATTTCCTAATGAGGAAAAAACTCCATTGGAAATCTGGAAGAAGGCTTTGGAGAACATCACTCCTCAAGTTGAGGTGAAGTCTCGCCGTGTAGGCGGTGCTACGTTCCAAGTGCCTACGGAAATTCGCCCAGAGAGGAAAGAGTCTATTTCTATGAAGAACCTTATCATCTTCTCACGTAAAAGAAGTGGCCATTCGATGGCAGAGAAGCTGGCTGCGGAGATCGCAGACGCTTACAACAACCAAGGCGGTGCATTCAAGAAAAAAGAGGATATGCACAAGATGGCCGAGGCTAACCGCGCGTTCGCACACTTCAGGTTCTAATCAAATATAAGATTTACAAAATGGCTAAAGCTGATTTACATTATACAAGAAACATCGGTATCATGGCTCANNACATCGATGCCGGTAAGACAACAACGTCAGAGCGTATCTTGTTCTACACTGGTTTGACTCACAAAATCGGTGAGGTTCATGATGGTGCCGCTACCATGGACTGGATGGTTCAAGAGCAGGAGAGAGGTATCACTATCACTTCCGCCGCTACCACCACTTACTGGAAATACAATGACAAGAAGTACAAAATCAACTTGATTGACACTCCGGGACACGTTGACTTCACGGTCGAGGTGGAGCGTTCACTCCGTATCTTGGACGGCGCTGTCGCTACGTTCTGTGCGGTTGGTGGTGTTGAGCCTCAATCAGAGACCGTATGGCGTCAGGCTGACAAGTACTCTGTGCCTCGTATCTGCTACGTCAACAAGATGGACCGTTCCGGTGCCAACTTCTTCGACGTGTACGCGCAGATCAAGGAGGTGCTCGGCGCTAACCCTTGCCCAATCCAAATTCCTATCGGATGCGAGGAGACTTTCAAGGGCGTTGTCGATTTGATTAAGATGAAGGCCATCTTCTGGCACGATGAGACCATGGGTGCTGAGTACTCCATCGAGGAGATCCCTGCCGACTTGGTCGCAGAGGCAAAGGAGTGGAGAGATAAGATGTTGGAGTCAGTCGCTGAGTGCGATGACGCGTTGATGGAGAAATTCTTCGACGATCCTTCCACCATCACTGAGGAAGAAATCAAGGTTGCCCTCAGAAAGGGTACCATCGCGATGAAGATCAACCCTATGATTTGTGGTTCATCCTTCAAGAACAAGGGTGTGCAGACCATGTTGGATGCTGTGTGCGCTTACTTGCCAAGTCCATTGGATACGGAAGAGATCGTGGGAACCTCTTTGGAGAACCCTGATCAGCAAGTTGTCCGTCATCCAAACGAGGACGAGCCTTTGTGTGCTTTGGCGTTCAAGATCGCTACCGACCCATTCGTAGGCCGTTTGTGCTTCTTCCGCGTATATTCAGGTAAGATCGATGCGGGTTCATACGTGTTCAACACTCGTTCAGGAAAGAAGGAGCGTATCTCACGTTTGTTCCAAATGCATTCCAACCACCAGAACCCAGTTGAGGTTATCTCCGCAGGTGATATCGGTGCCGGTGTAGGTTTCAAGGATATCCGTACGGGTGATACGTTGTGCGGTGAGGAGGAGAAGGATCACATGGTATTGGAGTCTATCGACTTCCCGGATCCAGTGATCGGTATCGCTATCGAGCCTAAGTCACAAGCTGATGTTGACAAGTTGGGCGTTGGTTTGTCTAAGTTGGCCGAGGAGGATCCTACCTTCACGGTGAAGACAGACGAGCAATCAGGCCAGACCGTCATCTCAGGTATGGGTGAGCTTCACTTGGATATCATCATCGACCGTCTGAAACGTGANNAAGGTTGAGTGTAACCAAGGTCGTCCACAAGTTAGCTACAAAGAGGCTATCACGAAGACAGTTGAGCACCGCGAGCTTTACAAGAAGCAGTCCGGTGGTCGTGGTAAGTACGCCGACATCGTTGTGAAGGTTGGTCCGGCTGACGAAGGATTCGAGGGTTCATTGCAATTCGAGGATGTGGTTAAGGGAGGTAACATTCCTAAGGAGTTCATCCCATCTATCCAGAAGGGCTTCCAATCAGCCATGAAGAATGGTGTGTTGGCGGGCTTCCCAATGGAGAAGTTGAAGGTTACCGTGTTGGATGGTTCTTACCACCCAGTCGATTCAGACCAGTTGTCATTCGAAATCTGCGCTAACTTGGCGTTCAAGGAGGCATGTGCGAAGGCTAAGCCAGTCTTGATGGAGCCAATCATGAAGCTTGAGGTCATCACGCCAGAGGAGAACATGGGAGATGTGATCGGTGACTTGAACAAGCGTCGTGGACAAGTAGAGGGAATGGAGACCAGCCGTTCAGGAGCACGTATCGTGAAGGCTAAGGTGCCATTGGCAGAGATGTTCGGTTATGTGACCGATTTGCGTACGATCACTTCAGGACGTGCGACTTCCTCAATGGAGTTCTCTCACTATGCTGAGGTATCCACAGCGATCGCCAAGACTGTAGTCGCAGAAGCAAAGGGTAAAGTAGAATTATTGTAATATTAAAATAGATTCAAAGAGATGAGTCAAAAAATTAGAATCAAATTAAAGTCTTACGACCACAACTTGGTTGACAAGTCAGCTGAGAAGATCGTGAAGACCGTGAAGTCTACGGGGGCTGTAGTGAGCGGACCAATTCCGTTGCCGACCCACAACCGTATATTCACAGTGAACCGTTCAACGTTCGTGAACAAGAAGTCGAGAGAACAGTTCCAACTCTCTTCGTTCAAGAGATTGATCGACATCTACAGCTCAACAGCGAAGACAGTCGACGCATTGATGAAGTTGGAGTTGCCAAGCGGAGTTGAGGTAGAAATTAAAGTGTAGTTATCATTAATATTTATTGAAATGCCAGGATTAATTGGAAAAAAAATCGGAATGACATCCGTTTTCAGTGCCGATGGAAAGAATGTTCCATGCACTGTTGTCGAAGTAGGTCCTTGTGTTGTCACACAAATCAAGACCGTCGAGAAAGATGGCTATGACGCGCTTCAGTTGGGCTTCGAGGATAAGAAGGAGAAGCACACCACACAAGCGGAGATGGGCCACTTCAAGAAGGCTGGTGTGACACCAAAGAGACACTTGGCCGAGTTCAATGGATTTGCTCAGGAGTACAATTTGGGCGACCAGATCACAGTTGAATTGTTCACCGAGAAGGATTTCGTGGACGTTGTCGGTACGTCAAAGGGAAAAGGATTCCAAGGCGTAGTTAAGCGTCACGGATTCGGTGGTGTGCAGCAGTCAACCCATGGTCAGCACAACCGTTTGAGAGCTCCGGGTTCTATCGGCGCATGTTCTTATCCAGCTAAGGTGTTCAAGGGAATGCGTATGGCTGGTCGTTTGGGAGGAGACTCTGTGACAGTTCAGAATCTTCAGGTGTTAAAAGTAATCCCAGAGAACAATCTTTTGGTTATAAAGGGATCGTTGCCGGGAGCTAAAGGTTCAATCGTAATAGTGAATAAGTAATGGAACTGAGTGTATATAATATTAAGGGAGAAGATACTGGAAGGAAGGTCTCTTTGGACGAGAGCATCTTTGGCATCGAACCTAACGAGCATGTGATGTACCTCGCTGTAAAACAATACATGGCTGCGCAACGTCAGGGTACGCACAAATCGAAGGAGAGAAGCGAGATTTCCGGTAGTACTAGGAAGTTAGGACGTCAAAAAGGTGGAGGTGGAGCCCGTCGTGGTGACATCAACTCACCAGTGTTGGTTGGTGGAGCCCGCGTGTTCGGACCAACTCCTCGCGACTATAGTTTCAAGTTGAACAAGAAGACGAAGCGTTTGGCGCGTTTGTCAGCATTGTCAACCAAGGCGAAAGAGAACAAGATCATGGTGGTGGAGAACCTCAGTTTTGATGAGCCAAAGACCAAGAATTACGCGTCTTTGCTCGATGGTTTGAAGGCATCCGATAAGAAATCTCTTTTAGTTTTGTCGGAACCAAATAAAAATGTATATTTGTCGGCGAAAAATATTCCGGACGCAGATGTCGTAATCTCTTCAGAGTTAAACACTTACAGGATTATGAGAGCTGCATGTCTCCTCTTTACGGAGGACGCTTTGGCGAATATTGAGAAAAATTTAAAGGCTTAAGGAGGTTGAACAGATGGGAATCATAATTAAACCGATTATAACAGAGAAAATGACAAACCTTAGCGAGAAGTACTCTCGCTATGGTTTTCGTGTCGTTCCGACGGCTAACAAGTTAGAGATAAAGAAGGCTGTCGAGGAGATGTATAATGTAAAGGTTGCTTCAGTCAACACTGCGAGAGTGGAAGGCAAGGCAAAGAGCCGTTATACGAAGACCGGCATTCTTTCGGGCCGTGACGTGTCCTACAAGAAGGCATACGTGACCTTGAAGGAAGGTGAAGTAATAGATTTTTATAGCAATATTGAATAAAAATGGCTGTTCGTAAATTTAAGCCCACAACACCGGGGCAAAGACACAAAGTTATTGGTACGTTTGAATCAATTACCACAAACGTGCCAGAGAAATCTCTTGTCGTAGGTTTACGCAAGACTGGTGGACGTAACAACTCAGGTCAGTTGACCATGCGTTACATCGGAGGCGGACACAAGAGAAAGTATAGAGTAATTGATTTTAAGAGAGACAAAGATGGTGTTCCAGCAGTAGTGAAGACAATCGAGTACGATCCGAACCGTTCGGCGCGTATCGCTCTTTTGTTCTATGCTGATGGTGAAAAGCGTTACATCCTTGCACCTAATGGACTGCAAATTGGGCAGAAGTTGCTTTCGGGAGCGGAAGCTGCGCCTGAGGTAGGAAACGCGTTGCCGCTGCAGAACATTCCTCTCGGTACGGTGATCCACAATTTGGAGCTTCGTCCGGGCCAGGGAGCTGCTTTGGTGCGTTCCGCGGGAACATTCGCCCAGTTGACTTCGAGAGAAGGAAAGTATGCTATCGTGAAATTACCTTCTGGCGAGACCAGAATGATTCTTTGTACTTGCAAGGCGACGATTGGTACGGTAGGTAACTCCGACCACGCTTTGGAGTCTTCGGGAAAGGCAGGTCGCTCACGTTGGTTGGGACGTCGCCCACGTAACCGTGGCGTTGTGATGAACCCAGTAGATCACCCGATGGGTGGTGGTGAGGGCCGTCAATCAGGAGGTCACCCAAGATCAAGGAAAGGCTTGTTGGCTAAGGGCTACAAGACGAGATCTCCAAAGGCTGCTTCCAACAAGTATATAATCGAAAGAAGGAAAAAGTAATTTAAAAGGTAATTTTTATGAGTCGTTCATTAAAAAAAGGCCCGTTCATTAGCGTAAAGCTCGAGAAGAAGGTGTTGGCCATGAATGAGAGCGGTAAGAAGTCCGTGATCAAGACTTGGTCGAGAGCCTCCATGATTTCTCCTGATTTCGTGGGCCATACATTAGCAGTTCATAACGGGAATAAGTTTATCCCTGTGTACGTTACGGAGAACATGGTCGGCCACAAGCTCGGAGAGTTTTCCATGACACGCACGTTTAGGGGACACGGTGGAAACAAGAAGAAATAATCCGTGAAAACTTACTAAAACATTTTTCAAAATGGGTGTAATAAAAGAAAATAGAAGATTAAAGAAGCGCGAGAGGGCAGCCGTCAAGAAGGAGGCTCTCAAGACTCAAAGCTTCGCCAAAATGAATGATATCCCTACATCTCCGCGCAAGATGCGCCTCGTGGCAGATATGGTGCGCGGGATGGAGGCATACAAGGCTCTGAGCGTGTTGAAGTATTCCACCAAGGATGCGTCCAACCGTTTGGAGAAGTTGCTTCGTTCGGCTATCGCGAACTGGGAGCAGAAGAACGAGCGTAAGGCTGACAGCGGGGAGCTGTACATCAGCACTATTTTTGTGGATGAGGGAAGGACGTTGAAGAGACTCCGTCCAGCTCCGCAGGGTAGGGGTTACAGGATCCGTAAGCGCTCTAACCATGTGACGATATATGTAGATTCTATTAATTCTAAAGAAAGTAAAAATTAATTGTTAGATGGGACAGAAAGTAAATCCAATTAGCAACCGTCTCGGAATCATCAAAGGTTGGGATTCCAGCTGGATTGGCGGTAAAAACTACGGCGATACTATTGTGGAGGATGCTAAGATCAGAAAGTACCTCAACGCCCGTCTCGCAAAGGCTAGCGTCTCTAGAATAGTAATAGAACGTACATTGAAGCTCGTTACCATCACGGTGTGCACGGCTCGTCCGGGTATCATCATCGGTAAGGGTGGTCAAGAAGTTGAGAAATTGAAGGAAGAGTTGAAGGGCGTCACCGACAAGGAGGTGCAAATCAACATCTTCGAGGTAAAGCGTCCTGAATTGGATGCTATGATTGTGGCGAACAACATCGCTCGTCAGGTGGAGGGTAAGGTCGCTTACCGCCGCGCTACGAAGATGGCGATCGCTTCCACGATGCGTATGGGCGCCGAGGGCATCAAGGTGCAGGTTTCCGGACGTCTGAACGGAGCCGAGATGGCACGTTCCGAGATGTACAAGGAGGGAAGAACTCCATTGCACACGTTCAGGGCTGACATCGACTATGCTCAGGCTGAAGCTTTGACGAAAGTAGGTTTGATAGGCATTAAGGTGTGGATTTGCCGTGGTGAGGTTTACGGCAAGAGGGATTTGGCTCCTAACTTCACGGCTTCCAAGGAGGCTGGTCGTTCAGGGAACAACGCTCAGGCCGCCGGCAAGCCGCAGGGCTTCAAGAAGAAAAAGAAATAATTCTGTTTAACGAATTAAAGTTGAAGGAAAATGTTACAACCTAAGAGAGTAAAATACAGAAGACCGCAGAAAGGTCGTTCTAAGGGAGTCGCTTCCCGCGGAAACCAATTGGCATTCGGCTCTTTCGGAATCAAATCCTTGGAGACCAAATGGATTACCGCACGTCAAATCGAGGCTGCCCGTATCGCGGTTACACGTTATATGCAGAGGGAAGGAAAGATTTGGATCAGAATATTCCCTGATAAGCCGATCACTAAGAAGCCTGCCGATGTCCGTATGGGTAAAGGTAAGGGTAGTCCGGAAGGGTTCGTATTCCCTATCACTCCGGGTAGGATCGTGATTGAGGTCGAAGGCGTACCATTCGATGTGGCTAAAGAGGCTTTGCGCTTGGCCGCACAGAAGTTGCCGGTTACCACGAAGTTTGTTGTTAGAAGAGATTATGACGCTCAAAATCAAAATGCATAAGTGATATGAAAATTGCGGAATTAAAAAATTTGACCACTCAGGAGTTGCAGGAGAGACTTGCTACAGAGGAGCAAAAGTTGGCTAAGTTGAAACTTACCCATTCGGTTTCTCCGTTGGACAATCCTATGCAGATTAGAGCTGCTCGTAAGGATATCGCCCGCATCAACACAGAGTTGCGGCTGAGAGAAATTAACAAATAATAAAGGGGCTGATTACAATGAGAAACTTAAGAAAAGAAAGACAGGGAGTAGTTTCCAGCAACAAGATGGACAAAACCATCACTGTCGCTGTTAAGTGGAAAGAGAAACACCCTATTTATCAGAAGTTCGTCAACAAGACGAAGAAATATCACGCTCATGACGAGAAGAACGAGTGCAACATCGGTGACTTCGTGCGCATCATGGAGACTCGTCCGCTGAGCAAGACTAAGAGATGGAGATTGGTTGAAATAATCGAAAGGGCTAAGTAATTATGATACAGCAAGAATCAAGAATGGTTGTGGCAGACAACAGCGGTGCGAAAGAGGCATTGTGTATCCGTGTCTTGGGAGGTACAGCTAAGCGTTACGCCACGGTGGGCGACATTATCGTCGTTACTGTCAAGAATGTCATTCCTTCGAGTGACATGAAGAAGGGAACTGTTTCTAAGGCGGTTGTCGTTAGAACGAAGAAGGAGATCAGACGCCAAGACGGCTCTTACATCCGCTTCGACGATAACGCTTGTGTCCTTTTGAACGCTGCCGGTGAGATGAGGGCAAGCCGTATCTTCGGTCCAGTCGCTCGTGAACTCCGTGCAACAAACATGAAAATCGTTTCATTGGCACCAGAAGTGCTTTAACTCTTAATTTTAAGGAAATGAGTAAGTTACATATCAAAAAGGGAGATACGGTATACGTCAACTCTGGAGAATCTCGGGGCAAGCAGGGACGTGTTCTCCGCGTCCTTGTGAAGGACCAGAAGGCGATCGTTGAGGGTCTTAACATCGTTAAGAAGTCGACCAAGCCTAGCGCAAAGAATCCTCAGGGTGGAATCGTGGAAATGGAGGCTCCTATCCATATCTCCAACTTGAATTTGATCGATCCTAAGTCCGGCAAACCGACTCGTATCGGCCGCAGGAAGGATGCAAACGGCAAGTTAGTGCGTTACGCAAAAAAATCAGGGGAGGAAATTAAATGATGAATACTGCAAGTTTAAAGCAAGAGTACGCTAAGCGTATCGTTCCTTCCTTGATGAAGGAGTTTAACTACAAGACAGTGATGCAGGTCCCTGTTTTGGAGAAGATTGTTATCAACCAGGGTTTGGGTATGGCCATCGCCGACAAGAAAATCATCGAGGTGGCTATCAACGAGTTGACCGCCATCACGGGTCAGAAAGCCGTTCAAACATTGTCCAAGAAGGATATCTCCAACTTCAAACTCCGTAAGAAGATGCCTATCGGTGTGAGGGTTACATTGCGTAGGGAGAAGATGTACGAGTTCTTGGAGAGGCTCATCCGCGTCGCTCTTCCTCGTATCCGCGACTTCAAGGGTATCGATTCAAAGCTTGACGGAAGGGGTAATTACACGCTCGGTATCGAGGAGCAAATTATTTTCCCTGAAATTAATATCGATTCCATACAGAAATTGTTGGGAATGAATATTACCTTTGTGACCTCTGCGAAGACGGACGAAGAAGGTTATGCTTTGCTGAGAGAGTTTGGTTTACCATTTAAAAATGTAAAGAAGTAATAAGATGGCAAAAGAATCAATGAAGGCACGTGAGGTGAAACGTGCAAAGCTTTGCGCCAAGTATGCTGAGAAGAGGGCTAAGTTGAAGGCTGAGGGCAACTATGAGGCTCTTCAGTCTTTGCCAAAGAACGCGTCCCCAGTGCGTAAGCACAACCGTTGCAAGTTGACGGGAAGACCAAAGGGTTACATGCGTCTCTTCGGTATCTCTCGTATCCAATTCCGCGAGATGGCATCAGCAGGTTTGATCCCAGGCGTGAAGAAGGCAAGCTGGTAAAAAATTAGTGTTAAATATTGTCAGGTTTTCCTGATCAATTTAATTGTTTTATTATGACAGATCCAATAGCAGATTATCTAACGAGATTGAGGAACGCTATTCAAGCTAAGCATAGAGTGCTTGAAGTTCCTGCGTCAAATTTGAAAAAGGAGATTACGAAGATATTGCTCGACAAGGGCTATATCTTGAACTACAAGTTCAGTGATGAGGGTTACCAAGGTTCGATTAAGATCGCCTTGAAGTACGATCCCATCAACAAAGTGAATGCGATCAAGGGATTGAAGAGGGTTTCTACCCCTGGTTTGCGTAAGTATGTCGGATACAAGGATATGCCAAGAGTCTTGAACGGACTCGGTATCGCCATCGTGTCCACATCCAAAGGAGTTATGACTGATAAGGAGGCCCGTGATCAGAAGATTGGCGGCGAGGTATTGTGTTACATCTATTAATGTTGGGAGGATTTTGAAATGTCAAGAATAGGTAATTTACCGATCAGTATTCCTTCAGGTGTTACGGTATCCATGAAGGATAATGTTGTGACAGTTAAAGGTCCTAAGGGCGAGTTGTCACAGTATGTGAATCCCGACATTAATGTTGAAGTCAAGGATGGCACCATCACGTTCACCCGCTCTGCGGAGGACGCGCCACGTCGTTCCATGCACGGATTGTACAGGGCTTTGATAAATAATATGGTTGTCGGTGTATCTCAGGGTTATAAGAAAGAGCTTGAACTTGTTGGTGTCGGTTATCGTGTTTCCAACCAAGGTCAGGTGCTCGAGTTCGCTGTAGGATATACCCATAACATCTTCTTACAATTGCCAAAGGAGATTAAGATCGAGACCAAGAGTGAGAGAAACCAGAATCCATTGGTTATCCTCGAGAGTTGCGACAAGCAGTTGTTGGGTCAGGTTTGCGCGAAGATTCGTACGTTCCGTAAGCCAGAGCCTTACAAGGGTAAAGGTATTAAATTCGTTGGCGAGCAGATTCGTCGTAAGGCTGGTAAGTCAGCTGGTGCTAAGTAATCATTGTAAAAAAGTAGTATTATGACGACTAAAATTGAAAGAAGATTAAAGATAAAGAGGAGAATCAGAGGCAAGGTCTCCGGATCTGCCGATCGTCCTCGTATGACAGTTTTCAGAAGCAACAAACAGATCTACGTTCAGTTGATCAACGATATGGAAGGCAAGACATTGGCTGCCGCTTCTTCACTTGGAATGACTGAGAAGTGCCCTAAGAAGGAGCAGGCCGCTAAGGTTGGCGAATTGGTTGCTAAAAAAGCTTTAGAGGCAGGTATCACTGAGGTTGTTTTCGACCGTAACGGATACTTATACCATGGTAGAATTAAGGAATTGGCGGATGCTGCTCGTAAGGGCGGTCTTAAATTTTAATAGTTATGGCTGGAGAAAATAGTAAAGTTAAGTCAACCAACGACTTGGAATTGAAGGATAGGTTGGTCGCGATTAACCGTGTGACGAAGGTGACCAAGGGTGGTCGTACCTTTAGTTTTGCCGCAATGGTTGTTGTGGGAAATGAGGAAGGTGTTGTCGGATACGGTTTGGGTAAAGCCAGTGAGGTTACCGCAGCCATAGCTAAGGGTGTTGAAGCCGCTAAGAAGAACTTGGTGAAGGTCCCTGTGCTGAAGGGTACGATTCCTCACGAGCAGGAAGCGAAGTTCGGTGGCGCTGAAGTCTTGTTGAGACCAGCATCCCACGGTACCGGTGTGAAAGCGGGTGGTGCCATGCGTGCCGTCCTCGAGAGCGTGGGTATCACAGACGTGTTGGCTAAGTCTAAGGGTTCTTCCAACCCTCACAACTTGGTGAAGGCGACTGTCCTCGCCCTTTCTGAACTGAGGGATGCGTACACGGTTGCGCAGAACCGCGGTGTTTCGATGGAAAAAGTGTTTAAAGGTTAATTTTTGGAATTATGGCTAAGATTAAGATTAAGCAAGTAAGAAGTAAGATTGGTTGCCCTAAAAGACAAAAGGATACGCTTGCGGCTTTGGGCTTGAAGAAAATTAACGCTGTGGTTGAACACGAGGACTCCCCTAGTGTTAGAGGAATGATCGAGGCGGTTAAGCACTTGGTGATTGTTGAACAATAGTAATTAACTTTAAAAACATTACATAATGGATTTAAGTAATTTGAAGCCGGCTGCGGGGTCTACAAAGAGCAGAAAGAGAATCGGACGTGGTCCGGGTTCCGGTTTGGGTGGCACCTCTACGAGAGGACACAAAGGAGCTAAGTCCCGTTCTGGTTATTCAAAAAAGATTGGTTTCGAGGGTGGACAAATGCCTTTGCAGCGTCGTTTGCCTAAGTACGGATTTAAGAACATCAATCGTGTGGAATATAAGGCTATTAACCTTGGCGACATCCAGGCTCTTGCCTCTGAGAAGAAGATTGACGCAGTTGACGTCAATGTGCTGGCTTCGGCTGGTTTGGCTTCTTCCAAGGATTTGATCAAGGTTTTGGGCGATGTTCGTAAGGGCCAGTTGACCAGCAAGTTGACTGTTTCCGCACACGCTTTCTCTAAGTCAGCGAAAGAGGCTATTGAGGCTGTAGGTGGTTCTGTTGTAATTCTTGAGAAATGAGGAAACTTATAACAAAATTACAGGAAATATATAAGGTCAAGGATTTGAGACATCGAATCCTTGTCACCTTTTTATTTGTTTTGGTCTATCGTTTCGGCTCCTTTGTTGTGTTGCCGGGCATAGATATGAGTTCTTTGTCTAGTTTGAAGGACCAGACCGCCACGGGTTTGATGGGACTTTTGGATATGTTCTCCGGAGGTGCCTTCTCCAACGCGTCGATCTTCGCCCTCGGTATCATGCCGTACATCTCGGCATCCATCGTGGTGCAATTGTTGACCATCGCGGTCCCTTCTTTCCAGAAAATGCAGAAGGACGGCGATAGCGGAAGGAAGAAGATGATCCAGATCACCCGTTATTTGACGGTGGCGATCCTCTTGCTCCAAGGCCCATCCTATTTGTTGAACTTGTCTTATCAGTTGAGGGAGGTCGGCGCCGCTTTGCCAGCTGGCTGGTGGTTCAGGGTTTCTTCCACGATTATCCTTTGTGCGGGCAGTATGTTCGTCATGTGGTTGGGTGAGCGCATTACTGACAAGGGTGTCGGAAATGGTATTTCCTTCATCATCTTGGTAGGTATCATCGCTCGTTTCCCTCACGCTTTGGTCGGTGAGTTCGCTTCATGCTTGAACGAAAGTGGAGGTCTTATCAAGTTGATCCTTGAGATTGTCGGACTCTTCGCTGTGTCATGCGCCGCGATTCTTTTGGTGCAGGGCGTCAGGAAGGTTCCTGTTCAGTATGCGAAGCAAATGGTTTCTGGCCAGAGACTCGGTGGAGCTCGCCAGTATATCCCGTTGAAGGTGAACGCCGCCAATGTGATGCCAATCATCTTCGCGCAGGCAATCATGTTCATCCCGTTGGCGCTTATGCCAGTTCTTGGGAACGGGGACGGCTCTGGTTCGTTCTTCTCCATGTGGCGTGACAACAACAGCTTGGTATACAACTTGATTTTCGCAACGTTGATTATTGTGTTCACGTACTTCTACGTCGCAATCATCATCAATCCGACGCAAATGGCGGAGGATATGAAGCGGAATAACTCTTTTATTCCAAGTGTGAAGCCAGGAACGGAGACTGCGGAATACATTGATTTGATCATGTCCCGCATCACGTTGCCGGGAGCAATTTTCTTGGCGATTTTGGCGGTTCTTCCAGCCATCGTCCGCCAATTCGGTGTTACCACCCAATTCGCGCAGTTCTTCGGAGGTACATCCTTGTTGATCGTCGTGGGTGTGGTACTCGATACGTTGCAGCAGATTAACAGCCACTTGAAGATGAACGGCTACGACGATTTGTTGGAGTCCGGCCACTTCATGGGACGTTCGGGAGTCTCCGTTTATTAACGGTGTATGATATATCTTAAGACTGCCGAGGATATAGAGTTGATGAGGATAAGCAACAGGATTGTTGCGATGACTTTGGGTGAAATCGCCAAGGCGGTGAAGCCCGGGGTCACCACTCTTCAACTGGATGCTTTGGCAGAGGATTTCATCCGATCCCAGGGCGCTGTCCCAAGTTTCTTAGGATATGCGGGTTATCCGAATTCGATCTGCACTTCCGTGAATGACCAGGTGGTGCATGCGATACCCTCCGATTATGTGCTGAAGGAGGGGGATGTCGTTTCCGTCGATTGTGGCGCGCAGATAAATGGTTTCCATGGCGACTCCTGCTACACGTTCTGCGTGGGGGAGGTCTCCGAAGATGTGAAGAGGCTGTTGCGGACCACCAAGGAATCTCTGATGTTGGGGATCAGCAAGGCCAAATCGGGAAATCGTTTGGGCGATGTCGGTCATGCGGTGCAGGAGTACTGCGAAGGAAACGGATATTCGGTCGTGCGTGAGTTGACCGGTCATGGAATCGGAAGGATGATGCACGAGGAGCCTTTGGTTCAGAATTATGGTCGGGCGAGAAGGGGCCTTCAATTTCGGGAAGGACTTGTGATCGCGATAGAACCGATCATTAATATGGGCAAAAAAGGTGTTTACTTGGAGAAGGATGGATGGACGGTGCGTACCTCCGATGGCTTACCCTCCGCTCACTATGAGCATACGGTTGCGATAGGTCCTGATAGTCCCGATATTCTTTCTTCTTTTGAATATGTTGAACAAATATTAGGTACTAACGCGTTATAGTTGAATGGCAAAACAGGCTGCTATAGAACAGGATGGAACCATCGTCGAGGCATTGTCGAACGCGATGTTCCGTGTAGAGTTGGAGAATGGGCATGAGATTACCGCCCACATTTCCGGGAAGATGAGGATGCATTACATCAAAATTCTTCCAGGGGATAAGGTGAGAGTCGAGATGTCGCCGTATGATTTGTCCAAGGGACGGATTGCTTTTAGATACAAATAGAAAAATTAATTGAGATATGAAAGTTAGAGCTTCTTTAAAAAAACGTACTCCTGAGTGTAAAATTGTGAGGAGAAAAGGGCGTTTGTATGTGATTAACAAAAAAAATCCTAAGTATAAACAGCGTCAAGGATAATTTTTTATACTTTTGCAAAAAAATTAGTTTATGGCTATAAGAATTGTCGGTGTAGATTTGCCACAGAACAAAAGGGGCGAAATCGGTTTGACCTATATCTTTGGTATAGGCCGTAGTAGTGCGAACAAAATCTTAGCACAAGCTGGTGTTGATAAGAACATCAAGGTGAAGGACTGGAACGATGAGCAGGCGTCCAAGATTCGTGAGATTATTGGTACCCAATTCAAGGTAGAGGGAGACCTCCGTTCAGAAGTCCAATTGAACATCAAACGTCTGATGGATATCGGTTGCTATCGTGGCATCCGTCATCGTTTGGGTCTGCCTTTGAGAGGACAGAGCACCAAGAACAATGCGCGTACTCGTAAGGGTAAGAAGAAAACAGTTGCAAACAAGAAGAAAGCGACTAAGTAATAGTTAGCGAACGCTATTTAATTATTAAAGATATGGCAAAAAAAGCAGTAGCAACCAAAAAAAGAGTAGTAAAAGTTGACGCTAATGGACAATTGCATGTCCACTCATCTTTCAACAACATCATCGTATCTTTGTCTAATGCGGAGGGTCAAGTGATCTCTTGGTCTTCAGCAGGTAAGATGGGATTCAGGGGCTCCAAGAAGAACACTCCATACGCTGCGCAGATGGCGGCTCAGGATTGTGCGAAGGTGGCTTACGATCTTGGTTTGAGAAAGGTGAAGGCATACGTGAAGGGTCCAGGTAATGGCCGTGAGTCTGCTATCAGAACCGTACATGGCGCTGGTATCGAGGTGACGGAGATTATCGACGTAACACCACTACCACATAACGGTTGTCGACCACCTAAAAAACGTAGAGTATAAAAAATACAGTATTATAACAACTTTCGAATCTCGCATTGTGATAATTGCATTTTAAACCTCTCTGCAATTGCGGCTGCACGGTTCAAGGTTTGGAAATAAACAGTAATTAAAATGGCTAGATACATAGGTCCAAAAACTAAGATTGCGCGTCGTTTTGGTGAACCGATTTTCGGTCCAGACAAGATTTTGGCTAAGAGAAACTTCCCACCGGGACAACATGGCGTAAACAGAAGAAAGAAGTCATCTGAGTATGGTATTCAGTTGGCTGAGAAGCAAAAGGCTAAATATACTTACGGTGTCCTCGAGAGACAATTCCGTAACCTCTTCGAGGCGGCTAACCGTTCGAAGGGTATCACCGGTGAGGTGCTCCTTCAACTTCTCGAGTCCAGATTGGACAATATCGTTTTCCGTTTGGGTATCGCTCCTACGCGTGCTGCCGCACGTCAGTTGGTTTCCCACAAGCACATCGTCGTAGACGGTGAGGTGGTTAACATCCCTTCCTATTCTGTGAAGCCGGGTCAGATTGTGGGTGTTCGCGAGAAGTCCAAGTCTTTGGAGACAATCGTTAATTCTTTGTCAGGTTTCAACCACAGCAAGTATCCTTGGTTGGAGTGGGACGCTCCTGTTTCCGCAGGTAAGTTCCTCCACGTGCCGGATCGCGCAGATATCCCTGAGAATATCAAAGAACAACTGATCGTCGAACTTTACTCTAAATAATAATTGATTCATGGCTATATTAGCGTTTCAAAAACCTGACAAGGTTATAATGTTGGAGGCGGACAACTTCCACGGGAAGTTCGAATTCCGTCCTCTTGAGCCTGGTTACGGTATTACCATCGGTAATGCCCTCAGACGCATTCTCCTTTCTTCGTTGGAGGGTTTCGCAATCACTTCAATCAAGATCGATGGCGTTGACCATGAATTCTCTGTGATTCCAGGCGTGATGGAAGATGTCACTAACGTCATCCTCAACTTGAAACAAGTACGTTTCAAACAGAAAGTGAGCGAGATTGAGAATGAGAAGGTCTCTATTAACGTCTCTGGCACTGAAGTGTTCAAAGCGGGCGATATAGCTAAGAGTTTGACTGGTTTCGACGTTCTTAACAAGGATTTTGTCATCTGTCGTCTGGATCCTTCCGCTTCCTTCACCATCGAATTGACGATTGGTAAGGGCCGCGGTTATGTCCCTGCCGACGAGAACAAGATTCCGGGTTCTGAAATCGGGGTCATCGCGATTGACTCTATCTATACTCCTATCCGTAATGTCAAGTATGCGGTTGAAAACTACCGCGTCGAGCAGAAAACTGACTTCGAGAAGCTCGTGATCGAAATCGATACCGATGGTTCCATCCATCCGAAAGACGCCTTGAAGGAGGCCGCCAAGATTTTGATCCAACACTTCCTCTTGTTCTCTGACGAGAAGATCTCTCTTGACACGGCGGATGAAGGTTCGAATGACGACTTCGATGAGGAGGTTCTCCACATGCGTCAACTGCTCAAGTCTAAGCTGGTCGATATGGATCTTTCCGTTCGCGCGCTTAACTGCTTGAAGGCCGCTGACGTCGAGACATTGGGCGAATTGGTTGTATTCAACAAGAACGACTTACTTAAGTTCAGAAACTTCGGTAAGAAGTCTTTGACCGAGCTCGACCAACTCCTCGATACTTTGAACCTTTCGTTCGGTATGGATATTTCTAAGTATAAATTGGATAAAGAATAAGTAAAATGAGACACAATAAAAAATTCAACCATCTTGGTAGACAAAAGGGACACAGAGAGTCTCTGTTGGCTAACTTGGCCATCTCTTTGATCGAACACAAGAGAATCACGACGACTACCGCTAAGGCTAAGGAGTTGAGAAAGTACATCGAGCCATTGTTGACGAGGGCTAAGGATAAGGACGAGGCTAAGTTGATGAACAACTACAGGGTTGTTTTCAGCTACCTTCAAAACAAGAAGGCTGTCACTGAGTTGTTCAAGGTAATCGGTGAGAAGATCGCTGACCGCCCAGGTGGTTACACGCGTATCATCAAGACTGGTTTCCGCGCTAACGACGCCGCTGAAATGTGCTTCATCGAGTTGGTGGACTTCAACGAGAAGATGTTGAAGGATGCTACTCCTAAGAAGGCTACGAAGACCCGTCGTTCCAGAAAGAAGGCTCAACCTGCAGTGGAAGCTCCTGCCGCTGAGTCTACTGAGGTCGCTACAACTGAGGCTGAATAAGATTTCTTCAGTATATGAAAAGCCGCATCCTAACCCGATGCGGCTTTTTTGTTCAATTCGGGGACCGCGCCTTGCCTCCCTATTCTTTTTTTTGTATCTTTCATGAAATTTCGGTGGGCCTTTATGACCTCACTATCAACCTAAATTCTTTTTTGTATGGCAAAGTTTAAAAGAGTCTTATTGAAGCTTAGCGGCGAGTCGCTGATGGGCGAAAAAGGGTATGGTATCGACGAGAATAGACTGGGCGAATATGCCGCCCAAATCAAGGAAATAGCTGACATGGGCGTCCAACTGGGCATCGTCATCGGCGGTGGTAACATCTTCCGTGGCTTGTCTGGCTCGAAAAAGGGCTTCGACCGTGTGAAGGGCGACCAGATGGGTATGCTCGCCACGACGATCAACGCATTGGCCCTCTGCTCGGCTCTGACGGCCGCCGGCGCGAAGTGCAAGGTGCTGACCGCTATCCGCATGGAGCCTATCGGAGAGTTCTATACCAAGGATAAGGCCCTCGAACTGCTCAACGCAGGCTATATCACCATCTTCGCCGCTGGTACGGGCTGCCCGTACTTCACCACCGATACGGGCTCTTCCCTCCGTGGCATCGAGATCGAGGCGGACGCTATGTTCAAGGGCACGCGCGTGGACGGTATCTACACCGCCGACCCGGAGAAGGATCCTTCCGCCACGAAGTTCGACGATATCTCTTACGACGAGATCCTCGTGCGCAACCTGAAGGTCATGGACCTCTCCGCTACGGTGATGTGCCGCGACAACGGTCTCCCTATCGTGGTCTTCAACATGGATAAACCGGGCAACCTGAAGCGCGTGATCGCCGGTGAGAACATCGGTACCTACGTGCATCCGTGATGTGCTTTGGGGGCGAAACTATTAAAGCGGGGATGGGTCTCCGCTTTTTTTGTGACTTCTCCGTGCGACGCAATTTGTTATTTACTATTTAACGATTTACGATTTACCCTCTTAGATTTACTATTTGACGATTTACTATTTACCCTCTGGGATTTACTATTTGACCATTTACAATTTACTATTTTTGAGGCGATTGGCTGTTGGAACGTTGGGGGGATTTACTATTTGACTATTTACAATTTACTATTTTGGGGGCGATCTGCTGTTGGAATGTTTTGTGATTTACTATTTGGCTATTTACGATTTACTATTTGGCTATTTTTTGCGGTCTCGCGATTATTGTTATCTTTGTCTTAGACTATGTCATAATGTGGAGTATATGAAGAGAAGTGCTGTTATAATGTTTCTGCTGATGCTCTCCTGCTTCGCGATGGGTGCGGAGGAGTTGAGTGAGCCTGTCAATGTTCCTAAAGAGTATTCGAAGGATATTGATGCGCTGGCGAAGTATATCAAAGAGAATTGCCGTGACACGCGCCAGATGCTTTGGTCGCTGCAGAACTGGTTGTCGGAGAATGTCATGTATGATCTCTCCGTGACGGATGTCCAGACTAGGTATAACGCCGCGGACTTGGCCAATTGGACTTTGCGTAACAAGAAGGGCGTGTGCACTAACTATGCGAGCCTCTTTTCCGAGGCCTCCAACAGGATGGGCATCCCCATGTTCATCATTGAGGGTTATACGCCGAAAGACAATATCGTGGGGGAGGGTGGTCATGCGTGGTGCGCCTGCATCATCGACAGCGTCCCTTATATGTTCGACCCGACCTGGTGCAGCGGATATTTCGAGCCGGGTAATCCCCGCGCCTACCACCAGCGCCTGGAAAATAAATTCTTCATGGTCTCTCCGGATAGCCTGAAGGAGAGCCACGTCCCTTACGACCCGCTGATGCGTCTGGGGGCGGGGGGGTCGCAGGACCTGACCTCGGGGGATACGATGAACCCGCCTGCCGTGGATGGAATGGGCTGGCTGGACTCGCTGACCGCTTATTTCCGGTTGGACTCCCTCGAACAGAAAAAGGCCCTCTACGAGAGGCTTGTCCGCAACGGGGACGGCAATAAGCTGGCGGTCAAGTATAAGGAGAACGTGAAACATTACATCGACGCGTGCACGTTGGAGGAACAGCAGCATAGGTGTGAACGGATCATCTACCAAATCAGTGACCTGCACAACCGCATCGTGGACCTCAACTTCGTGAGCCCGGGGGCGGAACGCTCGATGCAGAACAAGATCGGGGAGCTTAAGGCTGAACTGAACGATATCCTGTCGCAGACGAATTCCGTGACGACACCGGTGCTCGCTAAACCTGCCCGGCAGATCAGCTCTTACGTTCAGGACCTTATCAGGAAAGTGGATAAATGCGGGACGATGCTGAAGAAGAAAAAGAAGTAGCCGACGGTCGGGATGGACTGCTGCCACGTGTTTCACCGTAATGTGCGCTCGGCTCTTTCATTTAGACGAAGCATGGAGCGATAGTTCCTCACGGAGAAAATGGTTCACGTAGTTTGATGCGAAATTACCGCATCCGACTAATCGTAAATTGTAAATCGTAAAATAGTAAATGTCATATATCTAATGCAGTATATGAAACCGCCGTATGTACGCGTTGCTTTTTCCCCGAATCTTTTTATCTTTGTGAAAACGGATGATTATGTTGAAGTTGACCAAACGCCAATATGGTATCTTACTCGCTTTGCTGGGTGCGACGCTCTATGCGGTGAACGCTCCTTTCTCGAAGATCGTGCTTGATTACCTGCCGCCTATCCTGACGGCTGGATTCCTCTATCTGGGTTCGGGCCTGGGTATGCTGGCGATCGCGTCGTTCAGGAGCCGCCACGGCACGGATAATGTGGAGAAGAAACTGGACCGCAAGGAGTGGCCGTATGTCTTAGCGATGATCGCCTTGGATATCGTGGGACCGATCTGCCTCATGGTGGGCTTGCAGAAGACCACGGCGGCGAACGCTTCCCTGTTGAGCGATTTCGAGATCGTGGCGACCGCCCTTCTCGCATGGCTCTTCTTCCGTGAGCGGATCTCCAAGCGGCTTTGGGTGGGCATCGCCTTCGTGACGCTCTCTTGCTGCGTGCTCTCCTGCGAGGAGATGGACAGCCTGCGCTTCTCTTCCGGCTCCTTGTACGTTATCTTGGCGGCTTTCTGCTGGGGATTGGACAATAACTGCACCCGACGGATCGCCTCGAAGGATCCGATGCAGATCGTCCTCATGAAGGGCATCTTTTCGGGGGTCGGCATGCTCCTGATCGGTTTCCTCATCGGGGAGACCATCGAGGTTATCTGGCCCATCTTCGCGGCGATGGCCATCGGATTGGTCTCGTACGGCTTGAGTGTCTTCGTCGACATCTATGCGCAACGGTCGTTGGGTGCCGCCCGTACGAGTGCCTACTATGCGGTCGCTCCCTTCATCGGCACGGGTCTCTCGCTGCTGATCTTCCGGCAGACGCCGCCCCACACCTATTGGGTGGGACTAGCCCTGATGGCGGTGGGCGCTTGGCTGTGCGCCAAGGATTCTTTCGACGATAAGATAAATATGTTAAATGATAATTGATTGAATATGGGTTTGATAGATTCTATACTCGGTAAGGCGAGTGAGGTGGACGGAAAGAAGATCAGAAGTGATTTCGAGAATGTCCTTTTGGAGAATGAAACGGTGGAAACGGCTTTTGCGGTCTCCCGCCAATGTCTGTTGTTCACGGACAAGCGAATGATTTTCATGGATGTGCAGGGGCTCATCAAGTCGGAGAATGCCTTCACCTCTGTTCCGTACCGAAGCGTCGTCACCTTTTCCGCGAACTTCGCGAAGCCATGCACTCTGACGATCTATCTGGTCGGCAGGGAGAAACCTTTCGTGTTCGAGTTCGGCCGCGAGTCGGGGCTGGAGACGGCGCAGATGTTGTTGGCGGCACACGTGGGAGAATTATGAATTAAGAATTAAGAATTAAGAAACGTCAGTTCGACGAAGTCAATTTTGAATTAAGTGCATCTCTACACGATGTGCGCACCCCAGCCCTGAAAGGGCTCTACAAATATAGCCCAGGGCAGCGCCCTGGAAAATTATGAATTATGAATTATGAATTATGAATTACGTGCATCTCTACACGATGCGCAAATCCCAGCCCTGAAAGGGCTCTACAAATATAGCCTAGGGCAGCGCCCTATGGCGACATCCCCCAGGCAGGGGTGTAAACCCCTGTGAATGAAACAACGAGTGTATTTATAGCCCTGAAGGGGCGACACCATGATAATTGTGAATTTTAAATTATGAATTGTAGGGGCGAATAACATTCGCCCCTTTTCATTTGTTATGAATTATGCGCATCCCTACATGATGCGCCCACCCTTCGTTATTGCCCTAATTCATGGTATTGTCCCTCCCATTCTCATTGACATTAAATAAGAAATAACAAACAAACGAATTATATATTTAAATAATTCCCTGTATTTAAAGTATTTCTGCTAACTTTCTTATTCTTTTTGTAAAGTGTTCCCCATGATTGGTGGTTGATGCCGCCGATGATAGGAAATGTGTGTTTATTGAAGCTATAAAAATATGTGAATGGACGTGAATTGCTTTTCTATGGTATTGGATCATCGCCCCATCGCTATGGCTTGGCATTAGTGTAGAATAAAAAATTACAGCTTATGAGAAAAATAATTACTGCTTTCATGCTATTGCTTTGCGCCGTCTGCATGGCGAGCGCGGCCAATTACCTCACCTTTACGGCGGAGGAGGATGGTTCCACGTTTGGAATTGTGAACAACGAAGGAAATAATCCTGACGTGCAGTATTCATTAGATGGCGGAGAAACCTGGACCACACTGGCTGCAGGAGATACCATCACGTTGTCCCATAAGGGAAACAAGGCTTTGTTGAGAGGAGTCAATCCACAAGGTTTCTCAAGGGATGGACAATATTCAACATTTAAAATGACCGGAAAAGTGGCCGCCAACGGAAGTGTGATGAGCCTGATTGATGGAGTAGGTGTTTCTACGGAGATTCCTAATGGTTTATGTTTTAATAGTTTATTCGGGGATTGCGCTAGTCTGACGCAAGCTCCGGAATTGCCGGCGACGACATTGACTGATTATTGTTATTCTGGAATGTTCTCAGGATGCACGAGTCTGACGCAAGCCCCCGAACTGCCTGCGATGACATTTGCGGCTGGTTGTTACGCGTTCATGTTCGCATACTGTACCAGCTTGACGCAAGCTCCTGAGTTGCCTGCTACAACGTTGGCGGAAGATTGTTACGCGTTCATGTTCGAATAC
>DBYR01000016.1:64908-79880 GCA_002310215.1 Bacteroidales bacterium UBA1181
CAAGCTCCTGAGTTGCCTGCTACAACATTGACTGATTATTGTTATGAATATATGTTCTCAGGCTGCACCAGTTTGACGCAGGCCCCCGAATTGCCAGCCACGACATTGGCTGAAGGTTGTTATCATTATATGTTCGAAGATTGCGAAAGCCTGGCGCAGGCCCCTGAATTGTCTGCGACAACGCTGGCTTGGGGTTGCTACAGGAACATGTTCTCAGGCTGTACCAGCTTGTCGGAAATCAGTGTCGCCTTCAACGAGTGGAATGACAACACTTCTTGGTGGGTCGCAAACGTTGCCCCTACCGGCACCTTCATCTGCCCCAAAGAGTTGCCTCTTGAGTTTGGATTCAGCAGGATACCGATAGGTTGGACGGTGAAAAATATTATTGACGGAGATACTGTTGATGTGCCTGTCAATTACAACTACCTCACCTTCACGGCTGAGGAGGATAGTTCCTCGTTCGGGCTTGTGAATAAAAATAATAGTCCTGACGTGTGGTATTCGTTGGACGGCGGGAAGTCATGGAACGCATTGGAGGATAGTGCCCTGGTCATGTTGGCCCATAAGGGGGACACCGCCCTGTTGAGGGGCTATAATACGAACGGGCTCTCAAGGTCTCTGCAATCCTACTCCTATTTTACGATGGCAGGTAAGATGGCGGCCAGTGGCAGTGTGATGAGCCTAATCGATGGAATGGGTCTTTCTACGGAAATTCCTAGGATTTACTGCTTTTATAACTTGTTCTCAGGTTGTGAAGGTCTGACGCAATCTCCCGAATTGCCAGCGACAATATTGACACAACTTTGTTATTACAGGATGTTCTCCGGTTGCACGAGTCTGACGCAAGTTCCCTCATTGCCAGCGACAACTTTGGATTATTCTTGTTATGAATCCATGTTCTCCGGTTGCACGAGTCTGACGCAAGCCCCGAAATTGCCTGCCACGACGTTGGCTGGTACTTGTTATTGTGAAATGTTCTTGGGGTGCACAAGTCTGGCGCAAGCTCCGGCATTGTCTGCGACGACATTGGCAGACAGGTGTTATCGTTCTATGTTCGAGGGTTGCGCCAGTCTGACGCAAGCCCCCGCATTGCCAGCCACAACGTTGGCAGATGGTTGTTATGAATCCATGTTCTCCGATTGCACGAGTCTGACGCAGGCGCCCGCATTGCCAGCCACGATATTGGATGGGGGTTGTTACCGCCGCATGTTCTCGGGTTGCACGAGTCTGACGCAAGTCCCCGCATTGCCGGCCACGACATTGGATTTTGAATGTTATCGCCTCATGTTCTCGAAATGTGCAAGTCTGGCGCAAGCCCCCGCATTGCCAGCCACGACATTGGCTAATAATTGTTATTATAGCATGTTCTCGGGTTGCACTAGTCTGACGCAAGCGCCTGAATTGCCAGCCACGACAT
The DNA here is from genome assembly GCA_002310215.1 of Bacteroidales bacterium UBA1181. Classification (GTDB taxonomy): domain Bacteria; phylum Bacteroidota; class Bacteroidia; order Bacteroidales; family Paludibacteraceae; genus UBA1181. Next base: position 66,326 of record DBYR01000016.1, read on the forward strand.
TGGCATATCGTTGTTATTATGGAATGTTCTCAGGATGCACGAGTCTATCCGAAATCAGCGTCTCATTTGAAGATTGGCAAGATGACGATTTCCGCACTGCTCCCACTTCTGGATGGCTCAGCGATGTGGCTCCTACCGGCACCTTCATCTGTCCGAAAGAACTGCCTCTTGAGTATAGGGAGAGCAGGATACCAAAGGGTTGGACGGTGAAATATATCGAGGAGGGAGGCTCTGGCGTAAGTTCAGCTTTGGCCGAAGGTGTCACCGTATGGACCGATGATTTAACCGTCTATGTGTGCGGTGCGGAAGGGGAGGTCTCCCTCTATGATATGTCGGGTAGGCGGATTGCGGTCTCCAACTCTGCGGACGAGGAGCGTGCGCTGAGCGTTCCTGCTAAGGGTGTCTATGTGGTCCGCACGAGCGGAGGAGAACGGTCCGTGCTGGTGCGCTAAGGCGGCGCCGGCGGGGAAATATTAGTGTAGAATAAAAAATTACAGCTTATGAGAAAAATAATTACTGCTTTCATGATGTTGCTTTGCGCTGTCTGTATGGCGAGCGCGGCTAATTACCTTACCTTCACGGCGGAGGAGGATAATTCCACGTTCAGAATCGTGAACAACGGTGACAACAACCCAGACGTGCAGTATTCGTTAGATGGCGGGGCGACATGGACCGTCTTGGCGGGAGGCAGTGTGGTCACGTTGGCCCATAAAGGTGACAAGGCTTTGCTGAGGGGAGACAATCCACAGGGGTTCTCAAAGGGGAGGAGTCCTTATTCCTCTTTTAGGATGACAGGGAAAGTGGCCGCCAGCGGTAGTGTGATGAGTCTGATTGATGGAGTAGGCCGTTCTACGGAGATTCCTAATAGTCATTGTTTCTTTGGTTTGTTCGAGTATTGCAGAGGATTGACACAAGCGCCCGAATTGCCAGCCACGACATTGACCGAATGGTGTTATTGGTATATGTTTAGGAATTGCACCAGCCTGAAGCAAGCCCCTGAACTGCCGGCCATGACATTGGCTAATGATTGTTATTGCCTTATGTTCTCAGGTTGCACGAGTCTGACGCAAGCTCCCGAATTGCCAGCGACAACATTGGCAGAATCCTGTTATTATCATATGTTCTCAGGTTGCACGGGTCTGACGCAGGCACCAGAATTGCCAGCGACAACATTGGCAAAAACCTGTTATTATGAAATGTTCGATGGTTGCACGAGTCTGACGCGAGCTCCGCATTTGCCAGCCACGACGTTAGCTGATTGTTGTTATATGGGAATGTTCTCAGGTTGCACAAGCCTATCCCAAATCAGTGTCTCATTTGATGATTGGGGGGAAAATCGTGGCACTTATGGATGGGTCAGTAACGTTGCCCCTACCGGCACCTTCATCTGCCCTAGCGCTTTGGCTCAGAGATATGGTGAGGATAGGATTCCTGTGGGTTGGACATTGGAATATAATAGGATCGATCCTAACTACCTCACCTTCACGGCCGAGGAGGATGGCTCTTCGTTCGGAATCGTGAACATAAATAATAATCCTGACGTGCAGTATTCATTGGATGGAGGGAAGACGTGGACTGCCTTGGCGGAAGGTGACACGGTCGTATTAGCCCATAAGGGTGACAAGGCATTGTTGAAGGGAAATAATCCCGAAGGTTTCTCATTCTCAAAGTGGGATAAATCCTCTTTTAGGATGACAGGGAAAGTGGCCGCCAGCGGTAGTGTGATGAGTCTGATCGATGGAGTAGGTATTTCTACGGAAGTTCCTGGGAATTTCTGTTTCTATAAATTGTTCCAAGGTTGCACCAGTCTGACGCAAGCCCCCGAATTGCCAGCGACGATATTGGCTGATAATTGTTATTGGGGGATGTTCTATCATTGCACCAGTCTGACGCAAGCCCCAGAATTGCCAGCTACAACGTTGGCTGAGGGTTGTTATTACGAGATGTTCTCAGGTTGCACCAGCCTGTCGGAAATCAAAGTGCCCTTTGATGATTGGAATCGCGGTGATTACACTGCTGAATGGGTCATTGACGTAGCCCCAACCGGCACCTTCATCTGCCCGAAAGCATTGCCTCTTGAGTATGGATGGGAAAGGATACCGGAAGGTTGGACGGTGAAATATATCGAGGACATGGCCAATTACCTCACCTTCACGGCCGAGGAGGATAGTTCTTCGTTCGGAATCGTGAACAACGCTGGCAACAACCCAGACTTGCAGTATTCTTTGGACGGTGGGAAGACATGGACTGCCTTGGCTGGGGGCGACTCGGTCTTATTAGCCCATAAGGGAGACAAGGCCTTGCTGAAGGGAGACAATCCACAAGGGTTCTCAAAGAGCTTTTATCAACCAACCTTTAAGATGACAGGGAAAGTGGCCGCCAGCGGTAGTGTGATGAGTCTAATCTGTGGAACAGGACTTTCTACGGAAATTTTGGGGAATTCTTGTTTCGTGAATTTATTTAAGGATTGCGCCAGCCTGACGCAAGCCCCTGAATTGCCAGCCACGATATTGACAGAATCCTGTTATGATGGTATGTTCTCCGGTTGCACCAGCTTGACGCAAGCGCCGGAATTGCCGGCCACGACATTGGATTATGTTTGTTATGCGAATATGTTCAATGGTTGCACTGGTCTGACGCAAGCTCCAAAATTGCCAGCCACAACGTTATTGGAAGGTTGTTACTGGGAGATGTTCTCAGGTTGCACTAGCCTATCGGAAATCAATGTCTCATTTGAAGATTGGAATTATGGTATGGGAACTGGTCTTTGGGTCGCAAACGTAGCCCCTACCGGCACCTTCATCTGTCCGAAGGCATTGGCTCTTGAGTATGGAGAGGATAGGATACCGGAGGGTTGGACGGTGAAATATATTGATGATGAAGGCTCTGGCGTAAGCTCAGCCTTGGCCGATGGTGTCACCGTATGGACCGATGATTTAACTATCTTTGTGCGCGGTGCGGAGGGGGAGGTCTCCCTCTATGACATGTCGGGCAGGATAGTCGCGACCTCCAACTCCAAGGATGAGGTACGTGCGTTGAGCGTGCCGTCCAAAGGCGTTTATGTGGTTCGGACGAATAATGGTACATCGGATGTGTTGGTGCGCTAAGGGGCACCAACGCAATCCGGTTATAAATACCAGGGTGTCGCCCTTTCAGGGCTATGATTGCACCTCCGCATCGTTCACAGGGGTTTACACCCCTGCCTGGGGGATGTCGCCCTTTCAGGGCTATCAATAATGTGCCTGTCGTTTCACACACACACAGGGGTTTACACCCCTGCCTGTGTTGTCACCGCCCCGTTGGGGCTCAGGTCGTGCGGGTCGGGTAAGGATGCGCTGGCGAGAAGATTAAGTAGAAAAAAATTTTTTAGCTTATGAAGAAAATATTTACAGCTTTCATGATGATGCTCTGCGCCGCATGCGTGGCGAGCGCGGCGAATTATTTGACCTTTACGGCAGAGGAGGATAGTTCTACGTTTGGAATTGCCTACAACTATTTTGAGCCAGATGTGCAATACTCCTTGAACGGCGGGGAGACGTGGACTGAATTGGCGGTTGGAGATACAATCCTATTGGCGAAAAAAGGAGACAAGGCACACATCAGGGGATATAATGAAGGTGGACTAAGTGATGGGAAGGCTGACGTTCACTTTGTCATGACGGGTGCTATTGCCGCCAGCGGCAGTGTGATGAGCCTAATCGATGGGTCTGGTTCTTCCACAGAAATTCCTTGTAGTTACTGTTTCATAGAATTGTTCTCAGGTTGTACAGGTCTGACGAAAGCGCCGGAATTGCCTGCCACAACGTTGGATAGAGGTTGTTATGCTGGTATGTTCCAAGATTGCACAAGTCTTACGCAAGCCCCTGAATTGCCTGCTACATCATTAAGTAATTATTGTTATAATTCCATGTTCCGAGGTTGCACAAGTCTTACGCAAGCCCCTGAATTGCCTGCAATGACGTTGGCTAATTCTTGTTATTCTAGTATGTTCTCAGGTTGCACCAGCCTGACGCAAGCACCTGAACTTCCTGCTACAACGTTGGCGGAATATTGTTATAACAGAATGTTCTCAGGTTGCACCAGTCTGACACAAGCACCAGAATTGCCAGCAAAAGAATTTTTGGGAAAATATTCTTATTCTGGTATGTTCTCAGGTTGCACCAGCCTGTCCGAAATAAATGTCTCATTTGATGATTGGGATAAATTGGATGCCACTTTTGAATGGGTCGCAGACGTCGCTCCTACCGGCACCTTCATCTGCCCTAGCGCTTTGGCTCAGAGATATGGTGAGGATAGGATCCCTGTGGGTTGGACATTGGAATATAATAGGATCGATCCTAACTACCTCACCTTCACGGCCGAGGAGGATGGCTCTTCGTTCGGAATCGTGAACATAAATAATAATAATCCTGACGTGCAGTATTCATTGGATGGAGGGAAGACGTGGACCGCCTTGGCGGGAGGCGAAATGGTCACATTGGCCCATAAGGGTGACAAGGCATTGTTGAAGGGAAATAATCCCGAAGGTTTCTCATTCTCAAAGTCGGATAATTCATCTTTTAGAATGACAGGGAAAGTGGCCGCCAGCGGTAGTGTGATGAGTCTGATCGATGGAGTAGGTATTTCTACGGAAGTTCCTGGGAATTTCTGTTTCTATAAATTGTTCCAAGGTTGCACCAGTCTGACGCAAGCCCCTGAATTGCCTGCTATGACATTGGCTGATTATTGTTATTCCAGTATGTTCTACGGTTGCACTAGTCTAACTGAAGCCCCTGAATTGCCTGCAATGACGTTGGAGGGTAGTTGTTATGTTGGTATGTTCTACGGTTGCACCAGTCTGACGCAAGCCCCTGAATTGCCTGTAATGACGTTGGAGGGTCTTTGTTATGAATATATGTTCTCAGGTTGCACCAGTCTGACGCAAGCCCCTGAATTACCTGCCACGACATTGGTTGAAGGCTGTTATCGTTCCATGTTCTCAGGTTGCACCAGTCTAACTGAAGCCCCTGAATTGCCTGCTACAACGTTGGCTGAGGGCTGTTATCGTTCCATGTTCTCAGGTTGCACCAGTCTGACGCAAGCCCCTGAATTACCTGCTACGAAATTGGATGCCGGTTGTTATAGAAACATGTTCTCAGGTTGCGCCAGCCTATCCGAGATCCATGTCTCATTTGATGATTGGGATTATGGTATGGGGACTGGTCTTTGGGTCACCAACGTAGCCCCTACCGGCACCTTTATCTGTCCGAAGGCATTGGCTCTTGAGTATGGAGAGGATAGGATACCGGAAGGTTGGACGGTGAAATATGTGGATGAAGGCTCTGGCGTAAGCTCAGCCTTGGCCGATGGTATCACTATATGGACAGATGATTTAACTATCTTTGTGCGCGGTGCGGAAGGAAAGGTTTCCCTCTATGACATGTCGGGCAGGATAGTCGCGGTCTCCAACTCCAAGGATGAGGAGCGTGCGTTGAGCGTGCCGGCTAAGGGTGTCTATGTGGTCCGCACGAATAATGGTACATCGGATGTGTTGGTGCGCTAAGGGGCACCAACGCAATCCGGTTATGAATACCAGGGTGTCGCCCTTTCAGGGCTATGATTGCACCGCCGCATCATTCACAGGGGTTTACACCCCTGCCTAGGGGATGTCGCCCTTTCAGGGCTATCAATAATGTGCCTGTCGTTTCACACACACACAGGGGTTTACACCCCTGCCTGTGTTATCACCGCCCCGTTGGGGCTCAGGTCGTGCGGGTCGGGTAAGGATGCGCTGGAGAGAAGTTTAAGTAGAAAAAAAATTTTTTAGCTTATGAAGAGAATATTTACAGCTTTCATGATGATGCTCTGCGCCGTATGCGCGGCGAGTGCGGCTAATTATCTGACCTTCACGGCGGAGGAGGATGGTTCTACGTTCGGGATTGTGCATACGGGTGACAATAATCCCGACGTGCAGTATTCATTGGACGATGGGGCGACATGGACCGCCTTGGCGGGAGGTGACACGGTCGTATTAGTCCATAAGGGAGACAAGGCCTTGCTGAAGGGGGATAATCCACAAAGGTTCTCAGTGAGTAGGTATCAATCTTCAACCTTTACGATGACAGGGAAAGTGGCCGCTAGCGGTAGTGTGATGAGCCTAATCGACGGAACAGGTCTTTCTACGGAAATTTTGGGGGAAAGCTGTTTCGTGAATTTATTTAAGGATTGCGCCAGCCTGACGCAAGCCCCGGCATTGCCAGCCACGACATTGACAGAATTCTGTTATGAGAATATGTTCAAAGATTGCACCAGCCTGACCAAGACCCCTGAATTACCTGCTACGGCATTGGCGAGATATTGTTATTCTAATATGTTCTCCGGATGTACCAGCTTGACGCAAGCCCCAGAATTGTCAGCTACTACTTTGGCTGATTATTGTTATGAATATATGTTCTCAGGGTGCACAAGCCTGGCGCAAGCTCCCGAATTGCCTGCCACGACATTGGCTGGTAGTTGTTATTTTAATATGTTCTCGGGTTGCACCAGCCTGACACAAGCTCCCGAATTGCCTGCCTCGACATTGGCTGGTGGTTGTTATTCTAATATGTTCTCGGGTTGCACCAACCTTTCCCAAATCCATGTCCCGTTTACTGATTGGTCTGACGGTAGGAATAGTAGTGGATGGGTCAAAGACGTTGCCCCTAGCGGCACATTTTTCTGCCCGAAAGAATTGGCTCTGGAGTATGAGGCGAGCGGTATCCCGTATGGTTGGACGGTGAAAAATATTATTGATGGAGACACTGTTGATCTGCCTGTCAAACACAACTATCTCACCTTTACGGCTGAGGAGGATAGTTCTTCGTTCGGAATCGCGAGCGAATCATTTAAATCGGATTTGCAGTATTCGTTGGATGGCGGGGATACATGGACCGCTTTGACAGAAAGAGAAACAGTCGTATTAGCCCATAAGGGAGACAAGGCCTTGCTGAGGGGCGTTAATCCCCAAGGTTTCTCCGGACGCACGGATCGAATGGGTTCTTTTTCACCTTTCAGGATGACCGGGAAGGTGGCCGCCAGCGGCAGTGTGATGAGCCTAATCGATGGAATAGGTTTTTCTACAAAAATTCGTGTGGCATACTGCTTCTCTGGTTTGTTCTCCCATTGTGCGAGTCTGACGCAAGCCCCGGAATTGCCTGCTGTGAAATTGGAAGAATCGTGTTATGATCACATGTTCAGAGGTTGCACGAGCTTGACGCAAGCCCCTGCATTGCCTGCCACGACATTGACTCGATATTGTTATGAATTCATGTTCACAGGTTGCACGAGCCTGACGCAAGCCCCCAAGCTGCCTGCCACGACATTACGCGATTTTTGTTATCGTGGAATGTTCTACGGCTGCACGAGCCTGACGCAAGCCCCGGCATTGCCAGCCACGACATTGGCTGAATCGTGTTATGAAGAAATGTTCGTTGATTGCACCAGCCTGACGCAGGCCCCTGCATTGCCCGCCACAACGTTGACTGAATCGTGTTATGGGAGCATGTTCGAAAAATGTACTAGTCTGACGCAGGCCCCAGAATTACCAGCCACGACATTGGCTGATTATTGTTATATCTTTATGTTCAAAAATTGTACCAGTCTGACGCAAGCCCCCGAATTGCCAGCCTTGACATTGGCTTTTGATTGTTATGCGTCAATGTTCTATGGCTGTACTAGTCTGGTGCAGGCCCCTGCCTTGCCGGCCACGGCATTGCGTTCAAACTGTTATGATAGTATGTTCGAAGGCTGTACCAGTCTGACGCAAGCCCCGGAATTGCCGGCTATGGAAGTGGAATATAGATGTTACGGCGAGATGTTCAAAGGCTGTACCAGTCTGACCAAGGCTCCTGCATTGCCAACTACGGAAATAGATGCCGATTGTTGTTATGAGGGGATGTTCTATGGCTGTACCAGCCTGACGCAGGCTCCCGAATTGCCGGCCAAAGCATTGCAAACCCAAAATTATAAAGATATGTTTAAAGGTTGTACCAGCCTGACCAAGGCCCCCGCATTGCCGGCTACGACTTTTAGATATTCCACTTACTTGGAAATGTTCAATGGTTGCACCAACCTGTCCCAAATCCATGTCTCATTTAGTGAATGGCCTGACGATGGCGTCACTTCTAGTTGGGTCAAAGATGTTGCCCCTACCGGCGTCTTCATCTGCCCGGAAGATCTCCCTCTTGAATTTGGAGAGAAGAAAATTCCTGTGGGTTGGACGGTGAAAAATATTATTAATGGAGACACTGTTGATGTGCCTATCAAAGACAATTACCTCACCTTCACGGCGGAGGAGGATGGCTCCACGTTCGGGATCGTGAATAGAGGTGATAATAATCCGGACGTGCAGTATTCGTTGGACGGTGGAAAGACGTGGACCGCCTTGGCGCATGGTGACTCGGTCGTATTGGCCCATAAGGGTGACAAAGCCTTGCTGAAGGGAGATAATCCCCAAGGCTTCTCAAAGAGTGGAGATCAATATTCGTTATTTAAGATGACTGGAAAAGTGGCCGCCAGCGGCAGTGTGATGAGTCTATTTGATGGTATAGGCCTTACTACAATAATCCCTTGTGGTTACTGTTTCTATGATTTGTTCTCAGGATGCGCCAGTCTGACGCAGGCTCCTGAATTAACGGCTACTACATTGCTTTTTAATTGTTATATGGCAATGTTCTCTGGTTGTACCAGTTTGACGCAAGCCCCTGCATTGCCTGCCACGACATTGACTCCTTCATGTTATGAGGAAATGTTTTCCGGTTGTTCCAGCCTGACGCAAGCCCCTGCATTGCCGGCTACGACAATGTATACCAGTTGTTATAGGGAAATGTTCTCAGGCTGCACCAGTTTGACGCAAGCGCCGGAATTGCCTGCGACGACAATGGCTAATTATTGTTATTGTGAAATGTTCTCCGGCTGCACCAGCCTGACGCAGGCGCCTGAATTGCCGGCTACAACATTACGGACTTATTGCTACCAGTCAATGTTCTCTGGCTGTACCGGTCTGACGCAAGCCCCAGAATTGCCGGCGACGACATTGGTTGAAAAGTGTTATAAGAATATGTTCAATGGTTGCGTCAACCTGTCCCAAATCCATGTCTCGTTTGATGGTTGGTCTAACGGCGATTACACTTCCGAATGGGTCAAGGACGTAGCTCCTACCGGCACCTTCATCTGCCCGAAAGAACTGCCTCTCGCGTATGGAGAGAACCAGATCCCTGTGGGTTGGACGGTGAAATATATCGGTGATACGGCTGCGGTTGAGGCCAACTACCTCACCTTCACGGCTGCGGAGGATGGATCCTCGTTCGGGATAATAAACACGTATAACGACCCTAATGTACAATACTCGTTGGACGATGGGGCGACGTGGGCCCTCCTGGCGGATGGCGACTCGATCGTCTTGGCGAAGAAGGGGGATAAGGCTTTGCTGAGGGGATACAATCCTCAAGGCTTCTCGCGGGCTGGCAATTATTCAACATTTAAGATGACAGGAAAAGTGGGCGCCAGCGGCAGTGTGATGAGCCTGATCGACGGAACGGGCCTTTCCACGGAAATCCCTAATGAGGGTTGTTTCTATAGCTTATTTGAGAATTGCACCAGCCTGACGCATGCCCCTGAATTGCCTGCCACGACATTGAAGGTCTATTGTTATGCTAATATGTTCTTAGGTTGCACCGGACTGACGCTGGTCCCTGAATTGCCGGCGACCACAATGGCCATTGAAGGTTATTGGAGAATGTTCTCAGGCTGCACCGGTCTGACGTTGGCTCCTGCATTGCCGGCGACGACATTGGCCATAAGGTGTTATCATTTAATGTTCGAAGGTTGCGCAGGCCTGACACAGGCTCCTGAGTTGCCTGCCACGACATTGACTGAAGATTGTTACGAGGGAATGTTCGCCGGTTGCACCAGTTTGGCGCATGCTCCCGCATTGCCGGCGACGACATTGGCGAATCGTTGTTATTTTTATATGTTCGCCGGTTGCAGCAGCCTGACACAAACGCCTGATTTGCCTGCCACGACGTTGGCGGAAAGTTGTTATGAAGGGATGTTCTCAGACTGCATTGGTCTGACGCAAGCTCCCGAATTGCCAGTTGTGTCATTGGCTGATGCTTGTTATAGATCGATGTTCTTTGGCTGCTCCGGTCTGACGCAGGCCCCTGCATTGCCGGCCACGACATTAACGAATTGTTGTTATTATTTGATGTTCAATGATTGCGCTAGTCTGACGCAAGCCCCTGAATTGCCTGCCACGACGTTGGCGAAAGAATGTTATGTTAGTATGTTCTCGGGTTGCACCAGCCTGGCGCAGGCCCCTGAACTGCCAGTGACAACGTTGGCGGAAGGTTGTTATTCGTATATGTTCGATGGTTGCACCAGTCTGACGCAAGCACCCGAACTGCCAGCCACGACGTTGTCTAAAAAATGTTACGAATATATGTTCAGAGGTTGCACGGGTCTGACGCAGTCCCCTGAATTGCCTGCTACGACATTGGCGGACAGTTGTTATTCGTATATGTTCAGAGGTTGCACAAACTTGTCTCGGATTCATGTCTCATTTGATGGTTGGGCTGACAGTGATTACACTACCCAGTGGGTCGCGGACGTAGCCCCTACCGGCACTTTCATCTGCCCGAAGGCATTGCCTCTCGAATATGGAGAGAGTAGGATACCAAAGGGTTGGCCGGCGAAGTATATCGATGATACGGCCGCGGTGGAGACCAACTATCTCACCTTCACGGCCGAGGAGGATGGCTCTACCTTCGGAATCGTGTGCGGAAATAAAAAACCGAACTTGCAGTATTCATTGGACGGCGGGGAGACGTGGACCGCATTAGCGGAAGGCGACACGGTCATATTGGCCCATAAGGGAGACCATGCCTTGCTCAGAGGAGATAATCCCGAAGGGCTTTCAAGTAGTTGGAATCAATGTTCAACTTTTACGATGACAGGGAAGGTGGCCGCCAGCGGTAGTGTGATGAGCCTAATCGATGGGACTGGCCTTTCTACGGAAATTCCTAAGGAGAACTGTTTCAATAGCTTGTTTAAAGGTTGCGCCAGTCTGACGCAAGCCCCTGAATTGCCAGCCACGACCTTGACTGAAAATTGTTACAGAGCAATATTCTCTGGTTGCACCAGTTTGACGCAAGCGCCCGCATTGCCGGCTATGACATTGGCGGATCGTTGTTATTATGATATGTTCTATGGTTGCACCAGTCTGACACAAGCGCCTGAATTGCCTGCCACAACGTTGAAGGAAAATTGTTATTCGGAAATGTTCGCCAAATGCACGAGCCTGACGCAAGCGCCCGAATTGCCAGCTATGACATTAGATGGCGGTTGTTATGCGGCAATGTTCTCCGATTGCACTGGCCTGACGCAGGCTCCCGCATTGCCGGCCACGACATTGACTTATATGTGCTATTATGGAATGTTCTCTGGTTGCACCAGTCTGACGCAGGCTCCCGTATTGCCGGCCACGACATTGCCTGGATATTGTTATGTGAGAATGTTCATCAACTGTACCAGCCTGGAGCAAGCGCCCGAGTTGCCGGCTACGACGTTGGCGGAAGGATGTTACGAATCCATGTTCGCCAACTGTATCAGCCTGACCAAGGCCCCTGCATTGCCTGCTACGCAATTGGCTAAAACTGCTTATGATGGTATGTTCTCAGGGTGCACCAATTTGTCGGAAATCAATGTCTCGTTTATCGGTTGGGCTTCTGGTTCGAGGACTTCTGGATGGGTCAAAAACGTTGCCCCTACCGGCACCTTCATTTGCCCGTACATCTTGGCCCTGGAATATGGGGAGAGCAGAATACCGGAAGGTTGGACGGTGAAATATGTCGGTGACACGACCTCGGTTGAGCCCAACTACCTCACCTTTACGGCGGAGGAGGATGGATCTTCGTTCGGCATTGTGAACAAGAAAAATAGTGTTGACATGCGGTATTCGTTAGACGGCGGAGAGACGTGGACCGCCTTAGAGGAGGGCAATACGGTCGTGTTGGCAAAAAAAGGCGATAAGGCTCTGTTCAAAGGACGTAATGGAGATGGACTGGGGAGTTTGGGGGATGATTACGTCCACTTCGTCATGACGGGTGCTATTGCCGCCAGCGGAAGTGTGATGAGTTTAATCGATGGAATCGGCCTTTATGAGGGAATCACTGAGATTGAATGTTTTAGAGGCCTGTTCTCCGATTGCGCCAGCCTGACGCAAGCCCCTGAATTGCCTGCGACGACATTAGCTAATTACTGTTATTTTAAGATGTTCTCCGGTTGCACGAGCCTGACGCAAGCTCCGGAACTGCCAGCGACAATATTAGCGGATTGTTGTTATTATGGAATGTTCGGCGGTTGCACCAGTCTGACGCAAGCTCCGGCATTGCCTGCGACGACAGTGGTTAATGATTGTTATGAAAGAATGTTCTATGGTTGCACCAGCCTGACACAAGCTCCCGAACTGCCAGCTATGACATTAGCCGCTAATTGTTATTCTGAGATGTTCTCAGGCTGCACCAGTTTGACGCAGGCCCCGGCATTGCCGGCTACGACGTTAGATGGTGCTTGCTATTATGAGATGTTCGCTGGTTGCACGAGCCTGACGCAAGCCCCGGTATTGCCAGCCACGACGTTGTTTTATCAAAGTTATTATAGTATGTTCGAGGGTTGCGCCAGCCTGACGCAGGTCCCTCCATTGTCGGCTACAACAATGAATGTTGGTTGTTGCTCTAGGATGTTCGCTGGTTGCACGAGCCTGACGCAAGCCCCTGAATTGCCGGCTACGACTTTGGAGAGAGGTTGTTATGCGGAGATGTTCTCAGGCTGCACGAGCCTGACGCAGGCCCCGGCATTGCCGGCTACGACGTTAGCGCTTGGTTGTTATTCTGAGATGTTCTCAGGCTGCACCAGTTTGACGCAGGCCCCGGCATTGCCGGCTACGACGTTAGCGCTTGCTTGTTATGCTAATATGTTCGAAGGTTGCACCAACCTGTCTGAAATCCATGTCTCATTTGTTAATTGGTCTGACGCTGAGGATTGCACCTCTCTATGGACCCAAAACGTAGCCCCTGCCGGCACGTTCGTCTGCCCGAAAACATTGGCTCTTGAGTATGGAGAGTCTAGGATACCTGAGGGTTGGACAGTGAAATATTATGTTGAGGGCGAAACCAACTATCTGACGTTCACGGCTGAGGAGGATAACGTCAGCGTCACGGTCACGGAAGGTGAAGCGGGCGGCGGTGATATCCAGCCTGCCCCTTATACGCAGCGCTCGGATGAGTCTGTCGTTGCCTCTATGGAGGGTGAGAAGAGACCGCTCATGAGAAGGAACCTCCCTTCTACGGGTGTTGACCTGAAGTATTCGACGGACGGTGGCGAGACGTGGACGGAGATGGTTCCCGGCACGCCTGTCACCTTGGCGAAGAAGGGGGATAAGATCCTGTTCAAGGGTAATAACCCGTCCGGATTCTCCACCGAGACGCAACGCATCCAGTTTGATATCGAAGGTACCGCCTCCGCAAGCGGAAGCGTGATG